>NZ_CP020880.1:0-611083 GCF_002157855.1 Sutcliffiella horikoshii | reverse complement strand
CAAGCCTTATGTGTGTGCTAATTATTTTTAGTCTGTATTTTATGTACGAAAAAAAATCAACGGAAGCGTTCTATCAGAAGAATTGGGGATATCAACTTCTACAAATTGAGACCCTCCATCATAAGTATGGCTTAACAGGAAAAAAAGTAAAAATAGCTTTAATAGATACCGGAGTATCCCCATCCTTACATATCAATGTTGTAAAAGGCATCAATGTCCTAGATGACTCCACTAACTTTCAAGATGATCATGGTCATGGTACACATTTAGCAGGTGTTTTAGGGTCCAAACAATTGGGAATTGCCCCTGATTCAGAGCTCTATATTGTAAAAGCTTTGGATGGCAATCTTCAGGGGGATATCTCCAACATTGTCAAATCGATAGAATGGTCCATCTCGCAAAAGGTTGATATTATTCTGATGCCTTTTGGCACGTTTTATGACTCTGCTGATTTAAAGAAAGCCATTGATTTAGCTATCTCCCATAAAATTATCGTTGTTTCATCGGTTGGCAATTATGGGTTGCAGGAGAATGCTGACATTACCTATCCTGCTAAGTACGACAATGTCATTGCGGTAGGTGCGCTGAATAATGAAGGGGACATTTGGAAGGGGACAACCATGGGGGAGGAATTGGATTTCTTACTACCAGGTCAACACATTAACAGCTACTCCTTGTCAGGCGATTTTCTCTTAAGTAGCGGGACCTCCATTTCCTCTGCCTATATGGCTGGAGTGCTTGCTCTCTACCTTGAAAGGAATAAAAAGGAAGAATTTGATTTTGATAGTTTATTAGAGGAACTAAAAAATCAAAGTCAACAAATGGAAGGGGTTCATATCGTTGATCCTGTTCAATTATTATATGAAGGAGACAAAAGAGAATGAAAAAAAGTATACTTTTATTATTATCGATTGTGCTGATCTTTTCTACGATTAGTCCATCTATTTCATCAGCCATCGAAAAAGAAGAAGGTGCAGTTTCTCAAAAAATACTTGAGGAAGTTAGTGCGACTACTGATGTTGATGTCTCTGATGTAAATTTACAAACCTTTGAAGAGGATTTTGATTTTTTATTACAGGATCCGGTTTTCCGTCAATTTGAAGAACATTTGTTATTGTCAGGGCAAGATGTAGACAATTTAGAAACATCTGTCCAAGGACAATGGGTCCCAATTGCAGCAGCGGCCATTCGGTTATTAACCTCTAAAGTTGGCAGGGAAGGGATGACAAAGGGCTGGGCTTTAGCAAGGCCGTATGTGGATAAGGCTATCAAAGCTCCAAACACCTACATCCTAGAAGGTGCTGGTGGAGGCGGAAGAATTATACAAGTCCGCTTAAGAAAAACTGGAGCCGTCGTTTTCAGATTAGACTATTTTCCTATCAAAACGGGCGGTCCGAATGTATTGCACTACCACATTCAACCTAACTTAAAGAATCATTATAAAGTATTCTAAATAAAGGAGTGAGGCAAACATGCTTTTTGATAACAACTACCACCTGCATGCAGGCTACTACAAGGACGGCCACGATCTGGAAGCCATCCTTTTGAAAGTGAAATACCAAAACGTTTGGTGCATGTTTTTTGAAAACGATTTTTACCAACTGAACCTCCCACGAGGTCCCTACCCAACCCTACAAAACTTCGGCCTAATGGTAGGAATCTACTTCCTAAAAACAGAAGACCTAACCGAACAAAAGGCAGCCGAACTACTCGAAGAATTTTTAAAAGAACATAAATTGATTTAATAAGTGGCAAAAAGAAACCTTCCTTCTTTGAATTATTGATTTCTTGGTCGATTCATTTATTTCAAATTTAGGAGGGTTCCATTTTTTTCTGTTAGATTTTCAATAACCTGGGAAAAGCACGCCGACCCATTTTATTTTACTAACCTTCTCCATCTCCAAACCGATGCACTAACCATCACCAAAGATATGACCATAATAATTACTAAAAAGACAAAATCACCGTCCACGAAATAATCAAATCCATACCATTGCGGCAATAGTAACATTGCAAGCGGCATGGCCCAAGCAAAATCAACGGTAGTTTCCACAGAGATAATGTAAGCCGTTAATCCAGCGATTGCTAAAGTTAGGGCCCAAAAAATTGCGTATACCTTCACCACACCCTTGCTTTCCACTTGAAAAGCGAGTACAAAACAGATGATCCAGACAGCTAAGTGAACACAGGTTACAAGGAGGTTAGTTAATGTTGCCGGTTCACCTACAAAAGAATTCAGGAAGTTTAAGGATACGCCAAAGGTTATATTAAGTACGGGCAGAACTAAACATGCAAGGATTTTGTAGTTCATTGATTCCTCGCCGGCGCCGTTTTTCATAAAGGCGTAGCTGGCAACTAACATGAACATGAAAACACCAAGTATGAGACATATAGCAATTGTTAGCATTGTCATAAATATCCCCCTTTTCCTTTTGTGTAATTTTACACTATTAATGTATAATTTACCATTTGTTTTTTTAGAGGTAAGGAGTCTTTACAACGTTTTTTTATCCTGATATACCTTGCGAAAATGGTTGAAAAATCACGAACGAATTTTACCCCTTATACAACAATACGGAATTCCCCTTTAAACAAACGATTGTTTAAATATCGTTATTTCAAGAAACTTTCAAAAGAACATAAAAATACCCAGAGATCTAATCTCTGAGCAATAATTTTATTTTAGATGAATGGGTCAAGCATACTACTAACTACTTTTCCCTCCAGCTTATTCAAACATCCCTTTTCCAGTCTCCATATCGATTGGCAAAGAGGAATGTTCATGGGTTATCATCCAAGATTCATTCACTTTCTTCAACCCAAATGTAAAACGGTTGGTGATTTGACGAAGTTTCTCTTCCGATTTCCCACTATATGCAGCGAATGTCACCGCACAATGAACAAATGCAAGATTCGAATTTTCCTCAATGGTTACATCATTAAATTCCACTTTCAGTATTTCGCCTTCTTCCCTCATACCATTAAACCAGTTCACTACGTTTTCTCTCCAAGAAGCAATACCCTTACTCTCCCACTTTCCCCAGCAGTCATAAATATGTACGTCAGCATCATAGACAGACAGGAATCTCTCCACATCTTTTTCATAGATAGCCAGTTTGTAAGTTTCCAGAACACCCTCTACACTACCAACACCCAATTCCATAAAGTCAGCTCCTTTATAATTTTAATAAATTTAAAATTATCCGTATAATTATTATAAATGGAAACGTCTTTATAGTGTAGCACTTTAGGAGGGAACTAATATGGAACAGGCAAGTACCATAAGCAAGGGATTGGTGGAAGAAGCGCGGAAATTAAGAAATGAATTTGAAGATATAGTTTCTGTCTATTCAACAGATTTGTGGAATTATTGTAAGTATGTCACAGGTTCTCCTTGGGATGGCGAAGACCTTTTCCAAGAGACGATGATTAAAGCTTTTGGGTTACTACCCCAGAGATGGAGTGATATTACGGATAAGAAATATTATCTTTTTAGAGTGGCAACAAATACGTGGCTTGATCAGTGCAGGAAGCAAAAACGGGAAGTAGGAACGTTAGAAGAAACAGCTGAAGCTAATCTTGATTTCTCTGATCATCTAAGACTAGAAGAAATTCTAACATCGTTGGAATCGAATTTGACCCCAAAACAAACAGCTGCATTCCTGCTATTGGACATTTTTCAATTTAGTGCAGAAGAAATAGCCGGGATTGTCCATAGCACTCCTGGCGGTATCTATTCAGCTGTGCAACGGGCGAGAAGAAAAATAGCATCTTTGGATTTTTCACAATCCAAGACGCAACGGGATACAAAAGTCCAAAACCCAACCATTCAAGCATACTTACAAGCTTTTAATAATGGAGATTTGGATAGTATGCTGAGACTATTCAGTGATCAAGCACAAAACGAAGCGTTCTTCGGCTTCCAGGAATTTTCTAAATCCGAAATGCTGAAAGGCTCTCTTAAATTCGGGTTACCCGGCCATACCGCTCAAGAATTCATTCTATGGAATAAACCCGTCATTATCGTGCTAGCCAATGGCGAAATCCATGACATACAAATTCAAGAAATCGAAAACGGAAAAATAGTAAGCCACCAAAGCTACTTCTTCCGAAAAGAACTCATCTTGGCCGCCGCAGAAGAGCTTGGACTAAAAGCGCAACTGGATAAGCCACCTGTAAACTGGAATTGATTTGGGGAGGGGTGGGTTGAGGGGACAGGCACGCCGACCCATTCCCCCCCTCCCACTTCCATTCCAATTTCCCCTTGTTCACAGTTCTTTCTCACCAATCCTATAATCCACCCTCAAAAAAGGCACCCCAAATATCTTCATTTTATGCTCAGCAGTGAGCACCCCTCTACTTTGTTCACTAATAACAAAGTACTCCGATAGTGGTAGCTTAAAAATAGTGCTGCCCACCGCTAAATAAATGCCTGAATCCTGATCACCATCACTCGAGAGAACCAACTTACCATTCACAACATCAAGCTGCAAAATGCCTATCATACTAGAAAAAGGAAGAGGAAGCGCTATATTCATATAGGTTCTCCCTTCTGTCTTGTGCTGTGAATAGATGGCCACAAATACCGTGTTGTTTTTCACCTTGCGAATCCAGGCACGTGGACTTTTCCTACCATCAAGCACTGGATCTACCGCACGTATCGTATACGTCATTTCAGTAGGTTTACTGGAGATTGGCAGATTTAATTGTTGCAATTGCGTGCTCACCCATTTGTAACACCAAGCCAATGGTTTAAACCAAGTCGACCATTTTACAGATGCAACTAGTTGGTACCGTTCTGTTTGCTCATAAAATTGAACGATGGTTTCAGGTAAAACTTTTACATCTACAAAATCAGCCATATTGTCTACTAACCCCGGACGCGGCTCACCTGTTCCTTTTACCTTTCCACGAATTCGGCTCACAGGAAAATCCCACACCTTTTGCTTAGATAGAGGCGACGCCATCACCCAGCCAAGAACCCCTAACAACCCGAAGACCACACAATTAAAAAAGCCATGGAAAAGCAGCATAAAATCAATGCTAACAAACCAGCTTCCAAACGCGCTATTGGCCGCATAAAACAAGGAAAAGATGATCGTGATGCCCAGCGCACTATAAGAAATCCTTATTAACATTGCCTGCAGCTTGGACGCAAATCGGGTTCGAAAAGTCAGAAAGATTAAGCTATAGATGGCAAAAATGTACACGAGTACCGAAATAAATTCCAATAGCGGCCAAAAGGTAATCCCAATGGCAACAAGCATCGGACCGGCTAAAACACCGCAGACAATGAAGGGATACCATTTTGAATTGTGTAACCGCCCAAAGAATCCTAACGATACCGGAAATAAAAAGGCGGAGTAGTGAAAATGAATGGCTGTTAACCAGGTAATGAGCGGACTAAAACCTGTGTCGATTCCCGCAATGTACGCGAAGAACCAAAGTCCGCCAACAAATAAGTACATCAACCCAATATCAATCGAAATCTCCGCCCAATTGGTAAAGCCACGTTTGAAAAAACGTTTCGCCCCATATAACGCCACAAAAAAAGTGAAAATCAAATAGATAAAAGCTAATGCCACTTGTCCTGCGCCCGACGTAACCACTTGTAACAAAAAGACAGAAAGCATAGCAATCCAAGTGATAACAATATGTTTCTTTTTAACTTCCACTAGCAACTGAAGCATGAGAGGAACGAAAATCAACTGGGCAGCTGTCAACATTAACAGGTAGGGCTCAGCTATGAACAGGCTGCTTGCTAGGAAAAAGAACATGCCTGCAAGAGTAATGGAGTTAAATAGACGCCGAGTTAAATTCGCCTTCATAAGCCATTACCCTCCCGACGATTCGATTTCTGATATCCACTTGAATCGTGAACACTTCGCGGGTATCATCGTACCCTTCCTCCACAGTTACTACTCCTTCAAGTATCTGAGGAATGGGGACTTCTCGTTTACCTAATAGAAACCGTTGAGATCCAGAGCTTATTTGCATTCGGCCTTCCGGTGTCACCCTCACCGATAAATCCGAATAGAATAAGCTTGGCTCTCCTAAGTAATCCTTGACCACCCTCCGCATCGGGTCAATCGTCATGAATGCGTTGAAGTTCCGGGTAATTTTTTTAAAATGAAAGGTTCGCTCCCAATATATTTCCGTCTCACCGGACGGCAGGGAGCGACAGGTATTCTTGATTGTAAATGGCACATCTTTTCCGCTCTCGGGAAAAAGAAATTGCCAACGTGTGGATAGTGTTAAAAAAGGCTTAAGCCATAATGCGCCGCTTTCTATCTTTTTCATCGTACCGACCGCATAAAAGGGCTTGCCCATTGGAAGCGCATAACGCTCTTGAAGTTTTGGATGAAGTCGATGAAAATCCTCTCCTAATAATTCTTGATAGATGGTCATTGGGAATCGCCCTTTCTTGTGCGCTTACAACTTGTTGCTGTTGGCAGGTCCTTTGCTAGTAAAAAGCCGATTATGGAAAGCACCCAGAGACTTAAATTAAACGTAACAGGATTAAATGGGTGCGTCGCAATCGAAGGACTGGCAACCAAGGCACTTGCCGTTAAGATAGGAAAAACGAATATCTGCAATACGTGTAGATGCCTTTTTTTACGATACAGAATCCACAGTCCCGCAAATAAGATTTCGAGTAAGCCTATTATTCCCACAGCCTTTACCGCAGCAGCTCCTTCTATGGAACTTAAACTAGAAAACAAGGACACTTCCTCGGGATGTTTCGCGATCAACTTTGGACCTAACCCTTGATAAAACCATACAAAGAAAAAGAGGACCGAAATTAATGCGGTACTAAAGAAACGCACATACTGTGTTCGCGGCGCTTCCCCCTTTTCTACCCAACGCTTCAACACATCAAAACTTAGAGCCGTGGCCCAACCCATGACAGGTCGGAAAAATAAATCTAAAAACCGCCCAAATACTCCATAACGAATCTCATAGTCATATTGGGTTAAGAAAGTAATTCCGTTCTCCTTGGGTATGTATCGCCAATAACCTTTCCCTTCGCTAATAGGAGAAATCTTTTGATCTGTACCAAAATGAAGAGAAGAAGTTTTCGACCCATCCTTCTTATCATGCGAACCAATACTTTTACCCCAACCAGCAACCTTCAGTCCACACCCTATATTCGTTTCATATAAAAAAGACTGCGGAGAATCCTCTGACTCCTTCGGTAAATAGGTAATAGAAGAAAAACGCAAATCCCACTGCTCATGAAGCCTAGGATCCTGCGTCTTCTCCCACACCTCATCTATACCAGCCTCAATCGGAATTTCTACATAAATCGGCTCTCTTTTCATTGATGTCACCTCTACTATTAAAATAACATAACTTTCCATAGTTTTTGTAAGAATAATAGGGTTTTAAATCAACAGCTTCCTTTAAAATAAAAGTAGCGCATACCCTTGTAACAGGTCGGCGCCACTGAATACTGTCATTCATTCTTCTTTCAATTCTACCTTTTTCGCATGACCTTGGGCGGGATAGGAGTGATCCAATCCACCGTCAATCCAGATTTTTACTTCATCTCCCGCTTTTACATCAGCCAATTTATCATAGCTTAAATAGATTAGCGAAATTCTTTCTTTATCTAGTTCTTGAATGGTTTTATTACTAATCTCAGCATACTCACTACTAGTTACATCTTCTGCAACTAACATTCTTCCATCTTTAACCTCAAGTATTACAGCGTCGATGATCAAGCTGGATTCCCATGATTTTTCTTCTGTTTGCGCACAACCAACCATGAGTATAAAAAAACTTATAAATAAAACATTCGTAAGCTTCATCGCAGATTCTTACGATTTTCATAAATAAGAGCCTCGAGCATCCGTAATCGCTTTTCTAATGCTGATATAAAAACTCCAATAAACAAAAAAATTATTCCACTTATAATAAAAGCATAGGTTCGGACAGTACGTTCTACGTAGGTATAATCCATCCCTCCCGAATACTCTCCCCCAACTACCCAAGATTGCGTCCACCCATATATAAGGAAAACCAAACCCAACAAAATAGCACTAACCTTGAACCATTTGAAATTGTCCATCTAACTTCACATCTCCTCAATATGTTTAGCTACTAAAATATTGAATACCTTGAAAAACAGCAAACAAAATTACACTTTGAACAAACGTTATGATGATATCTTTTTTCCAAGTATTATTTTTAGGATATTTACTTGGAAACCGACTAAAAGCAAGTAGTATCGCCCACCAAATCAAAAATCCGTAAATTAATGCACCAAAGTTTCCAAATAGCACTCTGACTCCCCCTCCGCCATTCCTCTTATCATTAATTTAACAGATTATCCCAAACAATAAAGTTATTTTCAGAAATAAATCATTTTTCTGACTACACATATTGAGTTCATGTTAAAATTATCCTAATTATTTTGCAGGGCTGAGGGGCACGTTGACCCACTTAAATTGTGGGTCACGGTGTCTGTCCTTTTAGACCACCAAGGAGAGATCTCTATGAAATTTGTACACATATTTGGCCCACAAGCAGTTGGAAAGATGACAGTTGGCCAAGAATTAGCGAAAATAACAGATTTGAAGCTTTTCCATAACCATATGACGATTGATTTGGTTGGGAATTTTTTTGATTACAGCACGAAGGAAGCCAAGCGGTTAGTGAATTTGTTCCGCCAGGAGATATTTGAAGAGGTTTCTAAAAGTGACCTGTATGGCATGATCTTCACGTATGTGTGGATGTTTGATATGGAGTCAGATTGGGAGTATGTGAGGAACCTCACTCAACTGTTTGAATCCAGAGGGGCGACGGTTTACTACGTGGAATTAGAAGCAGATCTAGGCGAGCGGTTGGAGCGAAACAAAACGCCAAACCGCCTGGAACACAAGCCGAAAAAACGAGATTTGGAGTGGTCTGAAAATGATTTGATGCAAACATTAGAGAAACATCGATTGAATTCAATGGATGGGGAGATTACTTTCCCTAACTATATCAAGATCAATAATACTGACATGAGTGCAAAGGAAGTGGCTCAGGTCATCAAGGATCAGTTTGGTTTTTGAGGAGAGGGCATTCTCTACCATCCAACATTGGGGCAAGGGGAGGGAATTTCAAGAGCACTTTCCCCACCTATCCTCTTTTTCCAATCACCTTATTAAATAGAAGCAGAATGTTCGTTCACTTTATTTTCGCCACTCCGAATGCAAAGTGGTCAAACAAAATGTTTTCAATAAGTTCTCCCTGAGCCTCTTCACAATCAACAATCATAATCAATTCCGAGTGGGCGCCTTTTAACAACCGTTGTTTCTTTTTTAAGATCTTTTCCGTAAAGAGACGTATGGCAAAACCTAAAACAAACCCGACAGATGCACCTATTAAACCCCAATATATTGGCCCCCATGCCAATTTAAAACCTATACTGGCACCAATTACTGCAAAAGCGGTCCCAAGTGCTGCTCCGACATCAATAAGAGAAGTTCCATCGGAATGATGAATGGTATCAAATAGTTTATGTTCCTCTTTTCTGTTATCGAGAGGGACGATAAATATATTTTCTCTTTCTATACCTTTCTTCTCAAGAGTGGAAACGGCCATTTCAATATGAATGGAATGTTTGAATGTAGAATATATTTGCATGGTCTAGTCCACCTTTTGCCCTTTTAATACCCGAAAGGATGAAGATTGGTACGTTTTCTTAAAAAAGCCACGTTGTTCTTTATCATATAATTTATTATTTTCAACCGTGTTAATATATGAATCAAAAATCGCAAAACCATAAAGTGATGGAAAGAAAAGGAGCCACTCTGGATCAATAACCGACGTAGCCTTTTCGATTTCCCCTAAGAACAATAGAGATACAGCTTCCAGGCCGTCAGAGAAATAAAAAAAGACAATCACCCAAACGATAACGAAAAATGCGGTCACAATTCTATGTAAGTAAAGTTGCCCTAATCCTGGAATAAAAAGAGACCAAAGGACTGCCATAACAGGGCTTCTTTTATCTAAATAATTTATTTCAAGTGCACCTATACTATAGGAATTAAATTTATGCTCTTCCCGCTCTGCCAACACAAAGACTCTATTCATATCAACCGTTGTACGATAGCTATCCCAGATTGCAAATATATAGACTGGAATATAAATTAATAACCATTGTGTATCTAGAATATCTTTAGCTTTATCGATGTCTCCTTGAAAAGAATAGATCATGGCTAAATTAACATGTGATTTGATATTGATTAACACTTCCCAGATAAACAGCACAAATCCCCGAAGATATTTGGACAAAAGCAGATGTCCGAATCCAGGAAAAGCAGCACTCCACCAAGCCATGATATAAGGATTTCTAAGATGTAGTTGAGTTGTTCCCAGTATACTGACATGCGCTCTATACCTTCTTGCTGTGTTGTCATTACTAAAATTCTCCATGTTGTTCTCCTTTGAAAAAGCCTATTATCCGTATGTTCCCTCATCCTTCTTCTTTTATGTAGCACTGAGAAAGAACCAACCTTTAGAGTTACTTGAAACTGTTAAATGAAGAGTAGAGAGGAATATTTACTAGTCTTACGGTAAAAATATACAAAATTAGATTTTGGAGGTTTCATCATGACTAGTGCAATAGAAACTATAGCAGCCATCTTAAAAAATTTCACAGATGAAGAGCCTAAACTACCTTTACATGTTGGGGAAGTAATGGATCTTTGGACGGCCTTTACAGCGTTTAAGGAATCGCATACTCTTTATCAGGTTGCACTCAACAGCACCATTGATAGAGACTTGAAAGCCATTTTGGAAGATGCTTTGGACGGCAGCCTGTCTGATACAAAACGGATAGAAGATTTCCTCGTCAAAGAAGGCGTCCCATTACCCCTTGTTAATCCCAATAAGCCTGTATCCGAACCAAGCGCTGTTCCCGAGGGGGTAAAATTGACCGAAGATGAGATTGCAAATCTTATTGCAGCTAAAGTTGCCACTTCCATTACCTTTTGTGCCCAAGCAATGTCCAAAACGGTTCGAACCGATGTTGGCCTTTTGTTCTTTTCCATACAGGTTCATCTAATGAAGTTTGCCGCACCACTGAAGAATTTAATGAAGTCCAGGGGATGGTTAAGGGTTCCCCCGAAATACAGTCCACCTGGTGCTCCACATCCACCTAGTTGACTCCTTATTAATCCCCCTCCATGTCTTACGTTTAGGTTGGAAGAAAGAAGTAAATATACAAAGTATATATACATTAAGGAGGGATTTGTTTGAAAAGTAATCATTCCATGCCTAAGGAAGAAGGACTGGATCACAGTCTGAAATTATTGTCAGAAGGATACCAGTTCATTATGAACCGCCGTCATATGTTTCACTCTAATATCTTTGAAACAACTCTTCTAGCAGAAAAAGCAATTTGCCTGACTGGTAAAGAAGCTGCAGAAATTTTCTATGATAATGAAAAGTTTAAACGAAAAGGTGCAGCTCCTAAACGTTTGCAAAAGACGCTCTTCGGTGAAGGTGGCGTGCAGGCGATGGACGGTGAAGCGCACCACCACCGAAAAGCAATGTTTATGTCCCTTATGACGAAAAAGAGTTTAAAGGAGATTACCGTACTTACAAGAAAAGCATGGAAAAATGCCGCCCTAACATGGGAGCGCGAGGACGAAATTGTTTTATACATAGAAGCAAAGAAAATTCTCACACAGGTTGCATGTGAGTGGACGGGCGTCCCTCTCTCGGAAGATAAAGTGGAAAAGTTCGCTGTTCAACTGGGAGATATGTATGAATCCGCTGCTGCAATCGGGTTAAAGCATTGGAAAGGACGCAGATCCCGCTCCAGTGTAGAGAGCTGGTTAGAAGACCTGGTGGAAGAAGTTAGGGAAGAGAAATTAGAGGTACCAATAGACAAAGCCCTCTATCAATTCTCTATGCATCGCGACCTCAACGGCGAACTTCTTGATAAAGAGATTGTTGCAGTGGAATTATTGAATCTCCTGCGTCCGATTGTGGCCATCTCTGTTTATGTTTGCTTTTCCGCGCTGGCTGTCCATCAGTATCCAGAGGAAGCTGCAAAATTGCACAAAGGAGAAACCGCAAGTCTCCAACGATTTGTGCAGGAAGTCCGTCGCTTCTATCCATTCTTCCCCTTTACCGCCGCAAGAGTAAAAGAAGACTTTACTTGGAATAGCTATAAGTTTGAAAAAGACACCCTTACCCTCTTAGACTTATACGGAACAAACCATCATCCGGAAGATTGGGAAAATCCAGACCGCTTTGAGCCCGATCGCTTTAAAACATGGGATAAAAGTCCATTTGATTTTATTCCACAAGGTGGCGGGGAATACGATATCGGTCACCGCTGCGCCGGCGAATGGCTGACTGTTGACATTATGAATGTCAGCCTGGACTTCCTAGTGAATGATTTAGAATATGACATACCAGAACAAGATTTGAGCTTCAGTATGTCTCAAATTCCAAGCTTGCCAGAGAGCAAGATGGTGATGCGGGTTAAGGGGACAGGCACTGCAACCCATTCCCACTAAACAGACGACCTTTATCACAAAAGTGCCCAGAGATCCTATTCTCTGGGCACTTTTTTAGACATTGCTTTCACAATAAGGAAATGCGGGCTTGTCATCAGATAGTGATATGCCTCCTCCTTAACTTCCCTCATCTTTTCGTGGGGCTTAGGTTCCATTAGCTTATCTAGCATGAAAAATCGAGTAGTTTCATTGACGATATCCTCCATTGGCCTCCTGTAAAAGCTGACCTCTATGGTAATGGCTGGCTTTTGCCAAGTTTCTGTTAGTAGTTTGGTTTTAAAGTAATCTTCACAATGGAATCTCGTATAGTCCATGAATGGGTGATGCACTGAAAACAAAAATGTTCCACCCGGTTTTAACACGCGGTTGAATTCGCGGATAGTGGATGTCCAATCCTTTAAATAGTGAAGTGTAAGAGAGCTAACTAGTACATCAAAGGAATCGTCCTCAAACGGCAGTGGTTCTTGGAGATCGTGACAAAGAAATGTCGCATCGTCCCCCACTCTCCCTTTTGCTGCTTTTATCATGTCCGGACTAAGGTCGATTCCTGTAACCTCGGCACCACGTTGCACCAATTGAGCACTGTACCAACCAGCCGAGCAACCGGCGTCCAACACTTTTTTTCCTTTTAAGTTAGACGGCAAAGCAGCCATCATAGCCGGCCGTTCGTAGTAAGCGTTATAAGGGCTTCCTTCATCTGTATCATTTTGATAGGTTTGCGCTAGCATGTTGTAGGTTTCTTTAGTGGGGTAGGTCATGTTTATCGCCTCCAATTTCCTTTTACTCTGCATGATATGTATCATAATACTCCCTGAAAGCTTCTTTAAGAATGCTGATATTTGAATCACTAGAGACAATATCAAGTACATCCGAGCTTGTATACAAAAGATACGATTCATTATAAAAGCAGATATGCAACTGTCTTTGATGACCTTTCATTAGCCCTATCATGTAACGATATAAACTTTCCCCGTTTAAGTTCGTGATTGTCGTATACACACAGGTGCATTCTAAATCGTCACTCCAAATTTTGTTTTCTTTCCAGTTGGTGATGACGAACTTTCTCCCTAAATGGAGCTTTTCTTTTTGCTTGAACGCTTCAGACTCATAGGCGGAAAGAAAGGTACAATCCACTGCAATTTGTTTTTCAAGCTTCAAGCTTTCGAAAATTCTCTTAAGCATTCCTGGGTTCTCTTCCAGCACCGTCCACCCAAAACGTATCCTTTGACTATCATCTACTTGAAAGTAAGGCGGAGCTGGATTGGTTATATCTATATCTTTGTAAGTTTTTAGTTGCATTCTTTTCACCGTTCTTTAATATTTTAGTATTATCTTACCAATATCTCGTGACTTTTGTGAAACTAAATTGCCTAAGGAACGTAGAAGCTAGTAAAACAATCTAGTAAATCATGAGAACAGGCACCCCACCCTTGTGTGGTATAGTCGAAAGTAATCAAAGACTATGGAAGAATGACTAGCAACTACTATACAGGAGGAAAAATGAGCAATCTTCAGTTTACCTATGAAATCATAAATGAACCCACTGCTATTTCAAACAGAGATTCTAAGAATGTAGCTACCATCCTCTCTATTGATGCAACACTCACTGTTAAAATTATAGATGAAGTTTATTTTAAGGCAGACATTGCTATTCTGGAATTCTATAAGGCTCTATTAAAATGGAAACAAGAAGTGACCACTTCCCACATTCCAGCGTTTCATTACTATTCCATCGAGCATGACGATTACGAGGACGGTGCAATTCTTTCCATGCTACCTTTTGCAGACAAGGCAAGGATTACAACCGTTTGGGCGGAAGTCGACATTTATAATGTCTTCGATCAATCCTATGCCGTTTCCGAGCTAATGGAGCTAGAGGCTAGACTTAAAAGGGATCTAGAGAACTATTTCCAGATAGATTTGGAGAAGTTCGTGCGACACATTCCTTATGTTAAGGATACTATTTTATAGAGGTGACACTATGAAAATAAAAGGACTTAATCATTTTTTATTTTCCGTTTCTGATTTAGAAGATTCTATTAAATTTTATAAAGATGTATTTGATGCTAATTTGTTGGTAAAAGGCAGAAACACTGCATACTTTGATTTAAATGGAATGTGGCTAGCTCTCAATGTAGAGGAAGATATACCTCGTAACGAAATACACCAATCCTATACACACATTGCATTTTCCATTGAAGAAGAGGAGCTTGATGAAATCTACGAGAAACTAATGAGATTGAATGTGAACATTTTATCAGGTCGTCCAAGAGATGAACGCGATAAGAAGTCCATTTATTTTACAGACCCTGATGGTCATAAATTTGAGTTTCATACAGGTACACTACAGGATAGATTGGATTACTACGCAAAAGAGAAAACACATATGGAGTTTTTCGATTAGAATTACGGAGGAAAGCAAATGGATAATAAGGCTATTAAAATCAGAAAAGCAATTTTATCAGATTCAAAAGGGATAGCTAAAGTACACGTCGAAAGTTGGAAAACAACATATGCCCATATTGTGCCAGAAGAATACTTGAACAATTTAACTTATGAAAGTCGGGAACAAATATGGATTAACAGCATTCCTAATGGCGGTGTATATGTAGCTGAAAATAATGAAGGTGAGATAGTTGGTTTTTCTTCCGGCGGGAAAGAACGAAGTGGTAAATATGATGGCTATGATGGGGAATTATACGCCATCTATATTTTAAAGGAGTATCAGGGTCAAGGTATTGGAAAAGCACTTGTTCAACCAATCATAGAAGAACTCAAAGGATTGGGATTGAACTCCCTGCTTGTTCTTGTCTTGAAAGATAATGCTTCGTGTTTGTTTTATGAAGCACTAGGTGGTAAAAAGATAGATGAACTTGAAGTGCAGATTGCGGGGAAGAAACTTACGGAAGTTGTATATGGTTGGGAAAATGTTAAGGACGTATTTTAGGATGGAGCCGAGGGGACAGCGTATAATGGCAAATAAGTCAAACGGTTAATATCATTAAAAAAATCCAACTTTAAGTAAACCTGCTTAATTTCCATTTTTTTCAGGTTCAACTATCACAGAAATGTATAAAGGGCTTTTCTAGGGCGTGAAAGGATCCTGCTTTTTCATCCTACAGGGATACCGCCTAGCGAATATAAACTAAGAATTTCACGTATTATTCGTATTTATAGGACAAGATCCATAACGCTGTCCCGCGAGGTCTAATAGCCTCATGCACGAAATACAATGTAATCTAACGTCCTAGAAAAGCCCCATTTTATAGCTCCTTTAACTAGTCTTGCTAACCATTTTATTAATTCTTATCTAGCGCAATTACTGGATGGATAAAACATGAGCTTTAAAGAATTTCTCTACATTTGCTTTCCGTATTTTCTTGCTTATTTCATCAAAGAGAGTGTAATTCTCTGCCTTGGTTTGGTAAAGCGTTTGGTTGCGGATCATAGAGAATGCAAGTCTAACCATTCTATTGCCTAAGGCAATATAGGCTTGACGCGAATGCTTTCCTCTTTCTTTCAATGCTAGGTAGCGTTGATGCATCTCAGGGTTATTAACAGCTAGCGATTTTCCTACTTGATAGACAATATTCCTGAAAGGCCTCCTGCCTTGTCTAGAAACCCCATAATAAGCAGGTTGGTTTCCACCAGATTGTTTTACGATTGGATTCGTTCCAGCGAGCTTAATAAGTTGACCAGCTTGATCAAAATCAGAAATGTCTCCCATTTCTGCAGCCAGTTCCGCACCAGTTACTAACCCAATCCCTTGAACGGAAAGGATAACGGCTCCGTCCGTAGTAACAAATAACTCCTCTATTTTCATCTCTAACCTTTTGATTTGCTTCTCTAAGAACTCCAATCTATCTAACTTCTGGTTTAGTAAATAAATATCTGCTTCTACTTGTTCCTTTGGTAAAGTGATGGAATCCTTGGCAAATTCAATCAAGGTTTGAATTGTCTTATCACGAATTTTTAAATTTTCTCGTTGAGAAATCTCTCTCAACCCTTTTACGCCTAACTCTAAGATGTCAGAAGGATGGGGATGATGCCTCATCAAGTAAATAGAGCCTTTCCCAAATACTTTTGAGAAGGGTTTGGATAGATATCTTTTTCCTTTCATCCACACCGTTTTCCCCTGAAATTCACGGAAAATATGATCCATATGCATAAGAATTAAGTTCTTCGTTTTCGTACGCTCCGAGACTAATTCCCGTCTAGCTCTAGTCAACTTCCGAAGGTTATGAATATCACCGGATGGTAGCTCGTTAGAGGTACCCCTACCATGGATGACAGATTGTATGATGGCCATCAAATCTAAATTATCAGTCTTAGACCAGTTTAATAATGTTTCCCTTTCTTTTGCGGTAGTGGCCGCATTAACAGTTCGAACGTGATACCCTTCTAAATGGCATTTATAGACGAGATGTTCGTAATAGTGTCCTGTAGTCTCAATACCAATAACCACTTTCGTCAAATTGTGACTACTCTTTGTACTCTCTATTAGCGATTTAAGCTTATGAAATCCTGACATAGAGGAATCTATATCAAATGGTTTTACCAATATATCCCCGTAGAACGAAGTTATAATAACTTTAGGTGTATATTTGGCTGCATCGATCGCCACTAACAATAAGTTTTCAGGTCCAGTCTCTCTCACCAGTTGCGCCCATCGACTTCCAATCTTTCCTTGAATATGATTAAATGTTGAATATACCACTGTTTTCATCTCCTTTGGTCGGGAATGTAATTTGGAAGTTCTGTGATAGGTCCTTCTATTTTACAATGAAAACGGTGGTTTTTTTATTGTTGTATGACTATTTACTATACTAGGCACGCCGACCCATTTTTTTGAGGGGTCACGGTGCCTGTCCCCTCGATTCTTTTTTGTAACTTTTCCTCCCCCAGTTCGTTGTAATAGTAAAGAGATATGTAAGGGGTGGGGCAATGGATCATCTTGGGAGGAAGCAGCGGATTAATGATTGGTATGAGATTTATAGTAATGATGTGTTTAATTATGCTTTTTTTATGATCGGGGACCGGGAGCAGGCGTTGGATATTGTGCAGGATACTTTTATTCGGGCTTATCACCATTTTGAAAGTTTTCAAGGCGGACGAGAGAAAAGCTGGTTGTTTCGGATTGCCCGCAATTTGACGATTGACTATATACGAAAAAATAGAACAATAGCAAACTATTTGAGCTTTCTCCCCTTTGGGAGGCATGATGAAATGTCAGCAGAGGACATCGCCATATTAAATGAGTCCGAAAAGCAGCTCTATCTAGCTATCAGTAAAATCAAACCTTCCTTTAGGGATGTCATTATTTTACGAAAAATTAAGGAGTTTTCGATTGGGGAGACTGCTGAAATTCTGGGGTGTTCGGAGGCAAAGGTCAAAGTGGATTTATTCAGAGCCCTGAAGGTCCTGCGAAAAGAATTGGAGAAGGAGGGATTCCGATATGAAGCAATCTAATGACTTCCAATCCTTAAACCAAAAAATTACGATGAGTGACAAGGAAAGCGAAAGAGTTCAAGAGCAGATGAATTTTAGAATGAATGGTTCGCCTGAGGTCAGAAAAACCTCCACACCTCGGAAGTACTATGTTGCATTAGCTTCTGCGGCGATGATATTTATGCTTATATTGATACCGGCGATTATTAATAATCCTGAGAAATCCAGTGATAGTGTATTGCCTGCAGATGAAATTCCTCGTGAAAGATTAGAGGAAATGCTCATTCATTACAATAATTATGAAATACTTCATATAGAAGAAGTAGAGTCAGGTGTGGTTGTTTTTTTTACTTACGATAATAAAAAAGAAATAAATATTGAAATGGTAAGTGCCATGTTCGTTAAGCAAACGAAGTACGGTTGGGAGGACCCTGCAGAGGGTGGAGAACATGCGATAATTGACCAGACCTATATAAGTCATGAATTTATATCTCCTATTAATGAAGATTCTCCCTTTCCCCTAGTTTTCGGAAAAATCATTAGCTCAGATATTTCAGAAGTGCTTTTGAGAAAGGTTGATACTAAACAAGATATTAAGACCGAGAAAATTGTTTCAAAGAGCGGAGAGAGATATTGGTTTACTTTCGCAGATATAAAACCAGACGAAATGTTTGAAATACACGGATTAACGAGAGATGGTCAAATAATCTATTCTATCGATACGCTTTTTGCATTTGGAAACTCTCCTGTTTTAGAAGAAGTAAATCCTGAAGCAGCAAATTTTGAATTAACTGCCGAGGAACTCGATGTTTATCAACAGTTGAAAACGGGCTTCAACCAGCAACTACTATTAGACCTCTCCCCTATCAGCATTGCGAAGTTATTTGTGCAAGCTACAAACGACAAAGAATGGGAGTTACAATACGAGCTTTACACAGATCACGAGGACGTAAGACGAATTGATAAAGAGGAATATTTTAGAGAAATGGTCTTTCCTGATAAAGATGTCCTCTTTGGCATACAAGACGGTACCTTTCATGACGACGGAGATGGATATGGCCATATCAGCTACACCAATATTTATGGTCAAAAATGGGGTTTTCAGATGGTGCAGGAAAATGACGGTAGCTGGGCTGTCGCGTTTGTACCACTTCAGTGACTAGAAGGGGTGGGGAGAGTCTTGGGGACAGGCAATGGGCGGCGACCCACGACTAATAGCCAATCCACACGCAATATATCAGTATGCTTCACTATTCTTTAAGTGATATATTTTACCAAAAAAGTGAGGTGAAACTAGTGAATTTATTACTCTGGATAACGATCGGTTTTATCGTAATCGGATTTGTTGTTCTCGCTTCTTTGAAAAAAGGGATGGAAAGTAAGCTCGCTTTTATTAAAGCGAATGAGGAAAGCGAGGAAAGTCCAACAAAAGCTAAATCTATAATTTGGTGGATATATAGCGCCACAGCGTGGGGAATAGTTAGTATGGGGCTTATTGTTTGGAGCTTTCATAATTATTTTGGGTAACTGTTTGCTGGATGAGGACTTCTCTCCTCCCGTTTCTTACGTTACTGATGTCTTCATCAGGGCGATGAGGACTTCTCTCCTCCCATTCCTACGTGACTGACGTCTTCATAAGGACAATGAAGACATCTCTTCTCTCTTTCCTAAGCAACTGATGTCTTCATAAAGGCGATGAAGACATCTTTTCTTCCATTCTGAACTAACTGAGGTCTTCATTCTAAATGAAGACCTCAAAACAGTATTCCTACAAATCAAACTTTCTCGCATTAACGCACAACCGGGTTAAGGAACCTGTCCCTACACTACAAACCTCCAAGTAATGCATGGCTCTGGTACATGCTGTATAGAACACCCTTCTCAGACTCTCATCACCGTATACTTCATCTGATGCATTGTAGATAATAACCGCGTCAAACTCGATGCCTTTTGACAAGTAGGACGGCACGACAACCACGCCTTGTTCGTACTCCATGGAGTTCTTTTTCAACAGTTTCAAATCATCAATCCCAGGTGAAAGTGCTTCAAAAGCACGACCACTCTCTTCACTCGATTTGCAGATGATGGCAATACTTTGATAGCCACGTCCCTTTAGCTTCTCTACCCGCGCAGTGATTCCCGAGTGCAAGCTATCAAAATCAGCCACTTCTGTCATCACCGGCTCCTCGCCGTCCCGGTCAAACGGGATGATTTTATCTCCGTTTGGAACAAGCCTTCTCGTAAACTCGATAATTGGCCTTGTGGAACGGTAGCTCCTCGTAATGTTGATAATTTCCGTTTTTTCAGGCCCATAGAGACCCTCCAACACGTCAAAGTTGACCGCTTCACTCGCATGGGCAAAGATCGCCTGATTAAAGTCGCCCAGCACGGTCATTCTGGCCGTAGGGAAAAGTCGTTTCATGAACTCAAATTGAAATGGGGAATAATCTTGCGCCTCATCCACGACGATATGCTTGATTGAGCTGTTTATTTGAAAACCAAGAATCAATTCTTTTAAAAGTAAAAATGGTGTTGCGTCCTCATATATCAGTTTATTTTCCGCCAGCGCTTCAATTGTACCCTGACAGATCCCCAGCCACTCTTCAGGCGGATCCCCATCCAACCACTGGCCAATACTCGCCGGTTCCGCAAAAATCTGTTCATACAACGCCTTAAAATTACTTTATATATGACTAAAACAGCTGTAATAACAGGAGCGTCTAGCGGACTTGGATTAGAATTTGTTAAACTTTTCGCCAAGGATGGCTATAATTTGGTAGTAATAGCACGTAATGAAGAAAAGCTTCTAGAAATAAAAAGAGATTTTCCATATGTGGATGTTACAGTAATTCCTAAAGACTTAAGCAAGCCTGATGCAATCAAAGAAATTGTGGATGAAATGAAAACACGGAAAATTTTCGTGGATGTATTAGTAAATAACGCAGGTTTTGGGTTATTAGGATCTTTTGAAAGTCTCAATATTGAGCAGCAATTAAATATGATTCACCTCAATGTTTCATCATTAACCGAATTAACCTATCATTTGCTGCCAGATCTGAAAAAGAGTAAATCCGGGAAAATATTAAACGTGGCAAGTACTGCAGCATTCCAACCAGGACCTAGCATGGCTGTCTACTATGCAACAAAGTCTTATGTTCTATCCTTTTCAGAAGCATTGGCTGAGGAGTTGAAAGAAGATAATATAACGGTTACCACTCTATGCCCTGGTGCAACCAAAACAAACTTCAGCTCTGTTGCAAAAGTGGAGAACACAAAAATGTTCAGTAATGCCATGCCTTCTGATGTTGTAGCAAAAAAAGGGTATGATGCTTTGATGCAAGGAAAAGGTGTTGTCATAACTGGAGGATTTAATAAAGTTGGGGCATTGGCAGCCAAGTTTCTACCTCGACGAACGGCGGCTAAAGTTGCAAAGCTTGTGATGAAAGAAAACTAGAGAATGCAAGAAAACCTCTTAAAATGGGAATCATTATGTTATGATATTTAGGTTGTTTACTTACCACATAACACATTTCCATTCAGCTTAGAAAAGAGGTATTTATGCAATCTGATAAATTAACGAGGCAACATTGGTTGCTCATTATAACCCTTTCTTTATTAACGTTTGTCCTTGGTACAAGCGAGTTTGTTATAGTTGGAATCTTGACGGAGATCTCTTCAAGCCTTGATATGTCTAATGCAAAAGCAGGCACCCTTGTTTCTGCATTTGCCCTTACGTTTGCCATCGCCACACCTATCGTGATGTCGGCAACAAGTCATTTTCCTAAGCGGAAATGGATGTTGTTTTTAATAGGTGCTTTCATTATTTTCAATGCGTTGTGCGCCATTTCAACATCCTACACGATGCTGCTTTCTTTTCGAATCCTGACGGCAATTGTGACGGGTGTGCTGATCTCACTCGCCATGATTGTAGCAAGTGAGACGATGCCAGCAGCCAAGCGCGGCCTTGCCATTTCATTTGTGTTCGGAGGGTTCACCCTTGCGAATGTGGTGGGAGTACCGATTGGGACTGTCGTAGCTTCGTGGTTCGGATGGAATTCCACTTTTATGCTAACAACTATTCTTGGAGGAGTGGCTTTCCTTGCATCTTATTTCGTGCTACCAAGCAAGCTGAGCCAAGTTCGAAGCTCGATTCGTGATCAGTTCTCGCTCTTAACCAACCCGCGAATTCTGATTGCCTTTTTCATTCCAGCGCTTGGATTTGGGGCAACCTATGTCGTCTTTACGTACCTTGTTCCTATCTTGAAGGGAATGGGAGCACCTAACTATTCCATTAGTTTGATTCTTTTCATATACGGATTCATCTCCATTTTCAGTAATATCTTAGCAGGTAAAATTGCTAGCCATAATCCGATTGGCCGCCTTCGGTTTGTGTTTCTCGTGCAGGCGGTTGTATTGATTAGCTTATTTTGGACCATTAATCATTTCGGGTTGGGGCTTGTTAACATTGGATTGATGTCGTTAATGGCCATTCTATTAACTACATCTACCCAGCTTTACCTCATAGACCTAGCTAAGATCTATCAGCCTAGTGCAACAGGGCTCGCTGCTTCCCTCATGCCGGTTGCAAGCAATGTCGGAATAGCAATGGGATCTGCCCTCGGTGGACTCGTCTACCACCAAGTCGGTCTTATACATGTAACGTGGGTCGGCGGCATTGTGGCAGTATGCGCTAGTCTGCTTACTTTCTTGAGTTATTATCTGGATCAGAAAGAGGCGTCGAGGGGACAGGCACGCTGACCCGTTTTCTATGTGCACACACGCAAAAACCCGAGAATAGCTTGTATTCTCGGGTTTACTTCGTTTTTATGCTTGGGACAGTGGGTCACGTTGCCTGTCCCTACAACCCACTTTCAAACTCATCAAGCAATGCACGGACTTCATCCGTGGATTTGGTGTTCATCAACTGGTTTCTTAATTCCCCAGCTCCACGGAATCCTTTGACATAGATTTTGAAAAAGCGGTGAAGCTTAGACATGTTGCGTGGTACTATCTCAGCATAATGATCTTGGAGGTCCAGCTGCAACCTTAAGAGATCTAGGTATTCCTTGCTGGTGTGCTCTTTCGCTTCTTTTTCGAAAGCGAACGGATTCTTGAAAATACCTCGTCCAATCATCACGCCGTCAATGCCATATTTCTCGGCAAGCTCTTGCCCAACTTGACGGTTAGGAATGTCTCCATTAATGGTTAGCAACGTTTCCGGCGCAATCCGGTCACGTAGCTCCTTGATCTCCGGAATCAGCTCCCAATGCGCATCCACTTCGCTCATTTCTTTTCTGGTCCGTAAATGAATAGAAAGATTCGCAATATCCTGTTCTAGAATATGCTTTAACCACTCCTTCCACTCGTCTACTTCCGTAAAGCCGAGTCGTGTTTTCACGCTGACTGGCAGTCCACCAGCTTTTGCAGCCTGGATCAATTCCGCAGCAACATCTGGACGTTGGATAAGGCCGCTTCCTTTCCCTCGCGTCGCCACATTCGGTACAGGACAACCCATGTTAATATCGATTCCTTTAAAACCTAGCTCCGCCATCCCGATACTCATCTGACGGAAATACTCTGGATTATCGCCCCAAATATGCGCCACCATCGGCTGTTCCTCTTCTGTAAAAAGTAAACGACCGCGCACACTGTCTTTTCCTTCTGGATGACAATAGCTGTCAGAGTTTGTGAACTCTGTAAAGAACACATCCGGTCTTCCGGCTTTCCTTACCACCGTGCGGAAAACTACATCCGTCACATCTTCCATCGGCGCCAACACAAAAAACGGTTTCGGTAACTCACGCCAAAAATTATCTATCATGTCAAACTCAAATCCTCTCAAAATATAAAGTACTAAAATTCCCGATCAAAAATTTACACTTATATCTTATATCATGTTTCTTTACTCTTTATCAAATACAAGTACTTTAAACTTGCGAAAAATGGACAATATATATTTTAACGAAATTCGTTCCTGAATGGAATTTATTTAAACAAAATTCCAGTAGATACCTTTTCTTCTCTGGTTGGAAGTTTCTATGATAAAAGTTCCACTTTCCACTAGAAGTAACGTAAAAAGGCAACGCCCATCAGGGTTAGTTGCCTTCTTTTTAAGAGTTTCAAGCTCATATGTGCAGAATGCTATCTGTGATATAAACTTATCCTTTTCCTTTAATCTTCTTCTTTTCTTCTTGCCCAAAAAGAATGGGTTCTTTGTTCTCTGCTAATACAAATCCGTTTAAATCCATCATCCGTGAGGGTCATTATTTGCTATTTCAAGCTTAATATTCTATATCATAAAGGAACCCCAGTTGCATTTGATCTTCGTCCTGCATTTTGACGCTTTTCCTCCATAAAAATCACTCCAATTAAGCCAAATATAGAGAAGATGACTGGAGTGAGAAAACCATAGTAGTACCCACCACTAATACTACCTGAAGTTGACTGAAAATAATCCAACAGATATCCGAAAATACTTGGTAGTAATACTGCACTTAAAAATCCACCAGTATTCGCAAACCCAGTAACAATGCCTGTTTCTGTTATAGGAAAAGACTGACGAACAACTGCAAAAGTTAAGGAGTTTGATCCAAAGCCAAAGCCAATAATAAAGAAAAGGATAATCAGTAAGTAAAAAGGTGGATGCTCTTTAAATAAAAGAAAAATGGACCAACACAATAAAACCGTAATATGAAAAACAATATATGGCCGTTTTATAGTTTCTAAACAACTTGAAATCCAACCAATTAGTGGTGCCCCAATGAGTGCCCCAATGAGACTAATCATAATAAGCTGACTTGCAACTATGCGTGTCATTCCATACACATCCATTACATATGGCACTGCCCACGAACCGATAAACCCTATATACCCTCCAACAATCCCAAAGTGACAAAAAAACAGGGCCCATGCCTGCCGATCCGAAAGTATTCTCCGCATTATAACCGATGTTTTTTCACGTTGTATTTTTGGGGCTGCAATTAACGATTGCTGTGATTTTTTAACAAGCACATAATAAAGGAAAATACTTAATAAGCATAAGAGTATCCCAGCTATAAGAAATGCTCCCCTCCAACCAAGTAAGGCTACCAATACAGAGAAAGGAACAGTTGCCAAAAGGAAACCTAGGCTTCCTGTCATTCCTGCAAACCCAATTAATCGAGTAAATTCTTTTTTATTAAACCATAGGCTTAAAATCAACACCATGTTTACCCATATGGTCGCATCGCCTATTCCCGTTAGGATTCTGGCAACAAACAGGACCAATTCATGTGTGCTAAAACTATAAATCATGGTACCTATGCCTGTAAGAGTTGCCCCTAAAATTAGAAGAAAATTAGGTCCATAACGATCAGCTAAAATGCCCATAGGAATTTGCAGACCGGTGTATACAAAAAACTGAATACTTGTCACTAATCCAACCGTTGCTGCTGTTACACTAAAATCGTTCATTAATTGGTCTGTAATTAATCCTGGAGCCGTTCGTTGACTCGACATTATTAAGTATGTAAACAATACAGAAGTAAATATAACCCATCTGAAATTACTATTTTGTTTGTCCATATTATCCTACTCCTGTTAGCTTTTACCTTATATATATGGGTTTCCTCTAACAGTAGAAATAGTATTTTAAAAGAAAAGTATCCATTTTAACGAGAATGACCTCATTACAAAAAACTTACTATATTTCTCGTACGTAACTATCCTTTCTTTTCAACAAAGTTCGCAAGCCAAATAGTAGCAGCAAAAACAAACAAATAAGTGATAAAGGATAAATACAATTTCCAACCTGTATACGTAAAAACATGAAACTTTACTGAAATCCATTCTAAAGAAATCGCTATCCCTGCCCAAAAAATTATATAAAATAGATACTTCAGGCCTTTGGGCTTGTTATATTGATAGAAGTTTACTACAAAGTAAGAAAGCGTAGGGTAAGTGACAAAGTGCAATAATACATCAAATAATTCATGCTTTTTATGATCAATCGTAAAGTATAATTCATATGGTTTTACACTAAGGGTAATATCAGCTAACACAGCAAGAAAAACATTGAATGTCCAAATAATAGTGATGGTAACAGCAGGCAAGCGTCTAGGTAATATAAACATGAGCGTCCAAGAAAGTACTGTGGAAAAAATAATAAATATTTCATTTGAATCAAATTTCTCAGGAAGAGGTAACATCATGACGTATTCACCTCTTTGCCTCTACAAATAAGTTTTTCAAAATAAAATGAGTAAATAGCCAATAATAAAATAATCAGAGTGTACCTTAAATATGAATAAAATACATTCCAATCCACCCACTTCAAATATCCAATATGAACAAAAAGCAGTTCAATTGAAATGAGTGCTGTTAAGAAGATGAGAAGATGAATAAATTTACTAAAAATAGTTCTATTTGAGAACAACATATAAATAATCCATAAAAGTAGCGCTGGCTTAAGTGACAACTCAGGAATTTTTTGTGCCCAAAAAATTAACTGACCTGGCTCTTGTTTTGTAAGTTCTAAATTTAAATTAATGATTAGACCTGTATTTGTAATAAGAATATTGGAGAAAAAATAACAGCCCAAGACGTTAGTGACGTTCATTTTCTTCATCAGTATGTATAGGGAAATAAAGGATAATATCGCTAAAATTAGAAAAAACCACAATGTTTTCATATCAGCCACCATTTTTATTTTATCTACATTATCTTGTACATAAAATGTCAAAAGAATACTGGATTTAAAGAAAACATACAGTAAACGGAAAGGCTGAAATCATATATGTTATTTGATGATATAAGTAAAAAAATGATCATAGCAAAAAACCTTTCCTGGATAAGATGGAAGGTTTTTTTCGTATTTTCCATGTTAGCATTCAAATGATCCTTCGAAACCCGAAGGAAGCGCTAGAACAGTCCCTTTGGTTTCCAACAGTAATAATATCTGGGACATTTCGAAAGACAACAAAAAGCACATTACAGCAGCTCTCATCCTTCTCAGAAAAGTGCTGTAATGTACCGTTAGTCCCACCTAATATTGTCTTATTACAAAACTTTGATAGACTTCTTCTAAATATAAGTCTCTATCGGTTCCTACAGAGAGTTCTACTACCTTAGATAGAAGATTTTCCTCTACCATTGAGTGTATATACAAAGATCTCGTGGTACCTTCATTCGTTTCTTCTACTTCTTCATAAGAGTTTAGCTTATAGAAGTTAATGGCGTCTCTTACTACATCTTTGACGCAGTCCATATTGTTTTTATCAAAGTGGTCCATAGCTTCCACTGTCTTTTGTACAAAGTCATTTAAACTTGTGCTCATACACATGCTCCTTATGGAGAGATTGACAAATTTATTTTAAAATTAAATGGCTGACACATTCGACGTGGCTTGAGTTGTGATCGCAGACAATTCTTTGATGTAGTGGTGTTTACCTGTTTAAAATAAGGTGCTTATTCCAAATAAGCTCCGGCTATTATTTCTTTTTTCTATTGAATAGTATCGTTGTACTGCGCAGCAAATATATATCTATTGTTTTTTCTAATTGCTTTTTCAACAATAGCGCCCTTTAGCACAATAAAATTATTTTATCACTTCCTTAAGCCATTCCTCTGAACCATCTGTAAAAACTACTTTAATCTCCTCGTTTTCGTTTTCACTTAGATGATACCAAACTCGTTTAACTCCCCCATCTACTTCAATCATTTTCGCTTCAGTATCACCAACATACACTTTTTCGTGTCTTGGTTCCGTTAACGTTCCGCACCAAAGATATGGCATATTTTCTAATGTACCTGACCACTTGCCATTACAATTAGCGGTTTTGTCCCAAACCCATCCACTATCGGTTTTATTGAAATGCCCAATCTTTATTTGATTGTTGTTTTCCTCATCTTCTTGAATATAGGAAGTGAAAAGAATGATATTATCCTCTTCTACTTTCTTAATCAAACTATAATCATCAACATCTTCAAGACTTTTCATTTCTTTATGAAATACATCTTCCATTGAATTAGCATTGTTACATCCTCCCAAAAACAGAGTAACTATCAGAAGAAGTACATATTTTTTCAAATTATCAACTCCTTAATTTCATAATATTATCTTAAACTATTCATATCCCTTACTAAACAATCCTGCACCAATAGGTAAGAAAGGAGCAATTCACTATTTAACAATCGCCCTATTTAATTGAATAGTACAACGTGTGGCTTTTTTACTTATTTAATAAGTAAGAAAGCAATAGGTGCTACTAATAAGGAAATAATTACGCTTTGAAAAAAAGTGATTGTAATATCTTTTTTCCAAGAGTTCCTTTCTGGGTAACGGTTGTTTATTCTTTGGAATATGAGAAATATTAGCCACCAAAAAATAATTGTGTATAGTGCAGAAGTGATACTTTCATAATACAAGTTATTCCCCTCCATTAATAAAATTCAAATTCATACCTCTTTTTTGGTCCTTTAATTCAGACGATTTTCTAAACAATCCTGCCCGTTTGCTTAATTCCAATTATTTCATAATCTAAAAATTCCTTCAATAAGATATTTTCTTTGGCCAATATAAAAACGAGCGCTGATCCTTGTTCCTGGATCGCGCCCGATTGCGGAAGATTATTCCACTATAAACAACTAGAAATATTACCGGATTTTTATAGACTTCTTTTTAATGAGTTACTTAAATAATAAGACCTTTGAAGGTAATACTGTCCTTTAACATTATCTTTAATGTAGGTTGTAAATAAAATTGCAAGCATTAAAGCCGTATCAAGTCGATATAAAGTACTATTTGGCAGTGAAGAAGAAATTAGTATATTATCATTATTATACCCTTTTTGAAATTCCAAGATGTCTATTTCACGCGTTTCTAAAATTCTCATTAACTCCATTAACGGATCACCTATAAATGCATTATCCCAATCTATGACTGCTTTTATTTCCCCTTTGTATCTAATAATATTTGGAGTTCTTATATCAAGGTGAATGAGGCAATGGTCTGTTTTTGTCATAACCAAAGTTTCCTCAATTTCTTTTATGGATGGTACAGTTAAATTAGTTGATAGGAGTTTATTTAATGTGCTGACTCTTTCCACAATCCTGCTTGACACAATATTATAAAAGGAACGGTTTTCCTGATCAATTATGCTCAAGCCTTTAAGCGGTGTTTTATGTATAGCTGAGACGAGATTTCCGATATCAGCTGCAGAGATCGTACTTTCATCACCGTGTATATATTCTGAAACAAGAAAGTTAATTTCTTTGCTCAAGTGAAGATAAATTACTCTGGGGACTTTTAAACCATGATTGAAACAATGTTTTGCGATAGTTGCTTCTTTATTTAGCGAAGCTACATCTTCATTCGAATGGAGATTTCCAATTGACTCGTCCAGCCTCCATGGAGTTCTGGCAATCAAGATTCCTCGACTCTCCTCTTTCAAAATAAATACTGCATTTACAACACCATTGTTTAGAAACTTAATCATTTTAACGTTCCAATTATCTTGTTTATTCAAAACCAACAAGATTCTTTTTTGCAAAATTTCAATTCTTTCCTTCGTAAGGCTCATTACTTTCTACCATCTCCTTCCTTCTCCTTCTGTTTCTACTCCGTATAAATCCAATAATGGTGAAGAATACACATCCGTTAAATTTATTAATATTTTCGAAAAACACCAGTTAACAAACCTGATACACCAAAAATTTTTTTGGACATATCTATTTCTTTCATATCACGCACTTCTACTTCTCTAAAATCATTAAAAATACTCCTTAATTTTTCCCCTGTAAAACCTAAACCTCCCTGAAGACTTCGCAATCTATAAACATCCCAATCTGAAATATCGCTTCCTCCAAATTTACCACCTTGCTTAAAACAAGTAATGCCAAATAGGCCATTAGGCTTTAATGCTTTTCTAACTAAATTCAAATAACTCATTCTTCTGTGGGGTGCAATATGATGGAAGCATCCTGAATCATAAACTATATCGTAACTTTCTTCATTTTTGTTTAAATTAAATATATTGTCCTTACTAAAATTCACCGTCAAGTTCTTCTTTTCTGCACGTTGCCTTCCCCACTCCAATGCTTCTTCTGATAAATCAACAGCATCAACAACACATCCATTTTCAGCAAAGAAAATTGCATTCCGTCCTGGTCCACAACCTAATTCTAAAACTCTTTTCCCTGGTTGGAATAGACCTTTCTCAAAGTATTCTACAAGGTTTTCATCAGGATAATTAGCAAAGAAAGGGACATTCCTATCACGATCGGTATAAAAGTTATCCCAGTTAAAACTAGAATTTTCAATTAGTAATTGATCTAGCATTTTCAACAAATCATCATTATTATAAATAGATTCCATTAAAACAGTCCCCTTTTTAACAAAATTTGTGATTACGCCTAATTATACCAACATTTCCCTTCTTCTTTGTTAAAGAACTATTAAAATCAGATTATTAATAATATTAAAACAAACCTAGAAGTAGATTTTAATTACCTATTAAAGCTTTACTAACATACCTAAATCCCTTTAAAAATATCTTTCAAAGGGACTGTACACACTTTCATGAAATAAGCTCTAAATAGGCGTAAGGCACATTTAAACACGCCTCGAATATTAACAGCATCAATATAATGTTACAAACATTACAATAATGTTACAAAGTGATTTTCTTATGTATTCTCTAGTCCCAGATCCAGGAACAATACGATTAAATATAGAAAGACACATTTCTTATTACAGAAATGCGCCCGATTATTGAAGACTCGATTTCAAGATAATTATACATTTCTTCAACTATACAAACTGGCTCTGGATGAGGCCTGATAAGAAAGAATCCACATCATCCCTAATTACAACCCCATGCCCTGTACAGAGGATACTTGGCCTGATCTCCCTAAGTTTCTTAAGCCCTTCCATAAACAACTCAAAATGGTGCTTACTTCTCATCTCCTCGTTTTTTGCCCAGTCCGAGATGAACTTTACATATTTATCCTTCATTTCTTTCCCATTGCCCGCAACTTTTTCATTTGGCAAAGGCTCACCAAAGAAACAAAGGTGGTCGCCACAAAATAGCGCACCACTTTCTTGATGAAAAAGAGCAACAGAGCCTGGAGTATGATGACCTAAGAGGATACACTCCAACCCGTTGAAAGCTGCACCATTTTCAGGGAGCGTTCCTGTAAGATTGGTTTTCAGTTTTTCCGGCACTAGGCTGAGATCTTCACTATGAATATAACTTTTTATGTTTTCTAAAAAGGAAAGTCCGCCGATGTGGTCTTTATGACCGTGCGTAGCTATGAATGCGAAAATCTCCTCTTTATTTAGATTGATTTCTTTCATGGAGGCTTCTAGGTAATCAAAGTGCTCCTCTTTACCAGAATCAATAAGTGTGTAGCCATTATCTCCCATAACCAAATAACAGTTATTATAGGAATTCCACGATTCATCCCATAAGAGAAAGCCATACACATGATCCGTTATTTTTTCAAAGTAGTATTTCAAAAAAATCCCCTCCCTGTTTACACTCCGGAAAACTCCTCTTTCACCAAAGAATACATTTATAGCTCCAGTTACCTAAAGATGAATCTAAGGATTAATCTTTTCACTAGCATCTAACCTATCTATAAGTCGGTCTATTTTATTTGAAATTCTTATTTGTAATACGATTATATGAATTAAAAAACCCACTACAATTCCAACTAAAGGTGCGAAAAATCCAATAAAAAATGCTGCTACTATTGTTGGTACTATGTACCCCAAAAGTACTATCATTTTGTTTATCCCCCCTTTTAATTTAGTGCATTCTTCAACTTGATTGCTACCATATTGTTTTAATACCAATTATTTCATATTCTAAAAATTCCTACAATAAGTTATTTTTCATCCTAGCAAAAAAATGAGCGCTAATCCTTGTTACAGGATTGCGCCCGTTTTTGTGGAAGAATATATTCTATTGCAGAGTATCCTTGTACTGCGCAGCAAATATATATCTATTGTTTTTTCTAATTGCTTATTCAACTATAGCCCTAGATTCTTGATTAAGGCATTGGCTATCAAATGCTTAAATAGGTTGTATTAATCTCATTTTCAGTAATTTCACCATTTATTAATTTAATAAAGTAAGACTTTGCTTTTGGTCTTGAACTAACAGACTTTGATAGTATTTCATTAACAAAATGAAGAGCTGCTCCGTCGTCTACTGCGTATCCTTCTTTCATTTGAGCTTCTAGGATTAATTTGTGATATGAAGGCTTTCTTTTGTTCTCTCCATCATAATGGGGACAATTACTTCCCTTCAAAAAGCCTAAACAATCTAGTTTATACAACGGTGCATTTAATGGATCAGTTAATCCTTCTTCAAACCAACAAATTGCTCCAGCACTTAAACCAGCTAGTATAACACCTTGTTCATAAGCCTTTTTTAATACTTTATCTAATCCCCATTCCTTCCATAAAAGAAGCATATTCCTGGTATTTCCTCCTCCTACATATATAACATCTTGCTCAAGAACAAACTTTTCTAAGTTATTAAATTCAGGCTCAAATAAAGATATGTGAGAAGGTTGACAAGGAAGTAGGTTAAATGCATTATGAAATCTCTCTATGTAATTTGATTGGTCTCCGCTAGCGGTTGGAACAAAACATACTTTGGGTAAATCTTTTTTTGCCTGTGATAAAATGTATTCATCAAGTAGTGGGTTCTCAGGTTCCATTGAAAAACCTCCTCCACCCAAAGCTATAATTTGCCTCATCAATTCACCTCTTCCAAATTATCATAACTGTAAATTTAAACCGTGCAGCTTACTTCTTACTTCACAAACCTTCCCTATTATTTAATACCAATTATTTCATACTCTGATAATTGCTTCAATTATATCTTTTTGGGCAATATAAAAACTGACGCTGATCCTTGTTCCTGGATCGCGCCCGTTAGTTGAAGTAACTTTCAATCTCTTTCTTACTAGTTACAACTAATATTTTATCACCATACTTCCCAAATTTATTGTAGAAATTCGGTTTACCCACCTCTTCAAATATCTATTCCATTTAAACATCTTGAAGAATATCTTTAATGTTGGTTTATAATTAGATTTTTCTAATCTAAGTTTTTGTAAAATAAATCTCTTTATAATTCGGTAAGTTCTAACCGAATAATTTATATCTAAGAAAATTATTATTTCGGCATTTCGAAAACTATTAGACACCCATTCCTCATTATGAACGCCTTCTACAATCCAACTATCAGAAGCAATTAGGGTATTTAAATAATCTTCTCTTTCTTTTTCAGTTCTTCGTACTTCCCCATGCCCTCCATGCCTTTTCCAAACAACATTATCTAATTCATAAAAAGGAATATTAAATTGAGAAGATAATTCTCTTGCTAATGTTGTCTTTCCACTTCCAACTGAACCTATAATATGTATTCTATTAGGTAGAATCTTTTTCAATACACCACCACTTATCTTTAAAATTTGTTTTCCACTATATTCTATTTGGTTATCTAAATATCCTTTTTATTATAAAGTTAACCGATTGTTTAGTACCAGCTATTTCAAAACAATTAGACAAATTCAATTTTTTTCTACTTAAAAAGCACTTATCTTTTTACTGATAAGCGCCCTTTAATGGAATAACTGAGTAGCTTCTATTAGCTGGTTTACTTCAATAAACAAACTTTTCTATAATGAAAGCCTGTATTGTATTAGTTGGCTTTCCGTTCCTAAGTATTGTTCGCTTCCATTTCTACTAACTTCCTTAAACCCTATTCTCTCAAGCATTTTTCTTGAACGAGTATTCGTTTCGTGTGTCTCTGCATTAAAAACTGTAATGTCTAATTGCTTAGAAGCATAATCCATCATACATATACTAGCATTAAATCCGATTCCTTTTCCCCATAGTATACTTTCACCAATTGCAATGCCTAATTCCGCTGTATTTACTCTAATACAAGCCAGGTCTGCATATCCAATTAACTTATTATCCAATTCAATTCCCAACCGAATAAAATCTTCAGATACATTATTTACACAGTGTTGCCACCATCTATATAATTCTTGCACGTCTCTATTTTTTTCCCAATCATTTGCTGAACAAAATGTATCATCTTTACTCCATTCTAAAATATATTCAAAATCATCTATGATTAAAGGTCTAATTTTTATATTTTGAACATTACTTCTTTCAAATTTCATACCTTTCCTCCAATACTATATTATTAAAGTAACCTACCTCTATACTTCTACAAAAATAGGCATTGACCCTGCTTGGATCAATGCCTGGTGTTATTCAAGATTAGCTCCCGATTGTGGAAGAACAAACTCATTCACATAACCAGTCTTCAACTAGTTGTTGTACTACCTGACGTTTTTCAATATGAAGCATGTGTCCTGCTTTATTTAAAATAACATATGTTGAAGAAGGAAATTTATTAAGTAAATAATCATAATCTTTATATCCGCAGATGTTGTCTTGTTTTCCAAGAATTATTAATGCTTGTTGCCTCAAACTTGATACACCTTGAAAAGGTTCTTCAGAGAAAAAGTACCCCTTTTCTCTCCAGTCTGATGTTAAGAAATCTTTGTTAGCTAATATACGCCCAGGTTGAATTTCACTCAAAAAACAGTCGAGACTTTCTTTATTTTGATAAACAAATAGTGTTTCAAATGCACTCCTTAAATCCGAGTCCAATGCACTTAGTAAATTTCCATCCTTTTCTATGACCACTTTTTCAGGTAGCGTCCTTTCTATTAAATGAAGAACGGGTGCAAGTAAACATATACTCTTTACATGGTTTTGCCTAAAGTGCAAAATTCCCTGAGCTAAATAACCTCCAAATGAAGAACCTATCAATGAAAATTTCATCCCAAGAAATGATGTATCTATAAAATCTAAAATATTTGTAAGCATATCATCTGTTGATTTTAGATTTATATCAATATCACTATTTCCATGGGCTGGTAAATCTATATAGACCCTTTGGTACCCATTAATCTTCTTGAAAATTGGCTCTATCCACTCTTTCATGGAACGGTGATCAGTTCCAATAGAATGAAGAATTATTATCGGAAACCCTTCACCAATAACTTCATAAAAAATATTACCCATTTTAACTTTACAATTCATAAAAGTGCTCCCCAATTCTATACCTAACTCAAATGAAATACTTAAAATTAAAATACCTTATTGAACAATCCTGCCCGTTTGTTTAATTCCAATTATTTCATAATCCAAAAATTCCTTCAATAAAATATTTCTCTTGCCAACATAAAAACGAGCGCTGACCTTGTTACAGGAAAGCACCCTTTTGTTGAAAATTATAATATCAAGTCGTAATTTTTTTCTTATAATGTTTTGATAAAAATTCATCAAGTATAATTTTGTGGCTTTTCACTATGTTCTTAGGCAGTCCATCGGGATAAAAGAACTCAAATTTAATAGATTCAGCCTCATCAACTCTTAACTCTCCTTCAAAAGCATCTGAATAGTATGCAACTGTTACAACATAAAACTCATCTCCATTTTCAGCTTTTATATAGTTCTGAGAACCTGAATAAACATTGATAAGGTTTAGTTTATCTACAATTAGACCAGTCTCTTCAAAAGCCTCACGTTTCGCTACATCTTCAGTAGACTCTCCTAATTCCATTAGACCACCTGTTATGCCCCACGATCCAAGTGGGAACTTTCTTTGTTGCAATAATAATCTCCCAAGTTCATCAACAATAATAGTAACCGAACCTACAAAAATTAAAGGTCTATGACCCACAATTCCTCTTAAATCTTCAATATATCCCAATAGTTAGTCTCCTCTCTTTTTATCGATTTTCAGTCAAACCTTATTTGACAATCCTGCCCTATTCTTGAACATGTACAAAGCTTCTCACTCTTTATAATTAAGTACGGCTGTCTAGTTTCTTTAAATATTCATCATAAAGCAGATTCATAGCTTCCATAATTATTTTATCAGCAGCCTGATTTGTGAATCTATTAGGTAAATTAATAGCCCCTACTGCAAAAATGAAAGGATCTTTATTGAAGTCACCGATTATGCCAATATCAATCACAACATTGTCTAAGCCACCTGTCATATGATTTAGATGGTGTGTTGGAATATGGTTTACATTTCCTTTTTGTCTAACCAGGCCATTAATAATTGGTGTCCAAAGGAGAGGTTGTGTTTTGTAGCCCTGAAAGATTTGGATTACTATTTCAAGTAATTGATTTAGCTGTCCTTTGTTTTCAATATCTCTTGGGCTTTCAGTAACACTTATTGTCGGAAAATAAGATTGGATAGAATTGTTTAACTTTTTCCATCCACCACAAAAATTCACAATACTTTTAGCAACATAGCTATCATGACAAGCAATCATTACTTCAACCGCCTCCCTTAAAGGAAGCGATTTTCTATTTTGTAGATGAGGATAAAGTTCCTTGCTATCTTCTTCTGGATTAAATGAAATCTCATTAACTAGGTCTTCCCAATTATATGTATTTTCCTCTACCCATTTTGCTACACAAAATGCTATTGCCACTTTTGCTGCTGATGCAAGGGGGACTGTGAGTTCACTATTTAAAGCAGTATCATACCTTTGCTCTTTGCTGGAAAATAATATGATTCCTATTTCTCCGGTATCTATTTCTTTAAGTTTATCAATAACTTTATTCAAGCATATTCACCTTACCTAATTTCAAACTTTTGCATAAGAATCTATTAGTTCAATCCATTCATGTCCCTGAGGGTACTGTATATTCAAGGACTCTTTTAACCAATCACGGTTGCTAGCATTTAATTTAGGTAATATATTTCCTAAATCGATAACATCTTTCTCTCTAATGACAGAACTTCCACCTTTATAAAGAAGTTGTATTTCTGGTTTTAAAAATGGTATTCCAGATAAAGATTCTAACCCAATATCTTCAATAGGCTTTCTTATTGTGTTGTCTCGTTTGTAAATCCAATCCTTCACCTCTGTATCCAATAACATTACTTGAAAAGCCCATGTTGATTCATCTTTTTTCTTTACCCAGATATTATCAAAATGAGAGTCTAGCAATTGATTTTTGTTCCAAGGTATTAACTGACCTTTATATGCTATAAACATTTCCCAATCCCTACCCAGATGTCTTTGTAAAATTAAATGGTCTGGTCTTAATATAACAATGTCAATATCATCGTGAGCCCTAGTGATTTTCTGTAAATAAATATCTAAAGCCCACCCACCAGCAATCCACCATTGGACAGGAATTATGCTGAAGATATTTTGAATTTCAGTAATAGAAAGAGGTTTCCAGACATCTTCATTATCACCCAACTTTTCACCCCATTTTTATTTTCGATCTATCCATAACAGACTTTTATCTTAATACCAATTATTTCATAATATATAAATTCCTACAATAAGGTATTCTTCATCCAGTCCCAATAAAAATGAGCGCTAATCCTGTTCCTGGATAGCGCCCGATTGCCGAAGACTTGAATTCAAGATATATATAGAATATATCATCCTTAAGGAATATATCCTTAAGGAAATATTGATAGATTATTTTTCCCATTCTTGTTCTAGAACACTATATAATAAAGAATCCCGCCAACCATCTTTTATTAACAAATCCTCACGAATTCTACCTTCCTTAATCATTCCTACTTTTTCCAATACTTTTGATGAGCCTACGTTTCTAGGGTCACAAGTTGCATATATGCGATGGAGGTTAAGTTCTTTAAATCCAAAATTAATTAGTAGTTTAGCAATATCCGTTGCAATACCCTTTCCCCAAAAATCAGGATTGACGATATATGCAACTTCCCCAACTTTGTTAGTGAGGTCTCTAATGTTAATTTCCCCAGATCCTATCATTTTTTCATTATATATTACCGCAAATGCAAACCTGGTTCTCTCTGCATGGCTTGCATCTCTGATTATCTGATTAACAAAACCTTGTGATTCCTCTTCTGTATTAGGTCCCCAAGGTTGATATATACAAACAATATGTTGTGATGCGTATTTGTGAACATCGATCCAATCATCTTTGGTGAATTCTCTTAATGATATTATTTCGTTTGAAAGGCAAACCATGTTATGCTCCATTAAAATCTCCTCAACTGATATATAATTATGTCATCCTTATTCAACTCTTGCTCCAGATTGTAATATGTTGTCGGGATTTAATAATGACCACCTTATATGGTCTTCCCAAACCCCGTTTACCTTCATCATTTTCTTTGTTATTCCCTCATTCATAAATCCTAATTTTTCTAAAACTTTAATTGACCGCTCATTTTTAGGCATTACGGGTGCTTCAATTCTATGTAAATCATATTCAGTAAAAATAACAATAATTGACTTTTTTAACGCCACACTTATATACCCATTGCCAACTTCAAAGCATCTAATTTGTATCCCAGAATACAAGATCGTATAATACTCCGAACATGTCAAATACCTAATTTCACAAGTTAACAAAGGGTTATAATTTCTCAATAACATCGTCAATATTATCCCATTCATAAATTAGTTCATTTAGTATTTTTTCACCAATTTTAATTTGAACTGTTTTAACTAATTTCGCACCGTAATATTCATAAAAATAACGAGTTTTATTTTCCTCAAGGACTTCAACAAATATTTTTCCATAACCCAATTGTTTAAAATGCTCAAATAATTCTTTGAACAGCTTCTTCCCTATTCCTTGTCCTTGGTATTCTTCAAGTAGGTAAATTGAGGTTAAATCACTTGAGCTTTCCCACTACATTGGTTTCTCTTTTCCAAGCATCTGCAAAACCTACGATTTGACTTTCACTATTCTCCGCAACAACTACATAATTATTTTCTTTTGCAATATTTCTTTTCCATAATTCTGTTCGTTTTTCATAAGATAAATTCTTTAAAAAGTCATCTTGAATAATGACCTTATAAGTCGTTCTCCAACTATCAACGTGAACCTTTGCAATACCTGATGCATCATTTAATTTTGCTTTTCGTATTATCATTTTCGCACCTCTTATGTAGTTAAATACTTCTTTAAATCTTAATATGTAAAATCAACAAAGTAACTTAATTCCCTTTAAAAACTTATTCAACTATCCCGTTTACTTAATACCAATTATTTCAAATGTTGACCTTTTACTCAATATTTTTTTAACATAAAAAAAAGAAGAGTATCTTGTAATAATAAGCTCCCTTTAAGTGCAGCTAGAAAAGCCCTAAGTTGCTCTATATTTGCGCCCTTTTGTTGAATAACGAAAAGCTAAAGATAAGCTGTCCGATTTTCAGCTATCGCCTCCTTTAGTTCAATAAGCATTATAACTTTAGAGTCTTAAAGGTTGTACTCTTCGATTAAATCAATATTTCTCTTATTTAAAGTATAATCCTGAATTTGCTTTCCAATATTTGCGTATAGTTGAATATCTTCAAGTTGTGATAATGGTAACCATTTTATAGCAGTTTGATTAGAGTCTGGTTTTTCTGGCATTCTTGCAACTGATCCACTTTGTAATGTACACTCAAACATCATAACTAAAGTATGGGTTGGCCCAAATTTTTCACAATTCAAGTGTGGTGCATACTCATAAACAAAGGCTAATGGACCAACTTCAACATCAACACTCGCTTCTTCCCTAGCTTCTCTTTTTACGGTATCAATAATGGACTCCTTAGGTTCAACCCCTCCAGCTGGTAAATCATAAACCACACCTCTGCCTGGATCGTTATATTCCGTTAATAAAATTCTCCCATTTTCAATTATAATCGCTCCTGCTCTAACCCTTATGTGGTAAGACATTTTTTCAATTCCTTTCTTAATAGTCTCTTAAACTCCTCTGCCTGATAATTGAAAAAACCAAAAATCTGCTACCTAAAACCTACAGCACCTATAGTTAAACAACCAAATACAAATTTTTTTATCATTGACTGTTCAAAATAGTGATGTTAAAAAGAGAAGCCACACTTTTGTGATTTTAAAAATCAAAATACTTTAATTACATTACTCATCTATATCATCCGGTTCAAAATCTGCTTCGATTTCCTCTATTCTTAATTCTAAGTAATCATTAATTTCATCAAGCACGTCAGGTATGTCTCTGAGTATTGGGATTTGTGATTGTAAATTATCCTTGTAGAACTCCATATAGGTGTTCTTTTGAATTTCTTTGTTCGCTTTTTTAGGGATTAAATATTTTTTAATACTCTCTTCTAAATTAGCCATTAAATTAGGGGTATATAAAATTAGATGATAATTTCTAAACCAGAATTGCTCGTCATCCTTTTCCTTTAATGTATTTAGTTCTTCTTGACCAAATAATCCATCTTTTAGGTAATAAGAAATCAATATTTGATTATTTGTTTCAATTACAGCACCTGTTGTTTCTGTAAATATATCCGTAAAACCAAAGATTTTTATTGCATAATAAAAATAGAGTTGCTCTTCATTAAATAATTTTTGAAGGGACTCTTTATATCTAACTTGTAAAAATTTTTGTAACTTATTGTTATCAAAATCACTCATGTCACTAAATCTATCAGCTGTATATAACAGTGACTCAGGAGATAATTTTAGCAGAAAGCATAATTGGTGGTAATCATAGTCCTTAACCTGATATTTCTCTAAGTCCAATTCTCCGAAATATTTTGTCTTAAAAAAATTATTAATAAAGACTTTTTTAAGTTTTTCGTCATCCAATTTTGAAAGTCTAAAAACAAGCTGATTAATAAAATAGAGCTTGTTATCATCCTTTTCCTTATTAAATCTGATATTACAGTGGGCTATTAATTTCTTCCAATACCTTGCAACCAAGTTATAATTGTTAAAAGTTTCATAAGTCCAAACTTCCTTTTTATTATCGTTTCTTTCAAGTTCATATTTTTCTAATACTTTATCAAAAATCTTTATTACTTCATCATCATCGGTCTTATTGCAAAAGAAGTAAAAGTCATCCGAAAAATAAGAGAACTCACAGTCAATATCTAATGCACTAATTTCATTTTCTATATCATTACTAATATTTTTTAAGTTGGACTCTGCGAAAAATAACGACAAGTAATTCCCCATTATTAGTCCATTTGTTTTTCCAAAATTCATATTTGAAAGGAACCGTTCCTGATGTCCTTGAAAGTCTATTAAATGCGTATATACTCTTCCGTAATACTCCTTTATATCCACTTTTAGCAAGTGGTCATATACACACAATTTATTAAAATCTTCCTCTAAATGCCTATCATACTCGCCTGATACAAAATCTCCAGTATTTATACTTGCAGATAATCGTTTATGTAAAGGATCCATTTCTTGAATAGAATCAAAGTAGCGTATATCTTTGAAATGCTCATAAGCAGCCATGAAATTTAAAACATTTGGCATTTTTAGAGTACGATGCTTATCCTCTTGCTTTTTCACTCTAAAATTAAAGGGCTCAACCCAGCTCAACTTACTTATATCTATTTCAGATATATCTTCTGGAAATTTCAGACTGTCAAAATCAAGAAAGTGCTTTACTGAATTTTTAAAATTGTATAGATTATTAAGTTTCATTCTTTTCCCCTCGTTTCAATCACTTCTATTTAGTACATTAACTTAGTTTAAATTCCATCTGTTTATCAAAAATTGTTATATCTATAATAAAGAATTCAATTCTACGCCTATGAAAATCATAAATGTATTTACGGATTGCTTATTTCTTTTCATATCTTTTAGTTAGATTTTCCCTCAAATATATTTTAACATATATATCCAAAACACCTACTAAGTGTTGTTCCATTATATGGCCCTAAAATGGAAAATGAGCGCTTATCCTTGTTCCAGGATAGCGCCCGATTGTTGAAGAACTTAATTAGAAACAATCAGTATTATTTTATTGAACACAAACTTGTTAGTTACATAATAATTATTTTGATAGCTATATATTGATTTCAATTTCCTCATGTTGATTTGAAAGATTGATCAAAAATTGCCGGGCAATAGATTAGAGTATTACCCTTGGATTTAACTGAAACGATTAAGATTAAGACTTCATTTGCCAATAAATATTAGCTTTATCTCCCAATGTTCCTTCAACATCTCCACCTTCTTTTCGCCAGTATTCAATTCCCCCTATTAATTCTTTTACTCTAAAACCTAAATTAGCAAATTTAACAGCAGCTCGAGTAGCTCCATTACATGCAGGACCCCAACAATATGTAATAATGACCTTATCTTTTGAAAAACTTTGCGTGGTTTCTTCACTAATCTTATTACTCGGTAATGATAGGGCTGTTGGAATATGACACTCTTCATATGATTTAGGATCTCTTACGTCTATTACAATAATACCTTCATATCCTTTTTTTATGTCTACTGATAGATCAGCTATATCTGTTTCATAAGACAATTTATTCATGAAATATCGATAAGCAATACTTGGACTAGCAGGTTCAATTTGTAAAGAAAGGGAAAATTTTGGTTTTATAGTCATATTATGATCTCCTTTAATATTGAATTTTCTTTCTAATTAAATTATATCTTGTTTACAACTTCACAGTTTTAGATAATTATAGATAATAAGTATCAATATTATTGATAAAAAAGGGGTTGATTTATATCGAATTTTTATATCTCAAAACTTTTGTTCAAGTAGTGAATAGCGGAAGTTATACTCGTGCTGCTATTGAATTAGATTATGCCCAGTCTAGCGTTACAAATCATATCCAAAAGCTTGAGGAACTGTACGGAGGAAATGTTTTACTAGAAAGAAAAGGAAAATACATGAAGCCTACTTCTTCTGGTGAACTTCTTTTTGATTACGCAAAAAAAATACTAGCCCTACACCAAGAATCGCATCTGGCCCTAAAAGAACAAGAAATCAAAACACTTTCTATAGGAACAATTGAGACATTAGCCATCTATTTTCTCCCTGAACTACTAGAAAAATTTAAAAGAATCTATCCCAACATTCATATACGTATTATTCCGGATTCTGAGAAAAACATTATTAGAATGGTTAAAGAAAAAGAGATAGATTTTGGACTTATCTTGGATTTTCCATGTCAAGTTACTGGAATAGAAAGCCTTAACATAAAAAAACAGGATATGATGATTGTTGTGCCTCATGATCATGTCTTTGCAAGTAAAACTGAAGTTGCAATAAATGATTTAGAAAATGAAACTTTCATCTTAACCGATGAAGGGTGTACGTATCGTGCTTTTTTGCTTGAAAGATTTAAGATGGAAAACATTTCTCACAACATATCAATGGAGCTTAGTAGCGTGGAAACAATTAAGAAAGCCGTGGAAAATAAGTGGGGGATTAGTTTTTTACCACTTTTTTCAGTAGAAAAAAACGTAAATAATCGGTCGATAAAAGCGATTCCTTTACATGATAAGAATCTAAATTTTTACAGTCAATTACTCTATAGAAAAGAGAAATCCATTCTTAAAGTTTTTCAGACATTTATTAACCTGTTTGAAACAAGCAATTAAAATGTTGAATAACAATAAAGTTATATCTATAGATTAATTTACAAAGTACAGTTAAGAATTTCAGAATGGTATTATAGTGATAGGTAAGCTTTTGACGTTATCTCCAGCTTTTCCCCCACTTCACACCGTACAGGCGAGTTTCCCAGCATACGGCGTTCCAACTAATCCAATTCATTCAAGATTTTTATGATTATGCAAAGGAAAATCAGATAGCTTCGTTCAGACATTGCTTACGCAATTTATTGACTTCTGTAAGTTGCTTTTCATTTAACTTGAGTGAGTTTAAAAGCACTTTTATTTTCTCTAAATCTCTCAAATGTATAAGAAGATGGACAGATTTATGCAATATCATTAAGTTTCCGTATGAATCATCTTTGGTGAGATGGTACGGTGTCTTATGGTGACAATGCCATTCCTCCAGTCCCAATTCAACCCCTGTAACAGCACATTTTCCATATTGTGCAATAAATCTACTAATCCGGTTATCGTTGTATTCGATGGAACGGCTCGGTATGAACTGTTTCATCACACGAGTAAGCGTTTGTTTATTGATTGCTCGCAAGTTTTGATGTATTTTGTCCCTACCTACGGTAGTGTAGTTACAAATATTTTGAGAGAAGTTCAGATTTATCTTACAACGTTGGGCATGAATTGGAATAAGTACCATTTCTTTTATTTTGAAGAGCTTACACTCATATCCCTTGTACCGTTTTTGTAAGGATTTTGGAAAGTCCTGAAACGTAGCTTCTTTTCTCGATTCTTTTAAACGATTATATAACGCTTTATGAAGACGATAGTTCAGCTCAGTTAAATCATCAGTGATGTGTGAAGCTGCTGAATAATAATTTTGGATTCCCATTATAACTGTATTAAAGCGCCAAACATTCTCAACCGATTGGTGTTTCTGAATCTCTTTGATTGTTTGTTTTATTTTTATCTGTGCATTTTTGAGCGCATTCTTTGTCATGTGTGAGCGAGCGACATAAAGAGTTCTTTTCTTCGTCTTTTTTATATGGGCTTTAAAACGAAAACCTAAAAACTCTGATGAGTTTTTCTTTAGGTTGACCACCTTTGATTTTTGTTCGCTAATTTCAAGGCGAAGCCTTGTATGAAGAAAATCATTCACTGCATAATACATTTTAATTGCTTGTGAACGAGTGCGACAAAGAATTTTAAAGTCATCTGCATATCTCACGATGTAACAATGTTTTAAATTAGATTGTTTCAACGCATTATATCTGCCAAGATTTGATTTATATAACTTATGTGTTTCAAAGCTTTCCCATTGATTACTAACCCACCAGTCTAGTTCATTTAATACGATATTAGATAAAAGTGGTGATAAGATCCCCCCTTGGGGTGTACCTTTCTTTGGGAAACCTTCCCCAATAATTTCAGCCTTTAAAAGACGTGAAATAATGGAAAGCAATGCCTTGTCTCGAATGCCTAAAGACCACATCTGTTTTATTAATTTGGCATGATTTACATTGTCAAAAAATCCTTTTATATCAACGTCAACACAGTGATATAGGCATGCGCGATTAATGAGCGTTTCAAACCTAGCTTTCGCATGATGTGTATTGCGGTTTGGCCTAAAACCATAACTATGTTTATAGAATTTCGCTTCACAAATCGGCTCAAGTACTTGCAAGATACACTGTTGGAACAATCTATCCCAGATAGTCGGAATCCCTAGAGGTCGAGTTTTTCCATTTGCCTTAGGAATGAATACTCTCCGGACGGCTTGGGGTGTATAGTATTCAAACATTCTTTGTATCGTCGATACAACCTCAGATACAGATAATCGGTTTATATCTTCAATCGTTAATCCGTCATCTCCAGCAGTTTTACTGCCAGTGTTTCGTTTAATATTTCGATAAGCTAACCGTATATTTTCATCGGATTGCATTAAGTCTAGTAATCCATAAAAATTCTGACCATTAGCACTTTGAGCATATAAAGAATCAAAATAATACTGCATATCATAATACTCATTGTGTCTCAGTTTCTTTCGTTTTAACAAGTTGGTGACTCCTTTAGGAGCTGAACCTCTATTAGTCTTACAAGAACCTTATTAATCGTTGAAGAACTGCCTTGCATGGCTGAATGAATCTTTTATTAGTCTGGTGGCTATCCCTCCACGTTCATTACACGCTTCAATGGTACTGTGCCACTACTTTCACTGATATAAAGAAAAGTTATATAGTCGCTAATCTCACGACTAGTTTCCTTTTCAACGCTTCATAGAGAGTAAGCTCTCCACGTTATCAGCTTACAACGTTGAATTATGTCTATTATGGAACAAACTTAGGTGCTTCCTATGAGCCTGTTAGCATCGCATGTGCCTGTAACACAAGATGGATTTTTATATTGTTGATTCTTACTCATCCAAAGCTAACCCTACATTTAGTAGTAAATACATTTCTATATAATGCCAGTCTAGACCCGTACATTCAGAAGTTCGTCAGCAATATACTTTCATATTTTATTTCGTCGCATTCTCACCATATCTGTTCAACCCAAGCACCATGATTTACACCACCCCATCGGGTAGGCTTTCGTCAGCCTTACTGTTACGGTAAATTCTCACGCCTATTAGCCGAGCTTATAACACACTTCTTCTTACTAAACAGCATGCTATTCGACGCAGGGGGAGCCTTTTGGAGCGTTACCTCCTCATTAGACTCCTCGACATAACCCTTCAGTTTTAGAACTTTAAAACTGCCTGACCTTTACCGAAATTGTGTGTCCACATTTCATTTGAGTCAGGAACATTTCGCACCCACAATCTGGCCCGTTTGTTGAATAAGCACAACTTTAAAATTATGTATAAGTATTAGAGTTTATATAGAAAGTATCCTGCCTTTAACTGCATTTTCGATTACCTTCTTCTCTTAAGAATTACCTAGGTTCTTCTTCAAGTAATTATCCAGAGTTCACACAAATGAATTAGTTTCCCATACCCAACTACCAAAAATCCCCATAATCACTTACAATATAATTATAACTATTAAAACAGAAGTATGACTGCTTGGTATATCAGCCTGAAGAGTATTAACAGCAATAAAGATTATTTTAAATAAATCCATTTTAGTAGGTGATACTATGTATTTATCAATTATGACTATAGAGAATTTTCGAGGCATATCATCAATGAGTCTATCGTTTAAAAATGACATCAATATTATAATTGGTGAAAATGGTGCTCATAAATCAACAATTATCGATGCAATTCGATTGCTATACAACTTAGGGGAACCATATAAGCAAATCTATATTAAAAACGAAGATTTTTTCACTAACAGTGAAACCGGTGAATCGGAAGATACTATTTCAATAACTTATGAATTCAGAGGATTAACTGAAGTTCAAAAAGGAGCCTTATATGAGTATATAATTTTTGACTCCATAGAAGATTATGCAACAATAACAATAAGTTATGAGAGAAGACAGGATAAACACCCTAAATTTATTTACTTTACTGGAGGAAACCCAGGACAAAGAGCTAATCCAGGTACATTTGAAATTTTCCAACATTATTTCTTAGGAGCTTTAAGGGACAGTACAAGTGACTTACTTTCTCCTCAAAAGAATCTTCTTGCGAAAGTAATCAAAAGAAGTATCGAAACTAATAACTCAGAACAAGAATTCAAAGATATCATGACCCATGCAAATAGTGAGTTATTAGGAAGAAGGGAAGTAAGTTCTACAAAAGAAAATATTAATGGCAATCTAAATGAAATGTATTCATCTATCCCAAAGATCGGTCTACATATTGAACAATCAAAAATTGAAGCAATCGTTAATGCAATCAAACCTTTTCTTCCTTTTTCAAATCCTTTGGAGAGTAATACGGGTTTAAGCTTATTCCAAAATAGCCTTGGATACAATAATTTAATATACATTGCAACAGTTTTAAGTGATATGAACGATCGAGTCAATAAGGATGAAACAATACATCATGCTCTGCTAATTGAAGAACCAGAAGCACATTTACATCCACAATTGCAACTAAATTTATATAATTTTTTAAAAAACCAAGTTTGTAATGATAATTGTCAACTGTTTGTTACATCCCACTCTCCTACTTTAACTTCTAAGACTGATTTAGATAACTTATTTTTAGTTGATAAAGATTCTTTTAAATGTGTAGGAAATTTATTTATGGAAAGAGCAAATGAAAATTTAGTCCAGAATAATAGAATTTTGACTAATGATGACTTTTTAAGCAGAAAAAAAATGTTAGAGAGGTATTTGGATGTAACAAAATCTCAAATGCTGTACGCCAAGTCATTAATTTTAGTTGAAGGAATTTCAGAAGAATTATTATTATCAATTTTTGCTGAAATTGAAGGTTTTAAATTTGAGGAGAAAGATATTGAATTAGTTCAAACCGGAACTTCTTTCTATCCATTTCTACTTTTATTTAATTCAACAGATGAAAATAAGAAGATATTAAAAAGAGTGGCAGTAGTGACTGATGATGATCGTTTTACTGACTCTAAAAAAGCAGAATATTCATTTGATAATTTGGTACCAGATAACTATAGTAAGCTGAACGAGTTACGAGAAAATATAACTCTTTCTCAAATAAGCTCACGAATTAATAATCTAAATGTATTTAAAAATAGACAAGAAAACATCGAAATCTTTACAGCATATAAAACATTTGAATTTGAGATAGCATTATCAAATATTCCCGACAACAAAGAAGACATTTTTTCCAATCTATTGTATTTATACTTAGAATCAAACGGGAACAACAAATTGACTCAGATTCGTGCTTATGTTGATCAGTGCCCTGATACTTTAACTGATAATGATAAAACCAATATAGCAATTCTAATATGGAAAGCACTTCCCAGAAAGGCTGATTTTGCTCAGGATTTTTCTTACTTTATATTACAAAACAAAAATGATGAGAGATATCACTTTAATACACCTGGTTACATCCGTGAATCTTTCAATCATTTAAGGTAGGTGATTAATAATGAATTTTGATATGAATGAAGAGAGGAAACAATACATATCTAGAAGAGGAAAAATTATAGTTAATGCTTGTCCGGGTAGTGGTAAAACTACTTCTGTAGGTTTCAAATTGATGAACCTAGCTAGAGACTGGGATGATAAATATTCTGGTATAGCTTGTTTATCTTTCACAAATGTTGCCAAGGATGAGATTAATGATAAATTTCTTGAATTCAATAATGCACCTCTTAATTATCCCCATCTTGTATCTACTATTGATAGTTTTATAAATAGGTATATTACATTACCTCATTTTAAAACTAAGTACAATTGTCAGGGGAGACCAATGATATTAGATGATGAAGCTATACTTGATTCATTACCACTACAGAAGTTTAAAATTAACAAAAGACCAATTCAGTATATGTACCCCCCTTCTAAAATTGATATAAGTGTAGATGGAACTTTTTTAGTCAACGGTAAATCAGTAAGTTTAAATGAGAAAGAGAATGAAATTTTCATTAAATATTGTAGAACACTCAAGAACTTCCAGTTTTCAAAGGGTATATTAAAAAACTCTGATTCACTATATGCAGCGTATCAAATATTATTAAATAACCCTAGTATCTCAACTTTTTTAGCCAAGAGGTTTAATTATATTATCATAGATGAAGCTCAAGACACTTCAGAAATACAACATTTAATAATAGACCAATTAGTGGAGAATGGACTTGAAAACATTGAGTTAATTGGGGATCCCTATCAATCTCTTTATGAATGGAGAGACGCTAGACCTGACCTTTTTTTGGATAAATTCTCTTCTGAAGAATGGACTTCAATAGAATTTTCCAGTTGTAAAAGATCTCTAGAACCTATAGTTAAGGCATATAGTTTATTTCGTGTTCAAGAACATAATAATTTAGTCGGGCAAGAGCTTAGAAATAATAATGAAACTCCACTTCATGTTATTTACTTTAATACTTATGACCAACTAATTAATAAGTATGAGGAAGTATCGGCAGATCATAGTAACAAAAATATTTTGGTAAGAGGTTCTTCTCTATTTAGAGAGTTGAGCGGCATAAACTCCTTTGATGATTTGTGGAAAGAATCACCTTTCTCCCCGATACAATTTATATATGCTAAGGAAGATTTACAATCTGGAAATCTAAAGAATGCAATAAAAAGGTTATTTTATTGCATCCCATTACTAATTGACTCAAGCTTTACCGACCCCAAGCTAAAGAAAAATTTTATAGAAAAAAATAAAAACGATTACTATTTTACAGCTAAATTATTGATTTTATTGAAAAATATACCTGACTATAATAAAACTTTAATTGAGTGGACTGATGAATTAAAGGAAGTCTGTAAAAGTATTTTTGATTTAGATTCGTCTCCAGCTTTTACTTTAAAAGCTGGTATCCACAGACCTAAGCATTCAAAGTTGGTTAATGATCTATTCGAAAGAAATTATAATTCAATAAATGTTAGTACCATACATAGCGTAAAAGGGGAAACCTACGATTCAATCCTAATTACACTCAGCAAGAATAGCTCAGGACAGAATTTATCTATCAGTGACTTTATTAGACCTAGCGAAATGCCCGATGAGAAAAAGCGTTTGTTGTATGTAGCAATGTCACGCCCAAGATGGCAATTAGTAATAGGAATTCCAATTCAATGTAGGTTAAGTGATGAACGTCAAGCTGAACTTTTTGGTGACTGTGTAGTACATGGAATATAAATAAAATGAGTAAAACTTTCAGTTCTAAAATTAAGCGGGGTTTACTTATGAGGTGCCAAGCTACACATTACAGGTTAAATCTCAAAAGACAATACTCACCAGGACTTCCACACCACAATTTACACTATATATTCACAGTTAAAAAGGCTTAGAGATGAAGTTTCTCTAAACCTTTTTCTATTTCTGTTTCTTCATTAAACTAACGCACCTTATAGTTTAAGTGCATTGTTTCACAAACTTGCTTTTAAAGTTTAAATTAATCATACATTATGCTCATTTTATTCAGTCAGATAAATTGAAATTTGCTATTCTTCATTATTAAGAAATTCTTTTAAAAAGTTCTTGAGTTCCACAAACTCTTCTATCGGCTTCGTATATGGAAGGTTATCTCCAAATCCTTTAATAACATCATTTTCCACAATGCCTTGTTCGCCTTTTTTCCATTCCCATTTTCCCCCTCCACCAGATAAATCATATAATCTGATTGTTCGTATTGGCACTAATTCGTTATCTTCTTCATTTTTTTTATAGAATTCCCATTTCATCGCATCTGTTAAAATTACTTTATCATTATTCTTGGCAGACAAATGACGCCTTAGTTCATTTTTTAAGTTTTCCCCATATTTTTCATAATTCTTATTATAAATAGGTTGCTGATACGGTGATTTAACCTCTACAATGGCACGATATTCAACTTCATATTCCTTATTCATCCAGTTCCAATTTTTAGCTATTACCAAATCAGGTGTAAAAGCCTTTTCCTTTCCCGTCTTATCGATGTATGTTCCACAATATTGCAAATAATCATGTTTAGCCGTGTCTGGTCCTTTTTTTTCACTATTTTCAACATCAAGGTCGGCACAAATGGCACTTATAAATTTTTTAACTACTTCGTTCTGAAAATTTATTTCTCTTACATCGTTATTTTTTTTATACTTTTCAAACCACCCTTTATAATCATCAAAAGTAACTTCGAAATTATTCATTGTTTTCTCCTCCATAAATTACTACTTGTTTGTGTATTATTCTTCGGACTTTTATACTAATGTGCATAACCTTGATTTCTACATAACTTTTTTATTGAACATTAATACGTCTAATCTTATTTAACAGAAAATCTCATTCCTTTTGTGTTTAGTTCTATAAAAAAAGCGTTAATCCTTCCTAATGCAAACAAGGGTATAATTAAAAAAATGCCCAAACTCATATATACCAGGGGTTTGGACATTTTATAACCGTTTTTAGTAAAGCGTTAATTTATATTAAACGAATAGTTATATCTCGTGAATTTCATCTTCTCTTTTAAACAAGGTCCCCTCTTTTAGAAAAACAGAACGGAATATAACGATTTTTAAACTAAATCATGACTACAATTAAGCGCTAGGATCAATAACTAGTATTTATCATCTTATTCCACATAAGCACCCCGTTAATTCAACATTCAATCTTTTAGTGTTGAGTATATTAAATCGCCAGATTCAGAATTCCCTTTAATGTTAATAGGTAATAACGTTGGTGCTTCTGATTTTAAAAAGAAGAAACGAGTCTCTCCTATATCAATTATTATCGCATTTTCAAAGATGTCTTTTTCTATTTCAACCTTGATTTCTTGTATTTTAGGATTGTTAATTTGACCAAAGTAGTATGATATTGGGATATTGTCTCTACCTTCAGCATTCCATGTGAAGTCTATGTCTGTTTCAGGAGGATAATAAGTAGATACTAATGAGGTTCCTCTTCCTAAGTCATCCTTAAACTCCCAAAACCCCATCCAGTTTTGTTCTAAACGACTGACAATAGTGGCGTTACTACTCCTAAAAATGGTTAACCACTCCTCGTCTATTTTCCTAACCAAATAAACTTCCTCAGTTTTTGGAGACCAATCACCTGAAATTTTAAACACATCTTCTTTAGTGGGGAGTTGTTTGTGATTAAAGATTAGAAATACGCAAAAAGAGATTGTAATTATCGCAATACCAATTAGTAACTTTCTCATCTCAACCTCCTAAAAGTCATTTACCTAATCGTATCATGCTTAACAATAATTATGGGTTAAATAACGTAATTTCCTTCTTCAACTCTCTGCACCTATAGTTCAATAAAAGAAGCTCTAATTTCAATATTAGATGGTAGATGTTTTGTTAAAGTACGGTACTGCCTTCCTGTGGCAATACTTTTACAAACAAATAACAAGCTGTCTATTGTTGTAAAATCAAATATTTTCTTAGCTTCAATTACATTAGCAATTGAGAACATAGATGAAGTTTCATAGCTAATAACATCTCTAGGAACGCCATTTTCAACTAAGTTTTTAACTATTACTTCAGCTTCTGACATTCCGCTATTATTCCATTCAGGATGCCGCATATTCGACAAACTACCTCCACCCGTTACAATAATATGGTCTCCTAATCCCTTATTATAAGCTTCTAAAGGTTTCATCCAATTACCAGGGTGTGAACCTCCGAAGACAAATATGGGTACTTAGTTCGGTTTGTTTTACATGTTTGTTTTTACACATCGGCAGCCTACCCTATTAGGGATAATTTTTCATTTATGATGTTATATTTTTTCGGTAATCTGGGAATACAGTAAATAAGGCATTCGGTATCATTCGAAAAATAGTATCCTTATTTTCTAACGTTACCGAATAAATTACCCTGAACAAGCTTGTTTACTAGGCTTTTCACGATTTCAATGTAATTCGTTATTAGGGATATATTTTAATTTTCGGTAACATACGAATTACATAATTGTTCACTTCGGTAATGTACGAAGCCGTTCTATAGTTAAAAAAAGAACCTGACTAACTTTACGTTAGCCAAGTCAACATAGTCTTATCCGATCTGGTCGAGATACTCTTCTAGACCAGCAAAAGGAGATAATTTATACTTAACGAACTTAAATTTCTTTTCTTCAAAGTCAATCTTCACTTCTTTAAAGTATACCAATGCTAGAGTTCTTAGTTCTGCATCACACAAGTTTGATTGGTTTATCCGTGCCAATCTAGAAAAGGTAGCCTCTAAGCTCTTATCTTCTATTAGTAGCTTTACTAGTTCTGCAAAGCGGTTGGTGTTGTGAATATCTCTTTTCAATCTCGATATGGCAGTGGAGATAATAAAGTCCCACTCTGGATTTTTTACTAAGTCTGGGCTTTGTTGAAGTTTCTCTAAGTTAAAGTTTGAATTAGTAAGCTTTGCCTTAAGGTGCTGTAAATGATTTAAAATTAGCTCTTCTCGCTTTTTGAATGTTTTTTGAACCTGGTCTTTAATACTGTTAGCTTTCATGGAAATGCTCTGTCCAAGTTGTTTAAATAATTCCTCATGAACTTCCTGGACAGTAACCTTGCAACTACATCCTTTACAGATGTAGTAACGATATTCTTTCAACTTTGTAGAATAATCTTTCGTATGCAGTTGCGTTTGGCAGTTTGAGCAATAAAGTAAGTTCCGAAATACAAAAGGCGTGTCGTTATTTCCGCCGTTCTTTTTATGGATTTCTATCGTTTGATGAGCTAGGTGCCATAGTAACGGATTGACAATCGGTTTATGTTTATTAAGAATTAAATCATATTCACCGCGTTGCTTTTTCCGGCTGCTATTCCTACTTTCATTGATATTCCAAGGCAGATGCCCTAAGTAAGAGTCATTATTCAGAATGTATTCAATTGTTTTACCGGTCCACTTTTTCCCACGAGGTGAAAGTATCTTATGTTCGTTTAAGAGTTCAGAGATTTTGTTCTGACTATGCCCCCATGAAGTTAGGAAGAAGATCAAGATAACAATTCTTGCGTGTTCATTTACAACAACTAAGTTACCTGTACCGTCAAGATTATAGCCAAAAGGTGCATCTGCTCCTGGTCTTTCCTCTCTATTCAATTTAGTGATTTGAGCTGATTTTGCCCTTTGGGATTTCTTAACAGACTCTTGTGATGCATTAACAAAGTTTATTATTGATGCAATATCACTCGGATTCCATTCTCCAGGTGAACTAGTTGAAAAAAATTTGAAGTATGGTTTTGCATCGATAATGGTATTATAGATTTCTAGCTTGAAGTCTTCGAACTGTCGAGAGACCCTTGACTCATCATAAAAGAAAATTGCTTTAATGTTTAAGCTATTATCCAACGCTTTCGATAACAATTTTTGCATACCTTTTCTTTGTAAAGTCCTTTTCTTGTATGCACTTTGTGATGGCTCTTCAATAAACTCTACAATGTGATACCCTTCTTGTTGTGCCCTTAGAATAATTTCCTGTTTTTGCGTTTCGAATGACAAATTATCCTCTTGTTTAATATCAGATGTTCTAACTGTAGCTAAGGCAGGGTCAGTTTTAATTGTCATGTGAAATTCACCTCCTTAGATTCAAAGAAATCCTCAAAGTATAAGGTTACTTGGACGTAATCCACATTTATCTCCATGCCTGCTACCATAAGATCGACCAACTCGCTTAGTTCTTCTAAAGACAAACTATTTTGAAGTGAATACTTTACATATCTAGCAATTCTTTTAACTTCGTCTGTCAGCACTTTTAACTTGTTCAACTTGTGCTCCACTAAGAATAATTCCTCTTTCTTCTTTACAATCTGTTTCACAGGTTTGTTTATTAAAATAGGGTCCGTATAAGGAGTAAGGTTCGCACACACGTTAACACACAATTCTTCAACCTTCTCAGATAGAAAAATGTGCTCTCCCTTTAACACTTTCTCTTGTTTAGTAATGTTTTTTCGGCATACGTTCTCTAACTTTTTAACATTCATCTTTTTTATTATACTTTGCACTGTTTTTCTAAGGGTTATGTCAACATCTTCACTACTTATCCGAATCTTTTTATGGTGTTTGCAAATGTATTCACCAAAGTTTCCAAGTCGCCCCTTTTTAAATATCATTTGCTCACCACACTTGCCACACGTAGGAATAATAAAGGACTCTCTCAAAGTATTTCTGACAACATCCTCATAAGCTTGTCCATATCTTTTTAACACCACTTGCACTTCTTGAAACAAAGAAAGCGAGATGATTGCATCCACATGCGCTAACTCAAAATAGTCGCCATCTCTCGTCCTTCCATGCGCAGAAAAAAAAGCTGTATTTAAAATACCAACTATTCGCTTTGCATCCCTGTTTAGAATCTTACAATAGCGTACAACTATATCTATCAATGCTTCTAATGAACTTGTCTTAGAAACTTCTTTGAAAAGTTCACTTATATGCTTCGATACATCTTTATCAGCCTTATATGTACTAGACTTTTTGTCTAGTACTTTTTTATATCCTATTAGACTTTGGGGATAGCGACTTCTTACATCATGAAGTCTCGTATTTATCTTTTGTCCCTCCATCTGAGCAAATAATCCATACCAAGTTTCCTGTACAATATCTTTGGAGAATGGTGCCGCTCCATCAGCTGTGAAAATCAACTCAACATCATATTTGTAGCACAACTTCACAATATAAACATATTCATAAACGTCACGAGCAAATCGATCTCGGTCGTAAACAAATATCTTTTTCAACTTTCCTCCCTGGATTAACTTCAGTAACCTTCTAAGTGCTGGCCTTTCATTCATCTTAAGTTTTGTAGCAGAAACATCATAATCCTTAAATTGCATCACTTGTTCTACTTCATACTTTTTAAGATATTCCTTATTTGCATCTATTTGCATTTGTAAGTCTTGATTACCAGTAGAAACACGGAGATATTCCGCAAGAAAGTCCTTAGTTAGAAACATCGTCATAAAAGTCCTCCACATTAGTATTTTCTTCTTCAAATTCTGTAAGAGATTCAGACAGAAGGATACTAGTTATACAAGGATCAGCGTTTAATAGCTGATCTAGTAAGATTCTTTCAATTATCCTGTATAACCAGATTGAAGATTCCTTCTGTTTATCATGACAGTAGCTTACACTTACAATTTTCCTCTGCATCACATTTACCTCCAATCGATTTTTTTCCATTATCGACTGGAGTTTAGCAATTTATTCCCTTATTCTCTAAAGATCAGATTTAAAGTTAAGTTCTAGCTGCAGTGCATTGGTTGCTTTTTGCTTTCTGCTCCCGGACCTTGGGACAATTACAGTAAATGTTTTATGCCCTGGAATCTTATACTCTTTTATGATCTCATTCACATCTTATTCCCCCTAATAATCAAGTCGTACATCTTTAAGATTTCGGTTGAGATATTATAATTTACAGCTAATACCTTTAACTTTTTACCACTAACCTTGCCATTCATTTTCTCTATTTGCGACATCTTATCCTCTCATCCCCTTAGTAAGTAAGAGTTATATTAGTTCATGTTCCTAACTTGATGATATTGAAGCTTAAGAAAGAAAAGGTGTTTTTTACTGTACTGTCTTGCTGTGTGCTTCTTGTCTTCCACTCTATTTAATTGCAAACTCTTAGATTGAAAGAGCCTATCACCTTCATTGAAAGTCCTTTGATGCATCATGTCCCCTCCTACAAATTAGGAAATATGAAAAACCCGCAAACAAGAAAAACGGACGCACGTGTATCAAGATTTAACCACACCAAAAGGCGTGCTTAACTCATTAGATACGGTGCTTCCGTCATCTATCTGCGGGTTTATTCCCTTATATTTTTGTTATTAGCACCTATGTTAATAAACTTTTAAGGCCGCTGTCAATCATAATGTTAACTTTTTTAAATTAAATCTCTTATTTTATTTCTAGTAAATCATCTTCAAACTCACTATAGGAAACTTATCTAGTTCATGAAACGTTCTTTAAAAAATGCTTGACATACTAAAAATATATAATTAAACTAAGTGTCATAAATTGATTTGCTTAGTAGTCTAGAAGAATTCTTATCAATTTCCCTATCAAACTTAAAAATCAAATAATAATAGAATCATTGGGGAAACCCCGTAGATTGGAGGAAGGACCTGCAATCTCAAGAGCAATAAGATAGATCAAAAACTATCTTATTCCCTTGGGAGCAGTGTGCCTTCTTTTACTTCTGCGGGGTTTTTCTATTGGTCTAAAAGGAGGCATTACACCAAATAATGATATAACAAATAACAATCTATTAAACACAAAACCTATTGATGAACTTAAGGGGGAAAAACATGAAAGCAAACAGAGTTTATTCTAAAAACAAAATATCATTTACAGATATATTAGATCCATTTATTAACGGAAAGATTGAGGAACTAATTAATTCTGCTAATAGCAAGCCAACTGATGCTGCAACTAAATATGTAACAAGGGAGTTTGAATAATTATGAAACATACACAGGGTAAAAATAATCAATCTGTGTTCTATATTTGTGCAAATCATGAAGAATCTCTAAATTCACAAAAAGTTGCAGCAGAGAAGTATGCTGAACACCTTGCCCACTCGCTTAATATTATTGTAGATGCAAAAACATCTGGAATGTTACCACTTAACAAACGTACTGGTATGCAAAAGCTCTTTCTATTAATAGAGGAAAGAGCGATTGACACTGTTATTGTAGACTCACTCTCCAGAGTTAGTCGTAAAGGAGAACAGCTAATAGATTTTATTAGCTTGTTGAAGCAAAACAACATTAAACTAATTGAACTTGGCCGTAGGGAATAGATTATGCATAATAAAAATGACATTTATGAGAGTGTAAGCCTTACAAAAAGCTACAATAATGTAATTGGCAAAGAAAAGATTGATTATAAAATTGAAGAAATTGCTAATAATGAAAGACAGGTAAACACTGCTACATCTCTATATTCTACAGAAGGAATGGTTAGAAGAATGAGATGTGCAATATATATTCGAGTTTCGACAGATAAAGAAGAACAAAAAGCTTCCCTAAAGTACCAGAAAGAATTGTTTTACAGATACGTTCAAGAGCAAGGATGGGATATCTTTGAAATTTATGTAGATGTCCAAACTGGAACTACTGCAAAGAGAAAGAATTTACAAAAACTGATTCAGGATGCTCAAGAGAAAAAATTTGATATCATCTTAGCAAAAGAACTTTCTCGCTTGGCTCGTAATGGTGAATTATCCTATAAAATAAAAAACCTTTGCGAAAATCAAGGGATTCACATTATCACATTAGACAATGCGATCAATACCTTAACAGGTAACACTAACATGTTTGGCTTATATGCATGGATGTATGAACAAGAGTCCCAAAACACTAGCAATCGTGTGAAAGAGACATTAAGAACGAGAGCAAATAAAGGACTTTTCAAAGGTTCTAATCCCCCATATGGATATGATGCTATTGATGGGAAGTTGCACATTAGAGATGACAATACACCTGATATAGTTAGAAGAATTTTTGAAGAATATTTAGCAGGAAGTGGTAGGGAAAGCATTGCTAGAAGGTTGTACAATGAAGGTATTCCAACACCTGCTGAAATAGCAGGGAAGAAGAATGCTGGAGACAAGTGGAACGACTCAACCATTAAAGTAATTCTAACAAACCAGCATTACTGCGGTGATTTAGTACAAGGTCGAACAACAACAGTTAGTGTTACTAGTAAGAAAAGAAAAAAAATTGCCCACGAAGATCAAATAATTGTTAAGGATACACATGAAGCAATAATCCCCCGTGAGATGTTCGATGCCGTTCAAAAGCAAATAAAGATTAGAACTAAGTATATTACGGCACCTAAGAAACACCTTTTTACAAACGTTCTTTTCTGCGCTGATTGTGGAAAAGGGTTGTGGTATCGAAGTAACCGAAAAGGATACATTTGTGGGAATTATGCACGTCATGGCAAAAAGGCTTGCAGTAGCCATCTTATCAGTGAGGAATCACTTAAGGTTACAATTCTTTCTGATATTCAAGCAATAGTAAAGCAAATCGACAAAGAACCATATATGAAGAAAGTTGAAGCTCAATCCAAAAAAGCAAAGCAAAACATGGAGAAACAACTTGTAAAGATTGATAAGCAACTCGATATCATAAAAGGCAGAAAGCGAAAGTACATCAATATGTTAGCCGAGGAAATCATTTCACATGAGGATTATCGTGAAAGTGTTGAGTTTAATAATATTGAGAAAAATAAATTAGTCGAAAAGAAAAACGAGTTACTATCAGAGTTAGAAAATGAACAAACTGTCGTTAATATTGAAGAGTTAAAGCAAGAGCTACTCCATTTCTTAAAATTCGAAGAGTTAACACCTGAACTCTTACACCGGTTTGTTATTCGAATCGAGGTCATGGAGGATGGAATACCAAATATCATCTACAGCTTTGCTAAACCACAATAATTAGAATAAAAAGCAGCAGGATTTCCCTATTTAAGGTCTGCTGCTTCTTTTAAAACTATCTGCGATACGCACTCAACGTGAGATGTATGCGGAAACATATCCACAGGCTGCACCTCAACCGTTTTGTATCCCCCATCCTCCAACACTCTCAAATCTCTCGCAAGTGTCGCCGGGTTACAGGATACATAGACAACCTTCTTCGGCTTCATTTCCAGAATGGTTTTAAGCAGAGCTTCATCACAGCCTTTGCGCGGTGGGTCCACCACTAACACGTCGGCTTTGTTACCTTCTTTATACCACTTTGGAATTACGACTTCTGCTTCACCCACTGCAAATTCGGCATTGGTAATTTCATTGAGTTCTGCGTTGCGTTTTGCATCTTCAATTGCTTCTGGCACGATTTCAACTCCGAACACTTTCCTCGCCTTTTGAGCGAGAAACAACGAAATCGTTCCGATACCGCAGTAGGCATCAATGACCGACTCTTCGCCAGTAAGATCCGCATACTCGAGCGCCTTATCATAAAGAACCTTCGTTTGCTCCGGGTTGACCTGATAAAAGGATCTGGCAGAAATGGCGAATTTGATGTCACCGATAAAATCATAGATATACTCATTGCCCCAAAGCACACGCGTTTCGTCTCCGAAAATCACATTCGTTTTCTTGGTGTTCACGTTCTGCACAACGGATTTCACTTCCGGTAAAGCTTCGGTTATTTCGTCGACAATCGCTCTGCGGTTCGGAATGTCTGGTGTGCGGGTGATAAGGACAATCATCACTTCACCAGTAACTAGACCATAGCGGGCCATCACATGACGAAGCACACCTTTATGCGTTTTTTCGTTATAAGCACGAACCCCATGCTTGTCGCAGATTTCGCGGACCGTTTGAACCACACGGTCGTTAATTTCCTGCTGTATGAGGCACTCCTTCATGTCGATGATTTCGTGGCTGCGCTGTTGATAGAAGCCTGCAATCAGGCCTCCTTCGCGCTCCCCAATCGGAACCTGCGCTTTATTGCGGTAGCGCCAAGGGTTGTGGTCCATGCCGAGCACCGGATGAACCGGTACGTCTTTTAAGTGTCCAATGCGTTCGAGAACATCCTTGACCTGCTTTTGCTTCGCCACAAGCTGACCTTCATAGCTCAAATGCTGAAGTTGGCAACCTCCGCACTGCTTATAGATCGGACACGGTGCATCCACGCGAAAAGGGCTTGTCTTGTGGATTTCCTCCAGTCGGCCGAATGCATAGCCTTTTTTTACTTTTATAATTTTGACTTTGATTTCCTCATCAGGCAGGGCATTTTGAACGAAAATCGGAAAGCCATCTATTTTTGCTACGCCGGCGCCATCATGGGTTAAGTCCTGGACGGTGACATCGTAGTATTCATTTTTTTGAACGGGTACAGTCATGTATTTTCTCTTCCTTCACGTTAAAATCGCTGTTCCGATTGTACCACATGGATGTTTGGGTTACCAGTTGGGGTAGTGGGATAGTGCTGGTTGAATATGTTAAAATTAAAGTAGTTTTATGGAGGAGAGGTTGCCAAATGACCATTGTTGCATTTTTAATTATCGCCTGGGTACTAAGCTGGTTCGGTTTTAATCGCCTGTTTGTGCAAGCATTAAAAGAACTGTTCAATAAGGAAGTTTCCAATGCTAGCTACTACTTTATATTCTTTTGCATCGGTGTTATTGGAGATTTGATTTTATTTTTCCGGGGGCAATATCCGTTTGATATTTAGGATAGCAGGATAAGAATGGTTTCTAAGGTTTCTACGATTTAGCCTCTCTACCGTACCTCTTTACGGTCAGCTACTACATTTCCCAAACGAACTTCGACCTTTTTGCGAAGACTTTCTACACTTTTATAAAAAAAGAGGTTTCTACCGCTCCGCTCAAGCGATAGAAACCTTCATTATTGAGTCACATCCAATGCTAAGGCATCGAACTAGTAATAAACTCAATCATCAGTGCAAAAACTCCCAATAATATGGTCATAAAAGTTGTTGCAGTGACTATTTTATAGCTTAGCTTCTGGTTAGAGGTTTTTGATTTTCGATTCATGGTAAAAATAACAAGTCCTAAGATTATCGACCCCATCCAGCTAATCAAACCTACATCTGTCGTTAACTTCTCCCAATTGAAAATCCAAAAGTATGCTATTAAAAGGTGTACAACAATCAACGGCATCGCAATAACTCTCACCATACGTTCCAAACTACTCCTCATCCGGCCTATACTCCAAGATATCTCCCGGTTGGCAGTCAAGAGCCTTGCAGACTGCCTCGAGCGTGGAGAAACGGATGGCTTTGGCCTTGCCATTTTTGAGAATGGAAAGGTTTGCCATGGTTATTCCTACTCTTTCGGAGAGTTCGGTGACGCTCATTTTTCTTTTTGCCAACATGACATCAATATTTATAATTATGGCCATTGTTTTCACCTCACACTGTTAAGTCATTTTCGGATTTTATGTCGATGGCTACTTGCAAAAGCCTTTGAAGGACCGCAGCAAATACGGCAATTACAATAGAGGCAAAGATAGGAACTCCGCCTATGATGATCGCTCCAGGCGCATCATCTTTATCTGCTAAAAGAAAGATAAATGGCATGATGACAACATACACTCCACTGATAGTAAGGGCACAAACTTTTATTTTCTTCAACGCTTCCACCGAAAATTGCGAGAAAGCCTCATTTTTATCAATATACCCCAAAAGTTTCAGCGCCTGATACAATGCAAAGTAAAACGGAATGGTGGTCAAAAACATCCCAGTTACGATGGGATAGAGAATATACGCGTATTCAGGGCTTGCCGGGTTTCTTATCAGCGAAAACAAGCCGACTATAGTTAAAATAAAAACTGGTGTCCCAATAAGGAATACCGCTATTTTCAAAAAAAGTGTAGAACCATGCTTCATCAAAAGCACCTCGCTTCATCGTGATAAATAAAATTTACCATTATATTTATTGTTTTTCAATAAAAATATATTTATTAATGATATAAAGGCAGAGGGAACAGGCACCGCGACCCAATTCTACACAAAAAAAGACAAGCACCTTACTCTCTTGTCTCCTCAAACTAAAGCATCACTTTACTTTAGCAAACACACACGTATCCCGTAATTCCCCATTCACATTGCGCTCACTATTCCTAAGAATTCCTTCCAGCGTATATCCCGCTCTTTCTGCAACCGCCCTACTCTTCACATTATTAGAATCGCAGCGAATCTCCACGCGATTTGCTTCCAATTGTTCAAATGCGAACTGGCTGATTCCTTCCACCGCTTCTGTTATGTAGCCCTTGCCACTATGCCTGGAATCGATCCAATAACCGATCTCAAACTTCGGGATGGACCAGTCGATCCGATGCAAGCCTGACGACGCCACGAATTCACCGGTTTCTTTTAAGAAAACTAAGAGTCTCAAATCTTTTCGCTGTAGAAACTCTGCATGACTCTCCCTAATATTCGCTTCCACATCCTCCACTGCCTGGTCATGTTGCGCGAAGATCATCCACGGCTTAAGCTCAGGAAGAGAATGAATGATAGCATCATGTACCGCCGGACCGTCTCCTGGCAGCGGCATTCGGATTAATAGTCTATCTGTGGTGAATTCTGATGGGAAATTTTTTAGATTGGTTTTGTGTTGGTCATTTTTACTCTCCCTCTATTGTTTATGCACATAATTAAACAAAATAAAGCCCATCACCAATATCTGTTCCAGTTCCGCATACTGGTCATCCACTAACTCAAAACTGTATTTTGACCGTAATACTTCAGACCGTTTTCCTTTTGCAACTACATGATTGTCTATTCGAACTTCTGTTGCGGATCCGATTCCAAAAGATTGATAGTTTATCACTTTCTCGTCTATTTCTACCTTTAATGCTTCTTTAAGCTTAACAGCATTCTTCATGGAGTATTCGGTTTTCACTTCTCCAATCGGCTCTCCATCCTGCATGATTTTCCAGTTAGTGTTATTTTTGATTAAACTGCTTCGCTGCTCCACAAATTTGACTTTACCCCCGGCAGCCACCTCGAAGGAAAGATTCATATACCAACTACCGTCCCCTTCCACCACTTCGTTGACCCAATGCTGCCAACGATGTTGATAGAACCGGTGGTACCTTGCAACTTTCTCACTTCCTTTAAAGAGCTGCTTCACGCCAGTTGAATACCTTTCACCTATGTGAGTATTCCAGGTTTCATCCGTATTCGCAGGTGTATAATTAACATCTCTTCGTACCATCCATCTATGTATATACCAAACCACGGCAGCTCCCAATGGAAACATGAATAAAATAAATACCTGATTCCAATCAAACTCTCCCATAATGAAGAATCGTAGAGTCATGCCAATTGTTCCTATGATAAAGAGGAATAGCAATTTTCCCATTGGTTGAACTCCTTTCTTTTTTGGATTGAGGGGACAGGCACTATGACCCGGTTTTGCTATGCACTCCCACTTGCCCCATTTTATAAATGTTTGTGATTGTTACCCCTCCCAATTCTCAGGCACCTGCACAATCACATACTCCCCTGTCCACATTTGCGTGGTAACAATTAGTGTCTCACCCTCTTTTTCAAAGAAGTAACCACTACCGTCTTGATATTCAAACTCCCATCCATTTTCACCCATCATTTCTTTAAAGGTCTCCCTGTATTCTCCTTGATTCGATCGTGTAATAAACCAATCATATCCATCTTCATTTACAATTTTTACGATCGGTTCTGGGGATTCATTGATGGACTGCAATACTTCCTTTTTATTTACGGACTCTATTGGTAGTGTCGCATAGTAAAATCTAGTATTGTAGGCGACTATTACTAGTATAACTTCAATAATAGTGAGGCGTTTTATCATAGGTATCCTACTAAGGGCATGTTCAAGTACAAATAAAATATGGGCCACATTCTCTTTCGTGCGTCATCATAAATGTCCATTTCTTCTCCCAGTCCATCACATATATATCGCCATAGAGCAAATGAGAAGGATTATAAAGAAGATCCCGGACAATCAAACTTTTCGCATTTTCCACCTTATAGACTGTATCCAGGTGCTGATAAAAAATTAAACATTTATCTTTTTCCTGTGCATGAAAAAACCTAACAGCTTCCCCTTTAGTAGAACATTTTACCGCTTCCCAACTACATAAGTGCCATAAGAAACTGTCTAGGTAAATAGCATTCTTTTCTTCTTTAGACAAATGACCAGCGAAATTATATTCCCAAGATTTGCGGAAATACCCTCCCCAATTTAGTGTCTCTAACACCTCTAATTCTTTCCTAATTTCCTTTCTAACTTTCATACTTATAATAATCCTGAGAATGATAACTCCTAAATCCACAAGATTCATAGAGTTTCAGCGCATGGGCATTCCTCGCTTCTACTTCCAAAAAGACTGGCAGCCCTTTTTCCGACTCTATTTTCACCACTTTGGATAGAGCTTTTCGTCCTATTCCTTTTCCTTGCAGCTCACGAGAAACGGCAAACCCATATATCCAAGCTTCTCCGTTTGTTTCAGATACACGAATTTTTCCAGCAGTTTGGCCTTCCGCTTCAATGATGAACATGTCCTCACTGTTGAGTTCCTTCATCCGCTGATTAAAGTTTCGGGCTTCTTGTTCTGTAAAACCAAAGCAAGCCACTTCCAGTTGAATTTCCGCTTCAAAATCCTCTTGGGACGTTGATGGTCTAATGGTCACAGCAGGATCGTCATGCAACTCGCCTGCTTCCCATTTCATCTGGTACTCTGCCACCTCGAATGTACACGGAATACGGTTTAAGAATTTCTTTGCGCTTTGAGAGGTGCTTGGCGCATTCAATAATATTGTCGTATTCTCCTGCTTTTTCACCTCTGCCACCGCTGCACTAAATAATTTTTTAAAAATTCCTTTCCTGGGGTAGTCCGGGTGAACCATTCCTGTCATCTCTACTTTATTTCCAAAACCATAGCAGCCAAGGAATCCGACAAGACGTCCATCTTCATAATGAAAGAAGTCCTCTTTACTTTCCTCATTGCGGGTTTCGAGCATATCTTCATTCAGTTTCAGCTGGAACCCACCTACTTTTTCGCAAACGGTTTGAAGTTCTTTAACTTGTTGTAGCTGTTCTTTAGTTAGCATGTTTTACACCTCTATAGTTTGTGTTTATATAGCGACTATCTTTTTCACTCCATAAATTCCTTCGGATAAACAACCGTTCCTTGTACATGTTGTAGTGAACCTTCAGTTAACTCTAGCGCCATAAAAGATTCAGCTGGCACTGGGAATGGTGCAGAAATGTTCCATAAATCTGCACGTTTGAAACCGAATTTGGGATAGTAGTCTTTGTGTCCGAGAACAATGATGGAGGTATGTCTAAGTGCAATTGCTCTTTGAATGGCCTCACGAATAAGGGTTTTTCCAACTCCTTTACTTTGATACTCTGGAGCAACTGAAACAGGAGCTAGAGCAAGAGATTCATTCTCTTCATTTTGATTTACTATTTTTACGCTAGTCAGTAGAATATGGCCCACAATTTCCTTCTTCTCATCTAACGCTACCAAAGAAAGCTTTGGGATAAATGCATCTGATTTCCTAAGCCGCTGTACAAGGAAGTGTTCCTTTTTGTCGCTATATTCAGCTTGCTCAAAAGCACGTCGAACAACATGTTCTGTGATTCTATAATCTTCTTGTCTTTCTTGCCTGATAACTATATCCATCTAATCCTCCAATAAAATCTTCAAATGTGATTTTGCCAGTTCCATCAGATTAAATTCATTATTTTCAATCTGTTGATTAATTTTGTTTGATTCTGCCCAGGCGAGTTGATATTGGGCCTGATTAATCGTCCCTCTAATGAGTGCTTCCTCCAATTCGTCCGCATCTTTCTGGATGACTTCCCCTGTCGAAAGCACAATGATGTCCAAGAAAAGATCGTCTGTGTACGGAAGATTGTTCTCTACTCCGTTTTCATTCGTTATATCTATGTACCATTGAACAACTTCGCCATTAGCATCAAACATAGTCGTTAAAGAGTAATGTTCATTGCTTGGAAAATGCTGAAGCCACATATACCCATCATCTACAATGCATAGACTCTTTTCTTCATAGTTTACGAATAACGGCTCCGTCACTTTATGTATTTGAAGTAAGGTGACGTACCCTTTGAAGTCATCTGTATCCATAAACTTCTGTGTGTACTGCCGTTTAAAGATCCGCTTCCATTCTGAGCGGTCTCCGTGTCTTCTTTTTAACATCGGCATTCTCCTTTTGTGTTGTAGGGACAGGCACGGCGACCCAATTAGTTGAATCTAGCTGCTCAGCCTTACAAAATATGGATTGTCGATAATTTCAATTAGTTTTTTGCATACTTTTAGTTGTTTTTCGTTTATTTCATGTGCTTTTTTGTATAATTCGCACCGTTTTTTGCATAATTGGGTGCTTGGGCAGCACGACCCACTAAACATCCGGGTCAACGGGCCTGCCCCCTCGACTCAAGACGCAGGCGAATAGTACCTTTTCTTAACATTTACAATATTTTAACTTATTAAAGCACTTTTATATATTATTATTTCAAGTAGATACATAGTGCACTATTAAAATCTCGTACACCATCGAGATTTTGATATAAAAAATTAATAGTAGGAGGCATACATATGCTGAAGATTAAGAAGTCCATGTTGATTGTTTTTGCATTTATCCTGTCGTTCACAGCTCTACAGCTTGATCCACCATCCGTGTCAGCCCTTCCACCTGGTACACCGTCCAAATCAGAAGCTCAATCTCAATTGAACTCATTGACAGTGAAATCAGAAGGCCCAATGACCGGGTACTCACGAGATGAATTCCCACATTGGATAGGTCAAGGAAATGGATGCGACACACGCCAAATTGTCCTGCAACGCGATGCCGACTATTACAGTGGCGATTGTCCAGTCACTTCTGGAAAATGGTATAGTTACTTTGATGGTGTTATTGTGTATTCTCCATCGGAAATTGATATTGATCACGTTGTCCCAATGGCTGAAGCTTGGCGTTCCGGGGCTAGCAGCTGGACCACAGAACAGCGCCGTGCTTTTGCCAACGATCTCAACGGACCTCAGTTAATTGCCGTGACAGCAAGCGTCAATCGGTCCAAAGGGGACCAAGATCCATCTACATGGCAGCCACCTCGTACTGGAGCTCGCTGCGCATATGCGAAGTGGTGGATAAATACGAAATATCGTTGGGACTTACACCTTCAATCATCAGAAAAAACTGCATTGCAAACAATGCTTAACGGCTGTGTTTACTAAATACTCGTGGGACTGCAAGGTTTAGTGCCTTGCAGTCTCGCTATATAAAAAGGAGTCAAATCTATGGAAAAACTATCATCTACATTTACTGCATCACACGGAGTGATGACAGCCGAGGTTGGTGTCATTAGCGGTGAACTAGAATTGCGCACTACATGTCATGAAGATGGCGTGCTTTCACTCAAAATAACTTATGTAGGTGCGGCAGAATGGTACACGCTTCCTGGAGAAGAGTACCGCCTTCACGATTTGCGGGATCATGAGGTTGTTCATCGTATGCTTGTTAGGGTGTTGGAGCGGGGGTGAGGGGACAGGCAGTGGTCACCCCCACCACTCTCATCGACTCTCCGCAAAAGGTACACATCAGGATTCCTAAGGTTCTTCCAGTCCTCAAATCCAAAGTTAGTTTGGTAATTTCTAATAAGCAGCGACATGATATTTCCATGTGTCACTATTATAGTATTTTCGGCGTCAGTTTCTAGAGCTTCTTCTACCACTTGTACAATCCGGTCCATCGCCTCTCTGCTTGATTCGCCACCCTCATATTTCAGGTCTAAATCTTCGTAGGTCGCTTCCAGTTTTTCCATCCAGTCTGGTAAATCTATGGAACTTAGTGTGCGTTCAGCCAAGCGATCATCCACTTCTATTTTTATATTCGTTTCCTTGCTTAATGGTTCAATAGATTGAATGGCGCGCATAAAAGGACTTGAAACGATACGGGCTATTGGCGTGTTGGAGAAAATACCCGCTAACTCTTGTGCTTGCTCATTTCCCTTTTCTGTAAGCCTTGATTCCGCCGGTTGCCCTTCAGCTTCACAATGCCTGACTATGTATATGTTTTTAGACATGAGAAAATCCCCTTCCTATATTAATAATTACGAATAGACTTAGAAAATGTTACAACTTTCTAAATAAAATCACTCTAATATAAATTACACTTTCTCTTTTCACCCATAGATATGGAATTAAATAAGAATCTATACTACAATGTAATTGAGAATGATAATCACATACAATAACAACTTCAGTAATAACAAAGGGGACGATCTAATGGAATCTAACATATCAAGTTTAGCTCAAATCATACGGGAGCGACGTTCTATAAAAGCTGGTTATTCCAACAAAGAAGTGACACAGGAAACCGTGCTAGAACTCCTGGACGATGCAGTCTGGGCACCCAATCATGGATTGCGCGAACCTTGGAGGTTTATTTTTGTTTCTTCAAGTGAGAAGAATGGTTTTGTGGAAAAACTGGTGAAGACATTCCCCCAAGAGATGCAAGAGAACAGAAGAAATTATTTTAATCAACCAGCCGCTATCTTGATCGTGGTGATGGAGGAAGATCCGAGGCAAAAGCAATGGGAGGAAAACTTCGGGGCTGTGAGCTGCCTTATACAGAACTTCCAGCTGCTAGCTTGGGAGAAAAAGCTTGGCGTTGTCTGGAAAACCAATCCGCATATATACGACCCTAAGGTTCATAAGATTTTAGGCGTACAGCCTGGTGAAAAAATAGCCGGTTTCTTGCATATGGGATACTTTGAACAAATGCCACCACAACGTGAACGAAAGTCCGCAGAGAGCAAATTGACGGTGTTTAAAAATAATTAAGACATTGGAAAAGACGCTTTCCTTCTGTTGTAAGAGGAAGCGTCTTTTCACTTTGAGTATTTTTTTCCTGAGGCAAGCAAGATGGAAGTACGCACTTAGAGGTTTTATTAGAGGATTATGCAGGGGCCACCTTAATTTTTACTTTTACTTTTCATGATGAAAATCTCTTTTTCAAGTCTGTTTACTTTATTGTCTAGGAAGTCTACCACATTTTTCCTGGACTCGTTCGTTAATTCAAATTGATTTCCAATTCCATCAAGCTTTGCTTCCATAGTATCAAAACGTGCGTCAACAGAATTGAAACGTTCATCAACAATATTAAATCGCTCGTCAACAGTATTAAATCGCTTTTCTACAGTATTAAATCGTTCATGCATTTCTGACTTCATGCCTGCCATTTCCGACTTCATACTGCCAATTTCCGACTTTAAGTCTTTTACTTCCGAGTCCAAACCTATTAGCAGCTCCAAAATTCGCTTTTCCATGTTATCACCTCCTCTTTTCATTATAGTGGGTAAAAGGATAACTATCACGCTTTATACGAAAAATACATTTTCCAATTTTGGATGCGGGTATGGCAGAGACCCACTGTTAAAAGTGGGGCATCGTGCCTAGTATAGTAAATAGTCATACAACAATAAAAAAACCACCGTTTTCATTGTAAAATAGAAGGACCTATCACAGAACTTCCAAATTACATTCCCGACCAAAGGAGATGAAAACAGTGGTATATTCAACATTTAATCATATTCAAGGAAAGATTGGAAGTCGATGGGCGCAACTGGTGAGAGAGACTGGACCTGAAAACTTATTGTTAGTGGCGATCGATGCAGCCAAATATACACCTAAAGTTATTATAACTTCGTTCTACGGGGATATATTGGTAAAACCATTTGATATAGATTCCTCTATGTCAGGATTTCATAAGCTTAAATCGCTAATAGAGAGTACAAAGAGTAGTCACAATTTGACGAAAGTGGTTATTGGTATTGAGACTACAGGACACTATTACGAACATCTCGTCTATAAATGCCATTTAGAAGGGTATCACGTTCGAACTGTTAATGCGGCCACTACCGCAAAAGAAAGGGAAACATTATTAAACTGGTCTAAGACTGATAATTTAGATTTGATGGCCATCATACAATCTGTCATCCATGGTAGGGGTACCTCTAACGAGCTACCATCCGGTGATATTCATAACCTTCGGAAGTTGACTAGAGCTAGACGGGAATTAGTCTCGGAGCGTACGAAAACGAAGAACTTAATTCTTATGCATATGGATCATATTTTCCGTGAATTTCAGGGGAAAACGGTGTGGATGAAAGGAAAAAGATATCTATCCAAACCCTTCTCAAAAGTATTTGGGAAAGGCTCTATTTACTTGATGAGGCATCATCCCCATCCTTCTGACATCTTAGAGTTAGGCGTAAAAGGGTTGAGAGAGATTTCTCAACGAGAAAATTTAAAAATTCGTGATAAGACAATTCAAACCTTGATTGAATTTGCCAAGGATTCCATCACTTTACCAAAGGAACAAGTAGAAGCAGATATTTATTTACTAAACCAGAAGTTAGATAGATTGGAGTTCTTAGAGAAGCAAATCAAAAGGTTAGAGATGAAAATAGAGGAGTTATTTGTTACTACGGACGGAGCCGTTATCCTTTCCGTTCAAGGGATTGGGTTAGTAACTGGTGCGGAACTGGCTGCAGAAATGGGAGACATTTCTGATTTTGATCAAGCTGGTCAACTTATTAAGCTCGCTGGAACGAATCCAATCGTAAAACAATCTGGTGGAAACCAACCTGCTTATTATGGGGTTTCTAGACAAGGCAGGAGGCCTTTCAGGAATATTGTCTATCAAGTAGGAAAATCGCTAGCTGTTAATAACCCTGAGATGCATCAACGCTACCTAGCATTGAAAGAAAGAGGAAAGCATTCGCGTCAAGCCTATATTGCCTTAGGCAATAGAATGGTTAGACTTGCATTCTCTATGATCCGCAACCAAACGCTTTACCAAACCAAGGCAGAGAATTACACTCTCTTTGATGAAATAAGCAAGAAAATACGGAAAGCAAATGTAGAGAAATTCTTTAAAGCTCATGTTTTATCCATCCAGTAATTGCGCTAGATAAGAATTAATAAAATGGTTAGCAAGACTAGTTAAAGGAGCTATAAAATGGGGCTTTTCTAGGACGTTAGATTACATTGTATTTCGTGCATGAGGCTATTAGACCTCGCGGGACAGCGTTATGGATCTTGTCCTATAAATACGAATAATACGTGAAATTCTTAGTTTATATTCGCTAGGCGGTATCCCTGTAGGATGAAAAAGCAGGATCCTTTCACGCCCTAGAAAAGCCCTTTATACATTTCTGTGATAGTTGAACCTGAAAAAAATGGAAATTAAGCAAGTTTACTTAAAGTTGGATTTTTTTAATGATATTAACCGTTTGACTTATTTGCCATTATACGCTGTCCCTTCAACCCACTGGAACACCGTGGGCCACGGTGCATGTCCCCTCTACCCACGTAGTATAGGCAGGGTACAACAGCGGAAAGACCCTCCGGATTTGATGATTTCGATGATGTCGACTTCTATTACTTCGAATCCCCTTTTGGTGAGTTCGGCGTTCACTTTTGGGTTTACGGGGAGGCTGAAGATTTTTTTGTTGCCAATGTTGAGTACGTTTGTGCCAAGGGTGAACTGTTCGTCTTCTGTTACTGCGATTAGTTCAAACCGCGAGGAGATGATGTCTAGTTCTTTTTGTGTGAATGCTCCTGGATAGTATAGCGCTTCGGTTGGTGAAATGATATTGAACACGCAATCGAGATGTAAGTATTTTTCTTCGAATGGAACTTTCACTACTTCATAATGGGGCAGGATGCTTTGTAGATGTTCGATGGCGACCTCGTTTGTCCGGTTACTCACGCCGACATACACCGTTTCTCCATTGATGATGACATCGCCTCCTTCAATCATGTCCCCTTTTAAATTCAAATAGGAAATGTCCTTTTCCTCCAACATGCTCTTTAGGACCTCTTCTTCGCCTTGTCTGATTTTATTGGCCATTTCCGCGACAAACAGAATATTTCCAAGTGTGAAGCCGATATCACGGGTAAAAACTTGCTCTGGAAACATTTTGATGGCAGGCAAAAGAATGACCTCCACCCCATGGTCCTCCAATGTTTCTACGAATTTTTTATGTTGTGCCATGGCGATTTCAATGTGAATTCCTTCATTCTTAAACTTTTTCTGTGTTTCATTGATGACTTCACGAATCGTCATATATTCTGGTTTGCACAGAATCACTTTTTGCAACACATCATACTCACTGCTTGCATGCGGCCTCATTGGGCTTTTAGAAAATAACGACATGATAATAAATACCCCCATCACAAAATAATGTTTATATTGTTACCTAGTAGAAGGATTTTTAATTTGCCTCAGGAACGTTTTTAATTTTAGGGTAAATTGCATAGAATAACTTTACATTAAAAGTAGTAAGGAGACACAACATGAATCAGCACCAAGATGAAACATTAAAAAAAGCTTTAGAAGAAGCAGATAAGGCTGTTTATGCTTCACAACTGGAAAGCAATTCGGATAACATAGGATACTCTCATCAGGCGATTGAACGCGTGGAACAAGCGCTAAAAGGTGCACCTGAAAATTCCTCGCCCACGTCTGATGAGCAACATGCAAAAGATATGTTAAGGCGTTTGAAAGAGACGCAAGCAGCTGTAAATGCGATACAGAATGACTAACGAGGGCTCCAAGTTCGGGGCTCTTTTTTAGATGAAAAAATGTGGTACAACCCTCCCTCTGTGAATAGAAATGTAAGGAGACGATGGGGAGGGCTATTAAATGAATTCCATTTTTACTTACATATTTTTAGGAGTGTCACTCGCAGCACCGATTGGACCGGTCAATGCTGCGCAGTTGGATAAAGGATTGCGACTCGGTTTTGGACATGCTTGGATTTTTGGTGTCGGGGCACTTGTCGCTGATATATGCTATATGTTGCTTGTTTATATGGGGATGATCCATTTCATTGAACAGCCGATGATGCAGGCGTTTCTCTGGCTTTTCGGCTTTTTCGTGCTTACCTACACCGGGATAGAAAGCTTGGTGAAAAGCGGGAAATCCACGTTTGTGGATGGACCAAAAGGAAAGACGACATTGCTTGGATCTTGGACTTCCGGCTTCCTGCTTTCCATCTCTAACCCACTTACGATCCTGTTTTGGCTTGGTATTTATGGATCCGTTCTTGCAAAAACAGCCTCCTCTTTTTCAAGTAACCAGCTGGCAATTTATAGTGCGGCCATCATCTGCGGGATTCTACTTTGGGATTTGTTCATGGCTACGATATCAAGTATTGCGAGGAACCTGTTGCATACTAATTTCCTTGTCGTGATATCTATTATTTCCTCTTTGTCGATGATTGGTTTCGGCATTTATTTTGGAGTGGAGGCATTTAGGTTGTTGTTTATGTAAAACCACTTGCACAAACTTCCAGAATAACCTCCCCCCATTAACCTATACTAACTATGTGCGCGTCAAAAAGGATTAAAAAGTGAGGGGTTAACTTGGCGAAAAAAGAGGAAAACGTATCCACCGATGATGCGGTAATGCAAATGTTGCTTGATTTAACGGACAAAGATGGTGTAGAGATAGGAATCACGTTAAATATTAGTGGAACAGTGGTAGCGGGAACGCTTGTAGGACCGCATACTTATTATGAAGGTATCATTGCCTCGGCAGATGAGGTGGAAAATAGCACCCTCAAGCACGTTCTACATAAAAAATTCACGGATCTTAAAGAGGCCTATATTAGTGAACGTCAAGAGGAAGAAGAGAAAAAAAAGCAGGATATGATCGCTACTTTTATTCATTTAAAAGATGCTGCGTATATCTCTGCGAACACGCAATCTCCTATCAAAAGTCATGCATGGTGGCGTGGAAGAATTGATTCCATTGATGGGTTTTCATTTAAGCTTTAAGCATTTGAACTTATTAATTGTAGACCAAACGATGGAGGGGTAGAGGTGACAAACAAGAAAATCGGACAAGTCAGTGCTTGGTGCATAATAAGCATGGCTTCCATCCCTCTTATTATGACGCTGGGCAATTCTATGCTTATTCCTGTTTTGCCAATGCTCGAAAAAGAATTGGACATCTCCTCCTTCCAATCGAGTATGATCATCACTTCTTACTCTGTTGCTTCTATTTTTTTAATACCTATTGCGGGTTATTTATCTGACCGGTTTGGCAGGAAAATGATTATATTGCCCAGTTTAATACTGGCGCTTATCGGGGGATTAATTTCCGGATTTGCTTCTTGGAAAATAGATGATCCATATACTTGGATTATCATCGGTAGGATCATACAAGGCGTTGGGGCAGCAGGCGCGACCCCAATCATTTTGCCGCTTGTCGGAGATCTATATCAGGATGACGACGAGAAGACCAGTTCTTGTCTCGGAATCATTGAAACGTCCAATACATTTGGGAAGGTTCTTAGTCCCATCTTAGGTTCGCTATTGGCGGCTGTCCTATGGTACCTTCCTTTCTTTTCAATATCTATTTTCAGTTTGATTTCCATCTTAATGGTCCTTGTTTTTATCAAAGTACCTAAGAAAAAAGATAAGCCACTCGCCCTGAATATATTTATTCAGAACACCAAAAAGATTTTTCAAAAAGAAGGAAAATGGCTTTATACCACCTTTGTTATCGGTATATATGCCATGCTGATTCTATTTGGCTTATTATTTTATCTATCAGATATTCTTGAAAAAACGCATGACCTGCATGGTGTGAAAAAAGGATTATATTTAGCGGTTCCTTTGTTTACCCTCTGCGTCTCTTCCTATATCACAGGAAAAGTCATCAAAGGGAATATCGAATTGATGAGAAAAATTCTTTTGGTATCCCTTGGGGTCATCGCATTAACCATTGTTTTTGTTGAATATCAAAATGAAAAGATTTTTTTATTGCTCACCATCTCGAGTTTTATCGGTATTAGCATAGGGGCAATGTTGCCCACGCTTGATGCATTGATTACTGAAAATGTAGAAAAGGAAGAGAAAGGCACCATCTCATCCCTTTATAGCTCTTCCAGGTTCATTGGAGTCGCTGCAGGTCCACCAATCATGTCAGTCGTAATGAAAAACCATCTACTAATAAGTCTTTATCTGTCTAGTGCGTTGGCAATCATTATTGGGATTCTAGTTTTTATTTTCGTCCAAAATGTAAAGCCAAAGAAAAGCACACTCTGGTAGCTGGTTAGAAGGAGAATCACATGTCAAAAGCCTCTTGCAGTTCCAAACAAACAACAGGTGATCTAGCCTGGTGGCAACTGTCACTAATAGGAATCGGATGCACAATTGGCATCGGCTTTTTCCTAGGATCTTCTCTTGGAGTCAAACTTGCTGGCGCTTCCATCATCTTTTCCTTTTTAATTGGAGCCGCCGGTACCTATATCGTGTACAGCAGATTAGCCAAAATGACCGTTAAAGATCCACAGGAAGGTTCGTTTTGCTATTACGCTGGGAAAGCATTTGGTAAATGGGCTGGATTCAGCTGTGGCTGGAATTACTGGTGCTCCAACATCCTAATCATGGGTAGTCAGCTGACTGCCCTAGGCTTGTTATCTCAATTTTGGTTTCCAGACGTGCCGCTTTGGATCTTCTCAGCAGGCTACGCCGTTTTGTCGTTTTTCGTAGTGATGCTTGGGACCAAAGGCTTTGATAAAATGGAAGACCTTTTCGCTATTATTAAGGTCGCAGCCATTGTGATGTTTATCGCTATTGCGTTGGGTATTTATTTTGGCTGGATTAAGGGAGATGGCGGTAGCGGGGGCAATATGCCGAACACTATCAAAGAATGGATGCCTCTAGGTTTGAAAGGGGTTTGGTCTTCGCTTATTTATGCCTTCTACGCATACGGCGGCATCGAAGTCATCGGACTCATGGCCATGCAGCTGAAAAAGAAAGAAGACACATTAAAAGCCGGAACTATCATGATGTTCTTTTTAATGATTCTCTATGTAGGCTCCCTTGGACTTGCCGTTAGCCTTGCTGCCTTTGAAAAATTTAATGAAAAGGAAAGTCCGTTTGTGACCGCCCTAACCAATTACGATCTTTCGTTTTTTCCACATGTGTTCAACGGGGCCATCATCATCGCCGGTTTCTCTACCATGACCGCCGCATTGTTTGGAGTAACGACTCTTTTAGTTACACTGGCTAAAGATGGAGACGCACCAAAACTATTTCAGAAAAAATTACAGTTTAGAGAGCTACCTCTTCCCTCTCTGTTACTTGGAGTGGTGGGATTGGCAGCCTCCGTACTTTGTGCCTTTGCGCTGCCAGGCAAGGTGTTCGAATACATCACCACCGCTGCCGGATTATTATTGTTGTATAACTGGATATTCATCTTGCTGTCGTCCTTTAAATTGGAGAAAAAAGGGAAAGTGGTCTCCGTTGTGGGGCTGCTGCTGTTGCTCTTAGCCATAAGCGGAACCGTCGTCGAAAAGACCGTCCGGAATGGCTTCTTTATCAGCATTCTCTTTGTAGCGTTGATTGGAATCGTTACCCTTATCATGCAACGGAAATGGAAAAAAGGCGGCGGGAAGAAGTTGAAGTATAGTTGATGGGGTGGGTCGTGGGGACAGGCACCGTGGCCCATTTTTTGCTTGGAGGGGCGTTGGAGGGGCAGGCACCGCGACCCGCTTTTGTTTTGGGTGGCTAGGGAACTCTCCTCCTCGTGCAACTAGTTTTTAGGTTAAAGACCAAAGTCTGATAATTTTTCCGCTGCAGTGGTCTTTACAGGCGTTCTTATGACTTCTTTTTTAATTTTCCACTAGGAAGAAGGTCTTTAGAGTGCTTATAAAGACCACTCTTTACTACATTTCATCTCAAGAGGGTCCTTATAACCCTTCTAATGACTTCTCCACTCTAGATTTCACGGCTCAGAGGTCTTTATAGCAGCTCCTTTTTTCCTACACATGCAAAATACACTCTTCCTAGTTAGGTTTCTCATTTATCTTGTGCAACAGAATTACACTTACTTTAACTTCTTGGAGCATTCCAACTCTCAATAACCCTAAGTGCCTCCTCTACACTTCTTACTCCTTCAATCTCAATATCAAGATTTAAATCTTTCTTCGCCTTCAACGCTTCCTTCAAATTTCCTTGAGGAACAATCACGTGCGTGTGCCCATCCCTGAATGCGGTTTGTATTTTTTCTTTTACAAGACCTATCTCTTTCACTTTACCTCTTTTGTTAATAGCGCCCGTCACACCTATCGCAAGATTATTAGTCTCTGTTTTCTCATGTAGAATGGATGACAACACCAACGCTAATCCAGCACTATTACCGTCAAGTCCCTCTTTATTTAAGAACTCTTTTATTTTTGGGGAAGTGTCACTTAAGTAATGTTGTACACTGTTCCTCATATCCTCCACTGGATTCAGCTTCAAGTTTAAAAGCTCAAAAATCCCAGTATTCTTACTTCGATAGCGAATAATATTAGTAGCAGTAATATTTTCAAATCTGTCTGCTTCATTATAAAAGTGTAAGGTTGCTCCCTTCCCCAACTCTGCACTTCCAACTCCCAAAACATATATGCCGGTGTTAGGTACCACTTCTTCTGACGGTTGATAAAAAGTTACAATTGACTCTGTTTCATCGAGGATAAATGTAGAAAATTCATAGTTAAAAAGTATAAAGGTCAATAAAGCCGAATATATAAATGCACGTCTCAACTCTTTTAATTTTAAGGTAACAAAAACGAACATTATGTTAGTTACTGTCAGCAATAACAACAATAAAGCAAAATCCATCCCAGTGAGATGATCAAACAAATATAAGTACAAAAATGCAAAATAAATTAAAACAGTACCTAAAAATGGTTGCAAAACACTCTGTTTCTCCAATTTTATATCCCCTTGCTACGGTAGTGGCCAAAAACGATTTAAGAGGTAAACTACCAGATTATTTTTATATATTGCTTTTTGTTCTATGCTTAATAATTTGCTCACTAACAACCCCCAGAATCAACCCAACACATATAGGTAGAAATGCTATCTCTAAGTAAGTAGAAGATACTTTAAAAATAAGAAAATTTATATCAGCTAAAAACCCCAACAAGTACAGGAAAACCATAGACCCAAAAGCTATTGAAAGTGGTACCCAAAATGACTTTCTCATTTTCACTCTCCTACTATTATTGCTTTTCTTCATCCATCAAACCTTTCCGCCTTCTCCCCAGCATAATCACTCAATTTCACTAATCCCACTGCAACAGCTGAAAGCACACCATTAAACAAAGCGGTCAACCATAAAAGCTCTGAAAAGCCAATCGTACTCGCATACATGACACCTAAGAGCATACAACCCAAGATCGTAACTAAAAAAGGAATCTTCTTCGCCACAGAACTAACAACTAAACTTAACAACATTGATGCAGAACCCATGATAAAAAAATGAACGCCGAAGATAAGCAAAAACTCCATTTAAAGTTTTCCTCCAATCAGATATCAGTGGCTATATACATTTTATTCACCTCTTAATTTATATCCAATATATGCCCCAATTAGGTTCCCAATTAATATAGAGACGCCAAGCCCAAAACTCACTTCTCCGCTAAAGAATATCATATATCCTAATAGCCCCAATAACGTACCCGCAATCGAGAACACTAAAAACTTGCTTATTCTTTTAATTATCCTCCACTCCCGTCAAACAAGTTCACATACTTTATAAAATTATCTACCTACTAACTTTTTCTATTTTTGTTGGGGTAATCCCTTTTAATTCCGCTAAATAAATTGGATTATTGTGGTAAAATTAATGTTGATAGGGGGAGATTGCATTAAAAAAGGTAACAAAATTGCGCTACCTTTGGTTTGTTACTCTAGCTTTTTAATCGCTGCTTAAACATAAATAAAGGGAGTTGATTCAATGTACGGGGAAAATCTTCCTACATGGATACTGTTAATCTACTATTTGCTCTTCTTAACAACCTTTGTTATAGCAACTACCTGCATCATCAGGATGAGAATAGTAATTGCATCCGTATTCACCATTGTACTTTTATTCTCGGTTCCAGTAGTTTCGATATTGAATGGCATTGATAGAGCTTCTGATCATAATGAACTAGAACATTTACTTTTCAGTATTGGTCAAGGAGAGACATGGGCTATTTTCGTTGCTGCTGGACACTTATATATTGTGGTATGGTGGATTATTTATTTAAGAAAAATACAGGAGAACCGCTCTCCTGCTCAAGTTAGCAACCATTCTTAGAGTGAAGTAAAGGCAGGGGGGCTTCCTTTAGCTTTAATCGGTCGATATTCACAAGTAATTAGGAGAACTACAAATTCAGCCTATTCTCAAATTGAAAAAACTTCCCTCTCTATCTATATAGAAAAGGAAGTTTTTCTTTGTATTAGATTCTATTTTACACGTAGTTCTTCCCTTAGTGCTTCCGCTTGAAACAATGCAACCTTATCCGCATGGATGTCCCCAGGCTGGTTTCCTTTCCCAATCACGTACCCCTTAAATTCCAATCCCATGAACTCAAAAATGTATTTGAACTGCTCTATCATTGGCAATCCTTTGATAGAGGGATTATCTCCTCCAACTGCAATGACGTACGCTTTTTTGTTTGACATGTCGGCTTTGAAATCCGGAAAGTTATTGTCACGAATCGAATGGGACCAGCGATCAATGAAATTCTTCATAGTGCCTGACATACTGTACCAATAGATAGGCGTGGCAAAAATTAACGTATCATGCTGCAGTACACGTTCTATAATGGCGTTATAATCATCATTTCTATTTTGAACCCCCTCGACATCGTGGCGCATATCGATGATTGGAAGGATGTTGTGGTTGTTCAGGTATATTTCTTCCACCTCAACGCCTTGGGTAGCATGTTTGGTAAGGGTTTCTGTATTTCCATGTGGACGGGTTCCCCCGTATATTACAGCTATGGACATAATTAATTTCTTCCTTTCACTTCTGGATGAGTACATTTTATACTGAAGATGGGGACGAGGCATAGGAAAGAGCAATATTTTGTGTAATTTAAATGCGGCCAATCTGCTTAAATTTCTGGTAATCTACACACTTCCCATCCTCCGCGCAATATATATCAGTAAAGTTTTCATTTTATCCGCCAAGTTTCCGTTTTATCCGCCAAGTTTCCGTTTTATCCGCCAAGTTTCCGTTTTATCCGCTAACTTTTCGTTTTATCCGCTAACTTTTCATTTTATCCGCGACTTTGGCCAATATATCCTTCATTCGACACAGAACGACAAACGCCGAGAAGGTCCACACCTACCCCGGCGTTCCACATCAAAGCTTATCCCAAACCGCATTCGTATAAGCAATCTTCAACCCAGCTCGCTCCATATTCTTCTGGCTCACGCTGCCAAAAGCCGCTTGTCCAACCAAGTATCTGCAACCTTCATCAACCGCATGCTGCATACGCTTTTGTATCAACGCCGTCTGCACCCCTTTGTTCCTGAATTCAGGCACAGTCGCCGACGCAGCCAATGTTGCGACATCATTTTTCACATACAAAACACCTATTCCGGCTGGCTCGCCGCCTACACTCGCCAAATAAAATGTCCAAGGTTTGCTCTCCGCAAGCACCTTATTATTAGCCGTCACATAGTCCTTAAATGCTACAGGCATCCCGAACCCGCTTGTATATAATTCACCAAAAATATCAAAGTCCTCAAGACTGATTTTTTCAATCTGGACAGCGGTATCCGCACCACCCATCACCGGCTCTACCGGCGACAACGGGCGGTAAAGCGCCGTATGAAAACCACTTTGAAAAAAGCCCAACGTACTGAGCTTCCTAAAAAGGTCGGTTGAAGCATTGCCTGGTGTTACTTCGAATCGCGCCGGCATACCTCTACTGGTATAAAAATCTACTATTTCATCCAAATCATCGATATTCTCTCCGCTTATTCCCTTCACCGTATTGAAAGATGGTCCCGGGATACTTTTCACAGAGAATGCCACAGCGTTACCAAACCGCTTTAGCTCTACGCCCATAGCATTTTCGTTAAGGGTTGCAATTCTATTCAATCTATCTTCCAGCACATCTATTTCTGACTGTTCCACAATACACCATTGATTTTTCATTAAATTTGACATGTGTTTACCTCCGGCGCGATCAAATCCGTATCCGGCGGAGTGTAACCTAGCTGGCGGCCAATTTTTACAATCTGCCCTTTATGGTGAAATTCATGGGTGGTGGTGTGTGTGAAAAGCCAAAGTGTGCTGAAGTCCGATGTTTCACCGCTTTTGAATGTGTATGGAATGGTATGCTCCCAATTGCCTTCATATTTCAGCAAAAATTCCTCAACAAGCTCGTCTGTTTTTCGGAAAAGTTCTCTCATATCTTTAACAGTTTTGATATCTTCCGGTTCTGTATTATCGACTGTTTTTCCAAGACCATGCGTCCCCAGCCAAAAATGAAAGCAGGTGGCAATATGTACGTGAAGATTTCGGATGGAATCCCCGCCGAAACTCTCCAATTCCTTGACATAGTCTGGTTGTGATATACCTTCACAATACTGAAATAACGTCTCCCTTGTTCGTTTGATCCAATCGTACTGACTTTGAAATAACTCCATTTTCCCATCTCCCCACTCTTTAATGAAGGAATATTCCGTCTTTATTCCATATTATCATACGGTTGTGGAGATGGTAATAATTTCTACAGTTTAATGAATGATAGAATTTGCAACTTTCACAAGCAATTCTTCTTTTACATATGGCTTTGAAAGTTCGCGAATATATTCAATCATGTAGTAATTCCCTTCGTATTCAAACTTTAGTTTTGAGATTGACGCGTGTTCTTTTCCTTCAACGTATGAACCGTTAATGCCATCCTTAAGAGTAACTTGTTTAGCAATATTTTGGGGAAGCACTTCCTGCTCTTTTTCCGTAACCCAGACTACCAAAACATCCATATTGCTTGAATCAACATATTCGAGTTCTAAACTCCCTTTAAAATAACCTCTGTCATTATATCTCCCAAAAGAATGTGTCGGTTTGAAAGGAAAGTTATCAGGGGGCGTGGCGTCTAGATTGGTCTGTTTCTCATATTGAGTTGTGGCTTTTTCGATGGTAGTAAATCCAGATTCTAAATAGCTCGAGGTTATAGAATCGACTTCGTTGTGTAGAGGTTGAAAAGGCGCTAACATTAGCAGGCTGAATAAAAGGAGTTTTGTCATTGGTGTGGCTCCATTCTACTTTTTCTATGCTAGTTTAACTTTAATTCTGTCCAGGTATGCAATAAAAAAAGCAAGCGTAGAGTGTGAGGTTTGTTCTTATTTTAGTACTCCAACTGACGAGTTAATCTCTCCACATCACTTTCGTTCTTGAACAATCTCTTATTTAAAACTTGCAGTTCATTATCACGATCATCTAGCTTCTTATCGATCTGTTTCAGAACTGCCACAATGTCTTGCGATTGATTTTCCTCTAAACGAATTAATGTAGCCTCCACCCTTGTTAACTGAGTTTTGAACTGATCAAACTGTTCTTTGTTTTCTTTCTTGTATTTCTCAAACTGCACTTTATTTTCTTTCTTGTACTCCTCAAACTGCGCTTTATTTTCTTTCTTGTACTCCTCAAACTGCACTTTATTTTCTTTCTTGTACTCCTCAAACTGCACTTTATTTTCTTTCTTGTACTCCTCAAACTGCGCTTTATTTTCTTTCTTGTACTCCTCAAACTGCACTTTATTTTCTTTCTTGTACTCCTCAAACTGCACTTTATTTTCTTTCTTGTACTCCTCAAAATCACTTCTGAATTCCGTTAATGCCGTTAAAAGAATATCCAATTTATCGGGCATGTTCTCCCCCCTTTTAATAATTATTTACGCTCTTTAATAGTTTAACACTTAACAATTTAAACTTGCACCGATTTCTATAAAATAACAAAATGTCATTTTTCATTATGGATACTTAACCCCAGAACTAATAAATCTCTTTCTATCAAGAACTCTGTATTCGTTAAAGAAAAAACCTTTAATATCCCGATATAAATCAATAAACAACGTTGCGATGTCCACCTATATCTCCTCCTCGTTAAAAAAATATGCCAATATATGTAAATATCAGCAGGATAAACAAAATAATATGCTGTTTTTTATACATTTATATAAAGTTCGTGCCAAAACCAGCCAAGTTCGTGCCAAAAAGCCCTTAGTTCGTGCGAAGACACGATTCCGTTCAGGGACAGGCACGGGGACCCGCCCTTGTTTAAAACTTATTATTTAGGGGAAATTAAAACCACTTTGAACTATTACATATTTAGGAGGTACTGCCTTTGAAGAAGTTATTTGGTGTGTTGCAGAAAGTCGGGAAGGCGTTAATGCTTCCGGTGGCGCTCCTACCGGCGGCGGGGATTTTGCTTGCACTTGGAGCTGCGTTGAAAGAGGAAAATTTGTTAGAGTTGATGCCGTTCCTTGGTGCGGATTGGCTTCAGTTAGTGGCAAGCGTGATGGATGCTGCCGGGGGTATTGTATTTAGTAACCTCCCTGTACTTTTTGCTGTTGGGGTTGCAGTTGGACTAGCCGGTGGTGAAGGGGTTGCTGCACTGGCGGCAATCATTGGTTACCTCATCATGAATGCGACCATGGGTGTTGTGCTTGGCGTGGATGACGGGATGCTTGATGATCCGGCATACGCGAATGTGCTTGGGATTAACACGCTTCAGAGTGGAGTTTTCGGCGGGGTCATCGTCGGAATCCTCGGGGCTTTTATGTACAACAAGTACTACAATATCGAGCTTCCATCCTATCTTGGATTCTTTGCGGGTAAGCGATTCGTTCCGATTGCAACAGCTGCCTCTGCAGTTGTGCTTGGAATCCTGATGTCCTTTGTATGGCCGCCCATTCAAGGCGGATTGAACACCCTTTCAGAAAGTATGATTAACACAAACTTAACGTTATCTGCCTTTATTTTCGGTGTGATTGAACGTGCTTTAATTCCATTCGGACTACACCATATTTTCTACTCACCTTTCTGGTTTGAGTTCGGCTCCTATACGAACGAAGCCGGAAACATTGTCCGTGGGGACCAGGCTATGTTCTTTGCGCAGCTTCGTGATGGGGTCGAACCTACTGCCGGTACATTCATGACAGGTAAATTCCCGTTTATGATGTTTGGACTTCCTGCTGCGGCGCTCGCGATCTACCACACGGCGCGTCCTGAAAAGAAAAAAGTGGTTGGCGGAATCATGGCGTCTGCTGCCCTTACCTCATTTTTAACAGGTATAACGGAACCAATTGAGTTCTCGTTCTTGTTTGTCGCACCAGTGTTATTTGCGATTCACACTGTGTTTGCTGGACTTTCGTTCATGGTGATGCATATTTTAGATGTGAAAATAGGGATGACCTTCTCCGGTGGGGTCATCGACTACCTGCTGTTCGGGGTTGTGCCAAACCGAACCGCTTGGTGGCTGGTGATACCTGTTGGGCTTGTGTTCTCGGTGATTTACTATTTCGGTTTCCGTTTTGCTATCACAAAATTCAACCTTGCAACACCAGGTCGTGAGGATGTGGACGAGGATGAAGACGGAGCCTCTCCAACAACAGCAGGCGACCTCCCACATGATGTATTGGAGGCCATGGGTGGCAAACAGAACATCTCCCATTTAGATGCTTGTATCACAAGACTTCGCGTGTCGGTGAACGAAATTTCAATGGTCGATAAAGCTCGCTTGAAAAAACTTGGTGCCTCTGGCGTTTTAGAAGTCGGCAACAATATCCAAGCAATTTTTGGTCCAAAATCAGATACGCTAAAATCACAAATCAAGGACATTATGGATGGCAAAACTCCTCGTCCTGCTAAAACCGACTCCAACAAAGAAATTGAGCAGCAAATTGAAGAGATCAATCCAGATGCGATGCAGACCAAATCAACTGAAGGCGGATTTATCGCTCCTATCAAAGGAGAAATCAAACCGCTAGACGATGTGCCAGATCAAGTTTTCTCCGGAAAAATGATGGGGGATGGATTTGCGATTGAACCTTCAGAAGGACTTGTCGTCTCTCCTGTTGACGGAAAAATAGTCAACCTGTTCCCAACCAAGCATGCGATTGGGATTGAGTCCAATGAAGGACATGAAATTCTGATCCACGTAGGTATTGATACCGTCAATTTAAAAGGGGAAGGATTTGAAGCATTAGTTGCCCAAGGTGATTCCGTAACGAAGGGGCAAGAACTTCTAAAGTTTGATTTGGACTTCATTGGGAAGAATGCTCCTTCATTGATGACACCGATTGTGTTCACCAACTTGAAGGATGATGAAAAGGTGAAGTTGAACAAGCAAGGTGAAGTATCTTTAAAAGAAGAAGGAATTGTGGAGATATCTAAAGGTTAGATAAAAGGGGATGCTCGGGATTGCAACTATCGCAACCGAGCATTCCTTGTTTATTTTACAGAGGGCGGTGTATCATGCAACGCTGGAGGTGCAGGACTAAGTATTGGTTTGCCACCCCATGCACCTGGCATACTTAAGTATTGGAAATTTGCTAAACCATCCGGCGCAGGGCCACTTGCCCAATTGCCTTTGCTGCTTTCTTCTCCTTCCGATAAAGCAATAAACGTATGTGAAACTTCCGATTTTTCCTTTGTCGTAGGGAATGTACTTGGAACGATTACTCCTTCTTGTGCTTCTAATTCTTGAATCGCTGCCAGCCACTGATTTTGGTGCATTCTATCTCTGGCAATGAGGAACGACAACATATCTCTTACTCCACGGTCTGTCGTCTGTTCATATAATCTGACTGCCTGCAGACGCCCTTGTGTTTCGGCGTTTAGGTTTGCCCTAAAGTCGGCGAGCAGATTCCCACTGGCAATGACATATCCTCCGGTCCACGGTACACCAACACTATTGACAGGTAAAGCTCCAAGTCCTGAGACAATAGCATGTTGCGGGTTCATCCCACCCATAATTGCAGCCATTACAGGATTATTTTGAGCCGCTTCTTCCTGAGCTTTTACCGGTGCATTATCGAGCAGTCGTGCAATCATTGTGGCAAGCATTTCAATATGGGCAAGCTCTTCTGTCCCAGTATCCATTAATAAATCACGGTACTTATCATGCCTCCTTGTACCCCACCCTTGAAACAAGTATTGTACAGCAACTGAAATCTCTCCAAACTGCCCTCCCAAAATTTCCTGCAACCTTGCGGCAAATATGGGATCAGGCTTATCCGGCTTTGCTTCATATTGTAATTCCTTCATATGAAAAAACAAAACATCTCCACCTTTCTTTAATCTTCACATGTTATATATACTGATAATGGTTTGTACATCATTCTAAACTTTGCATGATACAATAAAAGAAAGAATCTCTATAGGAGGATGAATGATGGAAAAGCACAAAATCTATACGATGAGTTTTGCAAGTGTATACCCCCATTACGTTACAAAGGCAGAGAAAAAAGGCAGAACAAAAGAAGAAGTCGATGAAATCATTCGCTGGTTGACAGGCTATAGCCAAGATGAGTTAGGAATGGTGCTAGAAAAGAAAACAGACTTCGAAACCTTCTTTGAGGAAGCGCCCCAAATGAACCCTTCCCGGAACCTGGTTAAAGGGGTCGTTTGCGGAGTACGAGTTGAAAACATCGAAGAACCCACCATGCGAGAAATCCGTTACCTTGATAAACTCATAGATGAACTAGCAAAAGGAAAAAAGATGGAGAAAATCTTGCGGGCTTAGCAGGTTATGGGGACGGGCACCTTGATCCACCATTTTTTTCCGCCGTTAGCATTAAGGGCACTATTACTCTCTGTAGCGATATCGCTTTTCAAGCACCTTCGTATTCGACAAAGAAACGCGGAATCACCCTAATTGGAAAACGAACAATTTCCCAGCATACCTTTTTCAAAAGTTAATTTTGATTTTTTCGCTGAACCCCTTCTCTCACAAGGGGTTCATTTTTTCTTTAACAAACGTTTGTTTAAAAAGATCTATTTTAAAATAAAGGTTTCCCGGGAAATTTGTCGTTTTAACAGGAACGAGGGCAGGTTTGTGAATTATATCACTACACCTTTTTGAAAAGTTAATTTCGAAAAATCCATTTCCTCCCTACAGCCCCAAAGCTTTGAGATTTTCTTAATCAAACGTTGGTTTAAAAATTACTATAATAGAAAAAAGAAAAGGACAATCCCTTTTAACAAAAAGGCCGTCCTTTTCTTTCTACTTAACTCACGTCCATAATGAAATCCGTCGACTCAAAGATTAATAGGCTAATTAAAATTATTATGAGAGGCAGAATGATTCCGACCAAGCTACAAACTAATCCTGCCTTTGCATAACCTCGACCCGATTGATCCGTTTTGTGAATCTCATTCAACCCAATCACAGCAAGGACAAATCCTGGAACTGCAAAAAGCATGCTTAAAAAACTAATAACACAACATACTATCGATATGATACCAAGTACTAAAGAAAGAATAGCATTACTATTAAGCTTTCCCGTCTCGGAATGTGAAACAGATTCATTCATTTTTTGCACCTACCATTCTAATCCACTGAATGTTAGAAGATAAATTATTTAGACTCTTACTGCATTATAGCTCTCCTCAGCTACAACACGCCACTACTTTTCTAGTATCCTTTTCCCTATTCCAGATATCTCCATGCCTGATTTCATGATTTATTTTTGCCTGATCTCACGCCTTCTTTAGCTCCACCTTCCCAGACACTGCATTTTCGCTAATGAAATCCCGGAGTTTTATCCGTTCATTCACATCACATTAACCTATTCCCAACTCTGTGATTGCTATAAATATAAACAAAATCCCTAGTAAGTAATCCATCACATAGACCTTCTTTTCATCTCGATGATAATGCGATTCTACACCATTCATAACATTCAAGAGTCCAACTATCAAAAAGGCATATCCTAAATACGTGCCATTAAAATCATCCCTGTATCCCAAAATAAATAGAGCAATCATTGCTATAGATAATATAATCCTAATCGCCACTATCGGCTTCGAACTTTTCGTCCGTTTTATTTTTTCAAAAAACAAACCCACTTCATCACACTCCTACTAAACTTCACCTCTTGTGATTTATATCTCTAGTAATAATACGAAAATGATTAAGAAAAAGTTCCATGCTTGTCCCTTTTTGGAGGTAATTGTTGATGGGATTATGTGGATACGGTTCTCTGTTACCGTTTTTCTTCTCATATGTTGGTTTCGGGCTTAGAGAGGCGTTCTCTGTTACCGTTTTCCCTTTTAACATCCAAGTTTAGTAACAGAGGAACACGCTCGATTAAGTAAAATCCTCAAATACTACACCCTACCCCCAGCATAGTAAGGAAAAATCCTATCACCAATAAAATCAGTGTTGCCTTAGCAAAGTTCTTCAAGCTTTCGTTGTGATCACCAAATGCTAGTACCAGTAGAACGATGAACCCGACAAATGGGATTGCGATAAGAATTAAAACAACAATCCAAGTCCCAATGGTTACTTCACTCGTATCCCAGCTGTGGCGAGGTGGAGTGTGGTCGCGGCTATCAAAATGTGGTTGTTTGTAGTTATAATCATTGTAATCCAATGACATCCCCCTTCCTCAAAGGACTAATTGAACAACTCTAACCAACCTGGATAATCGAATTGTCCGCTAGATATTTGAAAGAACCTTCCATATGCCCCTAAGTGGGTAATACCGTGCTCCCCCGCCACTACAGGGGTGTAGGCTGAAAAGAGCAAGAAGTTCACACGTTCCACTTCCATTTCCAATCCTTCAGGAAGCTTTTCATAAGTTGGCTCCCCTGTCATCTCTAGGTACTCTTCCTCGCTGGGGTTTGTGAGTACAGCAACCACCAGCAAGGTAAACACCAAAAACAATAAACTATATTTCTTCACTTACATCACATCCCAAACCGGCTAAAGTGCCTTCTCAATCCCTCACCTAAAATATTGAAAGTCAAAATAACATACATAATCGCAAACGCTGCAGCGGCTGGAATCCACACAGCTGTGTAAATATCTTTGCGGGCGTCTCCTAAAATCGTCGGCCAGTTGAAGCTTGTATTGACTAGGTCATACATACCACCAGGCGGAACTTCCACAAATTGCATCGTAATAAAAATCGAGAAGATCCCAAGCTGGCCGATAATCAGCGCCACTCTTCCGATATCAAAGCAAAAATTAACCAACATGGTTGGCAGTAACGTTGGCAAGAAGTGATTCTTGGCAATGCCAAAATTCGATAACCCAACCGTGCGAGCCGCATCAACATACGGTTTATTTTTCACATGAATCAATTGATCCCGAATTGTCACGCCAACACGTCCCACTTCCACCAATGCTATGCTGAAAATAACAATCCAGAACCTATTTTCTGCATAAATCAAAAGTGGTAGATTAAACGCTAAAATGGCAAAGAAAATGACTGGCATACTAGAAAAAATCTGATCCCACACGTTAAGGAAATTGGAGATAACACGTCCCCCGAGCGATGCAATTGCACCAAGGACTACACCTACAACATAACGAATGCTAGTAATTAAAAAAATAAGCAACAATGTATCTTTTGCACCCATGACAAGAAGACTTACCATGTTTCTGCCTTCATGGTCAGAGCCCAGCGGAAAGTCTGCTGATGGAGGGAAAGGTGCTGAAACAATACCCCCAGCCTCTGGAAAGATCAATCGTTTGCCTTCTAATCCCTCTTTTACATAGGAGAAAGAGGATCCGAATGCAGCCACTAGAATTAACAGAATTAGAAAAAATCCTCCGGTCCAAAGCGCTGTATTTTTCCGCATCCCCTACGCTCCCTTCTGGCTGAGCTTTGTCAGCATAATCATTTTTACAATATGAACAACCAGCACGGTTGCTATAAAACAAAGCGCGAACCCAAAAACCAGTCCCGCTTCAATGTCGGAAGTGCCGAATCCAACTGTGTTCTGTCGTCCACCTAATGCCACAAACATCCGATTCCCTGCCCCAGCATAGCCGGTCAAGTACTCCACCATCAGCATATTCGAGATCACCACCATCATGATGGTCGGCAGGTGGGCAATTAAATCAAGCGCGCTGTTCCTCATTATATGACGGTTAATAACCTGCCTGGCTTTAAATCCTTTCGCAAAAGCCGTTCGGATATAGTCCTGACCATCTTGATTCAGGAGCGACACACATGTCATACGCGCGACGTACATCGTTGGATAAATGGAAACCAGCAAGGCCGGCGCGGCAAAGCTGTACCAGTTTTTATTACTGAAGATCATCCCCATCGGCAAATAATAGAATGCTAGATAAAAAGCGATAATCACGACGAAAAAGTCAGGAATCGACTGAAAAAGCCACGTCGTTCCGTTCCCAAGCAGATTCTTTTTCGTGTATGTATTGCGATAATCAAAGATCCCCTTTAATACGCCGAAAATTATGCTGACCACAAATCCAATCATTATGATTAGCAAACTCTTCGGATAGTATCGGATTAGTTCTTTTTCCACCGAAGTCTGCGAGAACATTGTTCCGCCGAGACTCTGGTGCTCCCATATATGCTGAAAGAACTGTACGATGTTTGATTTGTACACTTCAAAAAACAGAGAAAGTTGAAACCCTTGAAATGCACCATCTTCTAGACTCATAGGGATTTCCCCATAGTACCCCCCTCTTGGGAAAAAAATGAGCAAAATAGTGAAAATTAAAGCTAAAATAACGGAAACAGACAACTTAATTGATTCTTTCTTTAGTTCCATTGGATCCCCCTTTTTTTAACATTCAGTCTTTTACCTTTGTCTATCTCCAATTATTTCAAAATAGTTCGTAATACTCAATTGATTTTTGAAAATTTTGTTAAAGCGAATTAGAGGTTGTTTACAATTCATCACATTTAAGGAGAACAACTAAAAACACTCCAAAATAATGGAGTGTTACTTATAACATGTTTTATTGTACTATTGTAGTGCTGTAAACGGGGCTTTGGGAATATAGACGTGTTCTATTTGACCTTTCCACCTATTTCATCATCGCTTCGGTCGTATAGACGCGTTCTATTTGACCTTTTCACCTGTTTCGGCACCGCTTCAGGCGTATAGACGCGTTCTATTTGACCTTTCCACCTATTTCACTACCACTTCGGGCGTATAGACGTGTTCTATTTGACCTTTCCACCTATTTCATCATCGCTTCGGGCGTATAGACGCGTTCTATTTGACCTTTTCACCTATCTCGTCATCGCTTCGGGCATATAGACCCGTTCTATATGACCTTTTCACCTATTTCACTACCACTTCGGGCAAATAGAGCACCTACCCAGCTATCCCCCTACTGCAACACCCGCTCAAACACCACCATATCCACCGCCTGAATCCCATCCTCAAATATCGGTTCCGGATACTTCAAAAAGAAATCCTTCCTTATTTCCGCCATTCTAAATCCAGCTTTCTGATAGAATGCAAGGTTGGCAATGCTGGAGTTGGCGGTGCCGACCATCATTTTGCGGAAACCCTGTTCTCTGAAAATCTCGAAAGACAAATCAATGACCTGCTTCCCTAGTCCGAGCCCGCGAAACTGTGGATCCAACGCGATGTTTTTCAGCTCAACCACATCTGCCAACTCTTCTACAAACAAGGCCACACCACCCACCATGCCGCCTCCCAAAATAATCACAAACATTTGCCCCTCCGCAATATACTCCTTCACCACGGTCTCGCTCTCATCCGCCATTATCAAATACGGCAAGTACTTCAAGCGACCCGAACTCTCAACCAACTCTAATCGTACTCTCGTCTCTCCCATAATCCTACCTCCTAAATCCACCTTCTGAATGGATAATCTGTCCTGTCACCCACTCTGCTTCTTCACTGACAAGAAACTTTATGGTCCGTGCCACATCACTTGGCAACCCTACACGTCCGGATGGGAACATGCCAGAAAGACCTAGCTTAATGTCCTCTGTCATCCACCCTGTGTCAGTCGGACCCGGGTTAATTGCATTGACTGTGATTCCAAGCTTGCCAACCTCTGCCGCTAACGTTATCGTCATGGCGTCAATCGCACCTTTTGTCGTCGCATACGACAGCTCGCCTGGCATCGGCCCACGAAATTGACCGGATGTGAGATTAACAATCCGTCCACCGCTGCCAAAGGTGAACTGCTGAGCAAATCTACTGCTCAACAGCACAGTAGCCCGGATGTTTACAAGATAGTGCTTATCCAGATCCTCCGCTGTTATCTTGCTATAATCATCATTGGTGGAGTAGGCCGCGTTATTCACCAGAATACTAGGCTCACCAAGGTCCTCCCTCACATTTTGAAACAACACATCAGCCGCTTCCACACTTGTGAGGTCAAGCTCCATCATGCCCACTGACACGCCAAATCTCTCCAGCTCTTCTTTTAAAAGTTGCGGTTCTCTAGCTTCAGAACCCCACGGCATCTCCTCATCATAAGGCGTCCAGTACGTAAAAAATATAGGGTGTCCCGCTTTTGCCAACTCCCTGCACACCGCTGCTCCAATTCCTTTTAAACGACTCGCGCCAGTTACTACTGCAATTCTATTCATAAAATAACCCTCCAATTTTTAGGGTAGAAACAAGTATGGTCCGATAAAAGAGATGTTTTTCCAAAATAAAAAAACAGGTGCACCAAAGGCACCTGTTTCAAGTGGGGTATCGACTCCACAACATGTGTATCCCTTTAATGAAATGATGGACGGACAGACTGATTCCTTGGTCGGAACTGCTGACACTATCCAGTTACTCAATTTTCATTAAAGGTTATTCCACATTGTTAGACTTTCGATTCCCCTTCCGTTCATCTCTTTCTTTTATGGTAAGAATTTTTAAGGGGTCTGTCAAGAAGAATAACGCGTAATGTTATTCGCGATTTCTTCTATAATGACATTCGGTTCCTTATTGGTCGTATCATACAAATGAGGCGCGTTTTTCTCTTTATTTTCCAGCTGATGGAGAAGCTCCAAAGATCGCGGAATCATACCGGTGTCTCCTCGTTTGGTTATTCGTTCCACAAGGGCATCAGGGTCGGCGCGCAGGACATAGTAGTGAAGTATTATATCCAAACGTGTCTGATGGAGTTCCTTGCAAAACCATTCCAACTCATCCTCCACCACATAATCGATTACAACATCATAGCCATTCAGCAGAAAACTCTTGGTCAGGCTGCTTAAGTTCTGCCAGACGATGGAGAGCTTCTCTTCCCAAGCAGGTTGCTCCTCACCAACAAACATAGCGCTGATGAGATCCCCCTCAATCAAAACCGCTTTCTTTAATTTGCAGGCCAATCCCTTTGTAATGGTCGATTTCCCAACACCGCACGGCCCGGAAATGATATAAACGTTCCTCGTCATGGCTACACCGTTTCCTCTAACAATTTCACTTTCTGAGTCAATGCGTTATTATGTATAATTTTTCTCAGCTTATTCATCTCATGGTTGACCATAAAGCTTTTCGGCAACAAGACCGCCTTATTTTTCGAAACATAGAATAGGAACATTTCCTTCTGTTCATGAATGGAAAGGATATCATCCCACTCCCAAAACGCTTCCGCTTTCCGTCGTTTCTGCTGGATACCATCCTCACTGATTGTCAAAAAGACCTCATTTTGCATCAGCTTGTCACTTTTGTATTCTTTTGCAGAACGAAAATTCATTACAATTGTTAGCATTAGTTTAATGATACCCCACAGGATGAGGGCAGTAATCAAGGCAAAAACCCATCCTAAATCAAGGATTAGCCAAGTATACAAAAAGAAGCCCAATAACAAGACAGTCAGCAATATCTTGTTCAACGACTGAATATGATAGCCCAAGAATTTCTTGAAAATCTCCTTACTAATTACTCCACTTACAGAAACTACTTCTTTCTTTTCTTCCAAAAAAAATCACTCCTCTGTTACAAGGATAACATGAATTTAACCGTTTAGCCTGCTAGACTGGCTGCCTACTCCATCGTCCCGTCATCAAAAAAACGCTTCTCACATTTAGGGTAAACATACGCGTAAGACAGCTCGATTTCCTTGTCATACTGGAGAGGAAGCCGCTTCTTACAATTAGGACATCTCCAGAAAATGAGGGAAACGATAGTGAATAACATTACAATAATAATAGATAAATAAAACAACCAGACACTTTCAAAAACCTGCCCTAAAAAACTGAAAAACCCTCCCACAAACAACATCCACACAATTCCATTCCTGATTCTTAACGGGTTTAGGTACTTCCTCCACTTTCTTCCCACCGCTCTCACCCCTTTGTAAGTTATACGATTCTTTTGCTTGTATGTTTCACTTGGATGCAAAAAAGAGTGGTTTTTACGTTTGGGGACGTAAAACTACCACTCTTGTTTAGTTCATTATAACGTTTTTCTATTGCTTCAAACTACTTATCACTTCCTCCAACTCTTCCCCTTCTAATTTGTAATAATAGATCCCCTCCATTTTTTCTGCACTTGCTTTCTCCGCAATATTGATTGTATTTATTTCTACTGCTTCCGGAATCCCCTCTAAAACATCTAATTCAATCGGTTCTTCCGACATAACCCCTAATACAGCTGATAATAGTTCATAATGTTCCTTTTCCTCGTTCTCCGTTAATAGATCTCTTATCGAAAGGGAGGTTAACACTTCTTCTCCTCCTAATACTTTTCCACCTGACTCCATCGTAATTCCGCCAATTTGATCAATAAACTTTGTAAACTCATCTTCCGTTAACACTGAAAATGCATCATCTCTAATCTGAAAGAAATTTAGTAGCGTTTTTTTAACTCCCTCCTGTCCCCCATACGCATAGGCATGTAACATTTTATCCCGTCCTATTTCTTTACCTTCCCCATTAAAAATAGGTACATAAAGATCTCTTGGAACAGACAGCACATTTAAAGTTTTCAAATTCGTATTATAGGAATAAACAATATTTAATGAGGCTCTAAAATTCTCATCTGTTACTAAAAGAACCCCTGTCTGTATATGTTTAGTGGATGCGCTATTAAGGTTATCCTGTTTCTCTTCGCTAGGAAAAGACAACAAAACCATTAATAAAAATACGGTTGCAACTCCAAGGAAAGAGGTAAGCACAACAGGCTTAAATCGAAAAAAAGAAAACTTTTTATTCTTTCTGGTATGAAGCTTTTCGAAAACTTTCTTTCTATCATCAGCGCTAAACTCCACTCGGTCAAAGCCCTCGAAAAACGTATCTTTCTCCTTATTGTTCATAGATTTCTCTCCTTTCCACTTCCTGCTTTAACCTCTCTCTTCCTCTCGTTATCCTGCTCTTAACAGTACTAATTGGCACACCTAGTAGTTCAGCAATTTCCTCCATCGTCATTTCATCATAATAATATAAGAAAATAATTTCACGGTATTTTGGTGGCAATGTAAATATTGAGCTTTTCACCCTACCCATTTCCCACTTCTTCAACGCCTCTTCTTCCGATGACATGGCGCTACTTCTATTCCCTTGATAAATCTCCATCATTCTTGACCTTTTATAGGCCCAACTCTTTAGATAATCCTTACATTCATTGATGGTAATCCTGTAAAGCCATGTTTTCAGAGTAGACTCATGTCTGAAGCTTGTTATTTTTGAATAACACTTGAAAAATGTATTTTGCACAATGTCTTTTGCAATCTCCTCTTCTTTCACATAAGAATAAGCAAGTCTTGCCAACTGATCGCCATACTCCAGCATAACCTTCTCTAATAATCGCGCTCTCTCGTTTTCGTTCACAATATCCCCTCTTTTTCTCTATAAGCACCCGTTGGACGATTGAGTGGATGGAATTGTTTCAAAAATACCTTAAATTATTTTACACTCTTTGGAGTAAGGGGTTAAAATACAAAAACCCAGGGTCATTAAACACTGGGTCTTTGAGGAAATTTAATAGTCTCTTAAGAACGGTATTTTTTATCTATGTATCTGTCTCAAATGTATCTTTATAATCCCTTAACAATATTTCTAGCTCTATTCTTGTATCTGGATGCAGTATGATTTTATCTCCAAGATTCAAGTTATAACTTTTAACTTTCCTTCCCCACTTTCTTGAGAAAGAACGCCAATCACAGACCATTTCAATGAGATACTTTCTTGGCATAGGCAAAGCTTGTTTAGTACGCGGGTCTACCACCCAATACTCCCAATGATGCTTATTCTTATTTTGATGGTGTAGCCAAGCGTATTTCCACCTTAATTCATCGTCCGCGCTTTTATCTTCATTGTAAAAGAACTTCTTTGCATAAGGAAAAAACTCTTGAGGTGAAAACTTTGAACAATCATGAATTATTCCTTGTAGGTACAGCCCTTCTTTCCAACACTCGACAAGCACATTTAATTTATGTTCAATGATATACAGGAAGTACTTCCTACAAGCTAGTAGCATATGTTATCCTCCTGTGTCATACTTCCAGTCCATTCTAGTTAATGTATAGTGATTAAACAATTCACCTTCTATCATACGCTTCCCTTGAAAAGTGAACCCACATTTCTCAATCACTTTGATAGATAATGGGTTATGTGGTAAAGCTACCGCGTTAAGAATCTCTAAATTTGTGTTTGTGAATAAGTAGTTTATTAACCCTAAAGAGGCCTTCTTTGCGTAACCCTTCCCATGGTACTCAGCTGAAATGGCATACATAATTTCTCTATTCGGAGCAGGAAGTTCCTCTTTTATGCCAGTACAACACCATCCAATGAATTCATCTGTTGCACTTATAAATACTCCTAGTTTTAGAAAGTGACCTTCTATATCAGCTGTGCTTTTAACCGCTTCAAGAAACTCCTTGTTCGCTGGTATTTCATAGTTAGTAACCCAATCTATTCTTTGCTCTTTCGTCGACTTCCAATCTGGCAGAAAATTAGATATCTCAGGTTGATTGGAGATTTTGTATATACTGTCTGCATCTTTTATGGAAAACTCTTGGAGATAAATATCTCCACAATCAATCCTAAGAAGTTCTTTCGACACTCTCATCCCCCCTTGACCTATTCAAATTTAACTCTCCAAATCATATGATGATAGCCTTCGCCCCAATAGTTTTCTAACAAATAAGCAGGTTCCCCAAATTTCTTGTTCCAAATACTTTGTGCACGTGCATACCCGCTATCTAAGCAAAACTCACGAATCCCTTTATTCCGCAGTGTTTGATACATATTTTCTAAAAGTAAATTCCCTACTCCCATCCCTTGGTAGTCAGGATGAACAAACACTGTACCCACCTCATGCAATTCCTTTAAAGCGTTATCTGTACATTTACAAATAAGATCGCTAGCTGCACCATGTTCTATCGTGCCAATAATCTGGCCTCTCTCTAATGTCAGCAGAAAAAATCGATCCTCTCCATTGCTTGTCAGGTCCCCAGCTAAGTAAGCTTTCTTGGACTCAACCTCCGCTTCTAGATCCTCTAACTGATCCCCGATACCCTCTTTATTAAATGTATCTTCAATCACCGTTCTGAAAAATTGATGCAACTCAACTATTTCTTCCGTTCTTGGCCTTCTTATCTCTATGTTTAGCACCCTTGAACCCCTTCTCTTATTTGTTTTTAATTTCTTCTAATAAAGATATTACCTTTTCATTTTGTTCTATTAACGTATCATTTTGTTTTCTAATTCTGGCAAAGTCGAATAAAAATATAAAAACAGCTATGGTAATAATGATAAGCATTTCAATGCCTCTCCTCTTCACTTTAAAAATATTTAGTACCTTTAACCACCCATGAGTTGGTTCACGAATGCTAATTGCTCGCTTAAGCCTCTATTGTTTTTTCGCGTCGAGTGCATCTTTAACAGTATAGTAACCTTATGTTTTCTTGTGTTCTTCGCCTTGTATATTAGAACTATTTCCGGAGTAAGTAGTCATCCTTTACCCGGCTTCCCAGCAACAAACCCATTAAATCATCAATACTAGAAACGATGTAATTCGGCTCTGCATCCCTTATTTCTTCCTGAGATCCGTACCCATACGTCACTCCAATAGAGTGAATCCCTGTATTTTTCGCCCCAATGATATCGTGCTTCCGATCTCCAATCATGACAAAGTCACTACGATTAAAATCAGTATATTTATCAAGTATGTATTGAATGATTTCCGTTTTGGATGACCTTGTTCCATCGAGGTTACTTCCGACAATCAATTGAAAATACTTCTCTAACTCAAAGTACTTTATTATCTGCTCAGCAAAAACGGTAGGCTTTGAGGTTGCCACCACTAATACAAAGCCCCTCTCCTTTAACGCCTCTAAAAGTAAGGAAATATCAGGGTATAGGACATTCTCAAACATTCCCTTCTCCTTAAACCTTTCTCTATAAAAACCAATAGCACGTTTTGATTCTATTCCATCCAAACCATAATACTCCGCAAAAGAAACCTGGAGTGGGGGACCGATAAAAGTCTCTAGTCTATCTATAGAAGGTTCCACAATATCCATATTCTCTAATGCAAATTGAACCGATTTAGTGATTCCTTCTTTTGGATCGGAAAGCGTTCCATCTAAATCGAATAGAATGACCTTGTATTCTGCCAAAATAGTTTCCTCCTTTGCACTACCGATTACTAATTACCTCTTAGCCAACCGTGAATGTCGTTTATCAGCCGCGTTCAAAATAAATAAAAGAGAAAAAAAGTTAATGAAAACTCCTACAAAAATCATTATCCAATTAGACATTAGAAATAAATCTACTATTAAAAATGAGAGCAAAGGTGTTATTAATATTAGGGTCATACCTATTAAGAACGACTTTTTCTCTGGTACTGCTCGAACCTTATGTAACAGCCTATCCATACCTACACCATCCCTTCTTCCACACCGAATAAAAGAAGGCCTTCATAAGGATCACCGCTAATGTTAAGAAGTTTACAAAATGCGGGTTCCGTTTTGTATCCCTGCTTTTTAAGACTTATCACTTTTTCTCTTAAATCTGGATCTCTTTGCAACAGTTCATATTCAATCATCATATGCAAATACGCAAATTGCTTATGGACAGGTTGAGCTTGACCGAACAATTCAAACTCAAAATTTCGGAACGTAAAATTCGCCTTCACAACATTTCTCCCTCGGATCACGGTCCTTTTTAAGGTGAAATTTTCTTTATCAGCGTAAAGATTATGTAATTTGTTTGAGAAAATATCTAATTCTCTTACTTCCATAATGATGTCTAAGTCTGAACCTTTTACATCAATTCCGATGGGAAGCGTTCCACATAATACAGGATTATAAATATGTAAGTCATTTAAAATATTCAATTCAAGAATGGCAGAATAAGCCTTCTGTTGCTGTATATTGCCGGTCTTCATTTGCTCGAAAAGGTTATTCAATGAACCCACTCTCCATTTACTAAGAAAAATTAGCGCTATCCCAGACTCCTTAATAGCGCTCTTGAAACTATACCGTTTATAGACTGGGATTGCCTTTTTAAGTAAATAATGTTTTATAATCCGGATGAAGACCTGAGCCGTCCGTTTTTTCTGCTTGTGATGTCTTCATAACACCGATGAAGACCTGACCAATCCGCTTTTCTTGCTTCCGATGTCTTCATAGCCCCGACGAAGACTTGACTCATCCGTTTTTCCTGCTTGTGAAGTCTTCATAGCCCCGATGATATGCTCCCTTTTAAGTAGACAGATAAAAAACTAAAAATCTGTTTCTGCTAAGGGGAGTATTTATTATGTCAAAAAAAGCTAACTCTTTCGATGTCAAAATCAATGTCATAAGAGCCTGGGAAAATCGCACGCACACTATTACAGATTTAGGCCATATAAATAATGTTAGTCCATCCACTATATATAATTGGATCGATAGATATGAAAGTCTGGGGGAGAAAGGTTTACACCCTACCTCAAAAGCGTATTCGAAGGAATATAAGCTGAAGGTAGTCCATGAATACCTTAACGGTGGGTATTCTCAAAAAGAACTTGTTAGGAAGTATGAAATATCAAGTAAATCTGTCCTCCAAAAGTGGATTAAGAATTATAATAGCCATAGAGAGTTAAAGGATACTTCAAAAGGAAGGAAATTCACTATGACTAACAAAAGAAAAACTACCTTAAATGAACGAATAGAGATTGTGCACTATTATCTAGAGAACGGCATGGATTTCCATAAGGCAGCTGAGACCTTCCAGGTCTCTTACCAACAAGTGTATCAATGGGTTAAAAAGTATGAGAATGGTGGCGAAGAAGCCCTCCGAGATAAACGTGGGAGGAAAAAGGAAGAAGTGGAACTTTCTCATGAACAGAAAATACAACGAGAGATGCATAGGCTAGAAAGGGAAAATGAACGATTGCGAGCTGAGAACGCATTTCTAAAAAAGTTAGAGGAGATCGAAAGGAGGCAAAAATAAGTCAGGTACGCCATGAGGAGAAATATTTAGCTATTCAGGAACTGGAACAGGAAGAAGGATTTTCTATCGTGATGCTCTGTGACATTGCGGAGATTGCCCGGTCTGCCTATTACAAATGGTTGAAGCGCGAGCCTTCAAAACGTGAACGGGAAAGTGAAAAGTTAATGAAAGAGATTTCTACTATATTCCAAAAAGTGAAGGGGATTTATGGATATCGTAGAGTGGCCATTACTTTGAATCGAAAGTTAGGAAAAGCTTATAACCATAAACGTATCTATAGATTAATGCGTGTTTTAGGCATTCAAAGCATTATTCGAAGAAAAAAGAGCCGTTACAAAAAAGCGACCCCTAATCATATTGCCCAAAACTTGTTAAACCGGGAATTCCAAGCGGAAAAGCCAAATGAAAAGTGGGTGACGGACGTTACGGAGTTTAAGTTCGGTAAGGCTACAAAGGCTTATTTGAGTGCCATTCGAGATTTATATGATGGGGCTATTATTAGTTATGTGTTAGGACTTAAAAATAACAATCAGCTAGTGTTTAAAACCTTGGATCAAGCAACTGCCATGTTGAATGGTGAACAGCCGCTTTTACATAGTGATCGAGGATTTCAATATACCCACCTTGAATTCAAAAGAAAAATTGATACAGCAAAGATGACTCATAGTATGTCCCGAGTTGGACGATGTATTGATAATGGTCCAATAGAGTCTTTTTGGGGGACATTGAAATGCGAGAAGTATTATTTGGAGAAATATGAAACGTTCGACGATCTTGAAGAGGCGATTGATGAGTACATTCATTTTTATAATCATGACCGCTATCAAAAACGTTTAAACGGTCTTAGCCCTTTAGAATACAGGGCTAAGACCGCTTAGTCTTGTTTTATTATTTCGAGTGTCTACTTGACAGGGGGCAGTTCACGATGAAGACCTGACACGTCCGCTTTTCTTGCTTGTGAGGTCTTCATAAATATAAAAAGTTATTTAATCTTCCTTCAAGCTATCCAACAACACATATCCAAAAACCACCCCAGCTAAAGTTGCAAAATCAAAATGTATGATGTCCATTGCAAACGGAATGTATTTAAATAGGCCCGTAAGTAAAAGTACAGGAACCAAAGAGACGTAAAGTGTTGGGAGTCCGACTGCCAGTAGCTTCATCCAGTTCACTGACCATACTTTTTCCTGTTGTATCTCTTTTATTAATTTAGGCAAGCGAAGGAGTATTCCGATTAAAATCGGGAATAAAGCGGCAAATATCACTTGCGGCCAAAAATTATAGTTCATTTGCGCTTCATTCAGTAAATACAACTCATACCTTAATCCGGCATAATATATTAACCCGATAACTATTGTCCAGACAAAATACCTGAAAAATTTCTTCATGATAAACCTCCCTGTATTTACTGGGTGTTCCTTAGTATTTATACGGGGATCCAGTTGAAAAGTTTCACGTTACTCTGTAAAATTTTTCTAGCTCTTAAAAAAGAGCAAAAATGGCCTAAGAATAGAATCCCAGGCCATTTTTCTATAATATTTATTTTTAGATACTCTTTAAAACATCAATCACTTTACCCGGCTCTACACGTTTTGTATAGTCTGAATCTACATCTGCAAATACAATGTTACCTGTTTGATCAATAACAAATGTCGCTGGTTTTGGTAGTTCCCAATCATCATTTCCATTATGGTCCGAAACCATTAAGCCTGAACCTTTATATATCTCTACTAAATAATCCGGCATTTTAAATACCAAATTAAATTGTTCTGCAACTTGATTGCCTTCATCACTTAGCACCAAAAATTCCAGTTCATTTTTTTCCTTTGTAGACAGGGAAGCATCAGGTGTCTGAGGACTGATGGCAATTATAGTTGCGCCAGCGTTTTTGATAGAGTCTATTTCTCGCTGATAGGCTTTTAATTCAAGGTTGCAGTATGGGCACCATCCGCCTCGATAGAATGTCAAGATTAACGGGCCTTTTTCAAGTTCTTCCTTCATGGACACCATTTTGCCAGTTGCGTCAGGAAGGGTAAAATCCGGTACTCTCTCTCCCTCTTTTAGCCCCTTTGCCACTCCGGACTCCTCTAATTCTTTTGTTGCCTGTGCCATTAAACGTTGTTTTTCCTCTGAAGCCTTTTGTTTAAATACCTCTTTATAAGCTTTAATTTCTTCGAGCAAAGTAGACATCCTTATCTTACCTCCTTATGATCTGTTCGAAATAACCTTAACAAAAATATGTTTTCTTTTCTTCTAATTTGCTTGAAGACAGAAATCCAATACATAGAAAAACGCAGGAGATTACCCCCTGCGCTTTACGTCCTTTATTCACTTCTTTAAAACCGGAATCCATATTTCACATTTCACTGATGGTGCTGATAAATCTTTACCTTTAATCGACAATATTTCAGGCCCTTCTGTTACTTGATAGTTTGAAGATGGGAACCACTCAGAATAGATTCTTCCCCAAGTTTCCTGGAGGGTTTGAGGAAATGGTCCGGTTGATTCAAATATGGCCCATGTTAAGGAAGGGATTTTCAGTTTTGAAAAATTCTCAGGTTTCTCATGAGTTGTTGCGACTCCAATATACTGATCCAACTCACCTTTCTCTTCCATCCGTCCTTCCGAGAAATTAGTAGATGCTTGAATCATACCCTTTGGTTCCACATTGGAGAGCTTTTGTAAATGAGCTATTTTATCAGCATCTAAGGATTTCCACATATCTGCAATTTCGGGATTTTCCCCTTGAAAAACGATGGGTACCCGTTTCATGATTCCAATGATGTGAAACGCTTCTTTCTGTTCTATTCGATAATTCATTTCATTTCCTCCTCTAATTGATAATTGAAAGGTCATAAGAGGATAGGCTTTTAGCTGCTGACCACTTTCTCTTGCCTCTGATGGTGTAATGCCGTGTAAATTAAAAAAGGCTCTAGTAAAAGAATCAGGTGAATTGTATCCATACTTTATTGCAACATCGATTACTTTTACCTTACTATTAGGAAGCTCCAATGCTGCCAAACTAAGTCGTCTGCGGCGTATATATTCTGATAGGGTTATACCCGCAAGGAAAGAAAACATTCTTTTAAAATGATATTCAGAACAATGAGCCGTCCTTGCCACGACCTTAAAATCTATTTCATTAGTAAGGTTTTCCTCGATATACTTCATGGCAATATTCATGTTCTTAAGCAAATCCATTAATATGACCCCCTTTCATCAATAGAATAACAGGAGTTTAAACTAGTCATCCGATATTTTGTGCACCGTTTTGTAGGATTATAATCTGTTCGTTTTAGAGCTAAAGTAGCTTCCAATGTCCTTCGGTAACAACTTCTACTGCTCCGTCTATTACTTTGATAGCTGTCATGTCATCAATCGCATATGCTGGTCCTTGCATTCCTGCGGCCCATTTCTCTGCAGCGGCCATGGTGTTTCCCGGCAACATTTCGTGATCCAGATGCGGGAAAATTGCAAAATCAACGAGCCCAAGCGTTTTATCCTCACCGTTTGGCGGAGTCCAGCCAACGAAGAACTCTCCAATTTTCGGGGCCATCACCATGCTCCCCGCACTCATTCCCACATAAACTGCGTTCAGCTCCGGCAAGAGCTCTGCAAGTCCCGATTCCTTCATCCAGTGGTACAGGTAAAGCGCATCTCCGCCCGATACAAGCAGGACGTCCGTCTCCCGGACCAACGGCACCCAGCGGTCTTGGTCGATACTTGGCAAAGCTGTGAGCTCAAGCACACCGACAGACTTCCACCCCAGACTGACCATGGGATTATCAGAACTACCCCGAATGAACTCCCAGGCTTTTTCGCCGGGACCAACCCAGGGATGTCCATACATCGCAGTAGGAATGCACAGGGCCATGGATTCGGCAATAGGCTTGTCCAACATATCAACCAAAGCTTCGTGAATACTTTTGTTATTGACCCCTGCAGATGTTAGCAATAATTTCATAACTACACTCCTTTTAAAATGAGCTCATCTGACTATCTTATAAATGCCTTTCTTATCCCGGAGTTGGCAACCATTTTTCTCAAAGATTTTTATCATATTAGCATTGTTAACATCTGTGCTGCCAACATAATAGGTGGCATGGAATATCTTAAGTAACTCCATACTTACTCGATGAATTTGTGCACCAATCCCTTGTCCTCTTAGCTCAGGAACTACTCCGAAATAAAATAGTCTCCCTTCATCTTCTGTTCCCATTTCAATGTGAGGGATACTTATGCCGGCAAAAGCTCCATCTTTTAAAAAATAATAGCAATGTTTGCGCCATTCCGGTCCTAGTTCATTTTCTAGTGAACTCATCACCTGGGCTATAGGTTGCTTCGTATTCTTGTTAGCACTTCCCGATCGGCAAAGCTCATATAGCTCAGCGTATTTTTGATCATCCATTAATCCTTCTGCAAGGGAATAGCAGACTATTTGGTCGTTCGTTAAAGGTAAGTCGTTTAGTTTTCTTGTGTATTCCACGATACTTGAAATCTTGTGAAACTTCTTTTCAAGCAACCAGCTTTCAAATTGTTCATCGATTAGCAAGGACAAGTAGCCAATTTCTAACCGGGTCCACTCCTCTAGGATATCTGCCAATCCGTGTATGTATAATTCCGTTGAAACATCTCCCTTTCTAACTTGGTCCACTAGCCAGTATTCTTGCTTGTTTTTGATGATATTAAATTTGTTCAATTTGCTCTCCCCCCACTCAAAAAATACCATATTAGGCTATGGTAATCTAGAAATAAATGGAATACACTTATCTATAGAGAGTTTTCTTAAATGGAGGTTACATATGTTTTGGTTAAATATTTTCTTTATTGTTATTATCGTTTCTCCCATCATGTATCTAATAAAGAGGTTATTACGGAGTCTATTTAACATTGAAAAAACTAAAAAGAAGTTCTTTTCATATAATCATATTAATAAATGGCACGCAAGAATCGATTGGGGTTTGAGGTTAGTTACTGTGGTTGTAAACTTCATTCTAATTTTCCTGATTTCTTATGAGCGCATTTCTATTTTGAGTATCTCATTGGTTCTTGTATTATTAATTATTTCGGACTATTTGGTGCGGGCTTTCTTTGAATGGAGATATACTGATAATCCAAAAGAAGCGATTTTAACCATTAGTGACATGGTAATATTACTTGTTTCAGTCATCCTTGTTTTTGGGATGAACTTGTTAAATTTAAATGTTAGCTAAGGAGGAAAAAGCAACCATCGAATTGGTTGCTTTCAGGATTAGGACTTCTAAAATCGCCGGCTGCGCTGCAGTCGGCGGAAGTGACGGATATCAAGAAATTTTGCGATATATCAAGAAATTCAGGGTGGATATCAAGAAATTTCGGAATTTATCAAGAAAAATAAGGTGGATATCGAGAAATCCCACAATATATCAATAAATCCACACACATTTCGACAAGCTTAAAGCAACCATCATCTTGGTTGCTTTTTTCAAGTAGATTATTTATTTATTCTTTAACAAAGTTAACCCAATTTTCTTTAATGCCTGTTCTAAGTTGGATTGAACGAGGATATCATCTGTCTCAAATCCGACGCCAATAGCTTTGATGGCAACATCGGGGGTAATTCCAGTTAAGATTGGTTTTACGCCTATTATTTGAAGAAGATTGACTATTTTAAGTAAAGAATAGCTGACTATTTCATTTATTTTTCCAATTCCCGAAAGGTCAATAATTAGATAGTCCAAGGCTAGATCCTGACTTTTTTCTAACGCAAGGGAGATGATTGTATCTGCTCGTTGTTCATTGACATTACCTGTAATAGTAAGGATGGCAACACCTTTAGTTATAGGAATGAACGGAACCGAGAGACTCCGGATTTGTTGGTAGGCTTCATCCAGTTCAAGGACATATGTAAGCAGCGATCCCATTGTTTCAAAAATTTCAATTAGTTCTTCCCGAAAATTATATGGTCTATTATCCAAGCCGCATAGCGTGCCGTAATTTTCTCCATCTTCATAGTAAATAGGTATACCTATAAAGCTACCCTCACCTAGACTTTTGGTGACAACCATGTCCTTTGTCAGGTCACTTTGTGTAATATCCGGAATGATTAAAGGCTTGGTGCCGTGGTCCACAGATAGCTTGCAGAATGTCTGCTCAAAAGGAAGGGTTCCACCTTCTTCTAGCAAAATATCCTTTTTATTTAGTACTTTCATAATTTTGTTCGTACAGCGGTCATTCTTTGCAATGAACAGGGTATTGATGTCGAGTAGCCTGCTCATCATTTTCAAGATATTATCCGCTGCTTCATCAAAATTTTTGTAAATCATTTTCTGTGGACTATAAGAAGTGTTTTGCATTGCACGGTTCCCTTCTATGGATTATGCATCCTATCTCTATAAAATAATTATGTAGTACTAAAGTCCATCTCTATTCCCCCATTCCCTTTTTTCTATTATTATAATCTACTTATTTGCATCAATTTCGTTTTAACCTACGAATTTATCAGAAAATTATCTAATAAACTAAATACTAGGTCATTGTTCACGATATAAAATAAAAGGGGCGATGGTTAAAATGGGATTACTGGCTAACTACCGGTTTCTATTTATAAGTATATTTTTAATGCTGTGGTTTCCACAGGCTGTTTACGGGGAGGTCGCATCCACCCCTATTACTTCCTCAGAGGCCCAGCCAAACAAATTCATAGTCATTTTATGCACAATTGCCGTGATTCTGCTTTTCTCTCTTTTTAAATGGTGGAAAGACAAAAAAGCTGCATAGGGAAAAGTGAAAAGTCCAAGCATGCCGAGCCATTTCTCATATCCTATAGATAAGACTTTTTATGGGAGTGAAATGGGATGGGAAATGCATGCCTAGATTTCAATATCAGAACACAATTTACTTCTACCGTGAGTGATCGGGATCTTAGCCGTATTTTAAATGGACTAGCTGAGGAAAGCGTGAATATCAACGGCTATTTCCAGACGCTTACCGGTAAGAATTTCAATTTTGTCCGCATGGTTGTTGGTACTTCGGCTGAAGAGAGCGAGCTTGATATTCGCAAAGTTCGCAAGGTGATGAAGCAGGTGGGTGTTCGTTACAGAGAGAACCAGGTAATCCAACTTCTTGATAGTATTTCTGGTGTACCTGGGCAAGTCAATGCAATCTTCGGCACGCTTTGGTGCAAGATGCAGGTTCGCGCGGTTTATCTTGGGGAGGATAATAATATTTTTTTGGATGTTTCAAATATCGGATACGCCATTCGGTTGCTGTCTGAAGAGGACCCGCTTCGTTGCCTTGACTGATGTGATAGCCTTTTGCTTGAGTGTTGCATAGTATATCGTAAACTCAGGTAGAGGGAGTTGTGGGCGATGCGGGAAATGCCGGAAGTGGTGGAGTCTTTTGATTATTTGATTCGGACGCAATTTTCTTTCCAGGTGGACAATTGGGCATTAAGCTTTATGTTGGATGGCTTGGCAGAGCAAGAGGTTAATGTAAATGCCTATTTTCATACAAAACTGGATGAGGATACACACCTTGTAAAAATAGTGCTTGGCAGCAGCATGGGCGAAACAACAAAGGACCTTCAGGGGATGCGCAGAGTTTTGCGCTGTTACGGTATTCCTTTTAAAGAAAGACAGGTTATCCAGGTGGTAAAGCTGCCGGCGGGACAGTCCGGACAGCTCAACGACCTTTTTGGTGCGCTCTGGTGTGAGCTGCAGGTAGAAAGCATGTATTTAGGTGAGAACACGAATGTGTTTCTCGATACTTCTGACTTGGAACGGGCAATCGAGATTTTGTCACATTCCGCTTTGATTATCTGTCCAAAGAATTATTAGAAATTGACGCTGTCTTGGATTAGCGTAGTGATGTTCTGATCCCAATCGTTGCGCGTGATGGCATAGCCCACTGAATCATATAGCTTCTCGTTTTGAGGCCAGGCACTTCGGTGGTAGGCTTCTTTGACGTACCCACTGTTGTGGAATGTCTTGCGCATCGCCAGGTTGTCGTGGCGGGTATGGCCTTCGATTCTTATTAAGTGCGGATAGTTGGTGAATGCAAATTCTGTGAGCCATTTTACGGCATGGGCTCCTCGGTTTTGTCCTCTCGCTTGTTGTTTGAGTCTTATGTCAAAAAGGCAGGTCGGATCCTCTAGGTCGAAAAGTCGGAACATGCCAATGACAGTATTGTTTTTGTCTTGGATGAGGAAGGTTTTGGTGCCTTCTTTTGTGTAGTTGCCTTGTTGGATGGAAGTTAGGATGGCTTCCTCTGTCGGGTTTTCGGTGCCATGATAAGGCCAAGTTTCTGTTGTTAGCAGATGGACAAGCTGGTATTCGTTCTCTTTTGTGAGTTCGGTGTATGTTTGCATGGTTGGTTAGATGCCTCCGTTATGTGTTGGTGTTGGAGTTGATTCGGACTTGGATTGCTCCCATTCCTCGCGCAGCATGCCCATGCGGATGGAATCATACAGTTTGCCCTGATAGGTGCGGACATTTCGGATCCTGGCTTCCTGTGTGAAGTTCAGTTTGGTGCCAACTTTGACCATGCGATGGTTGCCGGACCAGGTTGTGTAACCAACTCTCGGGATTTGCCGTTTTGTTTGGAAAAGGTGATCGGTCCATAGTTTGATGGCCTCGGTTCCGTAGCCTCCGTTCCAATATTCGGGCAGGTAGATGATGATGCCCATTTCAAGCCAGTTGGACGGTTCGTGCTCCCAGTAATAGGTGAGGCTGCCGATGGTTTGAGGCTCGGCGTCTTGCGTTTGTATCAGGTAAATCGAGTCCAGTCCATCGTTTAGTTGTTTTGTCATCTTGGAGATATATGTTTCCTTATCGATCATTTCGAGTGGGAAGTATGGCGCGTCCCACTTTTTATATTCCGGGTTCGGGTCGCCGTACATTAGAAGGTAGAGTACCGGCAAGTCTTGGATGGTAAGCTTTTTTAGTTGAATTTTGGTTCCTTGGATGGTGGTTGAAGTAGATGTTGTCATACGTAAAGGCTCCTTTGAGTTAGGTAATTAAGTAATTTACGTTTTTAATAGAGTTTTAGTTTCATTTTTTGTTTGATTCAGATCTCTTAGTGGCGATATTTGGATTCTCGATAAATTGAAGTGTTTTTTCGATTAATTGAGAAGGTTTTATGACTAATTGGACCGCTTTTTTTACTAATTCCCCTCGTTTTTCGACTAATTCCCATCAAAGGATTGAACGCTGCACAATTTCACAAAAAATTCTACCTCAGATCAAGAGAATGCATCTTTTATACTAGTATAACAATTTTTAAACAATCGTTTGTTCAAGAAAAAACTAACCTCTTGCGCCCCAACGGTTTCACTCGAAAATTTTAAATTAACTTTTGAGATTGCTATATTAGAAAAAAACAGGCCCCATCCCTAAAGATAGAAGCCTGTCCCAGAAATCAACTTATTCACCTAAATCCACATTATGGTACACACGTTGCACGTCGTCGCAGTCTTCCAACGCATCAATCAGCTTTTCAAACTGTTCTTGTGCGTCACCTGGAAGCTCTACCTCGTTTTGCGCCAACATCGTCAACTCCGCTACGGAGAATTCTTCCACTCCTGCACCCTTTAACGCTGTTTGCACGGCATGGAATTGGTCGGGCTCTGCGTACACAATTACCGTTTCTTCTTCTTCCAAGATATCGCGCACATCAAGGTCTGCTTCCATCAACACTTCAAGCACTTCGTCGGAATTTTTGCCTTCGAATGCGAATACAGCCGTTGCGTCGAACATGTAAGCAACAGATCCACTTACACCCATGTTTCCGCCATTTTTTCCGAATGCTGCACGCACTTCGGATGCTGTACGGTTCACGTTGTTTGTCAGTGTGTCCACGATTACCATTGATCCATTCGGTCCGAAACCTTCGTAACGAAGCTCGTTATAGCTTTCTTCCCCGCCGCCTTTTGCTTTGTCGATCGCGCGGTCGATAATGTTACGTGGTACGTTGTACGTTTTTGCACGCTCAAGTACGAATTTCAGTGCCATGTTGGATTCTGGATCCGGCTCGCCTTGCTTTGCTGCTACATAGATTTCAAGGGCAAATTTAGAATAGACTCTACTCGTATTCTGATCCTTTGCCGCCTTTTTTTCCTTAATGTTGTTCCATTTACGACCCATATATATTCACTCTCTTTCAGAAATTAAAAGATATAACTTGTTCTATTATACATCAACTTCCCAAAGGGTTTCGAGAGATTTCCTTATACATCTCCAGAAATCTGGTTGCCACCTTTGATAAATAGTACTTTTTCATCCAGGCAACCCCATATTGAGTTGTCAAGTCCTCATCCTCCACCAAATACGAATGGACTTTTGCTTCAGAAAAAATATGCATGGCGCTCTCTGGAACTAAGGTTGCTCCAAAGCCTTGTTGGACAAGACCAGCAAGCAAAGTTAAATCTGAACTCGCACACACAATGTTTGGTTCATATCCTCTTTGTGCAAAGGACTGAAGGATATAATCGTACAGGCCTTGTCCCTTTGTGCTTGGCAAAAGCAGCGTCTCCCCAGCAATCTTCTCTAAAGTCACCGGTCCATTCCAAGCTTCCCGGCTGACAAAATAGAAGGGTTCCCTCTTCAGCATAAAATGTCCAAATTCTTCTGATTGAACGGGAAAACGAATCACTGCCAAGTCTATAGCACGTTCACGCAGCAATTGAAACAGCTGACCTGATTCATTTTGATGAATTTCATAAGTTACCGCAGGATACTTTTCCTTGAATGCAAACAACAATCTGCTGAGCGACATCTCAGACAGCGTGTTCACCCCAATTTTTAAGGAACCCTTCAATCCTTCCCCTACTTCCTTTACCTCCTCCATGCCCTCTTCCATCAGCTTTGTGACCTGAACAGCATGGTGATAAAGCTTTACTCCCGCTTCTGTCAGCCGAAGCCTCTTTCCTTCACGGTGAACAAGTCTGATTCCTAATTCCTCTTCCATCAACTTTAATTGTTGACTTAATGGGGGCTGGGACATATGTAATTTCCGGGCAGCTTGTGAAATATTTTTTTCTTCCGCAATGACAGTAAAATAACGCAATTGCCGAATATCCATTCCCTTTTCATCTCCTATATGTTTTTCATATGATTTCACAACAAAACAAATATCATCCATATGGTTTTACATATGATACCATATATTTGGAGAAAGGCAGGAGAAGAACGACATGAGAGCGATTCTGATTCTTATCATACTTAATTTAATTGTGATGGTTGCTTTACTTATAGACGCAAAAACAACAAGTGATGATGCCAAAGTAAATGTGCATCATCCTATTCATGTGTATGCTGTAGAACATTTGCAACCAGGAAAGGAACATCTATGAATAAATTAACCTCATCGTTTACGATGTTTTCTTCGTTACAATGGCTCTTTTTTATGTTCGCCAACACAGTTGTGGTTCCGCTATCTGTGGGGGCCGCTTTTGATGTGTCACCGGAAGTAAGCCGGATGATGCTGAGTGCCTCCCTGCTTTTCACTGGGCTGGCATGCATCTTCCAAGGGTGGATGGGCCACCGCTACCCTCTGCTCGAAGGACACTCTGGTTTGTTGTGGGGGGTAATGCTGAACCTTGGACTTACCGCCTCGTCCCTAGGAATGAGTTTCACGGAAATCGGTGGAGGGGTTGCCACAGGACTCTTGCTTGCAGGCGGATTTACGATGCTGCTCGCGGTGTTTGGATGGACTTCGGTACTGCCGCGGGTATTCACACCGATGGTCATGACGGTGTATCTTTTCCTATTAACCTTCCAATTGATGATGGTATTTTTTCAAGGAATGCTTGGGATGACAGAGGATGGCGTAATGAATGTGCCTGTCAGCATCCTTTCTGTGGTGCTGGTCATTTTTGTTAGTGTGTTGAAAATAAAGGCACCAAGGGTTATCGGGAATTTCGCGATTCTCATAGGAATTGTAGTTGGTTGGATCGCCTATGTGCTGCTGTTCCCAGGTAGCGGTCAGGAAGCGCCAGCAGCGGCCTTTGCGTTTGATCTGTTCCCGCTTGGAGCACCGAACCTTGAATACGGAATTATAGCGGTCGCGTTCTTTGCAGGTGTATTGAATATGAGTAACACGATCGCCTCTGTTCAGGCTGCAGCAGACCTTTACGGTGAAACAGCCAAACCAGGACAATTCAGAAACTCATTCTTTTTTACCGGATTGTTTTCAGTATTTGCGTCCCTGTTCGGACTCGTCCCGTATACGCCGTTCACCTCGACGATTGGATTTTTGCAGAGTACGAGAATTTTAGACCGGAAACCATTTTTCATTGGCGGCATCATGCTTGCAGCCATTGGCCTTGTACCACCGTTGACCTCGTTCTTGGTGACGATGCCGATGACGGTCGGGAATGCGGTGCTGTTTGTGGCATACCTACAATTGTTCGGGACGGCGTATGGCAGTTTGCGTGGCGCTGTTTTCAATTCCGATACCATTTTCCGTTTGGCAGCACCAGTTTTGTTGGGAGTGTGTTTGATGAACACCTCGCCGGCCGTGTTTGGTCCGCTGCCAGTGCTATTGCAACCATTCTTGGCGAATGGATTAATCATGGGCGTGCTGCTTTCGATTGTGTTGGAAAAGGTGACGAATTGGGGGCAGTATGAGGATAAGGCGGTTGGACATAGCTGATGAAAGAGGTAACCAGAGTGTGTCTTTGGTGACCTAAAGTACGAGGAAATGTAATAGAGGGGTAACCAGAGTGTGTCTTTGGTGACCTAGTGTACGAGGAAATGTAATAGAGGGGTAACCAGAGTGTGTCTTTGGTGACCTAAAGTACGAGGAAATGTGATAGAGAGGTAACCAATGTGTGGCTTTGGTGACCTAGAGTACGAGGAAATGTGATAGAGGGGTAACCAGAGTGTGTCTTTGGTGACCTAAAGTACGAGGAAATGTAATAGAGGGGTAACCAGAGTGAGTCAAGTCCATATTAATGTGTAAAAATAGTTACAATGAGATCTAATGCTAAATGTGTTATGGGGTTATGTTTTCAGGTCTTGTTCTTCTTAAAGGTTTAGGGTGTATTCTTTACCCCCTAGGGGGTAAAATTTCCCCTTTTTATGGCCCAGTCACTGTAAGCGCTTTTTTATTTAGGTAGCAAACATTAATGTGACAGTTCACATAATTCCGTTTAGGGAATTAAAAAACTATTTTACTTAGATATGGTGTATATACTTTGACTTACTCCATTCCTCCTCCATTTTCATCAGTACAGATCCAATTATACGTATTGCAGATTGATCGTTCGGGAAAATTTGAATTACCCTTTCTCTTCTTCTTATTTCCCTATTTACTCTTTCTAGCATATTGGTTGTACGTAAGTGTTTGTGAAGCTCAGCTTTTTGAGAATGAAACTGCATTGCATCTTCAAAGCCAGCATCCAACGTTTCAATTACCTTAGTAAACCCTTTTACTTCATAATACTTCTCAATAAAGTCGCGCTTCAGTTCTCGGCTCAATTTAATGTTGGATGTTCTAAAGATTTCCTTGAGTTCTGTTTTTGCTTCTGAAGAGTTTTTCTTAGGAAAAGAGTCCATTATATTCCTAAGAAAATGAACACAACACCTTTGCCAAGAGGTTCCTAAAAAGGATTCTTTTATAGCAGCCACTAATCCTGCATGTGCATCAGAAATCACCATCTTAGGTGATTGTATCCCTCTTGACTTTAAGTGATCAAAGAAATTAGACCAACTTTCTTCTGATTCCCCATGGGTAACCCTTAACCCAATAATCTCTCTATGTCCTTCTTCGTTTACACCGCAAGCTATAAGTACTCCTTTTGAAACAACCCTATCGTTCTCACGAACTTTAATATACATGGCATCAACATATATGTATGGATAATAAAGGGTGTTTAATGGGCGGTTTCTCCACTCATTTACTATTGGATCCAATGATTTAGTGAGGTTAGATACTAGTGATTTAGATACACCTTTTCCACACAGTTCTTCTACAATCTTGGTAACTTTACGAGTTGAGACTCCATTTACAACCATCTCAATCATAGAAAGAATCAGAGCTTGTTCGCATCGCTCATACTTTTGGAATACAGAAGTTGAAAATTCACCATCACGAGTTCGGGGAACCTTTAATGTGAGTGAGCCAGTGCCGGTAATTAATTCTCGTTCATAGTAGCCATTCCGATATCCTCTGCGGTCATCCGTTCTCTCGTGAGAGAGAGCATTAATATATTCGTCCCTTTCTTTCTCCATAAGCGAATTCAATACAAGGGCTAAAGATGCTTTTACCGGGGATCCTAAAGAGCTTTTTTCTACCTCGGCTTTAAGTTGTTCCAAATTTATAGTAATATTAATGTTGGTCATTATCATTGCCTCCGTGTGTGATTGTTTTTCGTCGAACACATTGTAACACGGACATTGATAATGGCCTTTCTTTTTACACAATTATATAGACTTAATCCCAGAGTGTGGCTTTGGTGACCTAAAGTACGAGGAAATGTGATAGGGGGGTAACCAATGTGTGGCTTTGGTGACCTAGAGTATGAGGAAAAGTGATAGAGGGGTAACCAATGTGTGGCTTTGGTGACCTAGAGTATGAGGAAAAGTGATAGAGGGGTAATCAGAGTGTGGCTTTGGTGACCTGATGAGTATACAACTCGGGCAGGCTTGGCTATAATTCAGCTCTTTTCAGCAGTAAAACTACTTTAATAATGTTTCCTTTTCTCTTTCCAGTGGTAGGATAATAATTATGAAGAAAACGGAGGAACCTACCATGCGCCACATACAATTTAAATACGAAGTCACAAGACACGCTTTATCCGCGCTGGTTGATCATTATAAACCTTGGCGCTATGGAAGAATCCTCTTTTATGTAGGGGCTCTGCTTTTCAGCATTTATTCTTTTTTCGATTTACTTAAAGTTTACGGTGAAGTATCTACTGGACTGTTTGCCATGTCAGCCATTATGGCATTTCTGGTTCCGTTGGTGGTTGCGTTCCTTTTTATAAAGGTCATCACTTTTATTGCTGGAGTCATTTTGGTAAGGAAGCCCATTTATGATGAGGAGATGGTGGTGCAGTACCAGGAGGGGGATGAATTCTTCCTTGCGGGTAATGTTTCAGGATGGGATTGCGATTCCAAAGCTGTCATCGCTTGATGAAGGCTATGAGGAGAGAGTCGAGTTTCTGATTAAGAGAGTAAAATGAGCAAGAAGCCTTTCGCGGATATGGAAAGGCTTCTTTTTTATGTGCAAAAAGGTCATTTTGAAAGTGGTTTTGGGTAACTAGGTTTGATTTCAGGGGCAGCGTCTATTTGCGGGACCGGAACTGACTGTTTGAATCGTGAAAATGCAGATATCCATTGTAAATTCGATTTATCCATTGTAAAACCAATATATCAATTATAAAAATGATATATCCATTGTAAGAGGCAAGATATCCATTGTAAAAATGATATATCCATTTTAATGAATCATCGCCCCACGATTAAAGTACTCTCTACAACTTATAAATTCTCTCGCGTCGTCACCTGCTCCTCCTCAAAATAACAAACTCCAAGAATATACCCGTCAGGATCCTTAAATTCGAACGACAGAACTGTCCCGTAATCTATGACATCTTCTACCTGAACACCACTCTCCAGCAGCTTCTTATGCGCATCATAAATATCTGAAGAATAGAAGTTCAATAGACAATGAGATCCCGGTGTCACTTTCTCCGCCCGCACAAGCGTCAGAGGTGTCTCCCCCATCTCGATTGCTGCATATCCGTTTTCTACATCATGCCACCTGACCGAAAAGCCGAGTACCTCTGTGTACCACCCAATTGATCTCTCCATATTGGTAACCTCTAGAAATACCGTATCAATTCTTTTGAATAGTGCACTCATGCGTTCCCCTCCTCGCCATAAATTCTTCGTAAGTTTGTCCGAACAATAACACGTCATGGTAGCCTCCATCTGTATACACCATATTTCGCAAGCGTCCCTCTTCCACAAACCCGAGACGTTCATGCAACCTAACAGATCCTTCGTTAAAGGCGTACACATGTGCATTCACTTTTTGATACCTAAGTTCCCCGAAGAAATAGCGAAGCACAACCCGGATTGCATCACTCGCATATCCTTTCTTCCAATGCTCCCGAAAAATACTGACGCCGTAGCTGAACGTGCCGTTTTGCGGGTCGCAACTATTTGTGCTGATACTGCCGACAAGTTCACTGTTTAAGTTCTCAATCGCAAGCCTAAAGTTATGGCCATCCCAGCCCTTTTCCGACTCCCTTTCAGTCCATTTCTTTGTTCCTTCTTCCGACCTTGGTCCATAGATGGCATCATTTAATCTAGCAACCTCTGAATCCATTCCGTCCTGGTGAAACTTTTCCCAATCTGAAGACTGGATAGGCCGTAAACGTACAGCTGTACCTTCCCATATATGAAAAGCCATATTCCTTAACCTCCATTACACCTTTATCGTCGATATAACTTTAAATACTCCGCCAATTCCTCCGCACTATTAACCTTTGAAATGTCATCTTTATGCAGTTGGAGAGTCTTATTCTCAAAGCTTATTCCAAATTGATGCAGAGGAACTCCCATTTCTTTTAATTCCTGGAAAATAAGAAAAGCCCTCTGCATTTCAGTCTTACTGTTAGCGCTTGTTAGAAGGATTTTGTCCAAGGTAACACCTACTTCGACTTTTCCATACTTTTTGTACCCTCCCACCACTGGCTCCGTTGGCTCCGTTTCAGAAAAGACTAAATCAACCCCATAGTTTGTGGTACTAGGATAATGTTCTCTCACAATCGCCCCTATTTCCTCATTTGCCTCCGCACTCCAGGCCTCATAACGATACCCATCTTCGGTTTGTCCTGTATACCGATCCTGCCCCACATAAAACAAAAGTTCCGGATCGTCTTTTGCATAGGCATAAGCCTGATATTTTCTTGTATTAAAAAAATCAAAAGAGATTTCATCAATTACAAAATCCTTCTTATACTTTTCTTCCAAATACACTTCAAACGCCTGTTTGTTCGTCCAAAGCCCCCAAGGCGACCCCCAAAAGACAAATGACAGGAACAGGGCCAGGATGATTCCCCCTGACCCCCACCATAAAAATCTTCTCTTCAGCTTACATTCCTCCAGCTTTTCGTTTTTTCCAATCTTCCGCAAGCATTCCGTACACGGCATGATCGACATGATGATCATAAAGCCATTCCGCCTGACGGATTTCCCCTTCCAACGTAAATCCGAGTCGTTCTGGAATCGACCTGCTTTTCACGTTCTCCACAGCCGCACGAATATCGACTCGGTTCATACCAAGCTCCGTGATGGCATAGTCCGTCAAAGCTTCCGCCACCCTCGTCATGATGCCGTTCCCTTGATAATCCTTATCCAGCCAGTAACCGATATAGGCCACTTTGTTCGTCCAGTCGAGAGTGTTGTAGCTTGCCGAACCAACTATTTCGCCTTTGTAAAGGATCATCGACGTCATTGATTTATTTTCCGCATATCCTTGTCTCGTACCTTTTATAAAATTCCTGGAGTCCTCCACCTTCTTTGTAAAGTCCAGCCATGGCAACCACTCACGCAAATAGTCCCTGGAGTTGTCGGTCAACTCAAACAATCGCTCCGCATCTTTTTCTTCTGCTAGTTTCAAAGATAGTTCCTCATCAATTTTATGTATGAACATAGTTTTTTCCCCCTAAATGATTTGAAGTTTTTTCAATGCATATTCAATTCCATCTTCACTGGATTTCTTCGTAACAAAGTCAGCGACTGATTTCAACCTTTCACTGCCGTTGCCCATGGCGATACCGTAGCCAACCAACTCCAGCATGTCGATGTCATTCTCCCCGTCCCCAAATGCAACCGCCTCGGACTTGTCGATCCCGAAGTAGTTTAACAGTTTCATAATGGCGACAGATTTGGACACATCTTCTTGTAGGACGTTCAAAATGAAAGGGTGCCACCTTCTGAAAGTTAAGTGTGGGAATCTTTCTTTATATGGATCCATCATTTCTTCCGCAGCAAATAAGCACATGAGATAGACTTCCTGCTCCTTGCTATGGTCCATCTTAGAAAAATCCTCTAACCCAAGTACCCCTAGTGTTTCTTTCAACGCTTGGGCAATCCTCGGTTCCTCCACTTCGTTCATATGAAAGCCTTCCGTATAAAAAGAAAGTCCGTGTTTCTGTTCGGAAGCAAATTGAACCACTTCTTCCATCACCTGTTTGTCCAGAGGGATTTTATGAATGACCTCTTCTAGATGTTTGGCATATCCTCCATTAGCTGTGATGAATGTATCAATCCCGAGCTCCCGAATCTCCTTGCACATCGATAGCGGGCGGCCCGTTGCTGCTACCACAATAATTCCTTGCTCTTTTAACGTTTGAATAGCAGCCTTTGTTCTCTCTGAAATACTGCCATCCTCATGATGCGTGATGGTACCATCAATATCGAAAAATACTATTTTGCAGTTCATAACAATCCCCTTTTATAAACCATTTTTCTTTTTATCGGCTCAAATGCTCATGAATCAACTTCCATTCTTCCTTTTCTTTTACAAAGACATTAGTTGCACGCCCGCTGCCCGAGATGTACTCCCCGTTCATGTAACCTTCATAATGGAAGGTATAGAGGCAAGTGGCCGTGTGTTCATCCACCGCAATCCACTGCACATTCTTTGCCGAGTAGACTTCCTCTTTAATCGTGTCCCATGCGTTTTCAAAAAAAGCGCGGATTTCTTCCATGGTCGTACAGGATTTATTGGTAAACCAGTAAACGACATTTGTGTGGAGCAATTTTTCCACGTTATCAAAGTTGTGGGTGTTTGTTGCTTTTATGTATTGGCTTAATGCTGTTTCATAATCCATAATCATTCTCCTTTCATCTTCAGTTGATACACATACTGCTCTCCCATCCGCCCCATCACCCTTCTTCCACTGTCTTTGAACCCTGACCTCAAGTACACTCGCTGTGCATCTTCATTTCTTAGATTTACCGCCAACACCACCTCATCCACATAAGGGAAATTCCGCTCCACGTAATCAGGGAGAAGATCCAAGGATTTTCCTGCCACACCTTTACCCTGAAAAGGGACCGAAATGGAATATGCCCGTAAAAGAATCGCATTTGGGTTGTCTGTATATTTAGTAAGCTCCTCCCCCTGATATAAAACGAAAAATCCTGCAATCTGCCCTTTCTCTAAAATAACTATGGGATGCCTTCCCTTATCTGTTTCACAAGCTAATAACGCATCTTTGGGGTGTGAAGTGAATTCCAACTGACTTTCAGTGAGCTTATATTTTATTAGTTCTTCTAAGTGTTTTGGCTGATAGTTTTCTAGTTTTACCTCATTTAAACTACATGTTCTAATAAGCTCCTTAGCAAATTGGATCGTAACGTTCACTCTCTCTTTGTTTGTCGTAAAGCTTCGTTTTGGATTTCCTGTTCGTATATTGATTGCCTCTTGGATGAGGTCATGCCATTTCGATTCAAGTTCATGCAGTCCATACTCCCCTGCAGCTAGCTTTGAGATGATGTCCCGCTCCCTTAATGTGTACAATTGCCGCAGCAGCCCAAGGACTGTCCATTCCATTTCTTTTTCTACCTGTTGGACTGGATAGTCGATCAGTTCCTCTTTCCTCTTCTCCATGACAGAAACTCTCTTTGCCCAGTACTCGTTCATGTTTTTTCGTACATAGTTTGTTAGGTCTTCCGTTGTTACGTTAAGGGAGAGTTCTCCAACTGGCTGACCCAAGATTGTTACCCCTTTGTTTTTCAGCAACCACCATGTCACCGGGATATTATGCACCTCTTTGCCAAAGGACCCTTCATTATAAAAGTAACCCTCTGCAGCCAAGTTAGAAGATTGCACGTAAATGCCATCCAACTGCGGTTTTTTGCATGTTTCTGCAAGACTCAAGTGAATATCTTTTAATATAGCTGCATCTTCATTCGTCAGCTTCCGGCTTGTCACCGCAACGAAATCAATGTCACTTTCCCCTTCTAGCTACCCATCTATAGAGATGGATCCATGAAGATACAGTCCAACTAACAATCCTGGTAACTCTTTATTACACATATCTATAAAAAGATCTAAAACCTTTTGTACACTAACACTATCTGGAATCCTGTACATTTCTATCACCTTTTCTTTCAAAAATACGCATTCTACACTTTTCGACTCTTTGCATGTTTTATCCTTTTATAAACAGATAAACAGAATAAACAAGCATAAACACGCAATTATATATTGACTAAATAGGAATAAACATGAAATAATAGGAAAGAAGTTGAAACTAAACATTGGGGTGATGATTTTGTTTACTGATGAAAGACGGGGAGAAATTTTGAAAGTTTTAGAGCAGGATGGAAGAGTGTTGGCGAAGGATTTGGCTGATCAATTCAATATGTCTATAGATTCCATTCGCAGAGACCTTTCCATCATGGAAGAACAGGGATTATTGAAAAGAACACATGGAGGTGCGATTCCTGTAGCATCCGTTCGTACCATGCCACGCCCACCAGCGGAGCGTTTTGGGGACGGCACCGAACACCAGAATGCCATCGCAAAAATGGCTGCAGGCTATGTGAAAGCAAACCAAACCGTTTTTATCGGCGGAGCGTCGATTCATTATGTACTGCTAAAATATTTACCAAAGGATATTCCGTTCACGGTGCTGACCAATTCACTTGAAGTTGCTTATACTTTAAGTGGATCTGAAAATATCTCTACCTTTTTGATTGGTGGGAATGTGAAAAGCTCAGGTAACATTACCGATGCTTTGGCAAATGAATTCGCAAGACAGTTCACAGTAGATTTGTGCTTTTCCACGGCAGGGGCGCTTTCTGTAAAAGGTCTGAGCACTGCAACGCCGGAAGTCGCTATATTTTATAAGACGGTTTATGAAAATTCCAAGAAACTGGTCGCCATGTTTGAGCACACAAAGATCGGCCAGGAGATGTTTGCTGGCATGTATCCGACTGGAAAATTGGATGTGGTAATAACGGATTCGGAGACCGATAAGGAGAAAGTCGATGCCTTGAAGGCTGCCGGGGTAGAGGTTTTGGTTGCTGGAGTATAGATTTATAAAGGAAAAAAACAGTGCCGATTAACCTTCAGGCACTGTTTTCTAATGCTTACTTTTCTAAATAATGCACACTAAATTTCTCCTCAGCATCCGTCCACACTTTCCTCGGCTTGAAACCGCACTCCAATGCCATCGTCTGAAACTGACCAATGGAGTATTTATAAGAGTTTTCGGTGTGAATGGTTTCACCTTCTTGGAAGAAAAATTCGTTCTCTCCGATTTTCACGGTTTGATTTCTTTGGCTCTCAAGATGCATTTCAATTCTGCCTTGTTGCTCGTTATAGTAGGCAAGGTGCTCAAACTGATCTTCGTTAAAATTGGCCCCAAGCTCCCTGTTCATCCTGGTCAAAAGGTTAAGATTGAATGCAGCCGTAATGCCTTTCGCATCATCGTAAGCCCGTTCCAGTGTTACCGTATCCTTTTTCGTATCAACACCGATGAGGAATCCATCACCATCATCCAACAACTTTGCGGACTTCATTAGGAAATTCCGCACCTCCACCGGCTCGAAGTTACCGATTGTAGACCCGGGGAAAAAGATGACCTTCTTGCCTTCCGCCTCTAACGGCAAGGTCAGTGGTCCGGTGTAGTCCCCACAAACTGCTTTTATCTTAATGTGAGGGAAAAGCATCGCAAGCTCTAAGCTAGATTGGAAGAGATACTCCCGTGATATATCAATTGGTACATATTCTTTTAGACTTGCAAAATTGTGAAGCAACGCCTTGATTTTGTTGCTGCTTCCACTGCCATACTCAATCAGGGTGTGAACATCGCCAACAGCCAACGTAATTTCTTGGATCTTTTCGTTAAAGATCTTCATTTCCGTCCTCGTCGGATAGTACTCCTCAAGCTCCGTGATCAATTCAAACAATTCTGATCCCCTATGGTCATATAAAAACTTAGAGTAAATTGTTTTCACTGGAGCTGAGAGACCTTTTATGATTTCATCACGCATATTCTCTTTTTCTATATAAAAATCATAACTCTGAATATTATTTTCTAATAATCTCATAGCGCATCCTCCGCCATTCGGAATCCGCTGAACTGCCAGCGTTTGTCCGCCGGGAAGAAGTTGCGGTAGGTGTTTCGGATATGGTCTTGCGGGGTAGCACAGGATCCTCCGCGCAGCACCATCTGATTGCACATGAATTTAGCATTATATTCGCCAAGCGCCCCTTCAAGCGGCTTGCTGCCCGGGTATGGCGAGTAGGCGCTTGCCGTCCATTCCCACACATCGCCAAACATCCTGGACCCGGCTGTTTGCTTGGTTGCTGCAGGATGATAGTGGCCGGTGTCCATCGTATTCCCGTTTATCTCGAGATCTCTTGCCGCATGCTCCCATTCCGCCTCTGTAGGAAGACGTTTGCCTCTCCATCTGCTGAAGGCATCCGCCTCATAAAAGCTGACATGGACTACCGGTTCATTTGGGTCGAGTTTCTTCTTTCCTCCGAGTGTAAAGATAAACCACTCACCATCATTGTCCTTACTCCAATATAGCGGAGCCTGCCAGTCATTCTTTTTTACCGTATTCCAGCCGTCGGACAGCCAGTAATAAGGCTTCTGATAGCCGCCTGCTTTGATGAATTCCAGGTACTCACCGTTCGTGACAGGTTGATCAGCCAGCTTAAACGGCTCGAGCCACACTTTATGGTTCGGGCTTTCATTGTCAAAAGAAAAACCATCGCCGTTATGACCGATTTCAACGAGACCTCCGTCATAAGTGTGGTAGGAGGGTTCTCTTTTTACAGATGGTGCGGAGTTGGATTCTTTATAAACAGGGTGCAACGGATTAACGAAAAAGTTGTATTTTACATCCATTAAGATCAGCTCTTGGTGCTGCTGTTCATGCTGCATGCCGATTTCTATGAGGCTATAAATTTTGTCCGTTTGTTCGGACTTGCTTTCCTCGTGTTGCTCGAGCAAGTCCACTATATAATTATCGATAAAACTGCGGTATTGAAAGATGTCTTGGATGCTTGGTCTGGAGAGGACGCCGCGTTGATGCCTTGGCTGAAATGGCCCAACCGTCTCGTAATAGGAATTAAAAAGAAAATCGTACTTTGGATGGAATTCTCGGTAGTTTTCGAAATACTCTTTAAGGACAAAGCGCTCAAAGAACCACGTAGTGTGGGCCAGATGCCATTTTGGCGGACTGACATCTGGGTGTGATTGAATAATGAAATCTTCTGTTTCTAATGGTTGAACAAGCTTCATGGTGAGGTCACGCACATTCATAAATCGTTGTGATAATGATTTTATCGTTTGTGTTTCCATGGATACCGCCCCTTTTATTGGATTCTAGCTTTGTTCGACCACATTACCTTCTGCAGGGATTGGATTTTCTTTCAGCATGTTGGCAAAATGCTTTAGGTTATAGGCCATGATTTTGGCATGCTCCCTCGTGAAATCATTCTTATGTCCTTCCGCTTCAATATACGACTCTCCCGGTCCCGCTTCACCAACCCAGTATGTATCCACATTTGGCGGAATAGTAAAGCCCATATGTGTCAAGCCGGAAAGGATGGATGAGGCTGCATGCTTTGCGCCATCCTCGTTTCCTGTTATGACCACACCTCCCACCTTGTTATAGTAAATATATTGCCCTTTGTCGTTCGTTAGTCCACTTCCGCCATAAAGCCGCTCCATCACCATTGTTGCGACACTGCTCTTCTCACCAAGCCACAGCGGAGTCCCGATAATAAGAATGTCAGCACGCATTACCTTGTTGAACACTTCCGGCCACTCATCGCCATACCCTTCGTCCTCGCTAACACCGAATTTTATGTTGTAATCAGCTATTCTTACAATCTCAGATTCAACGTTTTCGTTGTTGAAGTGCTTGATGACCTCTTTCATAAGTGCTTCTGTATTAGATTCTTCGCTGGAAGATTTGAGTGAACAGTTAAGGAAAAGTGCTTTTGTCATGTTGGTGTTCCTCCTTTTGGGTGATTAAGTTGAAAATATTACTCTTTACCCTATTAAAGGAAAATGAAACGTAAAAAGATACATTTAGAGGGTGTTGTTTTGGTTAAGAGATTGTGAAGGGTGGGCGGGGATGCAGGTAGTTTTGAGGTTGTACAGCCATACATATGAGATTTTCAAGGTAATCTTTACATTTATCCAACAACTTTTGGATTTTATCCGCGAACTTTTAGATTTATCCGCGACTTTTTCATTTTATCCACGACTTTTGCCTAGATAACCGTCATTCGACACACATCGACACTTAGGAAATTAAAAAAGACATACCTGCAACTACCAGGTATGCCTCCCTCCTTATTTAAATACGGTCCTCAAGCAAGTACATCAGCTTGTGGGGGCCATGTTCCTTATTGGACGGAATCACTACGATTGTTTCTGAAGCCGGATAGTAGGCAGACGCAAAACTTACGCCCGGGTCATAACCCATGACATGATATTTTACGATTTTGTCTTCGGCCTTCTCCATCCACATTCCATAGCCATAGTAATCGTTATCATTATTCGTTTGAATCCATGGTGTCATCATTTTATCGAGCATTTCTTTGCTTAATAGCTTTCCATTCAGTAGGGACTGCCAAAGTTTTGCAAAGTCGCCTGCCGTAACATAAGCGCCACCGTCAGCACCGCCTTTTATCGGGATGGAGTAGCTGTTAGTTTTCCAAGTACCATCTTCTTTGTCAATGTACCCAAGAGCCGTCTTGGCAGGTAAAGAATCTAAAGAAAAGTAACCAGATTCCTCCATTTGTGCCGGCTTGAAGATGTGCTCCTCCACATAATCAGTAAAAGGAACCCGTGTTACCTTTTCAATAATTAACCCTAATACTATATAGCCTGCATTATTGTAATAGAATTTTTCTCCCGGGATGAATTTCATCAGTTGTTTCTGGAACAACGGTAGGAAATCCTCTAGTTCTCTCATGTGATACATTGGATTCTTCACCCAAAGCTCTTCAAAATCTTCCATTTCATCCTCGTCAAAGTAGTCAGGAATTCCGGATGAGTGTGTCAGCAACTGGTGAACTGTAACTTCTTCATCGAAAAGAGGAAAAGAATGATCCAACAAATTGCTTAATTTTGAATGGAACGATATGCTGCTGCCCCTCTCCACCAACTGACAAATGCCAATTGCCGTGAAAAGCTTACAGCCTGAAGCGATTCCGAATCTCGTATTGGTAGTGTTGGGAATGGCGTCTGACCGATTGCAGAAGCCGTGGGCACTAGTATGAATCACTCCGGTATCGTTCTCCACATGGATAACACCTGAAAAGTCTATTTCTTGTACCATGTTAGCTAAAATTGTTTCTAACTCTACGTTTTTTAGTTTCATTGAGATTAAACCCCTTTTTATCCTATTGGCTGGGGGGACGGGTGACAATATATATGCGGTTAAGGACTCAACATAAATTTTATCACACTATTTTGATAATTAGAGTGAGAACTCTCGCAGCATTTTGAAAGGCTTTCTACTTACTGTCGGAACCGAGGCATTTACTGTCGCAATTCGGTTGAATACTGTCCAAGTCGGGGCATTTACTGTCCGTTCCGAACCAAATACTGTCCAAAAACAATTCAATACATGCCAACCGACATGATTCGACAAACAATTAGATTACCCGGTTATATTCCTACCGCCCTCAACACAAACCGGTCCTGCTTGATATCCAAATACCCTGCCCGCTTTATTTTCAGGTGAAGCTCAAACAATAGATCCACGTAATCTTCCACACTGAAATCTACCACCTGCCACGGAATGGCCTTCAAATAGTAGATAAGTGCACCGATATCGTAAAAGCGCTGCACCGGGAATTCTTGTTTGCTAAGGAGAACCTTGAAACCGTGACCCTCCAATTGTTTGTGTGCAAATTCAAGGTTCCAATGAGCATACTCTTCATTAACCGGTGCACCGAGCAGTCTGTTGATATCCTGGCAATCGCTCCAGCCGACCTGCTGAGTCAGAAAAGTCCCTCCGTCTTGCAAAACTCTTCTAACCTCGCTCGGTTCGTACTCCTCGTGCTTATTGATGATCAGGTCAAAGTGCTTGTCTGGAAAACGCAACTGGTTGTCCGGCTCCACTTCGACCACCTTTACACCAAATGGTTCAAGTCTTCCTTTTGCTATAGGAAAGTTTGGTTTGTAGCCTTCCGTTGCACATACTCTCGGCGGAAATGGCTGCAGCTTGGAAAGCAGTTCTCCCCCACCTGTTCCCATATCGAGCATGGAAGTGGATTCTGCCATCAAAGTTTTCGCCATGCTGCCATATGACCAGGAAAGCATTCCAGATGCAAGGCGACCTGTTTCTGTTACATGGGAAAAATCCCATCCTGAAAAATCGGTTTCTGCTTCTTTTAAATAGTGTTGGAAAAGTTGATCTGTTTTCATTTAATTACCCTCCATTTTTAAGATTCAGTAGCTGGTGCCTGATAGGCTCGGAGGTCCGCGGATGCGGTTTTATATGTTGTGTTCTAGTAGATTCATTGTGTGGTCTCCTATTTTTCTTTTCTTTTAATATACCAAATATTTCAAATGTTTAAGTGGTTATTTCTAAATTTTTAAAGAGAGGGCTTTAAAATGGTTGATGAGGACTTCTCTCACTCAAATTCCAACCCACTCATGTCTTCATAGGCTCCATGAAGACATCTCTCACTCAAATTCCCGGCCACTCATGTCTTCATAACCTCCATGAAGACATCTCTCACTCAAATTCCCGGCCACTCATGTCTTCATAGCCTCCATGAAGACTTCTCTCACTCAAATTCCCGGCCACTCATGTCTTCATAGCCTCCATGAAGACATCTCTCACTCAGATTCCCGACCACTCATGTCTTCATAACCTCCATGAAGACATCTCTCACTCAAATTCCCGGCCACTCATGTCTTCATAACCTCCATGAAGACATCTCTCACTCGATATCCAGCCCACTCACGTCTTCATCCCCCCCTCAAAGTACTTTAAACCCACAACGAAAAAACCTGCCCGCAAAAATATGCGTCAGCAGGTCTCCCTTTCTTTTATAGCAGCCTTCATCCTTAGCAGCGCTTCCGTCAGCACCTCGCGAGGACAGGCAATATTTATGCGTTCAAACCCTTGGCCTCCTGCGCCGAACTTCATTCCTTCATCTAAGCGGACTCCCGCTTTTTCCAAAAAGAAGGTGTGCAACTCATCAGCAGGAATTCCAAGTTCCCGGCAATCCAACCAAATTAGATGAGTTGCCTCTGGTTTCACTACTTTTATAGAAGGAATATGCTCTTCTAAGTAGGTGCAGACGTACTCCAAGTTAGCGTTCAAATATTCTTTCACCTCTTGCAGCCACGGCAATCCTTTATAGTAGGCAGCGATGGTTCCTTCTACGGCGAATGCGTTGGGGCGCATCAACCCAAATCCGGTTAACAATGTTTCATAATGCTCTCTGATCTCTTTGTTGGGTATGAGGAAAATAGAACTTTGCATTCCGGCAATGTTGAACGTCTTGCTCGGTGCCGCGCAGGTGATGGAAAAGTCCAGATGGTCCGGATGTACTTTTGCAAATGGGATATGCTTATGCCCAGGATAAGTCAGGTCACCATGCATTTCGTCCGAGATGACAATCACTCCATGCTTTTCACAAATCTCCCCAATCCTTCGTAACTCTTCATGAGTCCAAACCCTGCCGACCGGATTGTGCGGGCTGCAGAGGATGAACACCTTTGTTTCAGGCTGGGCTGCTTTCTCTTCAAAGTCCTCAAAATCCATTTTATAGCCGTCCTCCGAATAGAGGAGGGAATTATGCAAGATGGTGCAACCTTGTGTTTGGATGGCAGAAAAGAAAGGATAATACACAGGATCTTGCACGATTACCGCGTCACCCGGTTTCGTTAACGCCTTCAGCAAAAGGTTCATCCCGGGGATAATGCCAGGGCTGAACGAGATCCACTCCCGCTTCAGCTCCCAGTCGTACTGTGTTTTCCACCAATATTCAACTGCGTCATAGTACCTGGCACAAAACGTGCTGTAGCCATAAATACCGTGCGTCGCTTTTTGGCTGATTGCGCTGACAATTTCTTCTGAAACTTGAAAGTCCATATCTGCGATGCAAAGCGGGATGATGTCTTGATCTTCGATGAACCATTTGACAGAATGCGTCTTTCTGCGGTCGATGAATTTTTCCAGTTGCATGGCTTTCTCCCCTTACTCGGTCTAGTATGCTTTAGCCCAATATACCATATGTTTCGCTTCTTTTCCGCAACACACACAAGTTTTGGCTACCTGTTCTTGTTCAAATGGCATACAACGGGACGTCGCGCTTGTTTCTTCTTTTATTTTGTCCTCACACGCTTGATCGCCGCACCACATGGCTTTGATGAAGCCGCCTTTTTCTTCGATTTGCTCTTTAAAGGCGTCGAAAGTCATGGCCACATTCGTTTTGGTTTCGCGGTGGGAACGTGCTTTTTCTAAAAGGTTTTTCTGGATATCTTCAAGGATTTGCTGAATCTTCGCTTCCAGTCCTTCCATAGGTGTAATCAATTTCTCCCCGGTGTCACGGCGGACAAGGACAACTTGTTGTTGTTCAATATCTCGTGGCCCCGCTTCGAGTCTTAGTGGAATTCCCTTCATTTCGTACTCGTTAAATTTCCAGCCCGGCTTTTTGTCGCTGGCGTCAATTCCCACGCGAATGGTTTTAGCCAGTTTTTCTTTTAAATCATAAGCAAAATCAAGGACGCCTTCTTTGTGTTGAGCAATTGGGACAATCATCACCTGCGTTGGCGCAACCCTTGGAGGAACAACTAAACCTCGGTCATCACCGTGGACCATGATCATGGCTCCAATGATACGGGTGGTAAAGCCCCAAGAAGTTTGCTGCACATATTCCTGCTTGCCTTCACGGTTTAAAAATTGAATGCCGAACGCTTTGGCAAAACCGTCCCCAAGATGATGAGATGTGGCTGACTGCAATGCTTTGCCGTCATGCATCAAGCTTTCGATCGTGTAGGTGTATTTCGCTCCGGCGAATTTTTCTTTTTCCGTTTTCTGCCCTTTGATGACAGGAATGGCCAGGATGTTCTCACAGATTTCCGCGTAAACATTGAGCATTTTCACGGTTTCTTCGTGTGCCTGTTCGTCTGTCTCATGACAGGTGTGTCCTTCTTGCCAAAGGAATTCAAGCGTTCTCAGAAACGGTCTAGTTGTTTTTTCCCATCGCACCACATTTGCCCACTGGTTGTAAAGCTTTGGCAGGTCGCGGTAGGAATGGATGATGTTTTTGTAATGCTCGCCGAAAAGCACTTCAGAAGTTGGGCGGACCACTAAGCGTTCTTGTAGCTTTTCGTCTCCACCGTGTGTAACCCACGCTACTTCCGGTGCGAAGCCTTCGATGTGATCCTTTTCTTTTTGCAGAAGACTTTCCGGTATGAAAAGAGGCATATAGACATTTTCGTGACCGGTTTCTTTGATCCGTTTGTCGAGCGCGTCTTTAATGTTTTCCCATAGTGCGTAGCCGTACGGGCGGATGATCATGCTGCCGCGGACGCTAGAGTAGTCGACAAGTTCTGCTTTGGTGACGACATCTGTGTACCATTGGGCGAAGTCTTCGTCCATATTAGTGATTTTTTCTACAAAATTTTTGTTAGACATGTGAGTTTGCTCCTTTTTTGAAAAGTTCGTGCCGAAATGACCTGAGTTCGTGCTGAAATGGCTCGAGTTCTGGATGTAGTATAAAAAGTGGACACACCTATTGGCGTCATGATTTAATCATAATCAACAATAAAAAGGACGTGTTAATCATGGCAAAATACAAATCCTACTCCCCAGAATTCAAGGAATTTGTAGTGAAACAAATTGAATTAGACGGACATAAAATAGTCGATGTGAGCCAAAACCTAGATATTCCTTATGATACCCTACAAAAATGGTTAAAGAAGTACCGGGATCAGAAGAAAGCAGAAGAAAAAAATGCTCAAAATCAACTACTAACAGCTACAGAATACAGAGAAATGTTTGAAGCAGAAAGAAAAAGTAAACTTGAATTAGAAGAAGAGTTAACGATCTTAAAAAAGGCCATGCACATCTTCACGCAAGAAAAGAAGTAAGGTTTGCGTTTATTCATTCCCATCGGGATGAACACACTGTAGTGATGATGTGCAGAGCCCTTGGTGTGACTACATCTGGATACTATTTGTATGTGAAACGGTTAGAACGAGAAGAAACGGAACGAGAACAGTGGAGAAGGCAACTTGATGACCGTATCCGTTTTCATTTTTATGACAATCTAGAGACGTATGGAAGTGTGAGAATACATCAAAAGTTAGTAGACTATGACGATTTTAATGTATCAGCTAGTACAGTAGCCAAGCGAATGAAGGTACTAGGACTGTATGCCACTCCGCCTAAGAGTTTCATTGCCACTACAGATTCTGATCACTCTAACCGAACGTTTAAAAACAACTTGAAACAAGCGTTTAACCCAGAGGCCCCAAATATGGTTTGGGTCACTGATATCACGTATATTTCTACCATGGAAGGTTTCATCTATTTCAATCCAATTCTAGACTTATTTGGACGAAAAGTTATTAGTTATTCAATGTGCGACCGAATGGATCGTAGTTTACCTCTTCGAGCGTTAAAGGAGGCAATAAAATTAAGGGAACCGAAAAAAGGTTGGATCCACCATTCAGATAGAGGGTCGCAGTACTGTTCCAAAGATTACATCGACGTCCTAGAAGATGCCAAAGCAAAGATCAGTATGAGTAGGAAAGCCACTCCATACGACAATGCTTGTGCGGAATCATTCTTTGCCTCCATGAAAAAAGAATACTTGAATAAATTTCGTTTCACCACAAAAGCAGAGGCTATGGCAGCTGTGCAATTTTATGTGGAGTTTTACAACAGAAAAAGAATCCATTCAACCCTAGAATACGCCACACCAAATGAGTACGAAATGGCGTATGAAATGGCACAACAAAAGGATGCCAATTTGGGTCGTAAAACCTCTGCATAAAGAAACAATGTGAACTTTATTGTTTGTTTATGTAGAGGCGTGCAAGCGTAGTGGAACACGGAGCGCGGAAGGAAAAAAGTACGCCAATTCAAGGCATATAAGTGTCCATTTTCTTGACAGAAGTCCAGTTCGTGCCAAAACACCCCGAGTTCGTGCCAAACCCACCTTTCAGCCATCAAAATAAAAAAAGCCCCGCTAAAAATAAGGGACCATTTCTGGCGGTACCACCCTCATTCAAAGCAAAGCTTCACTCTCTTTCATGGTAACGGTTTTGAACCGCTGCACCGTTTCTGATGCAGAACTCTGAGGCAGGTTCAAATGCTCATCTATGGCTGCCTCTCACCACTCGGCACCCTCTCTTGGATAGACAAAATCATTTTACTGGTCCTCTTCGACGTTTGATATTGAGAAGATTATATAGGTTTGTTGGAAAATTTGTCAATCTATTATTTTACTAGTATACGTCAATTTTTGAATCTTAAACTTCTTTCACACAGAAAAAGCGCCCGTACAATCCGACAAGTACGACCGCTTTTCACACAAATTCTATGATATCAACCTTTGCTTCAAACGCAACAACTCCCCCAGTTTCTCCCCCCTAGCCTTTTCATCCAACCGGTACTTATCCTCCAAGATCCCCCAAAGCAGCTCCCCTTTTTCTTCAAAAGACAACGGCAGCCGCTTTACCACCTCCCGATATTCTGCCAGAAATTCCGTATAAGAAATCCAGGAAAAATCGAACTGTTCCTCAAGCTCTCTTTTCAACTTACGTGTCAATTTCGGACTCGATCCGTTGGAAGTGACGGCGATCTGCAGATTTCCGCGCCTCACGGTGGCCGGGAAGGTGACGTTACCTTCACCCGACTCGTCTACGACACAAACGAGCTGTGACTCCCGCAATCCGCGAACCAAAGAGGCGTTCACCTCTCTGTTGTTCGTCGCCAAGATTGCCAGAAAAGCTTCCGCAAAATCTTCCGCCTCCGCTCCCCGCTCCACCAGCCGGTAACCCCTTAATACAGACAACTCCCGCACTTCCTCTGAAAATTCCGGTGCGATAAACGTGATATTCGCCCGCTCCGCATCCAGGACCTTTGCTTTCCGTGCTGCAATCCTCCCGCCACCGGCTATGACTACCTTCTTTCCCTTCAAATCAATGATTAACGGTTGCAACGCTCGTCTCCTCCTTTCCTGAAACAGTAGCCCGCTCCACGACAATATCCTGAATTACCTCGTGGCGGCTCAACGGTTCAATCAACAGGATATCCTGTCCCCTAAGCTTCCTTTTCCGGACTTCCCGCTCTACTTCACTTAACAACAAGCCAGCGAACAATAGATACGGCACCACCAGCACCCGGCCAGCTGCGTCAGAACTAATCGATTCTATGCCTTCAGCGAATAATGGTGTGGTGACCGCCAAATAACAGACATCCACTCGTGACACCCCAAGCCGCTCACCAACCCCCGTCCTTATCTGTGAAAAAGCCTCATGAATGGCGGAATCACTACTCCCCCTGCCAACCAGTAAAACAGAATCCTCCGCATCCACCTGCCCAACAGTCGCTCTCACTAATTCACTGATCGCATCCACGATCCGCTCCTGCACCCCAAATGCAGAGGCAACATCCACTCTTACATTCGGATATTTCAAGCGCAACCCCGCTAGCGCTTCCGGTATGTCCTCTTTTATATGCCCTGCTGTTAAAAGAAAGATGGGAACGACGGTGATTTCGGTCGCTCCCTTTGCCACACAGCGTTCGAATCCTTCCGGGATAAATGGCTCGGTCAGTTCCAGAAAGCTGATTTCCTGAATTGGTGCATCCACTCTGGCAATCACCCGCCCCAAGAATTCTTTCGCTTCCTCCGCGCCTTTTCTCGACCTCGTTCCATGTCCCACATATAAAATGGCTCTAGTCACATTAGCCCCTCCCTTCTAACCGTGCACAACCGGCAGATGAGGCACGACCTCTTCTTCAAACCAGTTCAGTTTTTCATGGAGCTTCACCACTTCCCCAATTACAATCATGCTTGGATTGGAGATGTTGGCATCCTTCACTTTTCGCTCGATGTTGGCAAGCGTGCCGACGACTGTCCGCTGTTCATGTAAAGTTCCCCAGTGTACAAGGGCAATTGGTGTTTTAGAAGACTTCCCATTCTCCTGCAGACGTTTAAGTATATTTGGCAGCTGGGACACACCCATGTAAACACAGATTGTATCCACCGCATGCGCAAGGTTTGCCCATTGATGCTCGGCTTCCTTGTCGCCTGCCTGGTGTCCAGTAACGAATGCGAAACTTTTGCTCAAGGTCCTGTGGGTAACAGGAATGCCTGCGTAAGCAGCCGCTCCGATCCCAGCGGTAATTCCCGGTATGACTTCAAAAGGGACATCCTGCTTGAAGCATTCCTCTGCCTCCTCGCCACCACGGCCGAACACAAAGGGATCACCACCCTTTAAGCGCACGACCTGCAACCCTTTTTTCGCATATTTCACAAGAAAATGATTGATCGTTTCCTGCTTCATCGTATGGTAATGAGGCAGCTTTCCGCAGTAGACAAGCTGCGCCTCTTTTTTTGCATAGTTTAGTAGTTCCGGGTTCACCAGGCGATCATAAAGAATGACATCCGCCTGCTCAAGTAGGCGCAACCCCTTCACTGTAATCAAATCGGGATCCCCAGGACCCGTTCCCACCAAATATACTTTTCCGGTCATACGCTACCACCCTTTCTCCTCTGGATCTAAAATATAGCCACTCTTCTTTCCAAGACGTTTTTTCTCTCGTAAAATAACTTCTTTTACTTCGGGCTCTTTCAAATAAAATTTCTCGAGCTCCACATCCAGGTGTTCAAAAGCCGCTTCATCATTCTCTGCAAAGATGACGGATACAATTTCCTTGGCCTCTATCGTTACGTCGAATCTATACAGATATGCCATCGGTTTCTTTTCCTAAAATAGTATCTAGTACGCCTTGCAAAGTGGATACCCCCACACGTCCGACAAAATCAAAGAAGGATTCTCCTTTTGTTTTCTGGTCACGGAAGTAGATTAGTAGCTCTTCAAGGACATCCGTCAATTCCTCTGCCGCCACTTTCCCCTTCAGCTTTTCATTGAACTTGCCGCCCTTGTTCAGAGTACCGCCGACATAAATCTCATAGGCTTCGATCATCTCTTTTTGCTCATTTCGCATCTTCATCCCCTGCAGGCCGATATCGGCAATCTGACGCTGACCGCATGAGTTCGGGCAGCCGACCATATGCGTGCGGATTGGAACGTCCAAGCTGATGCGCTGATCAAGTTCCTCTGCAATAAGGCGCATGCGCTCCTTCGTTTCTACTAAGGCCAGGTTGCAATACTCGATACCGGTGCACGAAACCGCATGCCCGAGAAAGGAGTTCGGATTGATGGAAATGCGTTCGAAAATCGGCGCTTTTAACAGCGTCTCCACGTTTTCCGCCAGGATGTTCGGAATAATGAGATTCTGAGAGTTACAGGTTCTGATCTCCCCGTTTCCGTACTTTCCTGATATTCTCGCAAGCTCAAAAACTTCTTCGGAATCCAGTCGCCCGACGGGTACATTGAAGCCGAGGAACTTCAAGCCCTCTTGCTTTTGGTCATGGATGCCGTAAAAGTAACCCGCGTTCCATTCTTCTTTTGGCTCATCGCCTTTGGAAGGTAGCGGACCCGTGTACTCTAGCAGCTTCTCCTTGAACTTTTCCGGCCCCCAATCAGCAATTAAAAATTTCAAGCGGGCAAGATGGCGCTTTTCACGATACCCGAAATCTCGGAAAATCGTCGTGACGGCAATGGCGACTTCAAGCGTTCTCTCCGGTTCCACAAACACATCGATGGTCTCTGCCAGAAACGGTCTGGAGGAAAGTCCGCCGCCGACTTTCAGGTGGAAGCCACTTTTTGTAACACCATCTATCGTTTTTGTCGCCGGTGTAAAAGAAACACAGTTGATTTCGGCGTTGGACGCATTTTTCGTATTGGCACTGATGGACATCTTGTATTTTCGCGGCAGGTTGGAGAAGTCCTCATTCTTTTGAAAGAAATCATAGACCTCTTTTACAATCGCCGTTGTGTCAAAAAGTTCGTCAGGATCAAGACCCGCAATCGGGTTGCCGACTATGGTACGGGTGATATCCCCGCACGCCCCTGCACTGGATAGTCCCACTGCTTCAAGACGATTGAAGATGTCTGGGATCTGCTCGATTTCCAACCAGTGAAACTGAATCGCCTGACGTGTGGTGATGTCAAACACGCCACGGCCGTAGTCGCGCGCGATGCCTGCCAGTGTTTCGACCTGAGGCTTGGTGAGGATGCCGGATGGAACATTGACCCTCATCATGAAGTAGCCGTCCTCTTTGGGTCGTTGCAGATAAAGCCCTGCCCACTTGAACAAGTCCCATTGCTCCTTAGGGATCGAATCGAATCCATTTTTCGCATAATGAGGGATGTCATCGAGTATTCGGAGACCATCCTTCTCCAGTTTTGCTTTTTCCGTTTTATTGATTTTTTCGTTGTCGGCCCAGTGTTTTACATATGCCATAAGTGCAACCCCTTTCTAGATAATTTTTTGATTTCTTAAGTACTGGAGTATCGTGCTGACAGCTTCCTCCACGGTCTGTGTGCCGGATTCTATATTTATTTCAGCTTGTGGCGGCTTCTCGTAGGGGGAATCAATGCCTGTAAAGTCCTTGATTTCCCCGCGTCTCGCCTTCTCATACAGTTGTTTCGGATCTCTCTTTTCACATTCTTCTAGCGGGCAATCCACGAACACTTCGATGAACTCCCCCGCTTCAAACAGCTTTCTCACCTGATCCCTGTCTGCTTGGAATGGCGAGATGAACGCGGTCGTCACAATCTTGCCGCTGTCCACGAAAAGCTTTGCCACTTCCCCGATGCGACGTATGTTTTCATTGCGGTCCGCATCTGAAAATCCTAGGTCCTTATTGAGTCCATGGCGCACATTGTCACCGTCGAGAACATACTCATTAATGCTTTGGCGGTATAATTCCGTGGAAACGGCGTTTGCGATAGTCGATTTTCCGGATCCAGAAAGACCGGTGAACCAAAGGACGCAGCTGCCATGCCCGTTCTGTGCCCGGCGCTCCTCTTTTGTGATCGTCTGTTCGTGCCAAGTGATGTTGGTTGCTTTTGCACTCATTTTTAATTTCCTCCCTTATACGGCCGCTGTTTTCTGTTGTTTTAGTCCGTCAATCAAGACTTCGATAACCTCTTTTCGACTGAAGGTGGACGGTGGCAGCTCTCCTGCTCTCAGCAGCTCCCTCACCTTCGTTCCTGACAATATCACTCTGTCTGTTGGTGGATGTGGGCACGTTTTATCAGAAGCCATGCCCTCGCATTTATTGCAGTAAAAGCTATGCTCGAAAAATAATGGTTTGATGCCAAGCTCTTCTTCAGTGAACTGATGGAAAATATGCTGCGCATCATAGGTGCCGTAATAGTCGCCGACCCCCGCGTGATCCCGCCCGACAATGAAATGGGTGCAGCCGAAATTTTTTCTCGCAATGGCGTGGAAGATTGCTTCCCTCGGTCCGGCATAGCGCATCGCAGCTGGGTAAACTGCAAGCTCGACACGGTCTGTTGGATAGTAGTTTTCTAAGAGTACGCGATAGCTTCTAAGGCGGACATCCGCCGGAATGTCATCTGATTTTGTCTCGCCCACGAGTGGATTGAGGAAAAGTCCATCTACCGTTTCAAGGGCCGCTTTTTGAATGTATTCGTGTGCACGGTGGACAGGATTTCTCGTTTGAAAGCCGACGACTGTTTTCCAGCCTTTTTGCTGGAAAAGTTCACGGGTTTCTTTAGGTTCTAGCCAAACATCTTGGGCTACACCTTTGTTTGGTTTTTGCGTCAGGATTACTTCCCCCGCGACGTAAATGTCGCCCCTTTCGAAAAGTCGTTTGACCCCGGGGTGTGCGAGCTCTTCCGTTTTATAGACTTCGCGGGCTTCTTTTTGTAGGTCAGGCTCATACCACTCGGTGACCGTGATGATTCCGTATGTGGCTTGTTGGTGGGTCAGCTTGTAGGTTTCTCCTTGTTGTAAGGTGTTGGCGACTTCTTTGGTGACCGGCAGTGTGACCGGGACCGACCAGATGGTGCCGCTTTCTAGTCGCAGGTTTTCCACGACAGATTCGTAGTCCGATTTTGTGAGGAATCCTGTGAGCGGACTGAAGAGCCCGACTCCGATGAGCTCCAGATCGCTTAAGGCGATGGCATCGATTTGGATTTCTTTTGTTATGTTGGTTGTGTCATGGTTTGGTTGGTAGGCCTGCACAAGCGTGCCGCCATGTGGTTTTGGTAAGGTCATTATTTGTTTACCTCGCTTTTTTGTAGTTTTTTAGTGATTTGAAATCGTTCGGACAACTTTAGGATATGTTCGGACATAATCACTGCCATTTGGGTTGCTGTTCGGTCATTTAAAAATTGGTTCGGAAAATTTAACGAAATCTTCGGTCACTTTCAGCGAAACTTCGTACATTTGCTATTTGTTCTGAGAGCCATTCATTTGCCCGGCCGTCACAACCCGCACAGAAACCGAAATCCCCACTCCGTCACTCCTCGCTCCCAGCTGACACCACCGCCGCCCCGGAACCACTTCCAGATCCGCCCGTTCGCTGCATCAAAAACTTCACCCCGAACACTGACACCAGCACCCCGATCATCGCAATCACAGGATACACATTCTGCTCAATCAACAGCTGTATCAGCGTGTAGGAAAGAACCATTGATAACACCGGCGAAACGACCCACACCACCAGAAGCTGCACGACAATGTCTTTTTTCAAAACAGACCGTCCTTGCTTTACAAAGCCGATCCCGATAATCGATGACGTCGTGATCTGAGTCAGTGGCACCGGAATCCCAAACACCGAGGCGACGGTGACAATCCCGGCACCTGTCCCGGAAATGACGCATCCTTCCTCCAGCCGAAGCTTCGTAATCTTCTTGCCGTTCGTTTCCATGACGCGATGGCCGAGCAGCAGTGCGCCTAAAGCCACAAACAAACCTCCCCAGAGAATTCCCTGGCTGGTGCTCATGATACCCGCTCCAACAAGCGGTCCCACTGCATTTGCGACATTGTTCATACCAGCTGAGAATGCTTCGAACACTCCCATCACCACGACTAGCACGGACAAAATCGGAACGGCCCTAGAAGATTTCACCCAGCGATCGATCACGCTATTTTTCAGCACCCATGTAGCACCGATTGCGAGCAGAAACGCCAGAACCGGAGTCAACAGCCAGAACGAAACAATCCAGGCGAGCTTTCCGACAAACACTGATTGATAGACAATTCCGGCACCGACCACTGCACCGACTATTACTTCACTGGTGGAAAGCGGGATGCCAAATACATTGGCTAAAAATAAAGACAGGGCCGCAGATGCAATCACGATCAGGGCAATGGCCACCGTAAAGGTACTCTGTGGGACAATGCCGCTTCCCATCGTCTTAACGACTTCACCACCGCCGAGCCACGCCCCAAAGAACACCGCAATCCCGCATAGTACCAAGGCCACATTCCTTTTAACAACTCCTGCACCATAGGCAATTCCCATGGATGCTGCCGCACCGCTCGCCCCGATATTCATGGCGAAAAATAGACCAACGATGACAGCTATGATAACTAACATGTTTTTTCCTCCTCCACTTCACAACCAGCCTTAATTTGTATGCAGGCCGCACTCCGTCTTCCCGCTCCCCGCCCAACGGCCAGCACGGGAATCACCTTCCACACCGACTGCCTGGGTACAGGGAAAACAGCCGATGCTTGGATAGCCATGATCGTGGAGCTCGTTATACGGAAGTCCCCGGCTTCGAATATGATTCCAAACATCTTCCCATGTCCAGTGGATGAGCGGACAAATCTTGATGTTTTGAAATTTGTCATCTTGGTTGAGGAAATTCGTGCCTGCACGCGTTGGTGACTGCTCCCTTCTCAGGCCGGAGATCCAGGCCATTCTTGGCAAGAATGCTTCTCTTAATGGCTCGACCTTGCGGATTTGACAGCACTGTCCGGGATTTCTTTTCCAAAGAGCCGTGCCATGCGCTGCAGCTTGCTCATCCAAGGTGAGCGCAGGTTTCCTCTTTTCAATCTGTAAAGTTGGGTATCTACTTTCTATCTGTTCAATGACCTTGTAGGTTTCTGGAAAATGCAAGTCGGTATCTAAAAAAACAATTTGCGCATCGGGCTTTACTTCTTGGATCAGGTCGATTAATACCACCGCCTCGGCCCCAAAGCTTGAGGCATAAATGATTTCATCGGATTCATAAGTTCCAAACGCCCATTTTAAAACAGCTTTGGCCCCTTTTGAGTCATCATCGACCACAAAGGTGGACGAGATCTCCTCCCAGTTTTCGTACGTTATTTTCTGCGTCATGGTGTAACGGCTCCTTTCTTTTCCAACGAAAAAAGGCAGTCCCTTTACAGGTGCTGGCTGGTTGTTCCAAGCCAAGCATCATGTAAAGTGACCGCCTCCAGTTTGTCTGGTCAGCGAGTATTTATTTTTTCTGAAGGCGAACCTTCTCGTTTTTTTCTATTTGAATGACTTTTCCATCCTGTACGACTAGGGTGATAGATCCAAATTTGATAGACTGCAGCATTCTTTCCAAGTGGGTCACAACGTCTTCCCATTCTGATTTTGCCAGTTGGCTCGCCTCCATTTCACCAAATAAAAAGCTGTTTTCGTAAACCTTGTTGCTGTTTCGCATAGTTATTTTAGCGATAATATTACTTACTGTCGTGCTCTTTTCTCTGTCATATAAAGCTTACTTCTTGCTATTTCTAGAGTAATTAAGAAGTAAAAAGTCTAATTGCCGTCTTTTTACAGTGAATCACAACAACCTTTGAGAAAAGAGCCAATAAAAACGCCTCTCCCATTATGGAAAAGGCGCATCGTATGTATACTGCACCTTATCTTCCAAAATGGGTATCCATTTTGCTGGAATTGGCACCTTGCTGTTCGCAGGTTGCCGGGCTTCAACGGGCCAGTCCCTCAGCCGCTCTAGATAAGCGTCGATTCATTTGTTGTTTTTGATAAAATTAATCCTACCATACTTATATGAATTGTCAACAATGTTATTGACTGTTTTTTTAGATTTTTTTATTTTTAGGAAGTTGGTCCTAGTAAGCTACTTCATTCCCCAATCTTTGTAAGCTTGGTTTCCGAATCAATGATTGCCGCTTGATAGGAATCCCCCGCGGTCGTTTCAAAAAGAACACCTTGTACGGTTTCTTCTTGTTCTTCAAGTTTCGTAATATCCACCTTTGATAAGCCGTTTGGATCAAACGTCACTTTCCCTTCTAACTTAAATTGACCATTCCCTATTTCCTCTGCCAATTCAATTTCATGGTCAAGCATCCGCTCCTCTAACCAGCCTGCAAGCAAGGGCTCCACCGTATCTTCCGCTATATTCAGGCTGTCGTTGTATGTAAGAATCATGGAGTAGCGCACATATTGCACGGTTTCCAACTCATTTCCACCCATGCCGACAGAAGTGGAGGAAATGGTGAATTCAGGGTCCGGATCTGTTTGTGCGAACATATTACAACCTGCTAACAGGATGGTGAGAACACACAAAACGGCTAGACTTTTTAAGCTAACCTTCTTAAACATTCCATTAGACTTCATTCTTTTTTTCCTAACCACTACTAACCCCTCCTGGCATTCCCATTTTATTCAACATTAACATATTTTTCCTTGCGTATGTTGCAATAAAATTAAAATGATGCGAGATTCCTATGGAGAAGTGACCCCGCATTATTTTCAAAAAAAATAAGCAGCGGCTTTCTCCTCCGCTGCTTATTACTATTCGCATTTAGCCATTTCGATTTTCTTACGCTTTTCGGTAACAAGGACATCTAGATGACGGTAAAGGTTGACGAACTCACCTGGAAGCAGTCCACCGTACTCGCCGTCCAGATTTAGTTGCATTTTCTCTTGCGTGTTCACTTTAACCCTGTTCGCCTTTGTGTAGATGACTAAATCATCTTTCACATGGTCTCCGCGCAATGCCATGGAAGCTATACGGATGAAGTCTGCGATGTTTGCTTTTTTAAGAATGATCATATCAAACATGCCGTCATTCATGCAGGAGTCTGGCGCAAGCTTTTCGAAACCGCCTACTGAATTCGATAAGGAAACTAAGAACAACATGATTTCGCCTTCAAAGATCTTTCCGTCGTATTCGATTGTTACGTTCGTCGGGCGAATAGATGGAAGCATCTCGATTCCTTTTAGGTAGTAGGCAAGCTGGCCAAGCATTGTCTTCATTTTGATTGGCACTTCATATGATAGCTCGGTCATTTTTCCGCCACCGGCAATGTTCATGAAGTACTGTTCATTTGCTTTTCCAATATCCACTGGCATCGGAACGCCTTCTGCGATGACGTCGACACATGCTAATATATCATCACGCGGCAGGTCAAGGGCTCTGGCGAAGTCATTGGTCGTTCCCACTGGAATAATTCCAAGCTGTGGACGATAGTCCTGTTCTGCCATACCGTTGACTACTTCATTTATTGTTCCATCTCCACCGGCTGCCACCACAAGCTCATACCTGCGTTCAACTGCCAGCCTGGCTGCTTCTGTCGCATCTCCATGTCCGGTTGTGGCATGGCAGGATGCTTCATAGCCGGCTTTTTCTAATCGAACCAACACTTCTGGCAGATGCTTTTTAAACAGCTCGCGGCCAGATGTTGGATTGTATATTACCCTAGCTCGTTTCATTTCCCATCATCCTAAACGTATATTTAACTAAGCCCTCTTTTATATTTATGTGTAGTCTGTCTCTGTATGTTGTTATATAGAATAGTTATATTTACCAATACCACTAAGTAGTGAACCTGTAACCCACTACTGATAACATATTAGCCTATTTGAGTATGGATATGCAATTAAAATGAAAATTTTGAGAAATGCGGGCGACTGCTTCCGAAAACAATGCCCCCACCCGCACTACCACTTATCGTGAGTAGCAATTGCAGATGGAGGCACCAAACTCTTAATTATTCTTCTGTCTTCTTCTCTTCGCTCTTTTTGCTTGTAGCGATTTCGCTCGTTAAGCTATCAATGCTGTGTCGAACATTTGCTTTACCGGAGAAGTTTTCGATTAATTCCTTTACATCAATTCCTGATGACGCTTTTAAAGACTCTTGAAGCGTGGACATCAGGTTTGTTGCATAACCGGTCACTTTGTTGGCACCGCTGTTTTCCCCGCTTCCGCCAGTGTCCACAACCGTGATTTTGTCGATGTTGCCAAGTGGAGCTGCAACTTGCTTCGCGTATTCAGGAAGCATTTTGATGATCATGTCTAGAATAGCCGCTTGACCGAATTGCTCGAATGCTTCTGCGATCTTTTCTTTCGCTTCCGCTTCTGCAAGACCTTTCAGGCGGATAACTTCTGCTTCGGATTCCCCTTGTGCTCTTTGTGCATCGGCAATCGCAAGACCGTCGATACGGACTTTTTCCGCTTCCGCTTTGGCCATTGCTTCGATGCGGTATTTGTTTGCATCTGCTTCAGCCATTTGTTTCATCTTATCTGCAGATGCAGCCTGCTCAACAGCGTAACGGTCTGCATCGGCTTTTTTCTTTACTTCAGAGTCGTATTGACGCTCACGACGCAGGATCTCTTTTTCCTCAAGCTCAATTTGCTTTTGACGCTCGATGATTTGGATCTGCATTTGTTGCTCGGTAACTTCTTGTTTCGCGCGTGCTTCTTCAAGATGGTACGCTTGGTCAGCACGTGCTTTTGCGATGTCTTGTTCGCGGCGGTACTCGGCAACCTTCATTTGGTTGGTTTTTTCCGCTTCTGCGATTTCCGTCGCACGCTCAAGCTCAGCGCGTTGTGCGTCTTTAGCCGCTTCGGCACGCTTGATACGTGTTTCTTTATCCGCTTCAGCTGTTGCAATGTCTGCGTCACGCTTTACTTGCGCGATACGTGGTTTACCAAGAGATTCTAAGTATCCATTGCTGTCACGGATGTCGCGGATGGTGAAGGATACGATGACCAATCCCATTTTCGCTAAATCCTGGGATGCAACACGTTGTACTTCTTGAGAGAATTTCTCACGGTTTTTGTAGATTTCTTCTACTGTCATAGAACCTAAGATAGAACGAAGGTGACCCTCTAATACTTCACGTGCTTCGTTTTCCAGGTCCTCTTTTCTTTTTCCTAAAAATTGCTCGGCAGCTGTTGCGATATCCCCGATGGAATTGCCGATCTTGATGATGGCTGTCCCGTCTGCCATAACCGGTACACCTTGCTCTGTATACACTTCCGGCGTTTTTACATCTAGTTTAATAGATAGTAAGCTTAATGGCTCTGATTGTTGGAATACCGGCACGATGAATGCACCGCCACCTCGTACAATCTTGATTTTGTTACCGGCTTCGTCTGTATGAACATTTTTGCCACCAAGGTAGCTTCCTGTGATAATTAACGCTTCATCAGGACCGACAGTTTTGTAGCGCGCGATGAACACGACAATCAGTACGAAAATTAATGCAACAACGGCACCTATGACAATTATTAATTCCATTCCCATCTTCTCTTCCCCCTATTTATTATAGTTTTCTAATACCTTTTCGTATGGAGTGACAGAGACCACTCCAGTTTGGACGTCGATGATCAGGACTTCCGTATCGTAAGGGATTTCTTCATTTTCGAAGCTCTGTGCAGATCGCGAAACGGTGCTTCCTCCGATGCTTAGTACCACTTCCCCAAACCCGTCTTTCGGAACCGAGATGATGACTCGTGCAAGCTTTCCTTTTAAGTCATCGTCTGTGTAACCGAGTGAAGAATCTGCGGACCTGATTGGTACAAAAACAAAGACGTGAAGCAGTATGACTAGTAGAAGTGCAAGGACGGTGGCAATGGCCAACACCAGCAACCCTGATAGTGGCGAATATTTTTCGACTAGATAGCCCGTTGCTCCAAACACGGTAAAAAATGAAAAGATAAGAGCTGGATCAATAGGGAACGCATCGAATATTCCGTCCACTACGTCAGACAATAAAACGTAAATCAGCGTCAAGCCGCCAAATATGATGAGACACCAGAAGTAGAGTGTCATCATGTCCATTCCAAACATCGTCATAAGCCATCGTTTCCTTTCCTGTTGTATTGAAGGCAACCACCTTTGGAATCCTGATCCCCTTTCCAAAACTTCCTTCCGCTATTATATACGGGTCAAATCTCCTAAAGGTTTCAAAAATATTTCTATTTTTCTACCTTTTTCTAGGACAATGATAGGTGTAAAATAATAGTAGGAATTTACAAACTTTTACCTATTCCATCATAAACCATATAAAAGGGGAAAACTATTACTTATGCTAAAAAAAGGAATTATTTGCGGCGTGGGCCTGAGTTTGCTGGCTGGTTGTACGGGTTTTGAAAGTTTATTAGATGAAAAAGAAGTGTTGATCGGTACTCAGCACGCCACTAAAACGGCGGTACCGCAAATGGCAGATTACGATATGGATTGGAATGTGTTTTTTGAAAAAGAACCGGACGATGGCGACGATGTGGCTGCGGCGGAAGACGATACGGAAGATCCTGCGAACGAGGAGGAACCTGCGGAACCGGCAGAGGAGGAAAAAACTGAAGAGCCTGAGGAATCAGCGGAGCCTGAAGCGATTCCAGTTGTCGCCAACCCCGGCGCGATGAATGTCATGGTCAACAAATTCTGGTCGCTTCCGGAAGGTTACCGCCCAGCTGACTTGATCAAGCCAAATGTGCTGTTTTCTTTTGGCGATGAAAACAGCGACCGCTCCAAATTGCGTGCAGAAGCGGCTGAGTCGTTAGAGATTATGTTCAATGTCGCAAAGGGTGAGGGCATCGAGCTTTATGCGCGGTCTGGCTTCCGTTCTTATGAAACACAGGAGGCTATTTTTAAAAATGAGGTAGCAACATTCGGTTATGAGCAGGCGGTCCTCTATGTGGCACTGCCTGGGACAAGCGAGCATCAGACTGGGCTTGCGATGGACATTACCGCGAAGAGTGTGGGGCTTGAGCTAGTGGAGGCATTTGAGGGGACAGCTGAGGGCAAGTGGCTTGCTGCGAATGCCCATCATTATGGTTTTATTTTGCGCTATCCGAAAGGGAAAACGAATATTACGGGTTATGCGTTCGAGCCGTGGCACTTTAGGTATGTTGGTGTGGATGTTGCTGGGGAGATTTATACGAAGGGGCTTACTTTTGAGGAATATATGGGGGATGTTAGGGAGTTTTAGGTTTGGATAGGATGGGAGAGTACGCGTTATCCGCGATATTGTATATATATCCGCGATATTTTTTGTTTAACCGCGATGTTTTCATTTTATCCGCGAACTTTTCATTTTATCCGCGAAGTCAGCGTGAATAACCGCTATTCGACACAAACCGACACAAACCACCCATAAAAAAACAGAACCCCGACATCCTGTGTTGGGGTTCTACTTATATTACTTATCGCTTCTTAATTTCCTCAATCAAGATCTTGTTCACCATTTGCGGGTTGGCTTGGCCTTTGGAAGCTTTCATGATTTGGCCGACAAGGAAGCCGATGGCGCGTTCTGTTCCTTCTTTGTAGTCCTGGACCGATTTAGGATTTGCATCCAATGTTTCACCGACCATTTTACGAAGGGTGCCTTCGTCCGAGATTTGGACAAGGCCTTTTTCTTTGACGATTTTCTCTGCATCGCCGCCGTTTTCGATTAGTTCTTTGAAAACTTTCTTGGCAATTTTGGATGAAATCGTGCCTTTTTCAAGAAGCTTGATCATGCCTGCAAGCCCTTCTGGAGTCAAAGCTGTATCATCAAGTTCTTTATTTTCGGCGTTCAAGTAAGCTGACACTTCGCCCATCAGCCAGTTGGAAGCTAACTTCGCGTCAGCTCCAGCTTCAACAGTCCCGTCAAAGAAATCGGACATTTCTTTCGTGATGGTCAGAACTTGAGCGTCGTATGCAGGAAGGCCAAGCTCTTCTACATAACGCTTTTTGCGCTCATCTGGAAGAGTAGGAATGTCTGCGCGAACGCGCTCTTTCCAGTCATCATCAATATGAAGCGCTACAAGATCCGGCTCCGGGAAGTAACGGTAGTCGTCAGATCCTTCTTTAACACGCATCAGAATCGTCTTTTTCGTCGCTTCGTCATAACGGCGTGTTTCCTGTTCAATCACTCCGCCAGCTAAAAGAACCTGCTCCTGACGAACCACTTCATGCTCCAGCCCTTTTTGGACAAAGTTAAAGGAGTTCAGGTTTTTCAGTTCCGCTTTTGTTCCAAATTCCTCTTGGCCGACTGGACGCAAGGAAATGTTCGCATCACAGCGCAACGACCCTTCTTCCATTTTACAATCGGAAACGCCGGTATATTGGATGATGGATTTCAACTTTTCCAGGTAAGCATACGCTTCTTCCGGAGTGCGAATATCTGGTTCGGATACGATTTCCACAAGCGGTGTTCCTTGGCGGTTATAGTCGACAAGGGAATAGCCGTCGCCTGTGTGCATAAGTTTTCCTGCATCTTCTTCTAAGTGAAGGCGCGTGATACCAATGCGCTTCTTCTCTCCGTTTACTTCAATATCAATCCAGCCGTTTTCCCCAATCGGTTTGTCATGTTGAGAGATCTGGTAAGCCTTCGGGTTGTCCGGGTAAAAGTAATTCTTACGGTCAAATTTCGTGTCTGTTGCGACTTCACAGTTCAGGGCCATCGCTGCCTTCATTGCGTATTCCACCGCCTGTTTGTTCAGGACAGGCAAGGTTCCCGGATAGCCAAGTTCCACAACACTCGTGTTGGAGTTCGGTTCTGCGCCGAATTCGTTTGGACTTGCCGAGAAAATTTTAGATTTTGTTTTCAATTCTACGTGTACTTCAAGGCCAATAATCGTTTCAAAATTCATGTCTATTTTTCACCCCTTACAGCTGTGGCTTCTTTTTATGATGGTCGGTTGCCTGCTCATACGCATGGGCAACGCGATAAATGGTGCTCTCGTCAAAATGATTTCCGATGATCTGCAAGCCTACTGGCAGTCCGTCCACAAAGCCTGCTGGTACAGAGATTCCCGGTACGCCGGCAAGGTTGACAGGGATGGTCAGGATATCATTTGCATACATCGTGAGTGGATCTTTTGTGTTTTCGCCCACTTTAAATGCCGGAGTCGGCGTAGTTGGTCCGATTATGACATCATATTTTTCAAAAACGTCTTCAAAATCCTGCTTAATCAGCGTACGAACCTTTTGTGCTTTTACATAATAAGCATCATAGTGTCCTGCGCTCAGTGCGTATGTACCAAGCATGATACGTCGCTTCACTTCAGGTCCGAAACCTTCACTGCGCGTCTGCTTGTACATGTCAATCAGGTTCTTCGCATTGTCCGTGCGGTAGCCATAGCGAACACCGTCAAAGCGAGCAAGGTTCGCGGATGCTTCTGATGATGACAATAGATAGTAAGTTGCCAAAGCATATTGGGAGTGCGGCAGGGACACTTCTTCCCATGTTGCGCCGAGTCCTTCTAATACTTTCAGTGCATCTTTAACAGACTTGCGCACCTCTTCGCTCACACCTTCTGCCAGATATTCTTTTGGCACACCGATCTTCAGTCCTTTAATATCACCTGTCAAGCTAGAAAGGAAGTCCGGTACGTCGGCGTTTGCAGATGTTGAATCCATTGGATCAAGTCCAGAGATCGCTTGTAAAAGGTAGGCATTGTCTTCTACCGTGCGCGTAATTGGTCCGATTTGATCAAGCGATGATGCAAAAGCAATCAAACCGTAACGGGAAACGCGTCCATAAGTAGGTTTCAGGCCGACGACGCCACAAAATGCTGCAGGTTGACGGATTGATCCACCTGTATCAGAGCCCAGGGAGAAAAATACTTCCCCTGCTGCTACTGCCGCTGCAGATCCACCGCTTGATCCACCTGGAACACGTTCAAGGTCCCATGGGTTTTTCGTTGCAGCGAAGGCTGAGTTTTCATTGGAAGATCCCATGGCAAACTCGTCCATGTTAATTTTTCCGATGGTGACAGATTCCGCTTGGTTCAGCTTTTCAACCACTGTTGCATTGTAGATTGGATTAAAGTCACCAAGGATTTTACTCGCAGCTGTTGTGCGGATGCCTTTAGTGACGATGTTATCTTTAACACCGATTGGAAGGCCGAATAATAGGCCATGATCTTTTTCCAGTCCTAACGCTTGGTCAAGGACTTTTGCATATTTGCGGGCATTCTCTTCATCAAGTGTCAAGAATGCTTGTACTTTATCGTCGACTTCGTTGATACGTTTGTAGGAAGTATCAACAAGGTCAGAAACGCTGATTTCTTTTTTATGTAAAAGGCTATGTAATTCCGATAGCTTTTTATCAAACAATGACATGGGGGTTCCCTCCTTACTCTTCACTCTTCCTATTCGATAATGCTTGGTACGCGAATCTGGCCGTTTTTGTGGTCTGGAGCATTTTTCAATACCTCATCCACCGGAAGGCCGTCTTTCGCCACATCTTCCCTCATGACATTCTTCATATGTAGAACATGAGAAGTTGGTTGAACATTTTCTGTATCTAATTCATTCAGCTTCTCCGCGAATGAAATAATTGCATCTAATTGACTTGTGAACATAACTGCCTCATCCTCGCTGATCGCAAGACGGGCCAAATGCGCCACATGCTTCACCTGATCCTCCGAAATACGTGACATCCTCTTTCACCTCCACAAAAAATCGAACTTGCACAATACCCCTATCATACTAAACTTTAACCCCCACAAGCAATTCTCACGGGATATTGGCGGAAATTTCTTTAGTTGGGTAAAGAGGGGGGGACCCTCAATGCGTTAGTGCACTAAAGAAACCCTCTCTCTCCTCTCTATAATCGTTTTTGTTTTGGGTGTGGTATGTTTCGGTTTTTTTGAGGAAAAATAAGTGGGCATTCTGGGTAGAGTGATGGTAAATATGGTTGCAAATATTACAGCAATATTACGTGTTTGATAATTCTGAATAGTTTTACTTTAATTAATTGTCAAGTGGGAAGTATCCCCATTGTATCAAGGGGTAGCGTGTTTTTCTTCCTATTGAAAAAGGTTTTAATCGCTTGAATTAAGGGAAATACTTTGTTAGCTTAAATACTCGTAACCGTTATGAGAGCAATTTGGGGCGCCGAAATTGCTGATGTACAAACAAATTAAAGATAATTCAGGAGTTGATATTGTGGAAACAGGAGTATTTATTTCCCTAGCACTTTATTTTATCGCCATGCTAGGAATAGGTTTATATGCCTATAAAACATCTACCGACGATATTTCAGGCTATATGCTTGGTGGACGTCAATTAGGACCTGGAGTAACTGCACTATCTGCCGGGGCATCTGATATGAGTGGCTGGATGCTAATGGGTTTACCTGGTGCCATGTATGCATCCGGTGTATCTAGCATGTGGATCGCTATCGGACTTACAATAGGAGCATATGTAAACTATTTGGTCGTTGCACCTCGTTTAAGAGTTTATACAGAAACTGCGAATGACTCCATAACAATCCCAGATTTCTTTGAAAACCGTTTTTATGATGGAACTCGAATTTTACGCTTCGTATCAGCTATAGTTATCATCATTTTCTTCACACTCTATACATCCTCTGGTTTAGTTTCCGGTGGTACACTTTTTGACAGTGCATTTGGATTAGACTACAAAACCGGCTTATTCGTAACAGCTGGTGTCGTAGTAGCTTATACATTGTTTGGAGGATTCTTGGCAGTTAGTTTAACGGACTTTGTTCAAGGTGTCATCATGCTTATTGCCTTAGTATTAGTGCCAGTTGTTGCTTTTACTGATTTAGGTGGTGTCGGTGTAACACTTGATGAAGTACGTTCCATAGATCCAACATACTTAGATATGTTTAAAGGGACAACAGTACTTGGAATTATCTCCTTACTTGCTTGGGGACTTGGTTACTTTGGACAGCCTCATATCATCGTTCGATTTATGGCAATTAAGTCGATCCGTGATTTCAAAGCTGCTCGTCGTATCGGAATGAGCTGGATGATCGTTTCTATCATCGGTGCGATGGCAACTGGATTAGTTGGGATCGCATACGTTAACCGTACAGGAATGGAATTAGCTGATTCAGAAACAATCTTTATTGTTTTCTCTCAATTCTTGTTCAACCCACTTATTAGTGGATTTTTACTTGCAGCAATCTTGGCAGCTATCATGAGTACCATTTCTTCTCAGCTACTTGTTACATCAAGTGCGCTGACAGAAGACTTTTATAAAACATTTTTACGCCGTGAAGCGTCAGATAAAGAACTTGTCCTAATCGGACGTATCTCCGTATTGATTGTTGCAATCGTAGCAATCATGCTTTCCTTGACACCAAACGACACAATCCTTAACCTGGTTGGTAACGCATGGGCAGGATTTGGTGCTGCATTTGGTCCAGTGATAATCTTAAGTCTTTACTGGAAACGCATGAACCGTTGGGGTGCACTTGCAGGTATGCTAGTTGGTACCATCACAGTATTAATTTGGATCTATGGTCCATTCACCATTAACGGCGAACCGCTGACTGATTTCTTATATGAAATTATTCCAGGATTCATCCTAAGTACGATTGCCGTAATAGTTGTAAGTTATATTACAAACTTCCCACGTAAAAAAGTACGTGAAGGCTTTACGGAAATGGAAGAAACAATGGAAACAGAAACAAATAAAGTAGATTAATTCATACAAAAGAGAACCCGTTCATTTGGACGGGTTCTCTTTTTTTTACTTCTCGCTATCCACCAACACAATCACTTCTAATTTGTCAGCTGTATTTACTGCAAAAACACTGTACACTGTATCTTTTTCAAGCTTTGTTCCAGATAGGTCTAGAACTTGTTTTTTATCAGGTGTTCTGATTTCTAAATCGTATGTTCCCGGCTCAAGTTCCTGATAAACGGAAATGTCTTTAAAAGATAGTTCACTGAAGACCGTGTCCCCTTTAATTACTCCTACATCCACCTGTGGAGCATCTGGAGAAAGGTGACCAACGCGTGTGAACGCTTTTCCTTTAGGTGCTTTTCTAGTGTCTTCCACAGCAATCATTTCAAGGTTCGCAAGCTTATTAACAGCCGCTACCGTGTATGCTTTGCCACCTTCTACTTCAAGTTGCTGAGCAATAACTGGCTGATCTTTTTTCCCAGCAGGAAAAACTTCCACTTTATGTGGACCTGCAGGAAGCATTAAGTAATCAGTAGCATCCTTAAATTTCGCACCCTCTACCGCTGCATTTCCATCCACATAGATGTCCACAGCCGGAGCGTCAGGAGATGCATGCAGGATACGGACTTGTGCATCTTGCTTGTTGTTTCCATTCGCTGCAGCCAAGTTGCTCATTCCACCTAATACAAACAGCAACACCGTTAAAATACTAAGGAATTTCTTCATTTTATATCTCCTTTTCATTCTATATTTGAACACATTTGTTAGTATGAAATGTTCGTGTGGAAAATATGTAAAAAAGTAGCATTTTAACCAAAAAAAGAAGCTGACACCCAAATAGGCATCAGCTTCCTTCTATTAAAATTATTACAAAGTTTCAGATGTTGTTTTTGCTTGTAAGTGAAGCAATAGGTAGTCAGGACCGCCCGCTTTGGAGTCCGTTCCAGACATGTTGAATCCGCCGAATGGTTGGTATCCAACGATGGCACCTGTGCATCCACGGTTGAAGTAAAGGTTACCTACGTGGAAGTCTTCACGAGCCTGCTCGATTTTTTCGCGGTTGTTTGTGATAACCGCTCCAGTCAAGCCATACTCTGTGTTGTTCGCAATTTCAAGCGCATGATTGTAGTCTTTTGCTTTTGCGAATGCTACAACTGGTCCGAAGATCTCTTCTTTCATCAGGCGAGCTTCTGGGTCTACGTCCGCAACGATTGTCGGCTGAACGAAGAATCCTTTGGAGTTGTCTCCTTCTCCACCTGCAAGGATGCGTCCTTCTTCTTTTCCAATAGCAACATATTTCATTACTTTATCAAATGCAGCTTGGTCGATAACAGGTCCCATGTAGTGGTTTTCTGTTGGGTCGCCAACTGTCAATTCTTTTGTCAGTTCAACTGCACGGTTCAATACTTGGTCATACACATCTTCCACGATTACCGCACGGGAGCACGCAGAACATTTTTGACCGGAGAAACCGAATGCAGATTTTACGATGGATTGTGCTGCCAACTCAAGGTCGCCCTCGCTGTCTACCACAATCGTATCTTTTCCACCCATTTCAGCGATTACACGCTTCAGCCAGATTTGGCCAGGGTTCACTTTAGAAGCACGCTCATAGATTCGTAAACCAACGTCACGAGATCCTGTGAAAGAAATGAAACGAGTGCGTGGGTGGTCTACAAGGTAGTCCCCTACTTCTGCGCCGCTACCTGGTACAAAGTTAAGTACACCAGCAGGAAGTCCAGCCTCTTCCATTACTTCTACAAACTTAGCTGCAACAACCGGAGTTGTAGATGCAGGCTTCAATAGTACAGTGTTACCCGTTACAATCGCCGCTACTGCTGTACCAGCCATGATTGCAAATGGGAAGTTCCAAGGAGAGATGATGACACCTACACCTAGTGGAATATAGTTATAACGGTTATATTCGCCAACGCGGCTCTCTAAAGGCATACCGTCTTTCAATTTCAGCATTTGACGCGCATAGTACTCAAGGAAATCAATTGCTTCCGCTGTATCAGCATCTGCTTCATTCCAAGGCTTCCCTGCTTCTTTTGTTAAAAGTGCAGAGAATTCGTGCTTACGACGGCGAATGATTGCTGCCGCACGGAACAAGATGTCTGCTCTTACTTCTGGCTTCACTTTACGCCACGTTTTAAACGTTTCGTCTGCAACTTGCATTGCTTTTTCAGCCAAGTCACGATCCGCCTTTGACACACGACCAACAACCTCTTCTTTATTTGCAGGGTTCACGGATACGATTTTATCTTCTGTCGTAACACGCTCTCCACCAATAATTAAGTCGTAATCTTGTCCTAAATAAGAGTCCACCAATTTCAAGCCTTCAAGATAAGCTTGCTTGTTTTCCTCATTAGTGAAATCAGTAAATGGTTCATGTTTGTAAGGTAATACCATTACATTCGCCCTCCTTTGCATTCTAAAGCGCTTGCATACAATTCTCATTCTACCTTATCATTACTAGTCTTTCAAATATTGTTTATATTCTAATAGGAAGAAAATAATGGAGGGACTGGAATGGTGCGTCAGACGTGAGACGGATATGTTTTTTGCAAAAGTTACAATAAGGTCCAAAAAAGTCACAATCACCTTTGAAAAAGTTACAATAACTCCAAAAAAAGTTACAATAACCTCTGAAAATATCACAATCAGCCGTCCCCAAACCTTCCCAGTACAAAAAAACCCACTATCCCATAAAGAATAGTAGGTTCTGACAAAATTAATAGATATGAACAAACGGTTTTTCGGATCCGGCATCCCTTACAATCAACGCTTCTTCTCCGCTGATGGAAGAAATGGATACTTGTAGATTGATATAATTCGGGAAGTGCTCCACCACCAGTCCCGTTACATACTGGGTGAAACCGATCAACTCGGCTTTTCCGTTAAACTCCATATTCACTTCAATCGAAAGCTGTTGAAGTTCACCATCACGGTAATAACCTTTTCCGATTACACCTGTATGGTTTGGAAAATAATCGTCAATATCAAGCTTAAAATTCTCAAATCGGACAGCGTCATCACGATATAGTTCTGTGGTATCACTGTTTGGGAAAAGGTGATATTCTTCGTTTACAGCGTCCCATTTCCCAATCGAGTTATCGCCTTTTGCAACATTCGCTTTTGCGATAAAACTTCCAGGGACAACGGCATTGGCTGGACTTTGTTTATACAATCCAATGATAATCGGAACATTCTCTAGCCCTTCCATGCCACGGACTCTTCTGATAACTTCTTCCGCTATTTTTTTCCCTTCAGCTTCCAGTTCGTCATCTGGAATCACATATTCCCTCGGATAGCCGCCTTCTTCATCTGTCAGATTATAATAATGAACAGAGTTCAAGGCGATTCCAATGGAAACACCGCCTAGTTCCACCTGATCTTCACCCTTGCGGACAAGATAGTTTTGTTCTTGAATATGTGCAAGATAGATGGGACTTTTCTCATTCGTATCTTCCGTATCCACTCCGCGAATCAACGGGGGATTTAACCCAGGCTTTTCCTCATCTTCAGGATCTACCCGTCCCAACCAGCTTTTTATCGTGTCACGCTTTATATATTGCCCTTCCTGATACAAGTAGCTGTCAGAGGGGAATACCTCCTGCGCCATTCTCATCAGTCCGGTTTCCAATTCTTCCACATCGACCCGGCTGTTTAGGCGCGGGGCGATTTGGCCGCGGGTTTCCCCTGGCTTGTAAGGAAGGATTGTTTGATAATAGTCATCTGATATTTTATATCTAGGAACAATAGCTTGTTCCGTGTTTTCCTGCTGCGCTGGATCTTGTACCACTTCTTCCTGCTTCTCGAAGCCTGGCACACATCCGGTGGCAAAAAGAGAAACAACAAGGAGCAACGACAAAAACCTTTTCACTTCCAACACCTCTTATGATTGTATTTCCTTAAGCATTTGTGCTTCGTTCCAAACTTCTATTCCAAGCTCCTGGGCCTTCGTAAGCTTCGAGCCGGCCTCTTCTCCAGCAATAACTAGGTGCGTGTTCTTGCTGACGCTTCCCGTCACTTTTCCGCCAAGCTGCTCAATGGCCGCCTTCGCGTCATTTCGTGACATCTCTTCCAGTTTCCCTGTTAGGACGATCGTTTTTCCTGCAAAATAAGAATCAACGTCTTCCGCGCTTACAGGTTTTGGCCCTTTATAGGCCATGTTAACACCAAGTTCTTTCAGCTCTGCAAGTAGTTCTTCCACTTCCGGCTGTTCAAAATAAGTGACAATGGAGTCTGCCATCTTGTCGCCGATCTCGTGAATCGCCGTCAGCTCTTCTTTCGATAAGCTTGCAAGTTTGTCCATATGATCAAATTCCTGTGCCAATGTTTTGGCTGCTTTCGCTCCGACCAGTCGGATTCCTAGTCCAAACAGAAGGCGCTCCAACGAGTTTTCCTTCGTTTTTTCAATAGCAGAAATCAAGTTATCCGCAGACTTCTCACCCATTCGCTCAAGTTCTAGAAGCTGTTCTTTTGTTAATTTATAAAGATCTGCCACGTCTTCGATCAAATTCTCACGGAAAAGTTGGGCAATTACCTTTTCACCAAGACCATCAATATTCATGGCGTTACGAGATACAAAGTGAATCAATCCCTCACGAATTTGTGCCGGACATTTCGGGTTGATGCAGCGCAACGCCACTTCCCCTTCAATACGGACTAGTTCGCTCTCACATTCCGGGCAGTGTGTCGGCATTGTAAAATCACGCTCTTCACCAGTTCGCTGCTCTACAAGTACATTCACCACTTCAGGAATGATATCTCCAGCCTTTTTAACGATAACGGTATCACCAAGCTTGATGTCCTTTTCACGGATGAGGTCTTCATTATGTAAGGACGCGCGTTGGACCGTCGTGCCAGCTACACGCACAGGTTCAAGGATAGCCGTTGGTGTCACCACACCTGTACGGCCAATATTTAATTCAATATCAAGAAGCTTAGTGGTCACTTCTTCTGCCGGAAATTTGTACGCAATGGCCCATCTTGGACTTTTTGCCGTAAAACCTAGCTGTTCTTGGTGTTCGGTGTTATCCACTTTAATAACGATACCGTCTATATCATACGACAGATCCGGGCGTTTTGTGTGCCAAGCTGTGACATATTCCAAAACTTCTTCGATGGATGTGCACACTTTTCTTTCCGTATTTGTTTTAAAGCCGAGCTTATCGAGGTAATCTAACGCCTCGCTGTGGGAATCCACACCTGCTTCTCCTGCATCCGCAAGACTATATACGTACACGGACAAGTTACGGGATGCAGCAATCTTCGGATTAAGCTGACGAATAGAACCTGCCGCCGCATTACGCGGGTTGGCAAACGGCTCTTCTTCGCGCTCCATTTTTGCCGCGTTTAGCTTTTCAAAGGAGTTCTTCGGCATATATGCTTCGCCGCGAACCTCCATCGTTACCGGTTCTTTTAAACGCAAAGGAATGGATTTTATTGTTTTGAGGTTCATGGTGACGTCCTCACCTTCTGTTCCATCCCCACGAGTGGCACCAAGAACGAACAGGCCATCCTCATAGCGCAATGAAACGGCAAGACCGTCAATTTTCAGCTCGCACACATATGTCACATCGTCGCCTACAGCCTGTTTCACTCGGCGGTCAAAGTCACGCAAGTCGTCTTCGTTGAAGGCATTGCCAAGGCTGAGCATCGGCGTACGGTGCTCGACCTTGTTGAACATCTCAAGAATATTCCCTCCCACACGCTGAGTTGGAGAGTCTTCTGCTTGCAGTTCTGGATGCTCCTTTTCCAGCGTTAATAGCTCTTGTAAAAGAGAGTCGTATTCGGCATCTGAAACAGACGGTTTGTCCAGCACATGATATTCATAATTATATTGGTTCAGCACATCATGCAGCTCGAGAACCCGTTTTTCAGCTTGTTCTCTTTCCATGCAATGTCGTCCTTTCTTTTTTGGCGGTTGTGTGATCTATTATTGAACCTTCGTCACAGGGGCAAATTTGGCCAAGAGGCGTTTGATGCCTGTTGGACTTGGGAAGGCGATGTCGAGCTCCTTGCTGTCTCCGTCTCCTTTGACACTGACAACGGTGCCGACTCCCCATTTTTTATGTTCCGCTTTGTCTCCTACCATCCAATCCAAGTTTTCTCCACCCGTTGCAGTCAGGCCACGGGATGGTGCCGTGGTGCGGCGTGCCGTTTGGGAAGCAGGACTTGCTGCCCGTGCTCTTCCAGCAGCTGAACTACCTCCAAACGGGGACGCAGAACCGCCTCCAAAACTTGACCCACGTCCACCAAATGGCGTTGGGCGGGATGCAGCTTCTTTGTTTTCTTCGCTTTCTAGTAATTCTTCCGGTATTTCTTTTATAAAACGGGAAGGCGGGTTGATGTTTGTACGGCCGAACAGGGTACGCATCTGTGCATTCGTGATGAATAGCTGCTCTTCGGCACGTGTGATTCCAACGTAAGCCAGGCGGCGTTCCTCTTCCATCTCTGCTTCTTCAAACAGCGAACGGCTGTGAGGGAATACCCCTTCCTCCATTCCAATTAAAAATACAACAGGGAATTCGAGTCCTTTTGCAGCATGGAGAGTCATTAAAATAACGCCTTCCTGCTGTGCTGGATCTTCCTCGTCCAATTTATCAATATCTGCAACAAGCGCCAGGTCGGTAAGAAAAGCAACCAAGCTCTTGTCATCATATTTTTCTTCAAAATTCTTCGTAACAGACAAGAACTCATCGATGTTTTCCAGTCTGCTTTGGGATTCAATCGTTTTGTCGGCTTTCAGCATTTCACGATAGCCTGACTTTTCAAGAATCTCTTCCACTAGTTCCGTCACAGAGATGTACTCTTGCATTTGCACATACCCTTCAATTAACGAACGGAATTCTTTCAATTGTGATGTAGCACGGCCACTGACGCCAATCAAGTCTACCTCAGCAAGTGCCGTGTAGATGGAGATATCATGCTGTGCCGCGTAATTGGCAATCTTATCAACGGTTGTTGCTCCGATACCGCGTTTTGGTACGTTAACGATACGCTGTAAGCTGATGTCATCGTCCGGATTGGCAATCAAACGAAGATATGCCAGGATGTCCTTGATTTCTTTTCTGTCGTAGAACTTGGTCCCACCGACGATTGTGTAATTGATGTTGGACATGAGGAGCATTTCCTCCATCACACGGGACTGGGCGTTTGTACGATACAAAATCGCAAAGTCACCAAGCGTGCGTGATGGATTTTGTCGCATGAGTTCACGCATTTTTCCAACCACAAACTGTGCTTCCGACTTTTCGGAGTCCGCTTGGTAATGAATGATTTTTTGCCCTTCATCGTTTTCCGTCCAAAGGTTCTTCTTTTTACGGCCAATATTATTATCGATCACTCGGTTCGCCGCTTCTAGAATACGTTTTGTAGAACGGTAATTCTGTTCAAGCAACACGACTTCCGCGTTCGGATAGTCCTTTTCAAAAGATAGGATATTGGCGATATCCGCTCCGCGCCAGCGATAGATGGACTGATCAGAATCCCCTACCACACAAAGGTTCTTCAGGCGGTCCGCTAAAAGATTAACAAGGGTATATTGCGCTCTGTTTGTATCCTGATACTCATCCACGTGGATGTATTGAAACTTTCGTTGATAGTACTCGAGCACTTCTGGAACACGCTTAAAAAGATGGATGGTCGTCATAATTAGATCATCAAAATCAAGCGCCTGGTTCTTTTTCAGCCTCTTTTGGTAGTCTGTGTAGATTTCCGCTACCTGCTGTTCATAAGGACCAAGTGGCTGTTTTGCGTATTGCTCTGGATTCATCAGTTCGTTTTTGGCAGAGCTGATGGTACCTAGGATGGTTCTTGGTTCGAACTTTTTCGGATCGATATTGCGGTCTTTTAAAATATTCTTGATGACTGACAGCTGATCGGTCGTATCAAGAATGGTAAAATTGCGGTTCATTCCGATGCGGTCGATGTCCCGGCGAAGGATTCGCACACACATGGAGTGGAATGTGGAGATCCAGATGTCTTCTGCAGCCGGTCCGAGCAGTTTTTCCACACGCTCTTTCATTTCGCGGGCAGCTTTATTTGTAAAGGTGATCGCAAGGATATTCCATGGCGCCACCTGTTTTTCGGCCATCAAGTAGGCGATTCGATGCGTGAGCACCTTGGTTTTTCCACTTCCCGCTCCGGCCATGATGAGGAGGGGTCCGTCCATTTTTTTCACTGCTTCTTTTTGCATGGGGTTCAGTCCCTCAAGAAGCCTTTGACTTAAATATTGCATTTTTTTCACCGTCCCAACAAACATATGTTCTTATTTTCTATCATACTAAAATGGCTCTTCATAATCTACTTATTTTTCACAGCGTCTACTGTTCTTAGTGCTTCTTTTAAGTTATCATACACGGCGTTGCCGACAATTACGGTGTCGGCGTGGACTGCCATTTCTTTGGCGCGTTCAGCTGTGGAGATGCCGCCTCCGTAGAACAGTTGCGTTTTTTCTAACGTTTGTTTTGCCGCCTGGACCATTTCCACGTCCCCGTACGTACCACTATATTCTAAGTAAAAGATAGGCAGATTAAACATCTTCTCCGCCAGTCTTGCATAGGCGATAACATCTTCTTTGTCGAGGTCTGTTTTTGCTTCTGTCAACTTGGCAGCCTTGCAGTCAGCATTAAGGATGCAGTACCCTTCTGCCACGATCTCTTCCCAGTTCATGATATCTCCGTACTCTTTTAGCGCTTCTATGTGAAGGTCTGTGACCCATTCTGTCTTTCTGCTGTTCAACACACTTGGGATAAAATAAAAATCAAATCCCGGTGTGACCGATTCGATGGTGGAAACCTCCAATGCACATGGCAAGGAATATCTGCGCACCCTGCTCATCAAACTCAGCACATTGTCCAATGTGACCCCGTCCGTACCTCCGACTAGAATTGCATCTGTGCCAGATTCGCACACAAGCTCTAAATCTTCGTCCGATATCTCTTTATTAGGATCCAATTTAAAAACGTGCTTCCACTCACGTATTTCCATTAACACTGCAAACGTCCCCCATTCTAATTTTCCATTCCCCTATTATAGCAAAATCCCGGCTAATACGAAAAAGAGAAACGGAGATTGTCGACTGGAAGTTACGACCTTTTTCCGATAGACCAAAAGTTATATTTTGCATGCAACCTGTTATTCCTTTTGTATAAAGGGTAATTAGATAACTAACATCTTTAGTAATGCTTAGGAAAATAGTTGTCTTTTGATAGATGGATGCATATCGCAATCGTTTCAAAATATGATGTGATAAGGAGGTGTCCAACATGCCTATGTGGCTATGGTTTGTTATCGGCTTTGCTATTCTCTTGGCGTTCGGTGCTCTTGTGGATTACTTCGGAAAAAGAAGAAGGAGAACGGCTGACCCTTCAGCTTCAACTAAAACAGTCGACCAAGTAAAATCAAACCAGGAGACGTTTTATCGGTGATGCATGGTTTGTTAATAGACTTTTGGTGGGACCGCTTCTTAAATAAAGAGGCGGTTTTTTTGTTTATGTGGTTAGGAGGAGTTGAGAGAAACCGGTCTATTAGACTTTTCTCAAGGGTTTCTCCACCGTTCGGGCGTATAGAGCCCTTCTATTAGACTTTTCATGGGCTTCCTCCCATTGTTCGAGCAGATAGAACCGAGCTCCATCCATGCAAAAAAGGTGGCCCACTGCACTTCCAGCGGGCCACCTTTTCACTTTACACTTCTTCTGTTTTCTTTTCTTCTGCAATACGCTCAAGCGCCATCTCATATGCGTCGTTACCGTAGTTCAAGCAACGCTTCACACGGGAGATCGTCGCAGTGCTTGCACCAGTTTCTGTCTCGATTTTATGATACGTGAAACCATCTCTCAGCATTCTTGCCACCTCTAGGCGCTGTGCCAAAGATTGGATTTCATTGATGGTACAGAGGTCATCGAAAAATCGATAGCACTCTTCCATATCTTTTAAAGAAAGAATAGATTCAAAAAGTTGATCCAATTCTTTTCCACGTAGTTTATTGATTTGCATGATTGATATCTCCTTTGCTAATTAAGACTAGTAAATGACTTTTTCTAAATCTGGGATAATTTGAATCCACGTTTTACCCGGGATAAGTGGGACCTGTTCGCCATTTTTGTAGGGAAGGATCTTGCCGTCCACCGATTTCCATTCGACATCGAAACGCTCTCCATGTTGGATGAGCACACCGTTGCCGCCTGAGGTTATATCAATTTCTCTTCTTCCCTGTTTATCGACCACAAGATGAGACGTTTCTACTAAGAAAACATTATGAGCCACAATCTCTTCCTCTGTTTCAAGGTCCGTGTGCTTCACGCCGCCGCTATAGCGGACATAGGCTTTTCGTTCAGCGTCGTATCTATATTCAACATGTGTTGCCTGTCTGGATGAGTATTCGATTTTCACTTGTTCTAAAGCGGTACCTTCATAAGGGTTGATCTGTCCTTTTTTCAAAAAGGTGAAAGGTTGGACTTCCGCTTGTGTTTCATAGTTTAGCTGTTCTGCGCCTTTTTGGATATTTTCTGAGCTGATGTAGGAATTATGCGGCGCCTTTCGGAAACTCGCTCGTTTGAAAAGCGTTCCGTCATAGGTCAAGCCGTTTATTCCATCTACTTCTCCAGCTTGAATCTTCTCTTTGGCACCAGGACTCCAGCCATGAAACACATACAAAGCGTCATAGGCTTTTGCCAGGTCTACAAAATAGGCTCTTGAACTTCGGACAGGGCCGACAGTTTCCGGCATTTCACTGTGAAAAATCGCAAGGAGCCTTGTAATATCTCCTTCTGCCAGCACTTCATACACTACATCTGCTTGATGCAAACCAGACTGTGGCCTTGCTTTAATATCATTATTCACCATCACCGCAACCGGACGGGCATCTACTTTCTCCTCTACCATTTCTCCAGTGAACGGTGCTTGCTCTTGCTCCATCGGTTCGGAAACTTCTGTCGCCACCTGTTCTTCCTCTTCTATCGCTACCTCCGCGGTCTCTTGACTTTGCTCTTGACTAGAATCAACATTTTTTTCGTTATTGGATTGACAGCCTGCCAACATAAGCATAAGGCTTGCCAACAACAACATCTTATTACTACTCATCCTAACATAAACACAACCTTTAGTAATTTTACATACTTTTATATTTTAACGCATTATTGACGGAAAGAGTACCGTTTTATTCATTACATCGTATATTCCTCTAGGTGTTATTCTTATATAAGGAAGATGTGTGGATGATAAAAATAACAATGTATAGATCGGATCGTTAAAGGTGTAGCCTCGTTCAAACAGCTGATTTCGCAGTTCTGTTTCCTGCTTCATCAACTCCTCCATCCTACAATCAGACAATCCCCCTGCAAGCGGTAATGGGATGTCACAAATGACTTCTCCGTCTTCCACCAGCACCATTCCTCCGCCTAAGTCTTTCATATGTTGGAAAGCTTTCATCATGGCGCTTTTGTCTTTTCCGATCAGGACGATATCCCCTGTATTGGAGTAGGAACTCGCAAACCCTTGAACATGTGTCCCGAATCCTTTAAGAATCGTGTTCACACGCCATTTCCCTTTCCGGTCGATCAGCATGAGATACGACTGATCATGGGTAGTGGACAGGCTGTCACCTGAAACATCCACTGAGATAGTATATGGCTTGATAATCACTTCGTTAACCATTTCCATCCCAAGTGCCATCGAAAATTGCAGGTCATCCATGCTTAAGTCCCAACCGAGTTTCATTGGCTCTAAGCCAAGCGAAGACCAATTCTGGGCAGGGAAAGCCTCTTTGACCGGCTCGTTATCCCTTGTCACCCACATCCCTTTTGACAGCACGGAAACCGGGGTCGGCTCTTCTTTTGCCTTCAGGAAGTTGATGTTTGCTATCCGGCCAGGAGCAATGCTTCCATGCAATTTATCCATTGAAAAATGTCGGGCTGCATTATAAGAACCCATTCGGTATGCCTCTATTTCCGGCACCCCTTTGTCTAAGGCAATCGCGATGGTCCGGTCTATGACACCGCTTTCATAAAAGCTCGGTGTTGAGCCGTCTGTATTGAAAAAAGTCTGGTCATAATAATGAACACCTGAAGCCTCAAGCTCTTCTAAAATTAACGGTAGATCCGGTCGGATGGACGAATAGCGCAAAGAGGCGTGATATCCTTGTGAAACCCGTTTGATTACATCTGCTCCATTCATCGCTTCATGGTCACTATGAATGCCAAGCAACTGCATTTTAGTCAGCGTCTTTTCAGAAGCACCTGGAAAATGGCCTTCTACAGGCTTTTTGCGTGCATTCGCTTCTTGTACCCAATGCAAGATCAAGTCGTCTCCTGCCATCAATTTCGGCCAGCTTGTCAATTCTCCGCCCTGCATAACAAGGGGATGATTCAACCAACTTTTTATATTGGGCGTTGAGAAAATATCATCCTCATTTTTAATTTCTGTCTGCGCATCAAATCGGCACCACCAATACATCGTCGCAGCTGACTTGTTCATTTCTTCTATAAAAGAAAACGCTTTCTTTTTTGTCATCTGCAAAGTAAGCATCAAATTGTCATTGACGAAGGTGGTCGTTCCCAATTTGGATGCATATTGCGCAAAGGACAGGGGATTATAAAGTTGAAACGGATGCACATGCGGTTCGATGTAACCTGGAACCAGGAATTGCGATGTACAGTCGACCATTTCCGTGTTCTCTGTGTTGGCCGGCAGTTGGTCCCCTACATAGATTATTCGATCTTCATGGATCCAAATGTTTGCCGTCATCCACGCTTTTAATTGCACATTTAAGTATGTTGCATTTGTTAAAACTAAAGTCGGTGCCTGTTTCCCATCAATCACGGCAACCTGTTCTCGAATTTTTCTGTTTTTCCATCTATATGCTTGTTCATGCATGATTTATCACCCACTCTTTGTGAGATTGTATCTTTGTCACATTTGTATGATTTTTCTAGTGAATATTATTTTGATATAACCTCTTTTTACCATGTTACCACAACAGAGTCATACTTGCATTACCGTTCTTGATAATTATGTGAAAATTAATGCAATTTAATGCTTTAACTTAAGAAAATTATACTTTGGAGGGATTAGGATGAAAGTGAGACCAAATATCAGCATCATTAATGCGATGATTCGCATCACAGCAGGATTTGCTACATTAGCGTGGATTACAAGCAAAATGGTTCGACGTCCACACCGCGACTCCTACAAACTTGTCGCACTTCTAGCAGGAATGAAAATCGCAGAAGGAATCCTGCGCTACTGCCCGCTAACAGCAGGCTTCGAACGCTTCCAAGAATACCGTAACGACCACAACAGCGAAAACAACCACTACAACTTCGACTTCGACGACTTCGAAGCCAAAGCAAACGCCGACAGCGACGCGGATTCTTATAATCCTTCTTAAGGGTAAAAGGGGCTAAAAAGAAAAAAACACCTTTGGGGGTCAGACCCCCAAAGGGTTTTCGTCACTCACGTCGAACAGTATAAGGAGGTGTGAAAAATGCTTGAGTATTTAACAGATATGTCGTTTGTGTTAGCGACGATTATTGGTGGTATTGTGGCTATTTTGTATGTGTTTGTTAAGAAGAAACGCCGGACGCAATAGCTTTGTGTGCGATGTCTTTGCGATAAAATAGATTATCGCATTTTACTTTGCGCAACTCTTCGTACACTTTTTTCTGCGCTTCCTCTAAGCTGTCGCTTTGTGCTGCGACCAACAGCACGCGGCCGCCGTTTGTTACGAGTTTTCCAGCCTTAGCTTCTGTCCCGGCATGGAACACCAAACCTTCACCAACTTGGTCAGCTCCTTCTATGACCGCACCATTTTCATATGCTTCCGGATAGCCTTTGGATGCCATTACTACACCAACCACAGACGCTTCTGACCACTTAAGCTCCAATTCTTCGTCTCCACGCAAAACACCTGTCAAAACTTCCGCCAAATCTGATTCAAGTCTTGGCAACACCACTTGTGTTTCTGGATCTCCAAAGCGTGCATTGAATTCAATTACCTTTGGACCTTTCTTTGTCAAAATCAACCCTGCATATAAAATACCAACGAATGAACGTCCTTCGTCCACCATTGCTTTAGCTGTTGGAAGCAACACCGTTTCCAACGCCTCTTCCACAACAGAGTTTGGGATTTGCGGCACTGGCGAGTATGCTCCCATGCCACCTGTGTTTGGTCCCATGTCCCCGTCAAACGCACGTTTATGATCTTGCGCGATGACCATCGGATACACTTTCTCACCGTTCACAAATGCCATAAAAGAGAACTCCTCTCCTTCAAGGAATTCTTCGATCACAAGCTTAGAGGATGCTTCTCCAAATTTGGATTCTGCCATCATTTCGCGCACTGCTTCAAGCGCTTCTTCATCTGTCATGGCTACCACTACGCCTTTTCCAGCTGCCAATCCATCAGCCTTCAGGACAATTGGTGCACCTTTGCCTTCAATATATGTTCTGGCTTCCTCGTAATCTGTGAACGTTTCATAGCCAGCTGTCGGGATGCCGTATTTTTTCATAAGATCTTTGGCAAAGCCTTTGCTTCCTTCTATGAGAGCCGCTGCTTTGGTTGGTCCGAATACTTGAAGTCCCGCGGCTTGGAATGCGTCGACAATTCCGTTTAGTAAGGGTACTTCAGGTCCTACCATGGTGAGATCTATTTGGTTTTCTTTTGCAAAATGAATCAAGGAGTCCGTGTCGGATTCTTGGATGGGTACAAGCTTTCCGACTGCCTCCATGCCGATGTTTCCTGGTGCGATGAAGACTTCTGTTACGGATGGGCTTTGTGCGAATTTCCAGGCGATGGCGTGTTCGCGGCCACCTTTTCCGATTACGAGTACTTTCATGGTTTTTCCTCCTGACGTGTTGAGGGATCTATATTTTCGTTAACTCCCTGTTTCCTTCCGTTCCAGGTGTTCGCTTTCCACGGGGCGGTGCTTGAGCCTCCTCGCTGCGCTGTGGGGTCTCAAGTCTACCGCTACCTCCCGCCGGATTGCACTTCAGTCAACAGGGGAAAGCTGGGTAATCACTGGCGAGTCTCAAATTCCTAATGACAATTTCCCTTAATGCTTAAAATGTCTCATCCCGGTAAATACCATGGTGATGCCGTATTCGTCGGCTTTTTTGATGGAGTCTTCGTCTTTGATGGAGCCGCCTGGTTGGATGATGGCGGTGACGCCGGCTTTTGCTGCTGCTTCGACTGTGTCGTTCATTGGGAAGAATGCGTCAGATCCCAGTGCGGAGCCGACCGCTTTTTCACCAGCCTGCTCGATGGCAATTTTCGCTGCGCCGACACGGTTCATCTGTCCTGCACCGACGCCGACAGTCTGCCCTTCTTTTGCAAGGACGATGGCGTTGGATTTCACATGCTTCACGACTTTCCATGCAAGCTTCAGGTCTGCCCACTCTTGCTCTGTCGGCTCGCGCTTTGTTGGAATAGTTACCGTCGCGTCTTCTAAGCCGAACTGATCCTCATCTTGTACTAATAAACCACCGCGAACGGATACCATGCGGGACTGCATCACACCTGCTCCGTTCATATCAACCAATAACAGTCTGATATTCTTTTTCTGCTTCAAGACAGCCAACGCATCCTCACTGAAGGACGGCGCAATGACAATTTCTAAAAACAACTCATGTAAAAGTTCTGCCGTTTCCTTATCTACTTCTGTGTTGAAAGCAATGATGCCACCGAAAATGGATACAGGATCCGCTTCATATGCACGGCGGTACGCTTCCACCGTTGTAGCACCAGTGCCCACGCCGCATGGGTTCATATGTTTGACTGCAACCACTGCAGGGTCTTTGAATTCTTTTACGATCTGCAATGCCGCATCTGCATCATTAATATTGTTGTAGGATAATTCTTTTCCATGAAGCTGCTCCGCTGATGCGATCGAGAATTCAGACGCTAGTGGCGCTTGGTAGAATGCTGCCTTTTGGTGCGGATTCTCCCCATAACGCAAGTCTTGTTTTTTCTCAAATGTTACAGTCAATGACTCAGGATGTTTCTCTTCCACTGCTTCCGTTAAGTAGTTGGAGATCATCGCGTCATAGGCTGCGGTATGGCGGAATACTTTTGCTGCCAGGCGACGGCGTGTTGCCACTTCCACTTTTCCGCTTTCTTTTAGCTCAGAGATTACGCCTTCGTAGTCTGAAGGATCCACTAATACCGCAACATCCTTATGGTTTTTTGCTGCTGCACGAAGCATCGTCGGGCCGCCGATATCGATATTTTCAATCGCATCTTCAAACGTGGAATCCGCTTTAGAGATCGTCTCTTTAAACGGGTAAAGGTTGACCACAACCAAGTCGATCGGCGTAATTCCATGCTCCGCAAGCTGTGCTTGGTGACTTTCGTTGTCACGCATTGCCAATAATCCACCATGGATCATCGGGTGCAAGGTTTTCACGCGTCCATCAAGGATCTCAGGGAACCCTGTCACTTCGGATATACCGATTACTTTCACACCATTATCCTGCAAAACTTTTTTGGTCCCGCCAGTAGAGATAACCTCCACCCCTAGGTCCACTAATTGTTGTACAAATGGGACGATGCCCTCTTTATTGGAAACACTCACTAATGCTCTCATCGTATCGCTGCCTCTCCTTTGACTGAAAAAAGTTGTTGTAAGGTTTGTGGGTAAAAGGAATGTTCTACCTCATGTATTTTCTTTTCTAACATTTCACGTGTGTCGTCCGGGCAGATTTCAATCGCCTGTTGCGCGATGATTGGTCCGGTGTCCATGCCTTCATCAACAAAATGAATGGTCACTCCTGTTAGTTTAACACCGTACTCGAGTGCTTGACCAACCGCATCAAGGCCCGGAAACGCCGGCAGGAGGGAAGGATGGATATTGACGATTCTCCCTTTAAAAGCGTTAAGCAGTGTCGGTCCGATCAGACGCATATATCCTGCAAGGACAATGAAGTCTACTTCATACCGCGCCAACTCTTGAAGAATGTGACCTTCAAATTCCTCTTTAGTTTGATAGCTTTTCGGTGCAAATGCAAAATAGGGAATGTCTGCTGCCGTCGCACGTTCCACCACATAAGCACCAGGCCTGTCACACACAAGCAAGGCTGGTGTGGCTTCGAGCAAGCCGTTTCGGCATGCTTCCGTGATCGCCTGAAAATTGGAGCCGCTTCCTGATGCGAAAATGGCGATTCTCGTTGTCATCGGATTTCTCCTCCGCCAAACGTGATGCCCTCGCCCTCTTTTACACGGCCAATCAAGTATGCCTTCTCCCCGTTTGCTTCAAGGATACGAATCACTTCCGGTAAAATTTCTTCGTTGATCGCAAGCACCATGCCAATTCCCATGTTAAAAATATTGAACATTTCTTTCCGGTCGAGCTCGCCAACCTCTTGCAAAAGATCAAAAATCGGCGGAATCGGCCATGTTCCATAATCCACTTCTGCTTGCAGCCCTTGTGGAAGCATGCGCGGGATATTCTCAATAAATCCGCCGCCCGTAATATGAGCCATTCCGTTGATGTCGTATTTTTTCAGAACTTCAAGAATTGGCTTCACATAAATTTTCGTAGGAGTGAGCAGCTCTTCACCAAGTGTTCGGTCAAAACCATCGTACTGCTTGTTAAGATCTAATTGTCCTTTTTCAAACACAATTTTACGGACTAACGAGTAACCATTGCTGTGGATGCCACTTGAACTCAGTCCAATCAGTAAGTTACCAGGCTCTATTTTAGAACCGTTAATTAAACGTTCCTTCTCTACCACGCCAACCGTAAATCCAGCCAAATCATATTCCGTGTCGTCATACATTCCAGGCATTTCCGCCGTTTCGCCGCCAACTAATGCGCATCCCGCTTGCTCGCAGCCGTCTGCGATCCCTTTTACGATGGCCTCTATTCGTTCCGGCACCGCTTTTCCGCATGCGATATAGTCCAGAAAATAAAGCGGCTCTGCGCCTTGCACGACAACATCGTTCACACACATCGCAACTGCATCCACCCCAATGGTGTCATGTTTGTCGAGCTGGAAAGCAAGCATCAGTTTCGTGCCGACTCCATCTGTTCCGGAAACGAGCACCGGATTCTTCACATTTACCGCTGATAGATCAAACAGGCCTCCAAATCCACCAAGGCCCCCCATCACCTCTGGCCTCATCGTTCTAGCCACATGCTTTTTCATACGCGTTACTGCTTCATAGCCCGCTTCTATATCTACACCCGCTTGCTTGTATGCATTTGCCATATGCGTTGTATCTCCCTTCCAATGGAAAAGCGACGAATCTTAAGAATCCCGCCGCTTTTTGTAGGCTTTTTTTCGAAAATAGGTAATTATGTTTGGTTTCTCACTCGTCACACGGTGGATTGTAACTATTTTTGGTGTTATTGTAACTTTTTCAGCGTTGATTGTGACTTTTTTCGTGGTGATTGTAACTTTTTCAACCGTTATTGTAACTTTTCCAAAAATCAGCGCCACACCAAGCCTTCCACCCTAGCACTTCTCATGCGGCAGCACCGTGTCAGGGAAAATCTCCGTCGGATACTTGCCGGTAAAGCACGCCATGCACTGGCCGCGAGTCTCCCCATCAAACGGACGGTCAATCGCTTCGACCAAACCACCAGGACTTAAAAACGCTAACGAATCCGCGCCAATGATTTCCCGCATCTCTTCAACAGAATGAGAAGAAGCAATCAACTCCTCATGCGTGGATGTATCGATGCCGTAAAAACAAGGATTTTTAATCGGCGGTGAACTGATGCGCACATGCACCTCTGTCGCACCTGCATCGCGAAGCATTTTCACAATTCTTCTACTTGTCGTCCCGCGTACGATCGAATCATCGACCATTACAACGCGCTTGCCTTCCACAACCCCGCGGACCGGTGAAAGCTTCATCTTTACACCCTGCTCGCGCAATGCTTGGGAAGGCTGGATGAACGTCCGGCCCACATATCTATTTTTAATCAGTCCAAGCTCATAAGGAATTCCCGAAAGTTCCGCGTAACCAATCGCTGCAGAAATACTGGAATCTGGTACACCTGTCACCACATCTGCCTCCACTGCCGACTCCATTGCCAGCTGCTTGCCTAGGCTTTTTCTGGCTGTATGCACATTGATACCATCAATATTGCTGTCAGGTCTAGAAAAATAAATGTACTCCATGCTGCACATCGCACGTTGCGTGTGCAACGTAAATCGCTCGGAATGCAAGCCCCCATTATCAATGATCAGCAGCTCCCCAGGCTCAATATCACGAATAAACTCCGCTCCGACCACATCAAATGCACAAGTCTCTGACGCCACCACATAGGCATCATTCAACTTGCCTAACGAAAGTGGACGCAAGCCGTTCGGGTCAAGTGCCACCATCATTTCTGTCTCTGTCATGATTAAAAAGGCATACGCACCCTTTAACATCGACAACGCATTTTTCACACGGTCTTTCAAAAGAGTGTAGCCACTTCTTTTTATCAAATGCGCCAACACTTCCGTGTCAGAGGTCGTCTGTAAAATACTCCCCATTGTTTCCAACTGGTGCTTCAACGCATTAGCGTTTACGAGATTTCCATTGTGTGCAAGTGCAAGACTGCCAGATTGAGAATGAAACAATAAAGGCTGCACATTCTCATAGCCGCCGCCCCCTGCCGTTGCATAACGGACATGGCCGATCGCGGCTTTTCCAGCGCCAAGTTCTTGCAATCTACCATTACCGAACACTTCGTTCACAAGGCCTTCCCCTTTTACCGCGACAAGCTTCTCTCCATCTGTTGAAACGATCCCTGCGCCTTCCTGGCCACGGTGCTGCAGACTGTGCAGTCCGTAATAGGTAATCTGGGACGCTTCGGGATGTCCCCAGATCCCGAACACCCCACATTCCTCATTCAAGCCCTTTAGTTCAGCAAGCATGGAATAGCTCCTTTCCAAGCATCGCGAAGGTCGTCCACAGAGACGTGAACTGCCACTTCACGAGATGCCGATTCAATATGAAGATTTCCTGTTCTTGTAACAGTTCCTACTAAACTAGCATCCGCAACCGCTGCCTCAAACTCTTCTTGATTTTCTGGGCGAACAGAGACAACAAAGCGAGATTGTGTTTCACTGAACAGTGCAGACGTCATGTCGCCTGTAAGCGTCACGGAAGCTCCCAAGCCGCGAGCGCCCATCGCACTCTCCGCCAACGCAACTCCTACTCCACCTTCAGATACATCATGTGCAGATGCAACTAATCCCGCGCGGATTGCCGCCAACAGCTCATCCTGACGTCTAGCTTCCACATCTAAGTCAAGCGCAGGTGCCTTCCCGAAAATCTTGCCGTACGTAAGCTTTTGCAGCTCACTTCCACCAAACTCGGAACCTGTTTCCCCAATCACATAAATCAGGTCGCCTTCATTTTTAAACTCCTGAGTTGTCACATGCTTCAAGTCATCAATCAACCCGACCATGCCGACTACAGGGGTTGGGTACACAGCCACACCGTTTGTTTCATTATATAAAGATACATTTCCACCGATTACAGGTGACTCTAACTTGCGGCAAGCTTCACTCATGCCATCTGTTGCCTTTTCGATCTGCCAGAAGATCTCCGGCTTTTCAGGATTACCAAAATTCAAGCAGTCTGTGATGGCCAATGGCTTTGCACCGGAGCACACGATATTGCGAGCCGCTTCCGCCACCGCGATCATACCGCCGACTTCTGGATCCAAATATAAATAACGGGAGTTACAGTCCGTTGTCATTGCCAACGCTTTTTCTGTTCCTCGGATGCGAACAACTGCCGCATCGGAACCTGGCACTACTACCGTATTCGTACGTACTTGGTAGTCATACTGGTCATAAACCCACTCTTTGCTTGCGATGGTCGGCTGCTTCAATAAAGCAACTAACGTCTCTTCGTAGTCCGCAACATCCGGTACCGCTACCTCCATCTCCTGGAACTCGCGATAATACGCAGGCTCCGTAGATGGCTTGTGGTATACAGGCGCTTCTTCAGCCAATGCATCGACCGGGACATCTGCAATCACTTCCCCTTTGTGAACAAGGCGAAGCTTTTTGTCATCCGTCACTTTTCCAATCGAAACAGCTTCTAAGCCATATTTTGAAACAATCTCATGCGCCTCGTGCTCACGGCCCGCTTCCACGACGATCAGCATGCGCTCTTGCGATTCAGAAAGCATCATTTCATAGCCAGTCATGCCTGTTTCACGCTGTGGCACAAGATCCAAGTTCATCTCAATTCCAGAACCTGCTTTAGAAGCCATTTCCGCAGACGAACTTGTCAAACCAGCCGCTCCCATGTCTTGAATGCCGACTAACCCATCCCATTTCACGATTTCCAAGCAAGCTTCCAACAATAATTTTTCCATAAAAGGATCGCCGACTTGTACGGCCGGACGTTTTTCTTCAGACGCTTCAGAAAGTTCTTCTGATGCAAAAGTTGCCCCGTGAATCCCGTCGCGTCCCGTTTTTGCCCCAACGTACATGACGGTATTGCCAACACCTTTTGCCTGCCCTTTTTTAATATCTTCATGATTGATCAGACCCACACACATTGCGTTCACAAGCGGGTTGCCATCGTAAGCCGGGTCGAACTGGATCTCGCCGCCAACTGTCGGGATGCCCACACAGTTTCCGTAGCCTGCGATTCCTGCCACCACTTCTTCAAACAAATATTTCACGCGCGGAGATGTTAGTTCCCCAAAGCGCAGAGAATTCAATAACGCAATTGGACGTGCGCCCATCGAAAAGACATCACGGATGATTCCGCCAACACCTGTTGCTGCGCCTTGGTAAGGCTCGATTGCAGACGGGTGATTATGACTTTCGATTTTGAACACGACTGCCTGGTTGTCGCCGATGTCCACGATTCCGGCACCTTCCCCAGGACCTTGCAATACTTTCGGCCCTTCTGTCGGGAACTTGCGCAATACCGGCTTGGAATTCTTGTAGCTGCAATGCTCCGACCACATCACCGAAAATAGTCCGGTTTCCGTGTAGTTCGGCAAACGCCCAAGAATTTTTTCTACCATTTGGAACTCTTCATCGCTCAGTCCCATTTCACGGTAAATGCCTTCCGCTTTGATCATCTCTGGATTTGGCTCAAGAAGTAACGACATGTGATTCCCTCCAATTACGAACGATAGATTGAAAGAGTTTAAGGCCATCTGCACTGCCCAACAGCTCAGAAACCGCTCTTTCCGGGTGTGGCATCATACCTAATACATTTCCTTTTTCATTTACAATCCCGGCAATATCATGTAGACTACCATTTGGATTGTCACCATTATAGGAAAAAGCAATTTGCCCATTGCTTACTAATTCCCCTAAGGTTTTCTCATCACAATAGTAATTTCCTTCCCCATGTGCAATGGGGATGGTGATGATCTCATCTTTTTCATACCCCGATGTGAACATCGTTTCATTGTTCACCACTTTTAATTCCACCGGACGGCACATGAACTTTAAGTTCTTGTTTCTTCTCATTGCCCCTGGAAGAAGACCTGACTCCAGCAAAATTTGAAACCCGTTGCATACACCCAAGATTGGCTTACCAGCTTCAGCTGCCTTTTGCACCTCAAGCATCACATTGGAAAAGCGTGCAATGGCACCAGATCTCAAGTAATCTCCATACGAAAATCCTCCTGGAAGTAAAATTCCGTCATACTCCTCTAAGTTTGTTGCATCATGCCACACATAATCGACTTCTTCCCCAAGCTCGTCTTTGATTGCATGGTACATGTCTACATCACAGTTGGAGCCCGGAAACACGATGACTGCAAATTTCACGATCCAACAACCTCCTCCACCTCATAACGGAAGTCTTCAATCACGGTATTTGCCAATAAGCGCTCGCACATTTCCTTGACTAACACGTCTAGGTCACGGTCAGATTTTGCAATCGTCAACTCTAAAAATTTTCCGATACGAACTTCCTCGACCTCTTTGTAAGAAAGACTATGAAGCGAATTTTTCACCGCTGTTCCTTGTGGATCTAATACGCTCTCTCTTAACGTTACGAATACCTTCACTTTATACATGCTGCTCTCCTCCAATACGTGCCAGTATTTTTTCGTATGCATCTGTCAGGCTTCCAAGGTTTCTACGGAAGACATCCTTATCTAACTTCTCATTCGTATCCTTATCCCACAGGCGGCAAGTATCCGGTGACACCTCATCAGCCAAGATGATTCTGCCATCTTCCGTTTTGCCAAACTCAAGCTTGAAATCTACTAATCTCAAGTTCTTCTTTTCGAAAAATTCCGATAATACAACGTTCACTTTACGCGCTACATGCTTTAAAATATCCACTTCAGCAGGTGTTGCAAGCTTCAAAAGTTGAATATGATCTTCTGTGATGAGCGGATCACCAAGTGAGTCATCTTTATAGTAGAACTCGACGATTGGTTGCTCGAGCGTGATGCCTTCCTCAATGCCAAGTCGTTTTGCCATGCTGCCGGCAGTGATGTTTCTGACCACCACTTCTAGTGGAATGATGTCGACCTTTTTCACGAGCTGCTCTGTTTCCGACTTGCGCTCGATGAAGTGGTTTTCGATACCGGCTTGTGTGAGCATGGAAAATAGTAAGCTGGTAATCTCGTTATTCAGTCTGCCTTTGCCTGTGATGTCGGCTTTCTTTTCGCCGTTAAAGGCGGTGGCGGAGTTTTTGTATTGGATCCAGACGACATTTTCGTCGGTTGTTGAGTAGACCAGTTTTGCTTTGCCTTCGTATAGTAGTTCCTGCTTTTGCAAAGTCATGGGTTTGCCTCCTGTAAAAGAGAGATGTGGTTTTGCGTTAACTCCCTGTTCATTTTCGTTGCAGGCACTCGCTTTCCGCGGGCGGTCCGGGAGCCTCCTCGGCTTTCGCCTGCGGGGTCTCCCCTGTCCCTTCCTCCCGCAGGACAAGGAATGCTACGACAGCGATTCATCGCACGAAGAAAATGCGCTAGCATTTTCGAGGAGTCTCGTGCCTTCCACTCCAATGAACAGGGGGAAAACATTTTATGCAAATTAGATTTGTTGAAATTAAGAGACAACCTAGCTGTTGCATGGAGCAAAAGGCGTAGACTCCAGCGGGGGAGTAGCGACAATGTTGAGACCCCGCAGACTTGCCGAGGAGGCTCAAGGTCGCCCCGCGGAAAGCGAAGCCTTTTGCGGAAAGCAACAGCGGTGCTCCACCAATTTATATTTTACAATCCTAATCGATCAAAAATTGTATCAACATGCTGCAGGTGGTAGTTGTAGTCGAAGCAGTCCTCGATTTGTGCCGGAGTTAGGCGGGACGTGATTTTCTCTTCGCCTTCCACTAACTCACGGAAGTGTACTTGCTTCTCCCAAGCTTCCATCGCTTTTGGTTGAACCGTGTCGTATGCTTCCTCACGGGACATGCCAGTGTCGATCAACGCAAGCAGCACGCGTTGGGAGTAGATAAGGCCCAATGTGCGGTCCATGTTGCGCTTCATGTTTTCCGGGAACACAGTCAAGTTTTTGATGATGTTGCCAAATCGATTCAACATATAGTTCAATGCAATCGTGCTGTCTGGTAAAATGATGCGCTCTGCAGATGAATGCGAGATATCACGCTCATGCCATAGTGGTACATTTTCGTAAGCTGTCATCATGTACCCGCGGATCACACGTGCAAGGCCTGTCATGTTTTCCGAACCGATCGGGTTACGTTTATGCGGCATCGCGGAAGATCCCTTTTGACCTTTTGCAAAGAACTCTTCCACTTCACGTGTTTCACTCTTTTGTAGTCCACGAACTTCCACTGCAAACTTTTCGATAGAAGTTGCAATCAACGCCAGTGTGCTTAAGTAATGAGCATGACGGTCACGCTGCAACGTTTGTGTAGAGATTGGCGCACGTTGTAGGCCAAGCTTTTCACATACATACTCTTCTACAAATGGGTTGATGTTCGCGTAAGTACCAACCGCTCCGGAAATTTTCCCGAACTCGATCCCTTCTGCCGCTTGTTTGAAACGCTCCAAATTACGTTTCATTTCCTCGTACCATAGAGCAAGCTTTAATCCAAATGTTGTCGGCTCAGCATGTACTCCGTGCGTACGTCCCATCATTACCGTGTATTTATGGTCTTGCGCTTTTTCTTTTAAAATAGTGACAAAGCGTTCAATGTCAGCAAGTAGGATCTCGTTTGCCTGCTTCAATTGGTAGGAAAGTGCTGTGTCGACTACATCTGTGGAAGTTAATCCGTAATGCACCCACTTTTTCTCATCGCCCAATGTTTCAGATACTGCTCTTGTAAAAGCAACCACATCATGGCGAGTTTCCGCTTCGATTTCTTTGATGCGCTCGATATCGAATGATGCTTTTTCACGAAGCACCTTTACGTCCTCTTTCGGGATATCTCCAAGTTCCGCCCAAGCTTCACAAGCTAAAATTTCCACTTCAAGCCAAGCCTGAAAACGGTTCTCTTCTGTCCAAATTGCGCCCATCTCGGGTCTTGTATAACGTTCAATCATGTTAAAATCCTCCGTTCAACTGTGTTCCATATCTGCCAGGAAGCCTCTTGCTCCAAAGCCTGTTCTATTGTATCAGCTAAAATGTTGATATGTCCCATTTTTCGTTTCTCTTTTTTCTCATGCTTGCCGTATAAATGAAGCTTTGCATTTTCATAATGAGGAATGTGCTCAATTGCTGCATCCACATGCTCCCCTAATAGATTAACCATTACCGCAGGCTTCCATAAGGTCGTTTTTCCAAGTGGCATCCCTGTCACCGCTCTGATATGCTGTTCAAACTGTGATGTCTCGCATGCATCCATCGTATAATGTCCAGAGTTGTGCGGCCTTGGAGCCAGTTCATTTATAAAGAAGGTGCCATCTTCTAGGACAAACATTTCCACCGCCAGTGTCCCGATAAGGTTGAAGTGTCTTGCCAATGTCATCGCACTTTGAATTGCGTTCATCTCTAGAATCTGATCGACCCTTGCCGGTGCGATTGTTTTATATAAAATATTTTCTCGATGTTCGTTTTCACCGACTGGGAAAGCCTTGATTTCCCCTGTTGTGCTTCGTGCCACGACAACGGATATTTCTTTTACGAAAGGAATCCATTTTTCTAGGACACATTCGCCGTGTTCAAGGAGTTTTGCAGCCTGTTCGAGCGATGTATCATCCTTTAAAACTACCTGCCCTTTGCCGTCATAACCGAAGCGGCATGTTTTCAAGACACTTGGATAGCCGATCTTCTGGATGGCTTCGTTGAGATCTGCCTCTGTCGTTACTTCCATAAAAGGTGCAACCTGAAGTCCTGCTGCTTCAATTGCCATTTTTTCGGTAGCGCGATGCTGGGTTACTTTTAACACTTCACTGCCTTGTGGCAAGTAGGCGTTCTCCTCAAGCCAAGTTAGCGCTTCGTAATCGATGTTTTCAAACTCATAGGTGACGACATCGGATAATGAAGCAAGTTTTTTGATGGCTTCCATGTCGTTAAATGCCGCGGTGATTTCGATGTCTGCCACCTGTCCGCATGGTGAATCTGGTGTTGGGTCAAGCACAGCGATTTTGAAACCCATCGCTTTTGCCGAAAGTGCCATCATCCGTCCAAGCTGTCCGCCGCCGATGATTCCGATGGTTGCTGGTGGGGTGATATTTTTAAAATTAAACAAGCTGATCACTACTTTCTATCACTTGTTGTTCTGTATTGTCTCTACGTGCTTGCAGGCGTTCTGCCGTGTTACTGTCATAGGCGCCGATCATTTGTGCTGCAAGGAGGCCTGCGTTTGTTGCTCCGGCTTTTCCAATGGCGACTGTTGCGACTGGTACTCCGCCTGGCATCTGGACGATGGAGAGCAGGGAGTCTAGGCCGTTTAGCGCTTTGGATTGGACTGGTACGCCGATTACTGGAAGCGTGGTTTTGGCTGCTACCATTCCAGGCAGGTGGGCTGCTCCTCCCGCTCCGGCGATGATGACTTTTAGGCCTCGTTCTCTTGCTTGTTCTGCGTAGGTGAACATGAGGTCTGGTGTGCGGTGTGCGGATACGACTTTCTTTTCGTATGGTATATGTAGTTCGTCAAGCATGTCACATGCGTGTTTCATTGTTTCCCAATCGGAAGTACTTCCCATGATCACTCCAACTAAAGCGTTCATTTTTGTTGCCTCCCTTTTTGATTAAGTGATTTTCTGTTCAACGGCTGATTTCCGTTCCAGGCGCTTCGCTTGCCTGCGGGCGTCTGCGCGCCTTCCACTACAATCAGCTGGGTTAAAACTTTCAACTTTTAGTCAATTAAACCAGTAATTTAAAAACAGAAAAGCCCAGTATGGACTGGTCCCTGGGTTAGAGGGAAAGCAGTCCATCTGGGCTTTCATTAGCATAGGTAAACAAACTTAGTCGCCATGAAAAACATAGATAGTGTTAACTTCCCCTCATAGTCCGACCAATTTACGGCGGTCGGGTAGAGACTTATGGGCCATATTCCCAAAATTATATGAGGTTTCATTATGTTGTTTTTAATTCGTTTTCATCTACGTTTATCTTACCGTCAATTTGCGTCGATGTCAACGAAAATCATGAACAATATAGTTTATTTGTCGATTATTGTTCGTATTTTACTGTTATTTTTCGATTAATTTACCTTCAAATACTATTTTTTTACCAATTGGATGTACTTCTTTGTGTCCGTTTTTTACTGTCTCCTGAAAAATCGGCTCTTCCATCCTGCGCGAGGGCATGTAGCCTTCTTTCGCCATTCGGTCGAGGCAATCACTGATTGTCTCATTTTCCATTACTTCGAATTTTCGTTTTCGCGGCGTCTTACCCATTCTTTAATTTTCCTTTCCTTTACAGCTTTTACCCAGAACCCGCCATGGATGGTTTTTGGTTCGTAGGCGATGATAAATGCCTTGGGGTCATGCTCTTTGATGGCATGATATAAGCTTACCTCATATTTTCTAGGCGTTAAAATTTGCATGGCCATACGGTCGCCTTCTAAGCCGTTTGCCTGCCAGTTGGTCACCCCGTACCCTTTTTCACGCAAAAGTTTTGGCAGATCCTTGTCATACTCCTTCGTAATAACATTAACGGTGGTGTATCCCAGTGCCAGTTTTTCTTCTATTTTCATACCAACAATGACACCAATCCCATAACCAAGCGCATATGCAGCTAAGTTTTGAATCTCATTAAGATTGTCTAACACTAGGCCAAGACCCACCACATAGATGACCACCTCGACCATACTGATCCCAGCTGCCAAATAACGTTGACCTTTTAAGGTCAAAATCATTCTTATCGTGAAAAATGACACGTAAACAATATTGATAATGATGATGATTGCTACCATAACAAAACTATTTTCAAGCAAAATACATGCCTCCTAGATGACAAATCTAGTAACTAATTCTAATGGAACCTGCTATAACCTGTAAACACTTTAGGTAAATTAATTGGACTAAAGTCCCAGAAGTGTTAGGATAGTATAGCTGCCGTTTTTGTAACAAATACTTAACCTATGAAAGAAGTGATGAGAAATCATTAAAGGAGTGAAAACATTATGAAGAAAGCAACCCCTGTATTTATTGTTTCTATTATAGTTGCTGTCTTATTCATTATTTGGGGCGTGATTCCCGCAAGCATGTTGGGAAATGCCGCTCTAAAGCCTGTCACAGATGCTGTGCAAGGTTTTATTGTTGATAAGTTCGGCTGGTTTTATCTTTTAACTGCAACAGGATTTTTGTTATTTAGCATTATTCTTATATTCACTAAATTCGGCCGTATTAAACTTGGTAAAGATACGGACGAACCGGAATACAATTACATCACCTGGTTTGCGATGTTATTTAGTGCCGGGATGGGTATCGGATTAGTATTTTGGGGTGCTTCAGAGCCGATGTATCATTTTTTCGCCCCACCAACCGGAGAAGGGCAAACGTCTGAAGCGGCCAGGGTAGCAATGCGCTATTCATTTTTCCATTGGGGACTGCATCCTTGGGCCATCTATTCTGTCATTGCGCTTGCCTTAGCGTATTTCCAGTTTAGAAAAGGTTCACCAGGAGTTATCAGCTCCATCTTACGACCAATTCTAGGGGACCGGGTTGATGGCCATCTTGGTACATTCATCAACTTTATCGCGGTTTTTGCGACAATCTTTGGTGTTGCAACTTCCCTTGGGCTTGGAGCGATCCAAATCAGCGGTGGACTTGCGAGTGTTACACCGGCAATTACCAACAATATCACGACACAACTGATCGTCATCGCAGTGGTGACAGTATTGTTTATGCTTTCTGCACAGACTGGGTTGAACAAGGGAATTAAATACTTGAGTAACCTGAATGTCGTGCTAGCGATTTCTTTAATGCTGTTCTTGCTGTTTGCAGGGCCAACTAATTTCATTATGGATCTGTTTACCACAACGATTGGTAGCTATTTTCAAAACCTGCCATCCATGAGCTTCCGCCTGTTCCCGTTTGATGCGGATAATTCTTGGGTACAAGATTGGACGATTTTCTACTGGGCATGGTGGATTGCCTGGGCACCATTTGTGGGCACATTCATCGCCCGCATTTCTAAAGGGCGGACAATCCGTGAATTCTTGCTGGGAGTATTATTAGTTCCAACCATTTTCGGAGGATTATGGTTCTCCGTATTCGGTGGTTCTGCCATATTCTTGGAGTATTTTGAAGGAATTCCTGTTTACAGCGTTATCGAGGAGTCTGGAATGGAAGTGGCATTGTTCTCTGTCTTGCAAAATTACCCGCTTGGTATGATTATGTCTGGGCTTGCCATCTTCCTGATCTGCACCTTCTTCATCACTTCAGCAGATTCAGCAACCTTTGTACTTGGCATGCAAACAACCAATGGCAGTATGCACCCGCCAAACTCCATCAAGTTTGTATGGGGGCTTATTCAATCGGCAGCAGCAGCAATCCTGCTTTGGACCGGTGGCCTCGAAGCACTTCAAACCGCTTCCATCATCGCCGCCTTCCCATTCGCCATCATCATGATTCTCATGGTCTTATCGCTCATGAAATCATTCAAAAGCGAAAAATTCACCAACGTGACCAAACCGGTGGATTTGGAGAAGAAGGATTAAACAACAAAACAGTAAGAGTAAAACCCCGCCTTTTTGAGGCGGGGTTTTTAGTGCTTTAACGGAGTGAGGGTCAGACCCCTCTTTATCTCTTCATCACTTTACCATACAAAATAACTGCAGGCAGCAGGAGCATGGCACCTAGTACGAGCGCGGTGCGAATGTAGTATCTTGTGGCGATGACACCAACGAACGGTCCTCCAAGGCCTTGGCCGACCGCGTTACCTTGGCCCATGATGGATAGGACGGTGGCACGGGATTTGCTTTCAAGCTGTTGGTTCAACCACGCCTGATACATCGGTGCCGTGATGGAACCGATAATGCCAAGAACCCAGAAACAGAAGATCGCCAAGTAGAAAGATGGAGTTACAGCGAAGAGGATCAAGAAGATAACCTGCCCCACCGTAAAATAAAACAAGCTGTATCGGATCACCTTTGGCTGATTCACATCAAATCTGCGTTGGTACCATTCCATTGCTCCTATGCTGATCAACGTCCCCATAAATTGAATGACACCGAACCATACAACCACATCAAGAGAACCAAAGCTGGGAAAGGTAAATGCCTCCAGCAAATGGGCTTCCCAAAGACGGTCAAAGCCTTCAGATGTTGCACCGATAAAGACTGTCACTACTAGCAGCATGATAAGTACAGGTTTGTTTTTAATAAAGGTAACTCCTGAAATAAAAGTCGAGGCCATCGCCTTCCATGGCCTATCCTTTGCAGTTTCTACCCGCTCGAAATTCTTTTCCTTCATATAAATACATAAAAAGACGCCAAGCAAGATGTAAAGCGCCCCTCCTGCCAAATAAGGAAGATTTAGAGCCACACTAGCTAGTACCACACTGATGATAATTCCGACGAGGCTTGCTATAAGCCGGAGCTGATTTGTGCGGACAAATATCTTCGCAACCTCTTCTTCCTCCACTTCGTCAGTTAGCCAAGCCTGTTCGGCACCACTCAAAAACGTCTCACCGATGCCGCGGATAAATTCTGCAAATAGCAATAAGACAAAAGCGGACAGGACTCCGACTGCCACTGAACTGTTGCTAAGATAAGGGATACTTCCTTCAAAAAGAAAGGCCGCTCCCAAAATGAAGGTTGCAATGATGATAGACAGTCTCCTACTATAAGTATCCGCCACCACTCCCGTTACACTTTCAAACACAATAACCGTCAACTCAATAGCCGTCCCAATCAATATAAGCTGTAAAGGATTCAATCCTAGGTCTTCAATATAATAGATTGCTTACGTCGTAAACATGATGGAGCTCGCAAGCGAAATAACCATATGCATCGTGTAATACACATGCTTTGTTTCCAATGTATTCATTGTTACCTACTTTCCAGCAAGCAACAACACGGTTTAAACGCTAGTCGTCACTTGCTAATACGATGTAATTTCCTTTGTGTTTACATTTAAAACCCATGTATTGTTTTTTGACATGTTCAAACACCTCCATTTCAAAATATACCATGATTTTCCTCGTCTGTGTTTAAGAGAAAATCGACAAACAGATTATATATTGGCTTAGGACCTTATGAGTTAGGCACTTTCCTAGGCACTTCCACGCCCATCTCTGCATAATCTATTGGCAAAGAGAATGCACCCCTTGAAAGGAAGCGTGATGGCCGATGATGCCCTTTAATCAATTCAAAAACATGGGAGACTGGCGCAAGCAGTGGGATCAGTTCTTCGGAGATGAGTTTTGGAACGGTTTTGAGCCATACTTTGAAAATATGCAGACCCAGACCAATCTTTATAAAAAAGAGAATGAACTGCTATGTGTTATGTGCCTGCCAGGTCTTGTGAACCCAGAACAAGTACAACTATTTGTGCGCCCGCAACAGCTTGAAGTAAAAGGACAAATCAACCTCAACATCCAAGGCTACGAGCTCATCGAAGAAGGAATCGCCCAAGGCGAATTCCAACGCACCTTCGAGCTCCCATTCCCAGTTCGCGACGACAAAGTAGACGCCACCTACGAAAACGGCCTCCTCCTCATCCAACTCCACCGCCACATCATAAGCGACACCAAACGCCAAATCTACGTCAGGGGCGGCGGGAATAAGGAGAAGGGGTAAAATAAAAACCGATGAGGGGTCAGACCCCTCTAGGAATTTCCACTTCGACGTCGAATACTATATAAGTTAACCACTTTCATTCTCTCCCCCTTCACCTACGAAGGGGTTTTTTATATGGTTTTTAGGTGAGTTTAGTAAGTGAATTAAGCCGACCAAAAAAAACAAAAAAAAATTAAAATTAATATGAACGGTTTGTAAACTCGCAGCGTCTTATGGTTGAACAAACGAAAACACATGAAAACAGAAAAGAAAGGAGGCATCGATTTGGAGCAGGAAGAAGACTTTTATCTGATACAAGAGGCAATCACAGGCGACGACGATGCCTTCACGCAGCTATTTCAGAAGCACTATTCTTTTTTATACAAATACTTACTCAAACTTACATTGAACGAAGAAACGAGCAACGACATCGCACAGGAAACAATGATGAAATGCTACACAAACCTTGCCTCCTTCAAAGGGGAAGGGAAATTCTCCACCTGGATGATCTCGATTGCCTCTAGGCTCTACATCGACTCCATTCGGAAAAAAGAGCGCGAGAAGAAAAAAGCCAACCGGCTCCTGCATGTCCTATCAAGACAGCTCACCTTCCGCTCAACATCAAACGGCATGGAATGGAGCGATACGTTCTCAGACTTCAACCAGCTGCCGCCAGAAACAAGAACACCTATTTTACTAAGACATTATTACGGCTACACCTATGAGGAAATCGGCGCCATGCTAGGCATCAGAACAGGAACAGTGAAATCAAGAGTCCACAACGGGATAAAAACGCTAAGAAAGGAGTGGGACCATGACGAAGAGTAGACAAGATAAAAAAGAACAGGAACTTCTAAAGAAACTTCACAAAGATTGGCAGCAACTAGACGAAATAGGGTCACCTCCTATCCCGACAGCTCAGCAAATGCAGGAACAGCTTACTCTGGCAAAATCGGCAAAACGCAAAGCCTTCCATAAGGAACTCAGCATGTTCGTCATCACGGCGCTTATCCTTTTAACTGCCTTTACAACAGCCATGTTTCAAGCACCAATTTTATATTTCGTCATCCAAGTGTCCGCACTCGTCGTAGCACCGTTCATTTTTTACATCTTGCAAAAAAGCAAAGCCAAACAGGAAGGGCGAATCCTGTCATGACGCCAGAAAAACTAGACCAACTGTACACCATCCTGCCATGGCTTATTCCTGTTCTGTTGACGCAAAGTATCATCCTGTTCATTGACGCTAAGAAAAAAGGCAGTTACGCCTGGTTCTGGGGAATTTGGGGGTTAATACAATTCCCACTGCCGACCCTGTTCTACCTGATATTCGTATTCTACCCACATCATAAGAGACAAAAGAGGAGAGGATTGTAATGGAAAATATCAACTGGTCACTTGCCGCACCACTAATCGTTTTGCAACTTATTTTAGTCATCACGGCCCTAATCAGCCTTATCCGTCAAGAACAAACGAACGGACCTAAATGGGCTTGGACACTCATCATTCTTTTCATCACCACCATCGGCCCCATTCTTTATTTCGTAATCGGCCGAAAAAATGACTAGGGAGCGACCGGAATGTTACTTGAAAGCAATAACTTAACCAAAATATTTAAGCAGCATCAAGCCGTCAAAAGCATTTCTTTTCACATAGAAAAAGGAAGTTGTGTCGCACTTCTCGGACCAAACGGCGCCGGGAAAACAACCACTCTGCAGATGCTTGCGGGACTTCTTACACCAACTTCCGGAACCATAAGCTTTTCCGAAAACAACGGGAAGGACTATCGACACCAAATCGGCTTTCTACCGCAGCATCCTTCCTTTTTTTCCTGGATGACACCAAAGGAATATTTACAATTCGCAGGCAAACTCTCCCACCTTCCAAAGGCTCAGCTTATGGCCAAGATCGATGAGACACTGGAGTTTGTCAGCTTAACAGAAGTTAAAAATAAACGCATCGGCGGCTTTTCCGGTGGAATGAAACAGCGCCTAGGCCTTGCGCAAGCCTTATTGCACGACCCAGAGCTACTGATTCTTGACGAACCCGTATCCGCACTTGACCCAGACGGCAGACGCGACGTCTTAAAAATACTCACTGAACTAAAAAGCCGCATGACCATCCTGTTTTCCACCCATGTCCTACATGATGCAGAACAAGTTTGCGACACCGTCATCATGCTCAAAGACGGACAAATCAAATGGGAAGGCAGCCTGGAATCGTTAAGATCCGAACATACAACCTCTGCTGTAAAAATAAAAACAGAAGAATCACTCACCGGCCAATTAGACGGCATTCCAAGTATAGAGTCTATCGACTATCACGACACTCACACTGCCACCATCCATGTAAACGAAACAAGCTTCCGCAGCACAACCTTATTAACCAATTTGATAGAAAACAAGCTCACTCTATCACACTATGAAAAGGTGCAAGACTCGCTTGAAGACGCATATATGAAGGTGATGAGAACATGAAAAACTTCACAACCCTCTTTATAAAAGAAATGCAAGAAAGCATGCGCAACGGTAAATGGATTTGGCTACCAATCGTCATCATGATTATCGGTATATCCCAACCACTCACCAGCTACTATATGCCACAAATCATCGAATCCGCCGGTAATCTGCCAGAAGGAGCCGTCATCGAAATCCCAACCCCCTCCGGAGAAGAAGTACTTGCGGGAACACTCGGACAATACGGTACACTCGCCACGCTACTATTTGTGCTTGCTTCGATGAGTCTCATCTCGATTGAACGCCAGAACGGCACCCTTACACTTGTCATGGCCCGTCCTGTCCAGCCATTACAATACATCCTAAGCAAATGGACCGCACAACTCGTCATTGCCCTAACATCCCTGCTACTAAGCTATGTGCTCACCTGGTACTATACAAATCTACTATTTAACAAAGTAGACTGGCACATCATGCTCGCAAGCCTTGGCGTCTACAGCCTATGGGTCGTATTAATTATCTCTGTCACCATCTTTGCAGGAACTCTGCTCCGCACCTCAGGAGGCATTGCCGGAGTCAGCGTATCCTTCCTTGCACTCTTGACTGTATCCACCGGACTCTTCACAAAATTCATGGAATGGAGCCCAGCAAAGCTACGAGAACAGGCAACTGCCATTCTCATGCAAGGAGAGCTATTAGAGAACGGCCTGTTCGTTATTGTTGCTACACTCTGCCTTTCTCTTCTGCTTGTACTTTTGGCAACCTTTAATTTTAAGAGATTTGAACAGTTTTAACTTCTATAAAAAAAAGAGTAGCTACTGGTCTTCTTTAAGAAGCAGAGCTACTCTTTGCTTTTTCTATCTCTTGTATAAAATATTCAATGGCACTTTGACCCTTCAGCCTCACTACCAGCTTGTCCTCTTGGTAAAAATCTAGCCTCTGTTTCATCGCTTTCTTCCTTGAACGGTAAGTGGTAATGATAAACTTCAGGAAACTCCATTCCATCCGCTCTGTACACTCCCCGCCAAGATCAGGACGCCTATTCCCAAGGTTAGTCAGCCACCTCTTTATTACACGATACAAGCAAACCCGTAACGGAAGCTCCAGATAGATGATGGTATCCGCCTTTTCAGCTCTTATATCAAAAGTTGCCGTATAGTTTCCCTCCACAATCCAGGAGTTGTGGTTTTTTATTATTGCCTGCTGCGATTGTGAGAACTCCTCGATGCTTGCCTCTACCCAGCCTGGTTTCCAAAAGTACGCATCCAGATGAAACACTTTTACATCTAAAGCTTTCCCGAGCCTGGTAGCAAAGGTGGATTTCCCTGCACCTGCCGATACCCCAATGACCATTATGCGTTGCATGTTTGATTGCCTCCCCTTATTGCTTTAACGTTCTATGTTTAGGATATTTAGTATAGAGGAAATTAGTGGGAAAATCTAGGGGGGAGGAAAGGGTTTTAAGACTTTATCTGTGAGCATTTGTCTTCTGGAAGGTCTTAATAACGGCATTAAAGACGTCTACGATGAATACTTCTCTTCAGAAAAGTCTTTATAGAGTCTATCAAGACCTTTTCATTGGAATTTCCCCCGCCAAAGTGTCTTCATACTCTTAATGAAGACACTTTTAGTGAAATTTCCGGCTTCAAACTGTCTTCATAACCATTATGAAGACACTTTCAACTAACAAAGCCGCTTGAAAGTGTCTTCATCTTACATATATTGGTGGTAAACGATGACAAAACTTCCTTCTTCCTCATTGTTTTGGCACCGTTCCGCCTCTACGATGACAAAAACTCCTCTTTCTCAAGGATTCTGTCATCGTTCCGCCCCTACTCCCCAAAAAGAAAACACAAAAAAACCAGCGCCTAAACTAATAAGCACTGGTTTCCCATAAATTTGCCTGGCAACGTCCTACTCTCACAGGGGGAGATCCCCCAACTACCATCGGCGCTGAAGAGCTTAACTTCCGTGTTCGGTATGGGAACGGGTGTGACCTCTTCGCCATCATTACCAGACATATTTAGTTGAAGGTTGATCCTTCAAAACTAGATAATGTGTTCATATCAAGATATTCATATCGTTCACTTATTTCGATACTTATTTGGGTTAAGTCCTCGATCGATTAGTATTCGTCAGCTGCACGTGTCGCCACGCTTCCACCTCGAACCTATCTACCTGATCATCTTTCAGGGATCTTACTTGCCGAAGCAAAAGGAAATCTCATCTTGAGGGGGGCTTCATGCTTAGATGCTTTCAGCACTTATCCCGTCCGCACGTAGCTACCCAGCTATGCCTTTGGCAAGACAACTGGTACACCAGCGGTGCGTCCATCCCGGTCCTCTCGTACTAAGGACAGCTCCTCTCAAATTTCCTGCGCCCACGACGGATAGGGACCGAACTGTCTCACGACGTTCTGAACCCAGCTCGCGTACCGCTTTAATGGGCGAACAGCCCAACCCTTGGGACCGACTACAGCCCCAGGATGCGATGAGCCGACATCGAGGTGCCAAACCTCCCCGTCGATGTGGACTCTTGGGGGAGATAAGCCTGTTATCCCCGGGGTAGCTTTTATCCGTTGAGCGATGGCCCTTCCATGCGGAACCACCGGATCACTAAGCCCGACTTTCGTCCCTGCTCGACTTGTAGGTCTCGCAGTCAAGCTCCCTTGTGCCTTTACACTCTGCGAATGATTTCCAACCATTCTGAGGGAACCTTTGGGCGCCTCCGTTACTCTTTAGGAGGCGACCGCCCCAGTCAAACTGCCCACCTGACACTGTCTCCCAGCCCGATAAGGGCTGCGGGTTAGAATTTCAATACAGCCAGGGTAGTATCCCACCGACGCCTCCACCGAAGCTAGCGCTCCGGCTTCTCAGGCTCCTACCTATCCTGTACAAGCTGTACCAAAATTCAATATCAGGCTACAGTAAAGCTCCACGGGGTCTTTCCGTCCTGTCGCGGGTAACCTGCATCTTCACAGGTACTATAATTTCACCGAGTCTCTGGTTGAGACAGTGCCCAGATCGTTACGCCTTTCGTGCGGGTCGGAACTTACCCGACAAGGAATTTCGCTACCTTAGGACCGTTATAGTTACGGCCGCCGTTTACTGGGGCTTCGGTTCAAAGCTTCGCTTGCGCTAACCTCTCCCCTTAACCTTCCAGCACCGGGCAGGCGTCAGCCCCTATACTTCGCCTTACGGCTTCGCAGAGACCTGTGTTTTTGCTAAACAGTCGCCTGGGCCTATTCACTGCGGCTCTCTCGGGCTTTAACACCCTAACAGAGCACCCCTTCTCCCGAAGTTACGGGGTCATTTTGCCGAGTTCCTTAACCAGAGTTCTCTCGCTCACCTTAGGATTCTCTCCTCGCCTACCTGTGTCGGTTTGCGGTACGGGCACCATACTCCTCGCTAGAGGCTTTTCTTGGCAGTGTGAAATCAGGAACTTCGGTACTATATTTCCCTCGCTATCACAGCTCAGCCTTAATGAGAAGCGGATTTGCCTACTTCTCAGCCTTACTGCTTAGACGCGCATATCCAACAGCGCGCTTACCCTATCCTTCTGCGTCCCCCCATTGCTCAAACGGAGTGGAGGTGGTACAGGAATATCAACCTGTTATCCATCGCCTACGCCTTTCGGCCTCGGCTTAGGTCCCGACTAACCCTGAGCGGACGAGCCTTCCTCAGGAAACCTTAGGCATTCGGTGGAAGGGATTCTCACCCTTCTTTCGCTACTCATACCGGCATTCTCACTTCTAAGCGCTCCACTAGTCCTTACGGTCTAGCTTCAACGCCCTTAGAACGCTCTCCTACCACTGTTCGTAAGAACAGTCCGCAGCTTCGGTGATACGTTTAGCCCCGGTACATTTTCGGCGCAGAGTCACTCGACCAGTGAGCTATTACGCACTCTTTAAATGGTGGCTGCTTCTAAGCCAACATCCTGGTTGTCTAAGCAACTCCACATCCTTTTCCACTTAACGTATACTTGGGGACCTTAGCTGGCGGTCTGGGCTGTTTCCCTCTTGACTACGGATCTTATCACTCGCAGTCTGACTCCCATGGATAAGTCTTTGGCATTCGGAGTTTGACTGAATTCGGTAATCCGATGAGGACCCCTAGTCCAATCAGTGCTCTACCTCCAAGACTCTAACACATGAGGCTAGCCCTAAAGCTATTTCGGAGAGAACCAGCTATCTCCAGGTTCGATTGGCATTTCACCCCTACCCACACCTCATCCGCTCACTTTTCAACGTGAGTCGGTTCGGGCCTCCATTCAGTGTTACCTGAACTTCACCCTGGACATGGGTAGATCACCTGGTTTCGGGTCTACGACCACGTACTCATGCGCCCTATTCAGACTCGCTTTCGCTACGGCTCCGTCTCATCGACTTAACCTTGCACGTAATCGTAACTCGCCGGTTCATTCTACAAAAGGCACGCTATCACCCATTAACGGGCTCTAACTACTTGTAGGCACACGGTTTCAGGATCTATTTCACTCCCCTTCCGGGGTGCTTTTCACCTTTCCCTCACGGTACTGGTTCACTATCGGTCACTAGGGAGTATTTAGCCTTGGGAGATGGTCCTCCCTGCTTCCGACGGGATTTCTCGTGTCCCGCCGTACTCAGGATCCACTCAGGAGGGAACGAAGTTTCAACTACAGGGTTTTTACCTTCTATGACGGACCTTTCCAGATCGCTTCATTTACCCCGTTCCTTTGTAACTCCATGTTGAGTGTCCTACAACCCCAAGAGGCAAGCCTCTTGGTTTGGGCTAATTCCGTTTCGCTCGCCGCTACTCAGGAAATCGCGTTTGCTTTCTCTTCCTCCGGGTACTAAGATGTTTCAGTTCCCCGGGTCTGCCTTCCATACCCTATGTATTCAGATAAGGATACTGCTCCATTACGAGCAGTGGGTTTCCCCATTCGGAAATCTCCGGATCAAAGCTTACTTACAGCTCCCCGAAGCATATCGGTGTTAGTCCCGTCCTTCATCGGCTCCTAGTGCCAAGGCATCCACCGTGCGCCCTTAATAACTTAACCGTTGACCAATATGGTCATGTGTCGATATCAGCGATGATATCTATAAAGAAAATTACTAAGATGAACGATATTCTGTGAATATCTTGATATTAGTTACATTATCTAGTTTTCAAGGAACAACTGGGACAATTCGTAAGAATTGTCTAAGGATAAATCCGAAGATTTATCTACATTGAGAGAATGCTCTCTCAAAACTAAACAAAACAACAAGCGTACATTCCTTAGAAAGGAGGTGATCCAGCCGCACCTTCCGATACGGCTACCTTGTTACGACTTCACCCCAATCATCTGTCCCACCTTAGGCGGCTGGCTCCAAAAGGTTACCCCACCGACTTCGGGTGTTACAAACTCTCGTGGTGTGACGGGCGGTGTGTACAAGGCCCGGGAACGTATTCACCGCGGCATGCTGATCCGCGATTACTAGCGATTCCGGCTTCATGCAGGCGAGTTGCAGCCTGCAATCCGAACTGAGAACGGTTTTATGGGATTGGCTCGACCTCGCGGTTTTGCTGCCCTTTGTACCGTCCATTGTAGCACGTGTGTAGCCCAGGTCATAAGGGGCATGATGATTTGACGTCATCCCCACCTTCCTCCGGTTTGTCACCGGCAGTCACCTTAGAGTGCCCAACTGAATGCTGGCAACTAAGATCAAGGGTTGCGCTCGTTGCGGGACTTAACCCAACATCTCACGACACGAGCTGACGACAACCATGCACCACCTGTCACTCTGTCCCCCGAAGGGGAACGTCCTATCTCTAGGAGTGTCAGAGGATGTCAAGACCTGGTAAGGTTCTTCGCGTTGCTTCGAATTAAACCACATGCTCCACCGCTTGTGCGGGCCCCCGTCAATTCCTTTGAGTTTCAGTCTTGCGACCGTACTCCCCAGGCGGAGTGCTTAATGCGTTAGCTGCAGCACTAAAGGGCGGAAACCCTCTAACACTTAGCACTCATCGTTTACGGCGTGGACTACCAGGGTATCTAATCCTGTTTGCTCCCCACGCTTTCGCGCCTCAGTGTCAGTTACAGACCAGAAAGTCGCCTTCGCCACTGGTGTTCCTCCAAATCTCTACGCATTTCACCGCTACACTTGGAATTCCACTTTCCTCTTCTGCACTCAAGTCCCCCAGTTTCCAATGACCCTCCACGGTTGAGCCGTGGGCTTTCACATCAGACTTAAAGGACCACCTGCGCGCGCTTTACGCCCAATAATTCCGGACAACGCTTGCCACCTACGTATTACCGCGGCTGCTGGCACGTAGTTAGCCGTGGCTTTCTGGTTAGGTACCGTCAAGGTGCGAGCAGTTACTCTCGCACTTGTTCTTCCCTAACAACAGAGCTTTACGACCCGAAGGCCTTCATCGCTCACGCGGCGTTGCTCCATCAGACTTTCGTCCATTGTGGAAGATTCCCTACTGCTGCCTCCCGTAGGAGTCTGGGCCGTGTCTCAGTCCCAGTGTGGCCGATCACCCTCTCAGGTCGGCTACGCATCGTCGCCTTGGTGAGCCGTTACCTCACCAACTAGCTAATGCGCCGCGGGCCCATCTGTAAGTGATAGCCGAAACCATCTTTCAATAAAGAACCAGGAGGTTCCTTATATTATCCGGTATTAGCTCCGGTTTCCCGAAGTTATCCCAGTCTTACAGGCAGGTTGCCCACGTGTTACTCACCCGTCCGCCGCTGACCTTTCAAAAGCAAGCTTTTGAAAGGTCCGCTCGACTTGCATGTATTAGGCACGCCGCCAGCGTTCGTCCTGAGCCAGGATCAAACTCTCCAATAAAGAGTCTGAGCTTTTGCTCAAAATTTGCTAGCTTGTCTTACTTAAAATCATTTGTCGTGTTCCGTAGAACCGACGTTATGACGCTGTTGTTTTGTTTAGTTTTCAAAGATCATTTTCCGTCGCTCCGTGGCGACTTAATTACTATACCATGTTGTGTGTTTCTCGTCAACATGTTTTTTTAAGTTTTTGTTGCGAGCATTACAGCGACTTAACAAATCGTGTTTTGCAGCAACGAATAATAATATACCATGTTAACATAAACACGGTCAACTACTTTTTTAATATAATTTTAAATTCCTATTTTAAGAGGGCTTCCTTCTATATAGAAGGTATAAGAGCGTCCTCTTACATATACGGTACCACCTGTACATTTCCTCAAACATTCTTAACAGAAAAAATCCCTGCCATATTTTAGCAGGGATTTCAAGACGATGCTTCTATTTCTATTAATCTATTCAATCAGGAAAACAAAGTACAGGATGAAGATGACAAACAACGCATACATGATCGGGTGAATCTCTTTTGCTCTACCTTTCATAATCATGGTGATCGGGTAGAAAATGAATCCTACTGCGATCCCGGTTGCGATGCTGTATGTCAGAGGCATTGCGATAACTGTCAAGAATGCTGGTACTGCAATCTCAAACTTGTTCCAATCAATTTTTCCAAGTGCCGATACCATTAACACACCGACAATGATTAGCGCTGGTGCTGTTACCGGTTCAGTGATTACGGACAGCAACGGGAAGAACACTAAAGATAATAAGAACAATCCTGCTGTTACGACAGATGCAAATCCTGTTCTACCTCCTGCTGCTACACCGGAAGATGATTCAATGTAGGAAGTAGTAGTGGAAGTTCCAAGTACCGCTCCGGCTACTGTTGCTGCAGAGTCTGCGAAAAGTGCTTTTCCTGCTCGTGGAAGTTTGTTGTCTTTCATGAATCCTGCTTGGTTTGCAACTGCAACGAGTGTTCCTGCTGTGTCAAAGAAATCTACGAATAAGAATGTAAGGATGACAACTAGCATTTGAATGGTGAAGATATCTCCTAAACTAGCGAATGCCGCACCGAATGTAGAGTCGATGCTCGGAACTGCTCCTACCACTGCTGTAGGTCGATCGATAAGGCCAAACAACATACCAACTACTGCTGTAATGACAATCCCGAAGAAGATTCCACCTTTAATGCCTCTTACCATAAGGATAACTGTGATGACTAGACCGAAGATTGCTAGTAATGTATTACCGTTTGTTAAATCTCCCAGTGCCACAAGTACTACTTCGTCTCCAACGATGACACCTGCATTTTGAAAACCGATGAAAGTGATGAAAAGACCGATACCTGCTCCGACCGCATATTTCAATTCTGCTGGAATAGCATTGATGATTTTTTCACGAATCCCGAATAGTGTTAAAAAGATAAAGATGATACCAGAAACTAATACGCCTGCTAGAGCTGTTTGCCATGGAATGCCCATGCCAAGTACTACTGAGTAAGCGAAAAATGCGTTAAGACCCATTCCCGGTGCAAGTGCGATTGGGTATTTTGCATAGAGGCCCATGATTAAACAACCAATCGCTGCGGATAGTGCAGTTGCCGTAAAGATCGCACCTTGGTCCATGCGAAGCGCGTCTGGATAATCACCGACACTTGCTAGTGAAAGCATAAGTGGATTAACTACCAATATATAGGCCATTGCCAGGAATGTCGTTAGTCCTGCAATGGATTCTGTTTTGTAGCTTGTACCGTGTTTTTGAAACTCAAAATAATTCTTCATGCAAAAATCCTCCTCAAGGTAATTCGTACAAATAAGAAAACGCCCCTGGCATAAACCAGGGGCGTTCACAATTAACTGACGAGGTTAGGATAAAGAGAGCTCATCCACCTGAAAAAAGATAGATGCCACGCACAAAATCCTAATACCTCGTAGTCAAGCCGTTTACGGTAGCCTGGTAGAAACTTTTGGGCCATATTCCCAAATTTATACGAGATTTGAACTATAAATGTATGATAATTTCTGTTTTTATATTACCAAGTTCTCACTCATGCGTCAACAGGAAAAACGAACATTCGACAAATTATTTTCTACAAACGTTCGCCTTTACAAGAAAAAGAGCTGACCGAAAGCATTCCAGTCAGCTCTATATACTATAATTCTATTCCCACTCGATCGTTGCCGGTGGCTTAGATGTAATGTCATACACAACGCGGTTGATGTGATCCACTTCGTTTACGATACGCGTGGAGATTACTTCTAGTACATCCCAAGGGATACGCGCCCAGTCAGAAGTCATTCCATCAATGGATGTCACGGCACGGATACCAATGGTGTAATCATACGTACGTTGATCTCCCATTACCCCTACACTGCGAATGTCAGGAAGTACCGTGAAGTATTGCCAGATATCACGGTCAAGACCAGCTTTTTTGATTTCTTCACGAAGGATATGATCGGATTCGCGAACAATTTCTAGTTTCTCATCTGAGATTTCACCAAGAACACGGATTCCAAGACCTGGGCCTGGGAACGGCTGGCGCCAAACGATTTCGTCCGGAATACCTAGTTCTGTTCCTAATGCACGAACCTCGTCTTTGAACAATGTATTCAATGGCTCGATCAATTGGAACTGCATGTCCTCAGGAAGTCCGCCCACATTGTGGTGGGATTTGATCGTTTGTGCAGTTGCAGTACCGCTCTCGATGATATCTGTGTAAAGCGTACCTTGTGCAAGATAGTCGATGCCCTCTAATTTAGATGCTTCATCATCAAACACATAGATAAATTCGTTACCGATGATTTTACGTTTTTGCTCAGGGTCAGAAACACCTTTTAGCTTGTTAAGGAAACGGTCTTTTGCATCCACTTTAATAACATTCATGTTGAAGCCTTCACTGAATGTTTTCATTACAGCATCTGCTTCGTCTTTACGCAGCAAGCCGTGATCAACGAAAATACATGTTAACTGGTCACCGATTGCTTTGTGAATCAACACAGCAACAACCGAAGAGTCTACCCCGCCACTTAGTGCGCAAAGTACTTTCTTGTCGCCGACAACGTCACGGATCTTTTGCATTTCGATTTCAAGGAAGTTTTCGATCGTCCAGCTGTCTGTGCAACCACAAACGTTATAAACAAAGTTTCTTAACAGGTCATTACCATACACAGAGTGACGTACCTCTGGGTGGAATTGAACACCGTACATTTTCTTGTCTTCATTACTGATTCCAGCGATTGGACATGCAGGGCTTGTCAAATCAACTGCAAAGTCTTCCGGCTCTTTCACAACTAAATCGCCATGGCTCATCCATACGACTTGTTGTTCTGGGATGTCTTGATAGACGGCAGATTGGTTGGAAACAGTAGCAAGTGCTTTTCCGTATTCACGGTGACTTGCTTTTTCTACTATTCCGCCAAAGTGCATCGTCATCAGCTGCATGCCGTAGCAAATTCCTAGAACAGGGATGCCAAGTTCAAAGATTTCTTCGTCACAACGGAAGGAGTTTTCTCCGTAGACACTGTTTGGTCCGCCAGAAAGGATGATTCCCTTTGGATTCATTTTTTTGATTTCTTCTGCTGTAATCGTATGTGGGTGTAGCTCGCTGTAGACACCGAACTCACGGATACGACGTGTAATTAGTTGGTTATATTGACTGCCGAAGTCAAGGACGACGACCATTTCTTGGATACCTTCCACCCGAATTCACCTCATAAGTTTATTATTTTTCGGAGCATATCTTTTCGTTTATTTTGACCTATAAAAGGAAAGATATGCCTTTCGCTTTAAAAAGGCTAATCTCTTGACTCCTGTAGATTTCTGTTCCAGGTGTTCGCTTTCCTAGGGGCGGTGCTTGAGCCTCCTCGGCTTCGCCTGCAGGGTCTCAACCTACCGCTATCTCCCTCAGGAGTCTCACACCTTGCACTCCAATCTACAGGTGGATAAACTATCACATTTAAAGTCGGAATACCCTTTAAAACACAAAAAACTAGAATCTTCCCCTCATATATACATAAGAAGGCAGAATTCTAGTTTGCTAGTGGGGGCTTATATGGGTATAATGCGCCCTACCAGTATTAGAACTGCCTTCATAGTCGGGTAGTTGACGGCAACCCGGTAGAGACTCTCGAACCATATTATCGAGGATATATGAAGCCAATAAATTATAGTTGTATTAATTTGACCTTATTCTATCAGTGTGTTTCTACTAGGTCAAGATGATGTCTTTTTAATTAAATTTTCCCATAATTCCACCGATTTCTCCCATTCTTGCTCTGACGAATCGCCACGGTATAGCACACGTTCGTAACGAGCAGTGAGTGACTGCATATCACCTGTACTGAAATGATCGTCGATATACTTGGCATATTCCCGGAGCGTCTGACAATCTTTACGGGTGAGACCGACGGCGTGCAACTGTCTCAACAGTGCTGGATATGCTTTGTTGAACGTCCCTTCATCCCTTTTTCCTTTATAGCGCAGGATATAGAAGTATGGAATCCACTTATTGCGGCCGAAAAATAACAAGGCACCCGCAGCAACTAACGACGCCACGAAAAGTGCTACAGGCTTCCAAGAGATATCCGCAAAATTCCACGTTCCATCATTAGAACCAGTTGCTCCAGCAGACTCTTCATCTTCTCCTGGATCCAGCTCAGGAATATTACTTTCATCTGTTTCCGGCTGTTCCGGTTGTTCGATGGAATCGTCTTCTTCCGTTGTTTCCCCTGTATTTTCTTCTACAGATTGATACACAAAGCTATAAGGATTAGAAAAACCGCTTGTTGGTTCGTATGTCACCCAACCAACTTCTGGATAATAAACTTCCACCCAAGAATGGGCGTTATTGTTTGTTACTTCAAAGAGGCGTGTTGAACGATCCGTCACATCGACAAACTCACCTTGCGTGTATCCCTTTACCCATCTTGCCGGTATGTCAACAGCACGCAAAAGGGCAACCATTGAAGTCGAGAAGTTATCGCAATAGCCCTGCATCGTTTCAAACAGGAATTGATCCACATAATCCTCGTCCCCTGTCGGAACAGCAACTTCTGTTGTTTCATAGACAAAGTCGTTGTTTCGGAAATACCTTTCCACTGCGTTAACCTTATCAAAGCGGGAATTGAACGACCCGGTGATTTCTTCCGCTAGCCCAACCACCCTGTCTGGCAGAGAGTCAGGCAACTGGGTGTATCGTTCCACAAACTCCTCGTTGCTTTCCTCTCCCGTTCCAGGCTGCGCTCCTTTTAATGCTTCTATATAATACCTTGGAAAATCATAGTTCATTTGGTATTCTTCTAGTTCTATCGGATCTCCGTCTTCGTCCAGTGTACGAATTTTCTCCGTACTCTCATCAAGGCTAAAACTGACAGCCTCTTCTTCCACTTGGATTTCATTTAATCCCAGCGGATAATTAATATGAGGATAGGTTTTTTCCATTGTCAACGTTGCGGAATAAGCGTCTGTCGGAACTTCGTCACTCATCCAAGCGACCTGATCATTCTGTCCCCCGTCAAGTTCCGCGCGTTCTCCTTCTGTTGAGTCCCAACCTTTTCCTGTATAGATATCTTTCGTCTCGACACGCCAATAATGGGTGCGCGTAAGTTCAGCTTGGAACACGACGCTATCATCAGGAACAAACGGGCCACCAAGGCGGGAATCGTTTTCGCCATATCCTATCTTACGCACTCCGCCACCTGTTCCCGGACCATCTCCATTACCAATAGCCTTCAAGAAAGGCACAGGGTCTGGCCAAATAGGGGCTGCTTTAGGAGAGAAGTAGCCCGCTGTAGCGGAAAGAAGAATGAAGATAATCAACGGAATACCCCAGCCGATGAGGAGCTTTCCACTTCTATATACACCTTCCCGTTCTTTCAAACGTTCCAGATGGACAAATCCAACAATGGAAAGTCCCACCACAATCAACCGCATAATCGCTTCATTCCCTTGATACGGCGTAAAAGTATCAAGGATCGCAACATAAGTGATCGTAAAAATAACGAATAGCAACATTTGTTTGCGGTACAAGATCCAGTAGATCACTAGATAACTCACAAGCCATAGAAGAACAAACAGTAGGATACTCCGGAACAACCCTGTCATCGCGACCCAGTCTTGTGCCCAAATGACATTCGCATTATATTTGATATCATTCCAAAGGTACGCTAACCAGTCTTTACTCAGAAACCTGCCGTCCATATAGAGGATATGAATAAAATAAAACATAAACCCGAAATGAACGAAAAAGCTTAAGATCGGGAGTATTTGCAAAAAGGACAGTGAGAAAGAAATTAGAAGGAATACGACAAACACATACAAATTCGCGGTATCCGTCACATCCCTCAGTGGCAAGATCCATTCTAAAAGCAGAATAAATCCGAACACATGCATGAGAAAAGCATAAACGTTCCGCTGATATGGGTTGGATTTTGCCATCTAACTCACCTCACTTCTAATCGGACTTTTCGTTTTATTCGGGTAGACCGTTTTAATCAATATATTTCTCCGCTTTAATAGATCCATATAAGCAAGTTCTTCACTCGTTAAACGTACTCCATCATCCTTTGTCAGATGCACTTCTAGATGCAGGTGCCTAGAAGAGAGTTTCTCTAGGCTTTCCACCATGCCTCTCCCAATCTTTCCTGTGATAAAAAGAAAGGTAACGGTTGGCTGAAATTTGCCGATTTCCATTTCAATCACTTTGGAAAAGTCCCTTTTACTATTCGGTTGGATTTTTGCAAGATGATAGTAAATTCCTGCAAACTGCTCTTCCCCACTTCGCAATGAGTAGACTGATCGATCTTCTCCAACGGACACAAGGCCCACCTGTGATCCATATTTGAGAATAGCTTTGGTCATGGCAGCGCTATAACTTACCGCACTTTCAAATGAGGTGGGTTGGGAACGATCGATAAACAACATAACATCATGTGATTGCTGCTGTTCAAATTCCTTGGTCATAATATCGTTTCGTCGCGCGGTCGCCTTCCAATCGATCCAGGAGAACCGGTCACCAGGTTGATATTCCCTGACCCCAACCGTCATGGACGTATCGCGAACCATCTTCATTTTGGAGGATGTGGACCCTTGATCAAATTTATTTTCGTGTTGCCTATACGTCATTTCTGTAAAACTTGGATACACCAAAAAGTGTTGATCCAATTCTATGATTCTCTCTTTTTCAATCAAGCCAAGGAAATCACCCGTCACTAACCGTATGCCTGTCAAAGTATGCTCCCCGCGCGGGACACGATCTAGCGCATATTGAATGGTAATCGTGCTTTTAAACCACGGAAAAAGGATCCGTTTTGCCTGTTTGGTCTGCTGACAAAACAACAGGTCGTTAGGAAGCACCTCTTCTACTAAAAGAAAGGCAAGTGGAACCGGCACCGTTCTCCTTAAAGTGATGGTTCCTACCAACCTGTCCCCCGCTCGATATTTTTCCTGATTGATGGTTCTTGAGACGTCAAAATCCTTAAGTGGATATACTAAAATTAAAAAAGCATACAAGGCAAAAGGCAGGAAGCTGATAAATAAAAACCAGCTGACAAACCCGCCTTGGAACATGGCATAAACAAATGTGGTGGCTACCAATAGCAGAAAAGAAACCAGTTTCCAGACTTTTTTAGCTTTCTGAAAAAATGCCTTCATTATCTTGTCATCGACCTTTGAACCGGAATCGGTGTGCGGTCAATCACCTTTTTCACTACTTGCTCCGCTGTCATTCCCTCAAACTTCGCCTCTGATTTCAAGATAATCCTGTGCGGCAACACGTAAGGAGCCAAATATTGAATATCATCCGGCACCACATAATCTCGGCCATGAATAAAGGCATATGCTTGTGCTGCTTTCATCAATGCCACGGAACCACGCGGACTCGCTCCCAAGTAAACGGATTGATGGGTACGCGTTCGATTAACCAAGTCCACGATGTACTCTTTTACCGTCACATCCACATGCACTTCTTTTACCTGCTTTTGCATTTCTTGAAGCTCTTCCAATGTAATAACCGATTGCAATTCATTGATCGGCTGTTTTTTTTCGGTTGTATGTAAAATATTCACTTCTTCTTGAGGCGTTGGGTAACCCATGTTCATTTTGAATAAAAAGCGGTCAAGCTGCGCCTCTGGCAGTGGATATGTTCCCTCATATTCAATCGGGTTCTGAGTGGCCATAACAAAGAACGGACTGCCGAGTGAAAGCGTGTTGCCATCCACTGTTACACTGCCCTCTTCCATTCCCTCTAATAAAGCGGCCTGTGTTTTCGGTGATGTACGGTTAATTTCATCCGCAAGGACTATATTCCCCATAATTGGGCCAGGCCTGAATTCGAACTTTAATTCTTTTGGATTGTAAATGGAGCTACCTGTTACATCTGAAGGCAAAAGGTCAGGAGTGAACTGAATGCGTTTAAAATTCGCCCCGACAGACTTGGCAAGGGAACGCACCATCAATGTCTTCCCTACTCCTGGTACATCCTCTAGCAGTACATGCCCTCCAGCAAGCAAGGCGACAATACTCAATTCCGCCACATGTTCTTTCCCAATCATAACATTGCCAATATTATCTAATATTCGTTTTACTTGTAATGGTGAAGTTTCCAAAATCCGTACCCCCTAGAATCTATATTTATCTATAAATCGACAGCAAAATGATACCTAACCTACACTATATTCGCTTTTCTGGCAATAAAACCCTTTATTACCTATGCAAATAGTTTCAATTTTCCCTATATATAGAATAACAAAAAAAGGAGAAAGAATGGTACTAATCGCTCTCAGGGAAAAAATAGCAAACAATATCAAATAATAAAGAAGGAATTTCGTATTCTGTGTAGAATTTTCTACATATAAGAGGGTGTGACCAACTTAAACATTTACCCCTATATCAAAAGGGTTAAACTTTTAACCCGTGCATCCCTTAAAATCTTCACAGAGCATAGGGCAAACCTCTTGTTCTTAAAGGGATGAGACAATGGAAGTAAAACTGCAGCAGTCCGAGTTATCGAGCGAAATTGGAAGATTACTAAGAAAGCACTTTGGAAAAGGACCCGAGGCTGTCTTTGTAACTATCGCATCACCATATGTCATCATCTACTTACGCCACTTCCTATCTCCCATAGAAAATATGCTTCTCGAAGACAATCATACGATGACGGTCGAAGAGATACGAGATAAAATGATGCGTAAATTGAACGACAAAATAAAAGAAATGATTCATTCCGTCACAGGATTACCGATAAAAGAGTTCTATTATGACTGGACTTTCCAGAACGGATCTGGCCTCTTGGTCGGAGTAGAGGAAAAAACTGAGAGATTCTTTGAATACAATTATCCTAATCGACGAGAAATTGAGACTATCATCGCCAAAATCAGCGCCGAGGCAGAGAAACATCCGGACATTACATATTCTCATATGTTAAACGACCGTACGTTGATCATAATTAGGGAAGGCATCCTCGTTCGAATAGAGGAGCAACTTATTGAACTTGGATTCGAAGAAGCGCTGACTCTCGCAAAAAGGAAACTGGAGAAAAATCTCCTATTCCAAGCGAAACCATCTTTTCAACAACTGTTACAAAAAGAAATCCAAGAAATATTTGTAAACTGGGACTTCACCCTAGACAAAAGCGTCATCGTATTTATATTGGCGCCACAAAAAAATAACGGGCAGTAATGATCTAGGCATGGAACTGGACATAAGCCAAAGAGAAGGCGGTACCCCATCCGCCCTCTCTTTGGCTTTTTTCGTTAATCGTTTACCTCTCCGCTTATGGCAAACTGCTTTACCCTAGGAGGTATGATTGAATGGATATTAAACACCAACTCACCATCAAAGACGACAAAGATATCATCATGGCCAGAAGACTTGGAAGAGAAATAGCCACCAGTATGGGTTTTAGCTATATCGATCAAGTCCGCATTACTACCGCCATTTCAGAACTGGCACGAAACGCGATTAAATATGCCGGATCCGGAACTGTATGCATTGAAGTGATACATAAATACGCACCAGGATTAAGTGTAATAGTAGTCGATAACGGACCCGGAATAACCAGCATCGGCAAAGCATTGGAAGACGGCTACTCCACCTCCGATAGCCTCGGAGCAGGACTACCCGGAGTAAAAAGAATGATGGATGAATTTATGATAGACTCCGCGATGGAGAAGGGTACCAGAATTGAAGTGGTCAAATGGTTGAGGGGGTAGCGGGCTGTGGGGACAGGTTCCTCGACCCACCACCCTTCTACTAACCTACAAATCTCACGTATCGATGTGGAAATAAATGGATTGTCGTCGATTTAACATGATTTATTGAATAATTCTTGTTTTTCCCCACATTTTTACCCAACTGCCTTCCTTAAAATTCACTTCGAACTCACACCCACTCCAAAAACTCAAGCCTGTTTCCAAAAGGATCACTTACATAAATTCTATTTGCCCCAGGAAGATTGTCGTCCACCGTGTACTCCACCGCCCGCGAGCTCAAGTAGCTTTTAAATTCTTCTATTTGATGTACCTCAAATGCCGGATGTGCCTTTTTGGCAGGAACAAAAGGCTCCTCCACCCCTAAATGAAGATGAACAGCCCCTCTAGCAAACCAAACCCCGCCTCTTTTTCTAAGTGTCTCCGGCTTTTCCACTTCTTCCAATACTAAAATCTCACCATAAAATCTTCGTGCTTCATCCTCCTGCCCCTTCGGCATAGCAAGCTGTACATGGTCGATTTTGTTGATAGTAAATGACATAAAAAAACCCTCCTTTTGTAAGATGGTAGATTCTACTTCCATCTTACTCATGGAGGGTGATAATAGAAATGACGGTTATTTTATGAATAGCTATAAGCTTTCCTTATATATTCTCTTGTTTCAAACCATCAATGATATTTTCTTTCTTTATTTTTGATATAGAATATAGCATGGCCGAGCTGACGATAACGAAAATGGCAGCTATCACAAACAGGATTTCGAGCCACGGCAAGCTAAAACCATATTCAAAGGTTGCGTTTACTGAGCGATATAATAAATACATAACACCTATACTGATTGGCAAACCAATTAGGAGGGAATTGACTCCATAAAAAATGCTTTCGTAGTTGATCATTTTGTTAAAACCTTTTGGGGTCATTCCGACAGACTTTAGCATCGCAAATTCCCTTTTCCGCAAAGAGATACCGGTAGAAATGGTATTAAAGATATTGGCAATGGAAATCAAGGAAATCAAGGCGATGAATCCATAGGTGAATACCGACAGGAACATGATCATTTGTTGGTCACGCTCTCTGCTTTCTACCGCGTTATAAATATACATCGAGGAAGGGACGACTTCCTCTAACGTTTCTTGCATCTCCGTTGGATCACTAGTATTCAAATACAAAGAGGATTGAACTTGGCTTGCCGCCCCCTCATTTAGAATACTATTGAACGTTTCCATGGGGACTATGACATCCAACCCACCAAGACTTGCCGTTCTGGTACCCATTAGAAGTTCGTCTGTAAGTGCGCCGATTTCCAAATCCGAAAGAGTAGTGGTTTCGTTTGTATCATAGTCGGTAAATAGCAGCTCTATCCTATCACCTGGCTTTGTTTGGATCGATTCCGTTTCAACAAACTTAGATGCTTCGTAATCTTGATAGGAGATCGTATCGATAATGATAGCCTTCGGGTTATTAGGGTCCTGATAAATCGCAGGGTCTGTGCCGACTTTATCTGCATACTCCTGAAAACTGCTTTCACTTAAGCCATAAAAATTAATGTAAAATGGGTATTTTCCATCTTGGAGTGCCCCACCTTCCTTCTCTATATATTCGAGTAATAATGGAGGAAACATCTCTTCATCTATTAAGGACGTTAACTGGATGGACTTGTGAAGGCTATGTTCCGTTATGCCTTCTAGTTGTACCAACGATTCCAAAGTGGAAATGTCCCCGCTTCCTTCTGAAACTGCAATATCAAAGTCGATGCCATCCTGTGACATTTCCACCGATTTGCTCAAATTCTGCGTAAAGAACGAAACGGATAGAAAAAGAACGATGCTGATAACGAGTGAGAACAATGTGGCATAATACCTTTTCTTGTTCCTTTTTACATTTTTCAGTCCGATTTCCGCTTCCAGGCCGAATATTTTTCTGACCAGTTTGGAGGTCTTAACAACTTTACCAGTCAGCTTAATATCCTGTGTCTGGCGGATTGCATCAATGGCTGAGACTTTGGATGCTTTACGGGCAGGCATGTAAGTGGAAACAAAAATGGTGGCACTCGAAATCAAGCAGGCAATCAGGACGGAAGCCGGCGTGATCACCACTTTAAGCTCTTCAGTTGCCCCCAATGCACCCGAAATAAAGGTGTTAATGAACATAAAGGTAATCGCTATCCCAACAAGACCGGCTAAGACACCGATCGGGATACTGATCAACCCAACGACTGCCCCTTCAAAGAAGACCGAATTACGTTTTTGCTTCTTGGTTGCCCCAACACTTGAAAGCATACCCAAATGCCTTGCCCGTTCGGAAACGCTGATGGCAAAAGCATTATATATCAGAGATACCGAACCAATCACGATGACAGCAATAATGATTCCCGCTAATGAATACATAGTCGTATGGAGATTATCGTTATCAGTGATACCATAATATCGGAGCAGTTCATCATTGAAACCTACCCCTACTATATCGTTTTGTTGTGCTAGTTGTTCCGCTTGTTTGAAAATGGAACGGTTTAGATCCTTAACCACCACAACGGCATCAACATTCACCTTTTGATTCAGATTTTCCTGATCGATATAGTTGATCACCGTATATCCGGGTGCCCACGGATCCTCCCATGATGGTCTTTCCATTGTTCCTACCACCGTGAAAGTTTCTGTTGAATGGACCTCTAAGTTTTCAAGAAGTCTCTCTTCATCCCTTTGAACCGAATAGTTCTGCAATAATGGGTCGGGTTCACCTTCCATCATGCGATTCCCGATTGCAACGGTTATTTCAGTGCCGATTTCATAGTTAATGCCGGTGTCTTTCACAAGATGATCTGACACAACTACTTCGTTTGCCGCTTTAGGCAGGCGTCCACCGCTTAACTCAATTGGAAATTGTTCAAATCCCTTTTCATTGTATCCTTTAAAAAAGAGATAGGGCTTATCCGTCACCTCATCACCTTCCAACATTGCATAACCCATATCGCTGGAAAGAATCAGGTCTTTCGTATCCCCATCTTCTTCAATTGCTATTATTTGCTCACTGGTGACATTTTTATATTGAACATGCCACTCTCCATTGTCTGCAATAGTTTGCCTTTTCAAAAGGTCTAGAAAGGAGACTCCTAGCGTCGCGACAGCCATCACCATCGCAACCGAGATGATGACACCAATGATGGTCACCATTGTCCTTCTCTTATTTTTCTTCAGATGCCTTAGTGTCAGCTTATTGATGATGTTCATGGACGGATCACCTCGTCCTTGGCAACTTTTCCATCATTGATTTCAATGACACGGTCAGCCTGCAGGGCAATCCTTTCATCATGGGTAATGACGATAAGCGTCTGATTGAAAGTTTTATTGAACATTTTCAAAAGCTCCATGATCTCGCCGCTATTTTTGCTGTCGAGATTTCCTGTTGGCTCATCCGCAAGAATAATTGCCGGATTGCTGATTAGTGCCCTTCCGATAGATACTCGCTGCTGCTGTCCGCCGGAAAGTTGATTTGGCAAGTGATTCAGACGATGGTCCAATCCAAGTGTGGACGCTATATCACTAAATTGCTTCTGGTCCACTTTGTGTTCATCCAACAATAATGGCAGTGTCATATTTTCTTCCACTGTCAAAATCGGGATCAGATTATAAAACTGGTAGATCAACCCGATCTGCCTGCGTCTAAAAATCGCCAGCTGCGTTTCATTCAATTGATAGATATCGGTGTTATCAACAAGCACCTTACCACTTGAAGGTCTATCCACTCCACCAAGTAAATGAAGAAGCGTTGATTTACCGGATCCAGATGGACCGATAATTGCAACAAACTCCCCTTTTTTTACTGAAAATGATACATCATCCAATGCCTTTACCGCTGTATCTCCCTTACCATAAACCTTAGACAGATTTTCTATTTGTAAAATGCTCATCGCATTCGCCTCCATATGTTAAATGTATCCTCAGTATATCTGCCTAAGATGACTATAAGGTGACTTCCATTGTGACAGTTTAGTCACTTAAGGGGACAGATTCATGTCCCACTGGACGAACCTATCCCCTACTTATCAGGTGCTAGCCTTGTTATAAAACTTTATATGAAACTCGGTCCCCTTGCCTTGTTCACTTCTGACCTCGATATCCCCCTGTTGGCTGGTGATAATGCTATACGCCATAGCAAGCCCGATTCCCACACTGTCTTCTCCTGCATTTTTCCCTTTATAAAAACGCCTGAAGATATAGGGGAGATCTTCCTTTGGGATGCCATGCCCATTATCCTTTACCTTTATCTCTGTGTAGAGGGGGTTTTCTGAAAACGAAATGGATACCTGGCCGCCAACCGAAGTATGTTCCACACAATTTTTTAAAATATTTATCATCGCCTCTGCCGTCCAATGATTATCTCCTGTAAACGTGACAGTGTTGTCCCCTTCCACTAATAAGGTCTGTTCCTTAATGTCCATTGGAATTAACACAGACTGCACAGCCCTTTCAATAAGGCCCTTGACTGAAACATTGTCTTTTTTAAAACTGACAGTCCCGGCATCAATTTTGGATAATTTCAAAAGGGAAGACACAAGCCACTCGATTCTTTCTAATTGCACACGAATGTTCTGGGTGAATTCAGCACGCTTTGTTTCATGGAGTTTATTATCGCTGAGCAAATCCGCCATGACCATCATGGAGGTAAGCGGAGTTTTCAATTGATGCGAGATATCTGATATCGCATTCGTTAATTTGACTTTATCCTGTTCCAAATAGGAACGCTGCTCTGAAAGCATCAGAGTGACTTTATAGATATCACTTTTTAAAATACTCAGTTCACCCTCATAGTTGTCACGGACATCCAATTCATAATCTCCATTGCTGATACGGCGTAAGTACCCAGATAGTTTTTCGATTTCCCGGTACCTCCACTTGGTGAAGACCAAACTGCATGTAATAAGCAGCACGGAAGTAACCAAAACAAGTATTGCTGCAGAGGTGGACAAGAAAGCCGTTGCCCCGCTTAATACAGCGCCGATCAAGATCATGATGCTTACATATAGTTGAACTTCTCTGTTACGCCACATCTCATTGACCTGCCTTATAGCCCATACCGCGGACGGTCCGGATGATCACTGGGCTTTGAGGGTTGTCCTCCAGCTTTTCCCGCAAACGTTTGATATACACAGTGAGCGTATTGTCATTGACAAAATCCCCTGCCACATCCCATATTCGGTCAAGCAGCTGAGCTCTCGTCAGCACTTGCCCGATATGGTTTGCAAAGATCATCAACAGTCGGTATTCCAATGCGGTCAGCAGAACCTCTTCCCCATTTTTGAATACTTTTCCTTCCAAAGTGTTGATACGGATATTCTCGATATCTATGTAGCTTTTGACCTGCTCAGGCTGCTTATGGTAGCGCCGTAAGACCGATTTAATCCGGGAAAGCAGCTCACGGACTCTGAATGGCTTCGTAATATAATCATCCGCTCCCATATCAAGCCCCATCACCACATTGACCTCATCATCAAAGGCCGTAAGAAAAATTACCGGTTTGTCCTCACGCTTCTTAACCTGTTCACAAAGGTCATAACCGCTTCCATCAGGTAAAGACAAATCAAATAAACATAAATCTATCTCATTAAGCTTCTCACCGATCGCCGACTCTGCTGATCGAACATCAGGACAAAGAATAGTCTCATACCCCTCCTGCCGAAGAGAATACTCCAAACCAACAGCAATCGTCCTATCGTCCTCCACTATCAACACTCTCATCTTTCAACACCCTAACCAAAAGCCTTTTCTTTTATCATATTTTATCTCTTCCTTCGCGTCAAAAACGTCCTTCACACAAGAACTAAAATTATTCCGGCGGCATGGCAACGGGATACAAATTTAAAGGTGATGCACATTTGCACCACCTTGTTTATAACTTTTCATCCAATCCATCGAGGTTTTTGGGGAGCAGGGCGGTCCTTCGATCTACTTCTCCCTAGCTGGCCCATTAAACATTTTTCTACTATACTATGCAAAAATAGTCGATATTACTCGATGCAATTTCAAGACCGCCATTACAATAAAAAAAATCAGCTTAATCGAACGTTTGTTTAAAAATTATTATTCCGTTTAAAGAGTTATTCAACATTAAGTTTTACTGCATAATGAACATTACTTTGATCCCAGATAGCAATGATTTCGTATAAAAATGGATCGGTTGTAGAAATAACAAAAGAGGATAATGCTTCAAAAGTGAGTTTACGAAGTAGAATGTCTTTGAAATATTTAACTTAAAATACTAATCATATTCCCGAAATACTCAGAATATTTTCGGGAGATGTCAGCAATATCTTTTAGTTTACCTTAACAAAAGCTTTTAGTTTACCTTAACAAAAGCTTTTAATTTGATTTTCCGTGATCCCTTTGATTAATCTTAGTTCACTAATCAAAAATTCATTTGCGTTGTTCAGCATTCTTTTTTCGCTTGAATTAAGTGCTTTCTCTTTCTTCATACGCAACAGATCACGCACAACTTCAGCACCTTCTAATATTTTGCCCGTTTTAATTTTTTCCGTGTTCAATTTAAATCTTTGTTTCCACGGCAGTAATCTATCTGATTCTCCATGCTGAAAAATGTGCATGATGTGTTTCAATGCAATGATGTCAGTAACGGGGCGTATACTTGAACTCAATATTTTACCCGTAGGAATCATGATTTGCATATTACTGATTAACATGCTTATCACATAATATTGTTGTTTTTCCCCTGAGATTTCCTTTTCTTCTATGTCTTTAATTATACCTACTCCGTGCATTGGATAAACAACGTTATCGCCAATTTTAAACAAATAATCCACCTCCATATTTTGTATCTCTCTTAACCTTAACACACAAATCATTTTTAACAAAATATTTTATAATATCATAAATTTATTTTTAGCGTCAACTACTTTACCTAAAAAAATAGAAATAGTAGTTGAAATTAAGTGAAATTACCAATAAAAAGGAAAAATTAGAATGAGATCCTTCCATTCCATCTTTAGTTAAATAACAATAATTTGCAATCTCTGCCGCTTCCTGTTATGATTAAGTTAATTATTTTTGTTCGGTGTAAAGGATAGTATGAATATCAATTTTTCAACTTGATCCTACTTTGGCCAAGGATAGTAATACAATGTGTGGCAACGCACTAGGAGGCAACAAAAATGGAACAAGGTACAGTAAAATGGTTTAATGCAGAAAAAGGTTTTGGATTTATCGAACGCGAAAACGGAGACGACGTATTCGTACATTTCTCCGCAATCCAAAGCGAAGGCTTCAAATCTTTAGACGAAGGTCAAAAAGTAACATTTGACGTTGAGCAAGGTGCTCGCGGAGCTCAAGCTTCTAACGTTCAAAAAGCTTCTTAATCTTATATCGTTTATACAAACAGGTCCTATTAATAGGGCCTGTTTTTTTATGTTTTCTGAGTAACACTCAATAAATCATCCATAATAAAAGACACACGAAAAATTCCATGTGCCTTGTTTGTATGTTTCTTAACCTAGTTGTTGTTCTATTCTACTTCCTCTATTTCCACTTCCAAATTATATTCTTTCGCTAATTCCGTGAACAAAGTTTCGTGCTCATCATAAATTTCACCATATTCTTCGTAGAGAAGGTCTCCCTTTTCCAACAAGCTTTCGTCGCCGTCATAATACCCATCTGCATAAGTGGAATAGGCTTCCAACAATTTTTTATGCGCTTCAATCAACTTATCGTGCGATGGTTGCAAATCCTCCATTGTAATGACAATTGCCTCTGTATCTTCTACCACTTTTTCAAGGGTAGGAATAGTTGTCTCGACTAAATATGTATACGCACTCTCAAGATCCTCTTCCATAAACACAAATTCATCTGCCGCAATCTCCGCATCTACAGCAGCTTCAATAACTGGATTGCTATCATCAATATAGGCAATCAGTTCATCCTGTGCATCAACCTGCTCTTTTATCGAACCCACAATTTCGCTACAAGCAGTCAACACACTTCCTAGAGCGAATAAACTTACAACCAGCAGCATTCTTCTTAATATTTTCATATTTTCCATCTCCTTCCTTAAATATATTAGCAGGGATTAAGGGGAAGATATAGACTTTTTTCTACTTTTTAATACTAGAAGAGAAGGGGCAATGGATGAAGACCCTACTGCCTCCTTTTTTGCTGTAGAGACGTCCTCATTAAGTCAAGTCCATATTAATGTGTAAAAATAGTTACAATGAGATCTAATGCTAAATGTGTTATGGGGTTATGTTTTCAGGTCTTGTTCTTCTTAAAGGTTTAGGGTGTATTCTTTACCCCCTAGGGGGTAAAATTTTCCCTTTTTATGGCCCAGTCACTGTAAGCGCTTTTTTATTAACAAACATTAATGTGACAGTTCACATAATTCCGTTTAGGGAATTAAAAAACTATTTTACTTAGATATGGTGTATATACTTTGACTTACTCCATTCTTCCTCCATTTTCATCAGTACAGATCCAATTATACGTATTGCAGATTGATCGTTCGGGAAAATTTGAATTACCCTTTCTCTTCTCCTTATTTCCCTATTTACTCTTTCTAGCATATTGGTTGTACGTAAGTGTTTGTGAAGCTCAGCTTTTTGAGAATGAAACTGCATTGCATCTTCAAAGCCAGCATCCAACGTTTCAATTACCTTAGTAAACCCTTTTACTTCGTAATACTTCTCAATAAAGTCGCGCTTCAGTTCTCGGCTCAATTTAATGTTGGATGTTCTAAAGATTTCCTTGAGTTCTGTTTTTGCTTCTGAAGAGTTTTTCTTAGGAAAGGAGTCCATTATATTCCTAAGAAAATGAACACAACACCTTTGCCAAGAGGTTCCTAAAAAGGATTCTTTTATAGCAGCCACTAACCCTGCATGTGCATCAGAAATCACCATCTTAGGTGATTGTATCCCTCTTGATTTTAGGTGATCAAAGAAATTAGACCAACTTTCTTCTGATTCCCCATGGGTAACCCTTAACCCAATAATCTCTCTATGTCCTTCTTCGTTTACACCGCAAGCTATAAGTACTCCTTTTGAAACAACCCTATCGTTCTCACGAACTTTAATATACATGGCATCAACATATATGTATGGATAATAAAGGGTGTTTAGTGGGCGGTTTCTCCACTCATTAACTATTGGATCCAATGATTTAGTGAGGTTAGATACTAGTGATTTAGATACACCTTTTCCACACAGTTCTTCTACAATCTTGGTAACTTTACGAGTTGAGACTCCATTTACAACCATCTCAATCATAGAAAGAATTAGAGCTTGTTCGCATCGCTCATACTTTTGGAATACAGAAGTTGAAAATTCACCATCACGAGTTCGGGGAACCTTTAATGTGAGTGAGCCAGTGCCGGTAATTAATTCTCGTTCATAGTAGCCATTCCGATATCCTCTGCGGTCATCCGTTCTCTCGTGAGAGAGAGCATTAATATATTCGTCCCTTTCTTTCTCCATAAGCGAATTCAATACAAGGGCTAAAGATGCTTTTACCGGGGATCCTAAAGAGCTTTTTTCTACCTCGGCTTTAAGTTGTTCCAAATTTATAGTAATATTAATGTTGGTCATTATCATTGCCTCCGTGTGTGATTGTTTTTCGTCGAACACATTGTAACACGGACATTGATAATGGCCTTTCTTTTTACACAATTATATAGACTTAATCTCCTCATTACCCCGATGAAGACCCCACTGCCTCCTTTTTCACCGTAGAGACGTCCTCATTACCCCGATGAAGACATCACCGCCTCTTTTTTCACAGTAGAGACGTCTTCATCCCCACAAAAAAAATCCCTTAAGCGCACCTCACCTTCTACAACTCTACAAAACCAAAAACCTTTCTAACTTCCTGCTCTAATTCACCAATCAACCTAAACCCATCTTTCCTAGGAGCCAATGCCTTCACAATGTTTGCATAGTACCAATGTTGCTTCTCTTTCCCACGATTAAACCGTTCCCAAACCATATCCCCATTCTCTTCAAGATCCGCTCGAATGGAGCGTAAATTGTGCAACTTATCCGCAACGATCACTTGCAACTCTTCCATGGATGCATCTTTTAACCCATTAATGGTGTGCTGTTTTCTTTCTTCCCATGAAAGACTTTTGTCATTTTCAGAAGCTGCCACAACTAAATTTGCTACACGACCACCAAACTCTTTCACCAAGCTATCATACGTGGCTTCCGTATCTTCAAGTGTGTCGTGTATAATTCCCGCAGCAATCACTTCCTCAGAACAGCCCACCCCTTGCAACATCATCCCAACCGCAAAAGGATGTGTGATATAAGGTATCTCTGTCCCTTTTCTTGTTTGATGCTTATGCGCTTCAGCTGCGAAAACAATGGCTTTCTCTACTAAATTCATATGTAACACTCCCCTTTTGTTATTATTTGAATATACCTTTCGAAAATAGTCGATATTTCCCGAACCGATTTTAAGCCCTTTCTTACAATAAAAAAATTCCATTTGATCAAACGTTTGTTTAAAAATTACTATTCAAAATAAAACAAAATCAGATGTCTCTTCTTCTAAGTTTATACTGATTTTTCAAAAAAAGACACATGAAACCCTAAAGATTCCATGTGTCCACCTATTACCCTATAACACTCTTTTTCTCTTCCTCACCATCACCAAACACCCTACTCCCATCACCAGCAATATTAACCCGATGACATAAAAGTCATATAGATTCGTAGCCGTGTTCGGAAGCTTCTCTCCACTCTGTTTCTTCCCTTGGTCATTTTTCTTCCCATCACCACTACCTGGCATTCCAGGATTATTGACTTTAACCGGATCTGCAGGTTTTCCTGGTTGCCCAGGGTTTGGATTCACAGGCCCAGGCGCACCCGGATTACTCGGCCCTCCAGGATTACCACCTGGCGTCCCCGGATTACCCGGTTCCCCAGGTTCTCCCGGCTCGGAAGGATCCGGCTCAACCGGCCCATCTTCCACCTTACCTTTGGTAAACGTCCAAATATCCGAAGTAGTCATCCCCGTGTGCTCATCCTGCACCACAACATACCACCAGTATCGCTCATTTTCCTCAAGACCTTCCCAAACCATCTCCGCCACACTTCCGCTAGAAACAGCCTCTTGCTTGCCAATTTCCACTTCCGTATAAACGTTCACTGCAAAGTAGTCAGTTGCCACTCGCTTTTCTTTTGGCTGAAGGTCAAGGTCCAGCACAAACTCGTCCTTGCCTGGATAGGTTTCGGTATCATAATAGTTGTACTGATCCAAGTACGGTGAATACGTGTTCACGACAATCCGGTTATTGTCCGTATCAAAATGCAGCAGTCGCATGAAGCCTTGTCCGCCTTCTGGTCCTGCCTGATAGTCGGCAAGCATTTGATAGACTTTACGGTCTGCTACGCCATCTCCATCATCGTCCACTTCATCAATTAGTGTTTGCGCCTCATGATAATGGCCGCTCAACACAGCAACAACATTCTCATTTGGCAGTACGACTTCTTCATACAGCTTGTCACCAAGCGGATGACGCACTCCCGTTGCCTGCAAATATTCGTGGAAACTCAAGATTGCGATGCGGTCTGGATGGGCAGCAAGCACCTCATTCACCCAGGCGATTCCTTCGTCTTCCACACCCCAGCCGAGATACACCATGATATAGTCATTTCCGTTCGAGGAAATAAGGTCATAATGTCCGCGGTTATTTTTATAGGTCCCGCCGTAGTAAGGTTTGTCCTCAAAACGGTCTGCGCCAAAGTATTTATAATACTCGGTGTAGTCATTTGTTTTGTGATCCACGTCATGGTTTCCTGCAAGCACGCCATATGGAATTTCACGCTCGTCCAATACACCCATATATTGATCCGCATAATTCCATTGGACCTCCTGGTCAGCCGTATTCACGAGATCTCCCGTGTGGAACACATACTCAATTTTCATTTCCTCTTCCATTTCCGCTATCCATTCGGTTTGCCTTTCATAGATGTACGGGAAGCTTTCCGAATAATATTGCGTATCGGTCATCCAGACAAATGTGTAATCGTACTCTTCAGGTGAGGCTGGAATTTCATCCTGCACCAGTACGTTGATGTTGCCCTCTTTTACAAAATCAGCGACTGCGACTTCCCCTTGCAGCCCAAAGTCTTCCGTTCCAGCAATCTTATAATCAATAATCTCCCACTTGTTGGACGTGTGGTTCCAGGCATACATGGTCACCTTCCTACCTTCAAGGGAGTTCCCTTTCCAAACAAGCTCTACCGTATCCCCTTCCTGAACAGAATCGTCCACTGTCACATCAAAGCGGTGATACGGGAATTCTGTGGAAGAATCCGTGATCAGATATTCTCCGTCCTCTTTAGAAACAAGGGAAATATCCTCTTCCGTAAAAGCTTCCTCGCCCTCTGGAACCATCGTTTGCGGCGGTTCCACTTCATTGGCGTTTTTAAAGCCCTTCATGCGATCACCTTGAGTGACGTCGTACTTATAGCCACCATAAAAAGTAACATCCAAGTTATCGTCAGTCGGATCGGATACCTTTACCTTCAAGGTCGGGTCGCCGTCCACTGGTGTTTCTGCATCATCTGAAGGAGATACCAATTCCGGTTTCAAAGGATTTTCATTCACTACCGTAAAGTGCACCACTTTTACCGCTTCGTTTCCTACCTCATCGATCGCCACGACTTTCAACGTATGTTCGCCGGCCGAAAGCTTAGAAGATGCCGTTTCGTAAGGTGTCGCGATTTCCGTGTCATCAAGGAGCACCCTTGTTTCTTTTACACCGGCAATCTCATCGGTTGCTGTCACATCAATCGTAAAAGCACCCTTGTATTCCTTGCCTTCTTCTAGGGAAGTCGTGATGCTTGGCGCGGTGTTATCCACCATCACCTTTGTTGAGATCTCCTCATCTGCATCAATCGCAGAAATCACATGCTCCCCATCCGATACAGAAGCTGTGTCCCACTTATAAGATTTGGACGGAGCCTGTTCCCCTGCCACCGTAAAAGTGAAATCTTCAAAAATGCGATCTGTTCCGTCATCGCCCATGTCAAACACTTGCGCCGGGTCATTTTTCACCGCATCACGCAGAATGGTTCCATCTGCTAAAACGAGGCGAACATTTCTTAAGTTATAGTCGTCACGATTGTCCTCGGACTCCAGGTCAAATGGAGATGCCTTGTTACCCGCACGAATCGTAATCGTATTGTCGCCAAGCTCCAGTTTGTCTGGATTGATTGGAACCGTGATCGTCTGCCATTCATTGATCCAATCATCAAAAATATGCAGGACCTCATCCCCCATGGTTACCCCGTTCTGGAAGAAGGTATTGATGCCACTCACCTCAAAAGCAAAATAGGAGGTATGCTCGACCGCTTGGAATGTTTCTCCTTCCACTTCCTCACCGTCTATCATAAGCTTCACATCTTCCGGAGCATCGGTGCTGGAAGTCCCCTTCAAAATCTTCTCCCCAGCAAGTATCTCGGCTTCTTTTACATTCAAACGAAGACTGGAGAAATCCAATTCCGTCGTGACATTCACCTTATAAGCCTCTGTTGTCACTTCATTCATGCCATCTGAAATCTCGAAATAATATTCCACATACTCTTTCGCGATAATTTCAGGCGAGTAAACAGTATAGTGGTAAAGCAAATCATTATAATCTTTTGTCAGGATGGCCTGTTTGAAGTCGGTCTGGTCGTTCGTTCGGTAAAATAAACGGACCGTCTTCACTTCCTTGTCATCCTGCGCATCCAAAACGAGTTCAATATTTTCCGTCTGATCAACCTCGGTGACCTTCGTTAAATTTTCATAAGTCGGCGCCACCGTATCTGCTTCGATTTGCACCGTTTCCGCAGGCACCTGTGAAGCATCCACCATACCAGGCGTTGCCGCTTTCACGGCTGCACTTGTCTTGATCATTTGCGTCGAGCCATCTAACGGGTATTGATAGAAGACACCCATATTGGCGGCCGTGTCCTTCACATTCGGAACATCATTGTAGTAAGCGACCGCAAGCTCCTTTTTCGAGTTCGTTGCCACCACAAGTCCACGCATCGCACCATTGGCCATGCCGTCACTGTAAATACGAACGATATTCTGATCCTCCACCAAATTGGAACCATAATTGGCGTTGAAATCCGCCACGGTCTGCTCACGATTTTGTGCATTGATGATCCAGAACACAAGCGTTTCCTTTGATGGAATCACCACATCATCGGGAATCGAAGGCCACACCACATCTGTCGCACTCTCCGCTCCGTAACGATAATAAAGCTTGTAATCTTTAAAACTCAGATCCTGATTCGTATTGTTATAGATTTCAATGAACTCATAGCCGTCCGCCGACCCAACATTCGTCGAATCCGGAACCACTTCCGTCACCAAAAATGGCGGCAGAGATTGATAATCCACTTCAATTTGTTCTACTTCAATCGTGAACTCTTCCGTCTTGGAAACATTCCAACCATCGGAAGCTTCCACATAATAAACGATATCCCCGGCAACATCCGCCCCAAGTATTTCCGCCGTATAGACAGAAGACCCTTCAGACGTTGGGTTCATGGACAACGAAGTAAATGTCTCGTCCCCTTGCTTTTTATAAAATAAAGTCGCAAAAGGTTTTGCCATGTCATCTGTAATCGTTGCTTCGATGCGAATCGGCGAGTACGCAGTACCACTTGTGACAGGCGTATGTTCCACCACAGGCGCAACTGTATCTTCCGGAATTTCCTCCAGCTCCACCGGCTTGGTCGGCACCTGGCTTTCTTTTGCCGTACCAGGTGTCGGCGCAGCCAATCCTTCCAGCTTCAGCATCGCCGTTCCGCTAGTCGGGAATAGATAATCAATGCCTGCTCCGTTGTTGTCATTGTCACTGCCAAGATAGCTTGCGGACACAACCTCTGCTCCGTCTGCATCCTTGATCACGAGAGCACGATTGCCGCCGTTTGCAAAACCAGGGAAGACATCCTTGAACTCCACAACCTGACTTTCTGTGAGCGAGAGCCCAAAGTTTTCATTAAAATCAGCAAGCGTCCTGTTTCCGTTGTTATACCAAAATACGATTTCCTCCTGCGGCTCCAAGATCACAGCAGGCACCTGGAATGGCAGCTCACTTCCCGTGTCCGTATATTTATAGACAAAAGAATAGTTTGCAAGATTCATCGGTTGATTTGTATTGTTATACACCTCAAAAAACTCGTAGTAATCCGTTCCTCCCCCTTTGGAGTTCGGGGACAGTTCGGTAATAAGGACCGGTACTTCACTGTATGTTTCTGCTGGTACCTCAACCTCAATCGTCGACGGCTCCGTCGCTACTGTGTTAGTTCCATCTGTTGCTTCGATATAGTAGGTGATTGGTGCATCCACCTTGGAAGCTGGAATTTCGACAGTGTAGGCAGACGTCGTCTCTTGTTGTTGCATGCTTATACTCGTATAATTTACCTCTGATTCTTTTTTATAAAATAATGTTGCAGCAGTGACACCAACATCATCCGTTATCTTGGCTTGCACGGGGATGGCAGTGAACCTTTCTGCTTCTGTAATAGAGGTATGCTCAATAACTGGCGCGATTTCGTCAGGAGCAGGCGCTTCCTCTTCCTCCACAGTCACCGGCTGCTCAGGAACTTGAACCGCTTCAATGGATCCAGGTGTCGGCAATGCTAGAACCGCATGCTTGTCCATTTCCGTTCCGCTCGCAGGAAACTTATACTCAATTCCCGCTCCATCGTTATCATTTTCAGTTCCAAGATAACTGGCAGAAACCAATTCCTTCCCTTGCTTATCGTGGATCACCAACGCTCGGTTACCACCATTCGAAAACCCTGGGAAGACATCTTTAAAAGAAACTACCTGATCTTCCGTTAACGCCAACCCAAAGTTCTCGTTAAAATCAGCTATACTACGGTCTCCGTTGTTAAACCAGAACACAAGTGTTTCCTGTGATTCAATGGTTGTTTCCGGAACGGCAAATGATCTTTCACTTCCTGTATCCGTGTATGTATAGATAAAATTTAGATTCGCTGTAGATATCGCCTGGTCTGTATTATTGTAAAGCTCAAAGTACTCATAGTGATCAGTACCAGCTGAGTTTGGAGAAATTTCTGTGATGAGTAAATGTGGGAGCAGGTTGTAATCCGGCTCTTCTGTGATGGTTTCTTCTTCTGGTTGTTGCACTTCAGTAGGTTCTTCTGGTTGTTCCGTTGATTCACCCATTTCTTCCTCTTCAGATGGTGGGGCAAATTCTGGTTGTGGTTCTTCTTCTACTGGCTCTTCCACTTGTGGTTCTTCATTTACAGGTTCTTCCGTTACCTCTTCTTCTTCCACCACTTCCACTTCTGGCGGTTGCGGTTCTATCGTTTCCTCAGCAGGCGGTTCTGTATTTTCAACCGGCTCGCTATTTTCTTCCTGGTTTGTTACCTCATGGTCTTCTACAGGTGGAGACTCCGTTTCTGTAACTTCTTCTTCCGCATACACCAAGCCACGTGGCACAACTGGCTGAAAACTCGTTCCCACAATAGTAACAATCATCAATGACGACAGCAGCTTCCTACCAAACTTTCGCTTCTCTTTCCTCATCACTAACCTCCACCAAACTTTTTTGAACATTTAAAATTTTACCGATGGAATGTTAAGTGGATATGAAGGTGTTGTAAAATTTGTGGAAATCAGCAAGGTTACATACTCCATTTTCTCTGAATTTTATGTTCATTTGCCAATGGGGTGAGTCATGGGGAAAGGTTTTTTATCATGATTCAATATTTTACAAGAAACCCCTTCTTCCGCACGACTTCTTCTCTTTCAAGTAAAAACATTGTCGTAATTTTGTATCTTTTTTCCTATATCTAAGTTAGGATGGGAGTATTAAGGAAGGCAGGTGATACCGATGACGCATGGACATGGCTTGGTTTATGAAACAATGGAAGAAGCGGCAGATGAAATTTTGGCGTTGATTAGTAAATTTGTAGATGTGAACACTTTTTTCATTGCAAAGAATGATAAAATAGATGTCAACATTATACATGCCTTCAATCGTAATGATGTTGTGCTTCCCTCAGGGTTTGAAACGTTATACCGTGATTCCTATTGACAGTTTATTATAAAAAGTGGTCGGGAACCACTTATCATTGAAGATTTGATCTTATCTGACCTAACCAAAGATATGGAAGTTACCAAAAGTCTTGGGGACGGATCGCTTATCGGTGTTCCCATTTACTATAAGGATGGGGAGAATTACGGTACCTTGTGCGGAATGGATTTGCGTCCCTTCCATTTTACAGAGAATCACAAGGATTTGTTTAAAGCAATGGCCAAGTTGCTTGGAAACGTACTGGATTTACAAAAGAAAAACTTACAAGTTCAAATGCTCTCCGTGCCCCTAGTCCCAATATTTGATGATATGGCTGTCCTTCCGCTTATCGGCGAGGTTGATTCTGAACGTACATCTAGGGTCATCGAACACACTTTGACTGAAGCGGCCAAAGGAGAATTAGAGCACATCATCATCGATTTATCCGGCCTCGCTCGCATCGATTCGAGAAGCGTCGAAAATTTAATGCTTATCTCCAATTCTCTTAAACTGGTTGGAGTCCGCATTACCTATACCGGGATTCGACCAGACCTTGCAAAAAAAGTAAACCTATTACAATATACCTTCAAAGACAATACGTTTAAATCGACACTTAAACAAGCTATCCAGTCGATTAGAAAAGGCTCTTAAACGGTATTTCATAGTCATAAACAACAAGTAAAAGGCTTTATATGCTGATCATGGCATATAAAGCCTTTTCTATCGTTATAAAAATTGAACTATTCTTATATAGCATGCGGAAATAGTCGATGTTTATCGATTCAAATCTAACCGTATAGGGACAATAGTTGAAAATGACTTATGCAAACATTTGTTTAAAAATAGTTATATAAGGAAAATTTTTTCTCACATCACTAATTACGATGAAAGTGTATGAACTCTTCTATCTGCATAGAATGAACAGAGCTTGTTTATCCTAAAAGTTAAGGAGGTGTTTATATGGCACAGGATGTATTATGTGAAGTAAGCAGTTGCGTTCACAACATTAATGCCCAAAACAAATGTGGCGCTGCTCAAATTTATGTAGTAAACAACAAAGAACGTAACGCTTCAAACAGCGAAGAAACAGATTGCAAAACATTTGAACCAGCCGGCCACTAACTTTATGACAAAGCGGCAATCATGACGGTGATTGTCGCTTTTCTATCTTTATTATTGATAATAATTCTCATTATTATGCATCCTCTACAAGATCTTTCCATATCGATTTATTTTAACTGACGAGGATAAAAAGCTAGAAAAGCTATATACTGAGTAATAATAGCGTAAATAGCTTAAATTCACCCTTAAAATACGAACATTTATCATTTACATAAACATAAAGTTCGTTTATAATCAAAATTGTGTTTAATTAATATAGTTATTTTCATTCGTATATTCTTAGAGATATGGTCTAAGAGTTTCTACTAGGAGCCGTAAAATCCTAACTACGAATGGGTAGGATTGCTCTGCCCATTTTTAGTCTGGATTTTTTGTTGTGTAAAAACCGAACATTACTATGAAAATTATTCTTTTAGGAGTGTGTCTCATGGAAAATGTATTTGATTATGAAGATATTCAGTTAGTCCCAAATAAATGTGTGGTTAACAGCCGTTCTGAATGTGATACAACGGTAACACTTGGTGGCCGTCAATTTAAACTTCCTGTAGTGCCAGCCAATATGCAAACAATCATTGATGAAAAGATTGCCCTTTATCTTGCTGAAAATAACTACTTTTACATCATGCACCGCTTTGAGCCACAAAAGCGTCATGCATTCATAGAGAACATGCATGCAAAAGGTCTTTACGCTTCCATCAGTGTTGGGGTGAAAGAAGAAGAATATTCCTTCGTTGAAGAGCTTGCAGCAGCAAATCTTACTCCTGAATACATCACGATCGACATTGCCCATGGGCATTCCAATGCTGTTATCAACATGATTCAGCATATCAAAAAACACTTGCCAGAGAGCTTCGTCATTGCAGGAAACGTTGGTACACCTGAAGCTGTTCGTGAACTGGAGCATGCCGGTGCAGATGCAACAAAAGTGGGAATCGGCCCTGGTAAAGTATGTATCACAAAAATAAAAACAGGATTTGGAACTGGTGGCTGGCAGTTGGCTGCACTTCGTTTATGTGCAAAGGCAGCAAGCAAACCAATCATCGCTGATGGCGGAATCCGTACACACGGAGATATCGCGAAATCCGTACGTTTCGGTGCAACGATGGTCATGATCGGCTCCCTTTTTGCCGGCCATGAAGAATCACCAGGAGAAACGAGCGAAGTAAACGGAAAGCTAGTGAAAGAGTACTTCGGATCCGCTTCCGAATTCCAAAAAGGCGAAAAGAAAAACGTAGAAGGCAAAAAAATGTTCGTTGAGCATAAAGGTGCCTTACAAGATACATTAACGGAAATGGAACAAGACCTTCAATCATCCATTTCTTACGCTGGAGGAACGACTTTAGACTCCATCCGTCACGTAGATTATGTGATCGTGAAAAACTCCATTTTTAATGGGGATAAGGTTTACTAAGGTTTAGGGGAACAAACATGGCAGCATACTTAATCCGGTGGGGTTAGGTATGCTGTTTTATTATGTTAATACGGAAAATCATTATCGTAGCAGATATCGTGCTCTATATTGAGAGAAAGAGCCTGCCAAAAAATAAAGCATATTGACAACATTTATTGAAATGTATTAATCTTATAGCACAAGGAGTTAACCGGTTAACCTGGAGGCAAAGATGAAAAAAACAACGATCAAAGATGTAGCTAAATATGCGGAAGTATCGCCTGCAACCGTATCCTATGTATTAAACGGTGTAAAAAAAGTATCGGATGATACAAAGCGGCGAGTACTTGAAGCGGTTGAAGTTTTAAATTACTACCCTGATTTTACCGCCATTAGCTTGTCAAAGAAGAAATCCAATCTGATTGGAATAATGCTCCCGTTAGTGGAAGATTCACCGGCTTCGGTGTTTAAAAACAACTTATATTACAATGAGTTTGTAAGCGGAGTGGAGTCAGTCGCTCGAAACCGTAAGTTTGATACGATGATCGCAGGTGTTGGAAATCCTGAAGAATGTAGAAATTGGGTAAAGAAAAGAAATTTAGATGGATTGATATTCTTGGGGATGTTTTCCCAACACTTATACAATGAGTTGAAAGCGCTTAACATCCCAACTGTCCTTATTGATACTTATGAGGAATACACAAATCTATTTGATAATGTGAAAGTAAATGATGAACATGGTGGATATTTAGCTACTAAACATTTAATTGATTTGGGTCACAAAGACATTGGATTTGTCGCTACGAGTCTTATATCAAGCCCTGTCGACACAAAGCGTTTTGAGGGATATAAAAAAGCATTACAAGAAGCTGGTCTGGGCTTAGATAAGAAGTTAATTTTTGAAACGAAAGATATTACATTTGATAATGGATTAAAGATTGGGAAGAAGATTGTAAATTATAATCGAAAATTAACAGGAATTGTAACGGTGTCCGATGTGTTGGCTATCGGAATTATTAAAGCTCTACAAAAACAAGGTAAACAAGTTCCTGGTGATTATTCGATTGTCGGTTTTGATGATTTAACTATCAGTAACTATACAACGCCTAGTTTAACGACAGTCCGGCAAGACATTATTGAAAAAGGAAAAACAGCCGGAAACCTACTCTTAAATTCTATTGAATCAATAGATACCGAACATCAAACGGTTGAAATGCCAGTAGAACTTATCATTAGAGAATCGACCCAGCAACGTAACTAAAAAATTTAGAAGTGCTATTCACTAACATATAGCACTTTAAATTTTAAATACTTGGTTAAACGGTTAACCTAATCTACTTAAAGTTGATTAAATTGTAAGCGCTTATAATCAGAATACTTTTTAATCACTTAACCGATTAACCCTCATGGAAGGTGGTGATAACATTTATTCAACTCGAAAATTAACATGCTTATCGTATTCAATAAAAAGGGGGAGAAAGTTATAATGAAAAATAAATTGGCTATTCTATCTTCAATTTTAGTATTGATGTTCTTAGTTGCTTGTGGTCCAGACAGAGCACAGAATAGTAATTCAGATACAAGTGAAGCAGGTGTTCCAGAGGAATTATTAGTTTGGACACCAACAGATCAAGCTCCAGCGGTTGAAGAAATTGTAAAAGGATTTACTGATGAAACAGGTATTGCCGTAAAAGTCCTTCCATTTGCGATGGATAAACAAGAAGAAGCATTGTCACTTGACGGTCCGGCTGGAAAAGGTCCTGACTTGTTCTTCCAACCGGGTATCGGAAGCTTGGCAGTGAAAGGGTTAGTTCGACCAATGGAAGTGGATCAAGCAATTCTTGATACTTATTCAGAAGGTTCAGTAGAAGCTTTAAGTTTTGAGGGAGAAGTTTATGGACTTCCTGCTGTCGTAGAATCCCTTGCACTTTACTATAATAAAGATCTTGTTCCAGAAGCACCAGAGACAATCGCAGATTTAGAAGAAATCGCGGAATCATTAACCGATATGCCTAACAATAAGTTTGGTTTCTTATATCCTGCAATAGATTTTTATTTCTCTTTTCCATTTATGGCGGGGTATGGAGCAGAGATTTTTGGTCAAGAAAACGATGTCTATGATACGAGCGATATAGGTATCGCAAGCGAAGGAGCTCAACAAGGTGGACAATTAATTCAAAGTTGGTTTGAAAAAGGCTACCTTCCACAAGGAATAACAATGGATGTAGTAGGTGGTTTATTTACTCAAGGGGATGTAGGTGCCATCATTAATGGTCCTTGGGCACTTAAAGAGTTACAAGAGCAACTAGGGGATAAATTAGGAACAGCTCCACTACCAAAGCTTGAGAATGGTGAACATCCTATCACGTTTTTAGGAACAAAAGGCTGGATGCTTTCTGAATTCACGGAATACCCAAAAGAGGCAACAGAATTAGCAATTTATTTAACGAATGAAGAATCATTGAACTATTACTTTGCTGAAACAGGAGAAATGCCAGCAAAATCCTCCATCCTTAGCAGCGAGGAATTTCAAAATGATCCTTTATTAACTGGTTTTGCAACACAACTTGAGCATGCAAAGCCTTTCCCTCCAGTACCTGCACTTTCAGCAGTTTGGGATCCAATGGCTAATGCATTGACATTTATTTCAGAGGGCGATGATGTCAATGAAACATTAGAAGATGCCAAAGAAGCAATTAGTCAAGAAATAGAAATGAATTACGAGTAAAACAAAATGCCTAGAAGTTATCTTGCCTCAAACAGGAAAACTTCTAGGCAACTTTTGCATTAAAGCCCTTACTTAAACCATCCCTTCCACTTAAACCAAATAAACAAGCTAACCCCCATGACGGCCATGACTCCAAGCGCAACAAAGTATCCGTATCTCCAAGTCAACTCCGGCATATATTGAAAGTTCATCCCGTAAATCCCCGCGATAAAAGTCAACGGCGCGAAGATGGAGGTGATAATGGTCAGGACCTTCATCACATTGTTGGCTTGATGGGAGTTCAAGGAAAGGTAATTATCCCGAATGTCCGCCGTCAATTCTCGGTTGGAGGTAACTAGGTCAGAAAGCTTCAGCAGATGGTCATAAATATCCGCGAAGTACTCTTTTCTTTTCATCACCCCATCCAGACGATGCGTATTTAGCATGCGGTACAGCAGATCCCGCATCGGGTTGATCGTATGTCTTAGATCCAATAAGGAATACCTCGTATCGAACAGCTCGTCCATCAACTGATTCATCGATTTATCTTGCGTGTTTTCCTCAATCTTGTCCAACTGATCCTCCAGCTTATATAGCAACGGAAAATAATCATCCACAATGTCGTCTAGGATTTCATAAAACACATAATACTCATCCCAGTTTTCCACGTCTTTTGGTGGCTTGTCCAGGCTCTTCCACACCGTATCCACCTCTTTAGAAGGTGCATGGTGAAAACTCACAATAAAATTCTCCCCTAAAAAGAAATTCACTTCCTCTTTATGAAGCTCATCTTCCCTTTGTTGAATACTGTGCGTCACGAAAAACGTATGATCCTCATAATGATCAAGCTTCGGCCGCTGTAGTCTATGTATACAATCCTCTATCGCCAATGGATGGAAGTGAAAAGTGCTGTCTAAATGTTTTATTTCCTCTTCCGTCGGTTGATTGAAGTCAACCCAAATCCATTTATAGGCGTTTCTATCGAGGTTATTGATGTTAATGTTTTTGGTGATTTGATGATCCCTTGTCATTCCGGCTATTCTTATCATTTGGCTGTCCCCTCACAATCGTATAGGGTTTTTATACCCGGAATTGTTGGGTTTTAAAAGTGGGGGGCTGAATCATTCTACATGCTCTAATTCCTCTAACCTTTTGTTTGTTAAAAAACTAATTTGATAGATATTATCCTTACTTTCTACCCAATATTCATAAGTAACCCCTGGTTCATTTTCAAACACAACACTAATATAATTTGGATTTAGGTGTTTGTAGCCGTCCTTACGGTGAGGAACAGTGGAAATCGTCCATTCTTCATCTGAATAATGCTCTTCTAAGTAAGGCCTTAGTAATTGCACCTTCTTATCAATTTGCGCATCGATCCAAAAAGGACGAACGACAAAAAATATACAATAAGCTATTAATATAGCTAAGGCTAATAACCAACCAATTTTTCGCCATCTACTTTTAAAAAAGAATGAGATAAATAGGATTGAGACAATTATGAGCCCGACAATCATTGATTCTATTATTTCTGTTGGATGCATTAAAGCTGTCCTCCTTTATTTACGCCTGCCAGAAAGTAGAGGGACGGTTTTGTTTCATTAGTGGGTTTAGAAAGTCTAAAACCATTCCTCTGACATCTAAGAGAAAATAAAAAAATCCCGTTTCACTATTTGAAAAGGGATTTTTGATTATAAAAGTGGTACTATCTTTCACATGCAAAATTATCTTTATCTCTATCCATCTTTTTTTGATAGGCTGGATGATCAGAAGCTACGCCATTTGGATATTTCGTTCTTAGTTCAGTACAATTTGCAAAGACCTCTACCACTTCATTTGAAGGTGCTTCTGCCTTTGCCTTGGCTTCTGCTTCTTCTGCCGCTTTGGCCTCTGCTTCTGCTGCCGCCTTGGCCTCTGCTTCTGCTGCCGCCTTGGCCTCTGCTTCTGCTGCCGCCTTGGCTGCTGCTTCTTCTGCCGCCTTGGCTGCTGCTTCTTCTGCCGCCTTGGCTGCTGCTTCTGCCTCTGCTTTAGCTGCTGCTTCCGCCTCTGCTTTAGCTGCCGCTTCTGCCTCTGCTTTAGCTGCCGCTTCTGCCTCTGCTTTAGCTGCTGCTTCTGCCTCTGCCTCTGCTTTAGCTGCCGCTTCTGCCTCTGCTTTAGCTGCTGCTTCTGCCTCTGCCTCTGCTTTAGCTGCCGCTTCCGCCTCTGCTTTGTCCTCAGTACTCTTTTCCTCAATCTTATCCTCTGCTTGTGAGGTATTTGAAGTTTCAGATGAACAAGCAACTAAACTAAAAATCAAAAATAAGGATGATAAGCCTACTAAATACTTTTTCAATTCCATATCCCCCAAAATAATTTTCCTATTATTTTATAACAATATCATATATTGTTATATATTTACTTAATTTAGAAAAATTTATACAAACTTGAAAAGGGGCCTACGTGAGCTTGGATCTTGTCTGGAGAACATGGGAACCGTCCCGTTGCTTTTCAAAACTGAACTAATTATAAATAAAGCGATTTACCTCATAATAAAAAGGCGCAGCGTTTTTTTTTATTTGCAATTAACATCATTATAGTTTATAGTTAACCACATGGTTAACTATAATGATAAAAATCTAGATGATATTTTTTACGTACTATCAGATCCAACTAGGAGAGCAATCATACAAGAATTATCAAAAGGAGAAAAAACGACGAAAAAGTTGGCTGAACCATTTGATATGTCCTTACCCGCCATTTCAAAGCACATGAAGGTTCTAGAAACTGCTGGTCTCGTCTCCTACAACAAGGTTGGAAGATATAAGTATTATTCTCTTCAATCAAAAGCAATTGAAGATGCTTCTAATTGGTTAAGTGACCTAAAGTCATTCTGGGAAGCGCAATTTACAAGTTTAGAAAAATTTTTATTAAACGAAAAAGGAGAGAGTAAAGAATGATTACAAAAAATAGTGCACAAGAATTCACGTTACAATTAAGCAACACATATCCAGTAAAGAAGGAAAAGGTTTTTCATGCATGGACAAAGCCTGAGCAATTAGAACAATGGTGGGGTCCAGAAGGCTTTAAAACTACGATTGATGAAATGAATGTTGAAGTAAATGGAAGTTATAAATTTAATATGCATGCTCCTGATGGAAGTGTACATGTCGTAGGAGGACAATATCTTGAGATTACGCCAAATGATCAATTAGTCTTTACATGGAAATGGGATAATCATGAAGCTGATTTCCCAATAACCAAAGTAACTGTGGATTTCTTAGAAACAGAGGAAGGGACTAAAGTTACTATTCATCATACTGGACTACCAAGCGAAGAGTCAGCTCAACATCATACACACGGTTGGACAAGCTTCTTAGAAGTTACATTAGAAACATATTTACAAAAATAAAAAAAACGACAAATGGAGGGATTCGTATGAACAATGCTAAAAAGGTTGAATTTGATGGTCATTGTGCTTTTGCTGTAAGTGTAGGAAAAAAAGATGTTCCTAGTAAAAGTAAGTATTTTATTATTGATAATGAGAAGAAATTTCATTTTTCAAATCCTGTAGCTAAATTTTTATGGAAGGTTCTTCCTGGTAGAAAGCAAAAAGCTGAATCAAATTGGTTATCCCGATAAAATGTGAATAGAGATTCGCTGCATCCAATCGTGAAAGACCTATCGACTAAGACAAAAATGGTAAATAGATTAGCCATTACAATGAGAAGCCTCTTTTATATACCCAATTTTGTTAGCAATTTGCACATGAACCAAATGGGATTGCGTTAGCAAAATGTTAGCAAGTTAAATTTAACAATTTTAGGAAACACTTCTTGCTAAGGAATTACTTATAATTAACGGGATAAATATTGTATTGGCATTAACATCAACATAGAAACCGACCTTTCTAATAATAAAGGTCGGTTTAAACTAAGTCGATTTTTCTCTTTAAGAGATACCATTAACAATTTGATTGAGTCCGTCACTAATAGGTGTAGCTGAGCGCCCAAGTAGTTTTTCGAAGTCATTGCTTTCTACTTCAAGCGTACCTTCTCTAATGCCTGTTTGGATTTCCACAAGAAAAGGAAGAAGAAAATCTGGTACACCTGCACCCTTCATAATGTTTGCATAAGTTTTGTCATCAACTTGTTGTACTGGTACTTCTTTACCCAATACATTACCAAGAGCTGATACAAACTCTTCCTGTGTTAATAGTTTTCCAGAAAGCTCGTAGATAGTATTTTCGTGCCCACTACCAGTCAATACCGCAACCGCAGCATCTGCATAATCTTGTTGTAATGCCCATCCTACCTTACCATTTCCTGCTGATGTCACCCAAGGAGCACCTGCTAGAACTCCTTGAATACTTGAAATTTCATTTTCCAAATACCAATTATTTCTTAAAAAAGAATAAGGAATACCTGTTTTCATAATAGCTTCTTCTGTTGCTTTATGCGTTGGAGCAAGGGGATTTGCGCTTTCCTTTGCATTCGCTATGCTAGTATAAGCAATAAATTTCACTCCAGCTCGCTCAGCCGCAGCTATTGCATTCGCGTGTTGTCGTATTCTTGTTTCATTTTCCCCATCCGCAGAGATAATTAGCAAGCGATCAACGCCAGCAAAAGCCGCATCAAGTGTTTCCGGATAATCAAAATCACCTTTTCGGACATCTACTCCTCGAGCCCGTAATCCTTCTGCTTTCTCTGGATTACGAACACTAACAGCTAATTGGTTTACTGGTACCTTTTTTAATAAAGTCTCTACAATTTTAGAACCTAATTTTCCTGTCGCTCCTGTTACTAACATTTTCATATATTATTCCCCCGATATACTTTTTTTAATAGTGTAGCAATGATTGAACTTTCACGTATGTGTCACCTAAGTTAAAAACGGATTTAGGCATTCTCCCATTTTTTAATAACACGGTCTATTGTTCCCCCACCAATACATATATCACCATCATACAGAACAACCGCTTGTCCGGGGGTAATAGCCCTTTGTCTTTTGTGAAAATAAATCTTTGCTGTTCCATCTTCTTGCGGATACACTGTTACCTCTTGATCCTCTTGACGGTATCTCATTTTGGCGGTACAACTAAATTCTTGCTTAAAAGTTAGATCTGTTTTAAACCAATTCATACCAATAGCCTCTAAACCTTCTGAATAAAGTCCTTCGTTATGAAACCCTTGACCGACAATCAGAATATTACGCTTTAAGTCTTTACCAATGACAAACCAAGGCTCCCCCGATCCGCCAATGCCAAGACCTTGACGTTGACCAATAGTATAATACATAAGACCATCATGGTGACCTTTAAATTCTCCATCTGAGGTTTGCATTTCACCAGGTTGAGCTGGCAAAAAACCACTTAAAAATTCCTTAAAATTTCGTTCACCGATAAAGCAAATACCCGTACTATCTTTTTTCTTTGCTGTTGCAAGACCTGCCTCTATCGCAATCTCACGCACTTCCTTTTTGGATAAATGCCCAAGCGGAAACATAGTTTTCGATAATTGCTTTTGAGAAAGAGCATTAAGGAAGTATGATTGGTCTTTATTATAATCAGCACCTCTCAACAATCGGAATTGTCCATCTTTTTCTTCGACTCGTGCATAGTGACCTGTTGCGATATAGTCAGCCCCAATGGACATCGCATGATTTAAAAAGGCCTTAAATTTGATCTCTTTATTGCACATGACGTCAGGATTAGGTGTCCGACCTGATTTGTACTCCTCTAGAAAGTATGTGAAGACTTTATCCCAATATTGTTTTTCAAAATTAACAGCATAATACGGGATCCCAATTTGATTACAAACCTTAATCACATCTTCGTAGTCTTCAGTTGCTGTACAGAAACCACTTTCATCAGTATCATCCCAATTTTTCATAAAAATGCCAACTACATCATATCCTTGCTCTTTAAGCAGCAAAGCTGTAACCGATGAATCAACACCTCCAGACATACCGACTACTACTCTTGTATCTTCTGGTCTTTTCTTCATACCTCTCACCACCTTTCAATCTCTTATTCAATTAAATGTTACTTAAATGCAGGAAACTGAGGTGCTACCTTTTCTCCTAATTCATTAATTACATCCTCTGCCGGACGTTGACCATATTTTAAATTCAAAATAACATGATTAACTCCAATTTCTTGTAAGCGATTCAGAAATTCAATTAAAAATTTGTATCCACTCCTAAACCCAAGGTGAATAGGAGTAGGACCTTCATCCGGATCTTTTGCTAAATCAATATAAAGTGATTGAGAAAATGGCTGAAAATCATACGTTAAAGAACGCCAATCATCAATGAGTTTAGCTTGTACATCAATGTTTCGTGGGTAACTAATCCAACCATCACTGTTTTTTGCTATCCACTCCAGTGACTGTCCTGAACGACCTGTCACGAAAACTGGAATATCTGATAAAACTGGTTTTGGCAAGAGGTCACCTTGTTCTAACCAAACTCTTTGTGAGTTGATCAGTGGGAATGACTGTTTCCATGCCTCTTTCATAACAAAAAATGACTCTTGAAATAATTCGGTTCGTTCTTCTTGGTTAACTTTATATGCAGAAAATTCAATAGGTCGGTCTCCAGTTGCAATACCCAAAAGAAGCCTTTGATTGGATATTTGATCTACAGATGCAGCGGCTTTCGCTAGATCAAGTGGATGACGTAGTGTCGTCACAATGCTCCCTGTCCCTAATGCAATCTCTTTTGTTTGAGCTGCTAAGTAACCTAGAAATACCCAAGGATCATATATTTGACCAACATCACCAAAGGACGGGTCATTCAACGGAACATCTCTAACAAATAAAGAAGCGAAATTAGCCTGCTCAGCTATTCGAGCAAGATCTATCTGATGCTTTAAATCCATGACCGGCATACTTCCCTTATATGCTTCTAAAGGAAAGAATAACCCGAGTGAAAGTTTGTTTTCTTGAAATGTACGTGAATAACCTTTGTGCTTTTCAAATTTATTCATACTTTTTAAACTCTCCCCTTTTATAACTAACCTATCAGTCTTCCTATGTTTAATAAGTGAACTTGCCTGTTAATTATGCAGTTTCTTGCTTCACTGATTTTTGATTTGCGACATGATATTTGCCCCCACTCTGTAAAAAAAACATGAATGGTCGTAATTCGGAATGGCCACATTTAGGACAATGACCAATTTCTTTAGTTATCGTTAGGCATCTGTCGCAAACGTGTCTATGTTTTGCATTTGACATAACCATACATTTATCATACCTTTCTTTATTTTATTGAATGAAACCTCATAAGATTTATCGAAATTAACTGAACTTAAAATAGTTACAGTTTACACAAAAAGAAACCTAAAACATCTAACTAAAATAGCATTTCCCATCTGTAACAAAAAAGATTACATTTAAATCAAAAATAAAACAACTTATTAATATTGTTTTATTTTCTTTAAGATGGATGCAATGGAAATACGATCGAGGTACGCTGAAAAATATTGATCGGTTTCCTCAAAGACCTCATCCATCACAAGTTGAATATTAGAAGCAACCACACATTCCTCTTCAGGATCTCCAGAGCACCAATTTGGTTTAATCGTTGCACCTGACACTGAGCGATAGATTTGCCCCAATGTAATTTCATCAGGATCTCTTTGAAGAATGTAGCCTCCTCCTATTCCTTCCTTTGTTCGTACAAATCCATGGTTACGCAAACAACTCATTATTTTACGAATTCTTGCTGGATTTGTGGAAACATTGTCTGCAATCTTTTGACTACTTGCCATATGATCAGGCAAATGCGCTAAAAGAACTAAGCTATGAACGGCTATCGTAAATTCACTATTCACTGGATTTCACTTCCTCTTGGCACCTGTACTGTAATATTAATTAATACAGTTTAAAAAGTCAATGAAATGATTAATTACATTTATACTAATTTTTAGCAGTAATTAAAAAAGAGGTTGACTACCTCGACCGGAGTCAACCATAAATCACCAGTAAGATTCCACCTAAAAGACTTTTATCTTACTAAAGGATTCAACCCAACAGTTTCCATATAATCTTTTCCCCAGTTATACATAGCATCGAGAATCGGCATCAAGCTTCTTCCTTGTTCAGTAAGGGAGTATTCTACTTTTGGAGGAACCACGGGATAGACTACGCGTTTTACAATCAAGTCTTCTTCCAGTTCTCGCAATTGATTAACTAGCATTCTCTGCGTAATCCCTGGCATTAGAGCTTTCAATTCACCAAATCGCTTCGTTCCCTCTTTCCCTAGATGCCATAGTATAAGCATCTTCCATTTACCACCGATAACGGAAAGTGTTAATTCTTTTTCACAATTAAACATCTTTTCCTGCATTCGCGACATTTATCATCACCTCCATATTTATTATAGCCCATAGTATACTTTTTTCACTAAATAAAATATAAGTCTGTACTTGTTATATCCTTCCATACTAATTACATTAGCAGTGAACATATTATTCTCTATTCTGATGTTCAATAGGAAGATGCGTTACGGAAACTAGTGAGAGCTTTCAACACGAGCACTTAAAATATCTTCTGTTGTGATTTCAAGTAGTTTCTCCAGGAACCTAATTGTTCCTATTGTTCCTATTATATTTTCCTCCGTTTTAACGTTTTCCATTTTCTTATCATCTATCAAATCACTAAGAACTTTTCTGAAAGCACTGCTTTTTATTAGCCACTCTCCAATCAGTTCTTTTGTTGCAGATCTTTCAAATTCATTTTTCACAGCAAATAAACTTTCTCTTTTTGTTTCTATTATAGTAATAGCATTTAAATCAGAATTCATCCGTATCTTAAAATATCTCTTTTCACTATTATAATAATTTTCATTCCTCAACCGAAAATACTCTACACCTATAGTGATTTCGTAAAAAGAAGCTGTCTCTGTAACATATTGAACGTCTTTCACTTCAACATTTTCCAATAGATCTAGATAAGTTTCTATTCCATACTGAGTATTTATCATTTTTGCATCCAATACATTCATGAACTACACATCCTTTCCTACCATCATATTTATTGTTTCATTACCATCTCACAAATAACAGATGTAATTCTTTTAGTTTTTTTCAACACCATGTCCACCAAATTCGTTTCTTAATGCAGCTACCACTTTACCTGTAAAGGTATCGTTGTCTAATGAACGGTAACGCATCAAAAGCGACATTGCGATAACAGGAGTGGCTGCTTGTAAATCTAGAGCTGTTTCAACTGTCCATTTCCCTTCACCAGAAGAGTGCATAATCCCTTTAATTTCATCTAGCTTTGCATCTTTTGAAAATGCACGTTCAGTCAACTCCATGAGCCATGAACGAATAACGGAGCCGTTATTCCACACTCTAGCTACTTTTTCGTAGTCAAAATCGAATTCGCTTTTTTCTAGCACCTCGAATCCTTCACCAATCGCTGCCATCATTCCGTATTCAATTCCATTGTGAATCATTTTTAAGAAATGGCCGCTCCCTGCTTTACCAGCATAGATAAATCCATTTTCGACAGCTGTATCCTTGAAAATAGGTTCCACGACGCTCCAGGCTTCAGGGTCTCCACCAATCATATAACATGCTCCATTACGAGCACCTTCCATTCCACCAGAAGTACCGGCATCCATGAAGTGAACTCCTACCTCCTTTAGCTGGTTATATCTGCGGATGGATTCCTTATAGTGAGAATTCCCAGCTTCAATTACGATATCTCCAGCGCTTAATAATGGTGTCATTTCAGCAATTACTGAATCCACTACAGCATGCGGAACCATAATCCATACAACTCTTGGTTTTGCTAATGATGCAACAAGTTCTTTTAAATCAGATGTACCTTGAGCACCGTATTTCTTCATTTCTTCAACGGAACTTCTATTTACATCGAAAGCTACTACTTCATGCTTGTTATCAATTAAATTTTGACCTAAGTTTAATCCCATTTTTCCTAAACCAATTAATCCAATTTTCATATTCATTTCCTCCTTAATATTGTTCATCTTTTATTACTACCACCATTTATATCCTTCCTCTGCCAATAATCGACGGGAAGCATCTGGTCCCGTTGACCCGGATGGATATAATTGAAGGGGAATTGTATTTTCCTCAAAAGCCTCTAAGATAGGCTGTACCCATTTCCAAGACAACTCCACTTCTTTCCAATGCGCAAAGAATGTTGAGTCGCCACGCATTGCATCGTAAATTAAACGCTCATACGCTTCAGGAACATCTTCTTGCTTAGAAGAAAAATCAACACTGACTGGTTCGATTTTTCCATTGTTTAATGGGTTTTTACTATTTAATTGTAATGAAACACTTTCGTTTGGATTGATTTCAATCACTAATAGATTTGGCGCAGTTTCTTCTTCTTGACCCCTATACAAATCCTTTAAAGTATTTTTGAATTCAATCACAATTCGGGTGGATTTCTCTGTCATTCTTTTTCCTGTACGGATATAGAAAGGAACCCCTCTCCAAAAATCATCATCCACATATAGACGGGCAGCTACAAATGTGTCATTTAATGAAGAAGGAGCAACTTCAGGTTCTCCCGTATAGCCAACAACTGGTTTACCTTGGATTTCACCAGGACCATATTGACCTCGAATCACATGATTCATTACATTCTCTTTCTTTAACGGACGAAGTGATTCTATTATTTTTCTCTTTTCATTGCGGATCTCTTCTGCACTAATTTGTTTTGGCAGCTGCATTGCTGTCATCATCAACATTTGTAGCATATGATTTTGAAACATGTCGCGAATAGCCCCAGCTTTATCATAATAATCAGCTCTTTCTTCAACCCCAACTGTTTCGGTTGCAGTTATTTGCACATTTGCAATGTATTGGTTGTTCCATAATGCTTGAAGCACTGGATTTGCAAATCCTAACGCTTCCAGGTTTTGTACCATCGGCTTTCCAAGATAGTGGTCGATGCGAAAAATTTCTTCTTCATCAAAAGCTTTGCTTAGTTTATCGTTTAATACTTGAGCTGATTTTAGGTCATGCCCAAACGGTTTTTCGATAATAAGACGTTTCCAACCTTTAGTAGAACCTAGACCACTCTCTTTAATGTTGGAAGCAATCACATTAAAAAGCTCTGGAGCAACAGATAGGTAGAACATACGATTTTCTGGAATATTCAATTCTTCCTCACGTTGTTTAATGAGCTCAAGTAATCCTTTATATCCTTCAGCCTTGATAGCATCTACATGGCTATAACGAAAGGCACGGATAAACACTTCAAGGTTTGAATCGTCATGAAGTGATCGTCTAGAAAATGCTTTTAAAGAATCTTTCACATGTTTTTGGAAATCAGTATCTGATAATTCTCCTCTGCCCACCCCAATAATGGAGATGGGCAGAGGTAATTTTTTATCCAAAAATAAATTATATAGAGCAGGGAAGATTTTTCTTTTTGCTAAGTCCCCTGTCGCCCCAAATAAGACAAATGTCATTGCCTCCATTTTACATACCTCCAAAATCAGAAATAAATTTCAGTATTTCGTGAAACATTGTTGCAACAAGATGTAAGTATAATACCTACATTTTTCAAATGGAAGTACGCACTTTTTATTTAAATAGTGATAAAAAAATAACTTACTAACAAAATGTATACCATAGGAAATTAACTCTTCTATTTATGTGCAAAAAAAATTAAAAGCCAGTGTGAGCATCCTCTCCCTGGCCACAAACATATATGATATTAATTTTTTGAGAACAGTATTTTTTATGTGTTGAAGCTTTGGGCATAATAAGCGGGCTATTTAAACGGAAGGTGTCACAAACAGCGATTTGTATCACGGTATACTTTTTAGCACTATGTAAAATAAAAGTGCGTACTTTTAATAGTGAAACATACGTTGTATACTTGCAATTGTTCAGTGATAGGCCATGGTGGAAAAGCTATCACTGTACAACAATAAAAAAAATTATAGGAGTGAATATAGATGGAATTACAATTAGCATTAGATTTAGTAAATATTCCGGAAGCAATTGAGTTAGTTAAAGAAGTGGAGGATCACATTGATATCGTCGAAATCGGTACACCGGTTGTAATCAATGAAGGACTTCATGCAGTAAAAGCAGTAAAAGAAGCATTCCCTAACTTAAAGGTATTAGCAGACCTAAAAATCATGGATGCAGCTGGTTATGAAGTAATGAAAGCTTCTGAAGCTGGTGCAGATATCGTGACAATTCTTGGAACTGCTGAAGATATGTCCATTAAAGGTGCTGTTGAAGAAGCGAAAAAACAAGGTAAAAAAATCCTTGTTGATATGATTGCTGTTAAAGACCTTGCTGGACGTGCAAAAGAAGTGGACGCTATGGGCGTTGATTATATTTGTGTTCATACTGGCTACGATCTTCAAGCAGTTGGAAAGAACTCTTTTGAAGATTTACAAACCATCAAAAGTGTTGTGAAAAATGCTAAAACTGCAATCGCAGGTGGTATTAAGTTAGACACACTTCCAGAAGTTATCAAAGTACAACCAGACCTTGTCATTGTAGGTGGCGGGATTACTGGACAAGCTGATAAAAAAGCTGCTGCTGCAAAAATGCAACAAATGATTAATCAAGGGTAATTCAGATCATGAATACAACTCAATACCTAGCTAAAATCATAAAAGAGTTAATTCGCTCGGGAGATTTAATTTCCAATGATGAAGCTGAAAAATTAGTTAATGGGATTCTTGAATCCAAAAAAATCTTTGTTGCTGGCGCAGGTAGATCTGGATTTATGGCCAAATCATTTGCCATGAGAATGATGCACATGGGGATAGATGCCTATGTGATTGGCGAAACAGTAACCCCTACCTTTGAAAAAGATGACATCTTAATCATTGGATCAGGTTCAGGAGAAACAAAAGGTTTAGTTTCCATGGCTGAGAAAGCAAAAAGCATCGGTGGGACTATTGCAGCTGTAACGATTTTCCCTGAGTCCACTATTGGACAATTAGCGGATATCACTATTAAGATGCCTGGATCACCTAAAGATCAGTCGGAGAGTAATTTTAAGACGATTCAACCAATGGGCTCTTTATTTGAGCAAACACTTTTACTATTTTACGACGCTGTGATTCTTCGGTTCATGGAGAAAAAAGGCTTGGATACCAATAAAATGTACGGTAAACACGCCAACTTAGAATAAATATATTAATCCTCGAGTTCTAAATAGGAAAGACCGCAAGCTGTTTATAAGCAAGTTTGCGGTCTTTCTGCTAAAATGAACTACTATTTATAATAATTTTAGGAGTGATAAAATGATTTCTTTGAATGGAAAAACAGCAATTGTTACAGGCGCAGGAAGAGGCATTGGACGTGCTACTGCTATCGCCTTAGCAAAAGAGGGCGTTCATTTAGGCCTAATCGGCTTAAATATGTCTAATTTAGAAAAGGTAGCTGCAGAACTACAACAATTTGATGTGAAGGTGTCTGCAGCAACAGCAGATGTAACCGATCTTGAATCCGTTACCCATGCTGTAGAACATATCAAATCAGACTTAGGCCCAATTGATATCCTAATCAACAATGCTGGTGTTGCTAAATTTGGAGGGTTCCTTGATCTAACACCAGATGAATGGGAAAAAATCATCCAAGTCAATTTAATGGGTGTGTATAATGTAACAAGAGCAGTATTACCAGGAATGATCGAAAGAAAATCAGGAGATATCATCAATATCTCTTCATCAGCCGGCCAAAAAGGTGCTCCTGTTACAAGTGCATACAGTGCTTCTAAATTCGCTGTTTTAGGACTAACAGAATCACTTATGCTAGAAGTAAGAAAACATAATGTTCGTGTCACTGCTTTAACACCAAGTACGGTCGTTACAGATTTAGCGATTGATACAAATCTTGTTAAAGGCAATGAAGAAAACGTGATGCACCCAGAAGACCTTGCAGAATTAGTCGTGGCTAGTTTGAAATTTAATCCAAGAGTATTTGTAAAAACAGCTGGATTATGGTCAACAAATCCATCATAAACAAAAGCAGATCCGTTTGGGTCTGCTTTTTTAGTTCGTACAAAAAACTCTTATATGTATCCATGATACAAGGAAAGTATGAACACCTTGTTCTAATTCTTCGTCAGGTTTTCATGGTCAGTGGCAGTAGGGGGTTGTTCCATCCAACCGTTTTCAATTAATAGATTCATACCATCTTCAGCGATTAAAGCAATTTCCATATTCATTCGAGCGTAATCAGCGGATAAATCTCTTCTTTGACACATTGATAAAGCCTCCCCATAATAACCAAGTGCAGCAGATAGTAGTGTGGCTATATGGAAAAGCATAAGCTTATCAGAAAAGGGAGGTACGGTTGAATCGGTTACTTCTGATTCAAATATCCTTGGTTTATGGAGATTCTCCTCTTCTAACATTACACCCAGTATATGAAAGTGCCTTTTACAAAGTTTTCGAGCACGTTCAAAATACTCTCGCACTTCTTTAGATTGGCATACTTGACCGAATCCTAATTCTAATACCATTTTGACCATGTTTTTTTGCATATTTAGATGTGCACCACTGATTTCGATAGCATTTATCGGTCTTCGCTTTCCGAACCATCCAGTTAAATAGTTTTGTTTCTTAATAAAATCAATCTTTTGTTTGTTATTTAATGTAGGAGGCTTACTAAGAATTCCCTCTGATAAAGCGACGCTAGTGACCCTATCATATAATTCCAACGTTTGAGAAGTACATTCAATAAGATATTTTCTGACATCTTCTCGAATACAAACACTTGTTGCACCAGCATATCTAGTCAAGCCGTGTATCGCCATAATTTGCAGATAAATAACCTTAAATGTATCCGTAAATAAACTAGGAGCGGTTACCGTTACATCATCATCTGTGAACCCTATTGGAATGGGATAGTTTTCTTGTATTAAAAATTGTTTTGTTCTTTCTATATGGGTTTCTGATAATTCTAAGGCAAATTGAAGTAAAGCACGAGTATGTTCATCCTTAGCATCATTTAAGAAATAACGAAAAACACAACGTGACATACTATCATTTACATATTGTGACCAGATGATGCCATATTCTGAGGCATTAATTTTCTCTTGGTGATTAACCTGATCCATTTTCTAAACCCTCCTTACTTTTACAGAAATAGGTTAACCAATAACAATATATTATATTTATTATAAACTTTTCTGATGGTATAAATTGGCTGATTTTGAACACAATATCAATGGTGCAAATACATTATTATCTTATCTGGAGATTGATGTTCATGTTTTGGAAGGGGACGAGTACAAGCGTGAGAATTAGCACAGAGCAAGCCCAACATACACCAATCACACTAGAGGTTATCCGTGAACGCTTAGGCAATATGGAAGACGCTGAAATAATAGAACATCAAACACCTAATGTTTCGACCATTATACTGGTATACATAAGAACATTGATTGATAACGAAAGGTTGAATGAATCTGTCATTCAACCTTTACGGAACTGTAGCAATGAAAATCAATTGGAATGTATTTCCGCCACCAACATTCCAGGAACTTTAACGGTGGAAGAGGCCGAAAAACAATTGATGCTGGGATCCATCCTTATTTTTGACACCGATGAAAATCAATGGTGTTCAGTCAATCTTAAAGATTCGTCAGGAAGAGCGATAGAAACCTCTGAAACAGAAACAATCCTTTATGGAGCCAAGGACAGTTTCACTGAAAACATAGAACAGAATATAGCATTGATTCGCAGAAGGCTGCCAATAACAACCTTGAAAACAGAAAAATTCACGGTTGGATCACTAACTGAAACAAATGTTGTCTTAATGTATATCGAAGGTATAACCAATACTAAATTCATAACGATTGCCAGGGAAAAAATCAAAAATGTCAATTTTGACCAAATCCTTGACTCCTCCCAACTAGCAGCTTTTATGGAAGATCACACACATACTGTCTTTCCACAATTTCAACAAACTGACCGTCCTGATGTGTGTGCCTTCGCACTTGGCGTTGGTAAACTTGTCATACTGGTCGATAATACACCGTTTGCTCTGAATGCTCCAATCACCTTTTTCCATTTATTCCAATCACCTGAGGATTATATTAATCGTTGGATTGTTGCAAGCTTCTTGCGGATCATAAGATATTTAAGTTTCATGTTCTCCTTACTGATGATTCCACTATATGTTGCGTTAACGACACATCATTATCAGATGATTCCCTTGCAAATTTTATTCGTCCTTGTGGATACGAGAAGTCAATTGCCACTAAGCCCGTTTTGGGAATCGCTCATTATGTTGGTAACAATTGAAATCATTAAAGAAGCAAGTCTAAGAATGCCTACAAAATCTGGTCAAACATTAGGCGTCATCGGTGGGATTGTCGTTGGACAGGCAGCTGTAGAAGCAGGGTTCGCTAGTCAAGTTCTGATCGTTTTGGTTGGTATTTCTGCTATCGCTTCGTTTCTAGTGCCGAATTATTTGATGTCCAAAGCCAACACTTTGATACAGTTCATACTATTGATCCTTGCTTCTTATCTTGGAGTAATGGGCATTTTTATGGGAATCCTTTTACTTTTTGTCCATATGAACGCACTTACTTCCTTGAAGCAGCCATATTTAGTGCCTGTTACACCTTTTTATGGAAAAGATTGGCTTGATCTATTTATTCGCGGACCATTGCAATGGATGAAAACAAGGCCAGAGGCTCTTCATCCTTTACAGAAATGGCGTTATAGCCGAAGGAGATAATCCCATTGACTGAACTTTCATTGTTCGAGAAAACCTCATCATATGACGGTGTTTATATGACTTTGATGGTCAACAGGATACAGATGCTATATTTTGCAATCATCATGCCAGTTTTTCTCATATACCCCTATATGATTTGGATGATTATCATCGTAGGCGGACTATCACAGGTCAGTATATTCATGTTATCGAAATGGTTTACTTCCAAGTATGCATCCAAAGGCTACGAAGGTTTTGTAGACCTTTTCGGTGAGCGTATGGTACGGTTACTTTCTTTCATCGGAATCGGTTTCATTTTATTAAAAGTAACAGTAATCACACTTGGATATGTAGAAGTAGTACAACATTTTATCTTCCCTGCAGTGAATACGAATTGGATGATCCTTTTCATTTTGCTTATTTGCTGGTATGTTGCTTCACTAGGGATGAACAGTACGATCCGTTTTATCGTCATCGCTTTTTTGTTTACAGCTCCAATGCTTTTGTTATTATTGAAATTCCCTTTTCAGCCTTTTGCTACTATACATGATCTATTTCCGTTAATACCATATGAATGGACGATGAAATCATGGAAAAGTGTGTTGTTTATATGGTCCGCCTTATCTGGGCCAGAATATTTGGTTTTACTTGCACCTTGGTTCAATACGAGAGAAAAAATCCTCAAATACATGACAATCGGAAATACATTTACCGTTTTTGAATATCTGTTTATATTCATTGCATCTTTGTTTTTTTTCGGATCCCATTATCTTGGAGAAAACAAATTGCCGGTCGTGGAAATGATACGCTACCTTAATTTTCCGGTATTTGAGCGAATTGATATAATTTTTATCTCTGTATACTTATTTCACTTTGTATTCGCCATATCAATATTCCTCTTACTTTTTTATGGTGCCATTCGCATCACTCTAAAGAAATCAAAAGTTCAAACGACTCGATTAGGTTTTGCATTATGTTGTTCTACAATTATCCTTTGTTTAATGATACTTAATGAAATGTTGTGGAAAAAGGCAACTAATCAAAATATTTTGTTAGAACTAGCGATATGGGCAGGAGCACTCACTTATTTATTCGTACCATTATTTCTTTTCCTCTCTTTAAAGCGAAAGGTCCGTGACTAGTATGAAACATAAACATATCAAAATACATTTTGTCATTTTTGTTAATATAATCTTTTTATCAAGTTGTTCACCTATTCCAGAAAAAAATCTGATTGAAGAAATCGCGCCTGTGACTTTTTGGTCGATTCAGAAAGGAGAAGGGGAGAACTACAGAATGAGCACGTTGATACCTCCCCTTGTAAAAGAAAAGAAACGCCTTTTGACTGTTCAAGTCGACATGTTAAAAGAAGGCATGAAGGGTTTCAATCTAAAGTATTATAGGGAATTGAAAGTTGGACAACTCCGGATGCTGTTGATCAGTGATGAAATTGCAAAAGAAGGGATCAGTCCATTGATTGATACGATTTTGACAGATCCTGATATTTCTAAACGTTTGTATGTAGCCATTGTCAAAGGGGATTTTGATGAGTACATCAACAGTCAACTTGCAGCACAAAAAGACCTGGACTATTATCTCTATCGGATGTTCAAACATTACGAAGGTCAGGGGAAATTGACCGTTGTGAATTTGCATCAATTCATGAAAATGCTTCATTCACCAGCTAATTCTCCTGTAGCACCTGTATTTGAAGCTAGTAGTGGTAATTTCCAATATCAAGGTACTGGTATTTTTAAAAATGACAAATTGATCGAAACCACCAACAACATGGAAGAGCAAATCTACCAGCTTATCGGCAACGATCACTTTTTAAAGTATTTTCCTATCCGTGACTTATCTTTTGTTCTAGGCCATGTGACAGCCAATGTCAATTGGTATATGGATAAGACATATTCTGAACTGAAGCTCACCGTTCAGTTGAACGGACGACTTGACGAAATAGCCCGGGAACAAAACGTGCTCACCCAGGATGGACTTTCAACATTCGAGACGGAAATTGAATTGTATTTAGAAGAACAGACTACCAATTTTTTAAAAAAGCTTCAAGAGAATAAGGTTGATCCTTTTCAATTAAGAACGTATACCTTGAGACCTTTCTCAAAACCCCTTAATAAGGAAGAATGGTCAAACAGATGGGAGCAGATGGAGGTCACAGTCGATTATGACCTTAATATCCAACCTCTAACAGATATCAAAACTGATGAATCAAATTATGAAGAAAGTGTGGGACGTCTCCCGTGGAACTGTTGTCGCAGTTTCACATATAGGGGGCGTCCTCTTCCTTTCCGACTTGGTCATACGGACGATCAAACAATGAAAAATGGGTATCTTCACGACAGCGAAGATATAAAAAAGAAGCCTCTCCTGCCTAAATATTCATCTTCCAACTTGACTGCGCCAACCAACTTTCCTGCTCTTTATAATCAGGCGATATTTTTCCTACAAGTCGCCAGAAGGATCGGTCGTGATTGAGATGAATCATATGGCACATTTCGTGTACTACTACATAATCAATTACTTTCATTGGAGCCATCGCCAACTTCCAATTGAAAGTTAACTGTAATTGGGAATCACACGTTCCCCATGTAGTCTTACTATCAGATATACGGATCGACCGTGGTTTTACTTTAAAGTTACTTTGATAGGATTTTACACTCTTCTCCACGATAGCTTTGCATTGCTGGTAATAAAATCTCTTTAAAGCCTGTTTTATCTTTCCGTCCTCCACCTGTTTCACATATACATTTATATGTTTTTCATCAAACACGACATAATCTTGTTCAATAGTAATATCTTGATAAACTTTTACAGGATAGGTGTTTCCTAAATAAAGAACCTTCTCCTCCTGGCTGTATTCCTTCTCCTGCTGCCCACGCAGTCTGTCCTTCATTTCCTTCGATTTTTCTTGAATCAGTTCCCACCTTTCCTCCAGCAATCGAATCACTTTTTCATCCTCTGTACCTTTAGGAGCCTGGACTTCCACATTTCCATAGACGTCCATACGAATTGCAATGGATTTGCGATTTTTGTATTTTATCTCAAAATGGATGGTTTCTCCTGAATATGTATGTATCATTTTATCACCCTACTTCAATGTACTTTTCCAAGTAATTATATTTGATTTTGCTTGGAAAAAGTAGCGGGGATTAACTTCTTACTTCAAGTTCCTAATTCCAAAAGAAAGCCCGTCTGTCACGCCCCATTCAGTGCAGGAAGTAGAGGGACGTTTCTCCTGCTTCCTGCTGAGCGCTTAAATGGCCCCAATGCACTTTGGTAACATACTATCCATGCTATTTCAAAATATTATCAGACCCATAGATAGCCAAATCCTAATAGTTCATTACAAACATATAAATATTTCACTTAAGCCTTCTGCATAGTACCAGTTCCAGGAGATCTGTTCATATCATAAACACCATCTATCATCCGCATAATGATTAAGCTTCGGGCGTTTCAATCTATGTATGCAATCCTCTATCGCCAATGGATGGAAGTGAAACGTATTGTCCAAATGCCTTATTTTCTCCTCCGACGGCTCATTAAAGTAAACCCAAATACATTTTTTAGGCGTCCCTATCTAGGTTATCAATGTTAATGTTTTTGGTAATTTGACAATCCCCTTCCCTCTGCAATCGATGAGGAAATAACCAAACTAACCCCACTTCCTTTTTGCTTCATATTCTAATACATTTCATTTTAAGCGAGGAAAAGTCTTTTTATTTCTTTTTTAGAAACATTGTTTTTTCCAATCCATAAAAGTGATATTATGGAAATGGAGGTAAGTTGTTCAAGAAAATTGGTGCGCGATATTTAAAAATACTCCATGCGAAGTGCCAAGGGGTTCTCAAAAGAATGGAAAAAAATCCTAGATTACAAAGAGGTGATCGAGAAACTTAAAAAATTCAAGAAACTTGGAGACATGCAATCATGTAGAAATACATAATTACTATCATTGTAATCGTGATGGTATTTTTTCGAGGCAACACTGGGTTTAAAGCCTATTTTTACATAATATTAATAAAAGGGAGAGTTTTAATTGTTAAAGAATATAACAATGATTTTAGGTATGGTTATATTTGTGGGTATTTTAGCAGCATGTGGATCTGAGGAATCATCTAAAAAGGTTGACGCTCCAAAAGAGAGCGCTTCCGCTGGAAATAGTGAAGAATCAGTAGCCAATCTTGAAGACATAGATTGGGAGAATATGAGTGAGTCAGACTGGGAGAATATTAACCTTTCAAAAAAGCAATTTGAACAATTGCTAGAAGAAATGACTACTCCAGATGAGTCAGGTGAAATAATATATAGTGAAGCTAAGATGGAAGACGATATTAACATAGTTATAACTCTAAATAACTCTGACGGAGATACATTGGAGAACTCAATGACTGCACCTTTTACTGATGCTATTATTAGGCAGTTTTATAAACATTCTGCTTTTTTCAGAAATGAGGAGCCGATTATCAAAGTAGTTGATCTTTCTGGATATGTTGTGATGGAAAATAACGAAGAACTAGAATTTGATGAATCAGGAGAAACAGCTGGCGGAGAAGAATTGGGTACCTTTGCAGTTGGTGATAAAGTGGATGTGGCCGGATATGTCATTACAATTAATGGGGTTTCCTTAACTGAAGAGCGTAATGAATATGCGGATGAGAACCCTGAAGAAGTATTAGCCTTAGAAATTACGCTACAGAACTCCACACAAGAAGAGATTTATTTTAATGCGTATGAATTAGAGTTATATGATGCTAATGGAACCTTGATGGAAGTTTATCCGTTAGATAATTTTGATGCAACATTGCAACCTGGGAAAAATTCTTCTGGGACAGTATTTTTTGGAGTTTCGGGAGACAGTCCATATGAGCTCTTTTACACCGAATGGATTTCAGGCACGAAAGCTATGTGGAATATTTCACCACAATAAATAATACCCGAAGAACCTTTGGCTTTTCTTTTAATCATTTAACCGAACATCATTTGATAGGGGTGGTTAGTTGACCGAACAAGAGTATTTGATAGAAAGGTTAGAAGACCAAATTTCCTGGTACGATAAAAAAAGCGGACAGGCACAGAGATACTACAAATGGATGAAACGTTTAGTAATTATTATTTCTGCTTCTATTCCACTGTTCGTTGGCTTTATAGCAGAGGCTAAAGTATGGGCTACCATTGTGGGCACACTTGGAGTTATTATCGCTGGTATTGAAGGCTGGTTAAGCCTCTCAAAATATCATGAAAATTGGATAGAATATAGGAGTATTTGCGAAACATTGAAACATGAAAAGTATATGTTTTTAACAAAAACCGGTGTTTATAACGGAATTGAAGATCCTTTTAAGTATTTTGTTGAAAGAGTAGAAAGTATTATTTCAAAAGAAAACGTTAATTGGGCAAACTTAAACAGTAAAAACAATGGGGGATAAGACATGTCTAAAACAGTATTTGTAAGCTATCATTCTGCCAATGAAGATACGATCTATAAAAATTTATTGGTTGCATGGTCAAAAAATGATAGTGGTCATTTCGATATTAAGTTTGATGATACATCAGTAGGAATTTCAATCAATTCAACAAATGCCACGTACATAAAGAGTGTAATAAAAAGAAAGATTAGTGATAGCTCAGTTTTCCTTTGTCTAGTTGGGGAAAACACTCATAACAGTGACTGGGTAACATGGGAAATTGCTAAAGCCGTAGAACTTAATAAAAAAATCGTAGCTGTAAAAATAAAAAGCACATATACAACTCCAACTAATTTATATGGTGTGGGTGCGACTTGGGCATTGAGTTTTTCATATGAATCAATTAAAGCAGCACTAGACAAATAATTAGAAGCAGGTACACGGATCTTACAAAGATTAATTGAAAACTAGCGCGAGTATAGGCATAACTAATGCTCCATCTAGTTATGTCTTTTCTACGTTTAAGTGTATTCGCTACCGTAAAATTTTTGATTGCGGGAGGGGGATGAAGTCGCGGTCTTTTATTATATGGAGATTCAATATTAGACGCTCCTTTTTTTCTTCATTTGTTTTCATGTATGCTAGATTACTTCCCCAGTGAGCCTGCCTAATGATTTAGGAAAGAGGGGGTCTTCGATCTAAATGAGACCGAAGAAGCAAGGGGACGGTTCTCCTACTTCCTTAGAGTTTAAAGAAAGCACAGAATCGTCCCGCTGCTTTTGTTCTTAACACAAAGGACGGCCCTAGCGCTTCATGCAAATTCATAAACAATTTTTAAAAACTTCTCTTTTTCTTCGTCCCATTTATTATTTGATATATTATTGTTAAAATCTCTTGAAATCTTTTCTCTTAATTGATTTAAATTAATTGCATTATCTAGACGATATCCTTTTTTATTAGAGTCTATAACTCCAACTATAGACTTCGACATATTAGGTAATAAATAAATTGAGAAGTCATTTTGATTAACCCAGACAGCTCCCATTTCATTTAAACAATATACACTTTCATAATAATTGTCAGATAGCATATAATAAACAATAAAGTTTTCTACTATACTACTTCTTAGATAGTCAAAAATATTCATATCTGCAGGAATTCCAAATCTTTCTGAACTGGAATATAATATATTTGTTTCAGGAACACCCAATACTTCTAATAAATGTACAAACGCTGTACAGATAGGTTCATCTTTACTTGAATGGCTTATAAATATTTTATATCCATTAGTGCTTTTCTCTGATTGACTTTCACTTACGGAGGCATAATCTACTTTCTTATTTTTTTCATCCTGGACTTCAATTTCACTTATAGAAGAGTAGTATTCTCTTATCTGGTTAAAAGCTAAAATATGACTATCTAAATTTAAAACATAATCATTTGCACGTATTCTTATCATATTAACGTCATACCAATTTTTTAACCTTTCTAGAAATAATATAACTCCTTGTAAATCATTTTTATCAATACATTTGATTAGGTTGTCTATTGTTTGTGTAATATATGGGTCACTTGTATAATCTTTTATTAAATCTTTATACACCCTTGCATCATACGACAACTTTTTTAATTCATTCATGTTCTCATCTCCATCTTCTTCAATATAATACCAATATCAAAGGAAAATAAATTACTGTAAAGACCACTACTTGCATAGTTTTGTCTATGTCTAGGGGATGACTGGTGTGGAGGAGAAAGAGCTATAATAAAGCTTTAATTTGCGAAACAATTCTTTGAGCATTCAACTAAAACTCCCCTCTAACTTTCCAAACAGTGTCTTCATGCGATACAAAAGAACCACCCAGTTCAAATTTGCAGTCACTTATTTTTTTCTTTAATCCTGCATTCACTCCAAACTCATCTTCATAAGAAACAACCAAAGAAAACTCTTTCAATCCATAATTTAATCTTCCATTTGAAATTTGTTGCCAGGTTGGTTCGTGATGATACCAAATTAGGTTATTAGGTAATGAAGATTCTTTGTCACCGTCTAGTGTTGCTTCAAATAGAAGCCTATTATTTTTTTCTTTTGTTGCTTTGTTTCTTCTTGAATATCAACATTCTTTATAGGAACTTCGAGAGATATGTTTGAAGAAAATTTCTGATCCCATCCTTTTTTATGTTCAACCTGTAACCTCTTTGCACCCAAAGACATTAATAAAGAAATAGCCTCTCCAAACTTGTGTTCAAATGCCAATCTATGATATTGAGCCGTTGTGTAATAGCGTTTGGGGTCTACTGGATGGATGCGCTATATAAAATACACCCTTTTTAGGATGACCCGGTGGAAAGTCCAATGTCTTTGCCTCTTCCGGATTAATAACTAACAAATTTTCTATATTTTTCAGTTTTTTTAATTCTCTCACACCCAGTCCCACTCCAAATGCTAAAATTACAGGTAACCTAAATAAATTCAAACCCAGAACAGGAATAACATATTTTAGTATATAGGGTGCATCCATTCCATTAACAAGTTCATCAAATAGATTTGAGAAACTATTCGACTTCTCAACTTTATTATTAATCACCAAAAATTGACGTTCAGAGTATGGTAAATCACTTACTGTTTGTTTTCTAAAAGTATCATTCAAACTAATTCCCTATCCCTTCTTGTTTTTTATTTGAAGGCAAATATATATGTACTTCTTATAAAAGGGCAAGAGATTATGCCTCCTGCTTTCCAAACCTGTACATAAAAGCATAAAGCGACCAAAGCTAGTTTGTAGATACCCCTCCTATACTTTGTTCGGTAACTCGTGACAGAGCACCTATACTATTAAGGAATGCATCATACTGTTCACTATCTCGTATAGAAATGGCCTCTAAAATTATTTTTGCATTTTCTTTAAATTCTGGGATATTAACCGGTTTAAACAATCTATCGGGCTGTTCTTCACCATGTGAATATTCATTGTTTATCCTGTTAATAAATGAACGAACTTCCACTTTTCCACCAAAGAAAGACAGTATTCTTCTATCATTCCCCATCTGGATATCAGGGTATTTGAAAAACATATACGTTTCTATAAATTTTCGAGCATTGTTAGGGAAATTGTAAAATACATGATAATTCTCATCGTTCTGCTCTTCATTTGCTACCCTATATATCTCATGAAAAAGGTAAATAAATTCTGTTGAGTATTTTTCCAAATACTTAGGCATTTTTTTGACCGTACTTATAACTTCGTGTTCTTCATTAAAACATTTTTCTATTAACCAGTACTTATTTTTATAGAGTTTTAATCTTTGCTTATTTTTTTCGGGATTAGTGATTTTCTGTAGGTATTTTAGAAAGTCTAAATTGTGCGTTGAAATGAAAACCTGCTTATATTTTTTACTAGCTATTTCAGAATCAATTAAACTGTAAACATAAAAAATATGGTTGCTATCTAAACTGCAAATAGGATCATCAATAAAAATAGTATAATCTTTTACATCTGAAATATCTTTAAGAGTTGCCAAGAAATAACAAAATGCAATTAAACTTTGCTCACCTTCGCTTAAATTTCTTGCCATTTCTTCTTTTCGCATTATCACAAATTTCGATTTTTTTTCTGGTCCGCTACTATTTATTAAATTTAAATATAATTCTGGATGGCCAAGAAACGTTTTTAAATAGTTATTAATCTCTTTGACTGAATTTTGCTCATCTTTTATCATCGCTTCTAATTCTTCGATCTTTATCATTGTTTCGTTTGCCTCTAAAATTAGAGCATCTTTTTGTGCACCTATTCGCAGAAGCTTATTATTTTCTTCATCTATATTCTTTTTTGCTTTTTCATAGTTAATAATCTTTATTACCTTTTGTATTTCGTTGAGTCTTAACTGACGTCTTGCTTTCTCTTGTTCATTCATAAAACCGTTTGTAAAATCATTGTGGTTCTCAATTAATTTATTCATATTATAAATATTAGTTGAAATTTGCTGTTCTAATTCAGTAACTCTTAGTGTCGTATTGATAGGGATAAATAAGCTAAGTTTTCTCTCATTTAATATGTCGATTGTCTTATTTAGTTGCATTATACTTTCATTTTTAAGATATTCATATTCTTCAGCCCAAAAAATGAATTCTTCTTGAAAAACGGAATAAAATTCTGATTTCTTTATCGGTAATTGATAATTTATTATCCACTCTTTTGTAATTTCTATTTTTGTGATTAAGTTATCAATTTTTAAGGAAAAATCATCTACTTCTCTAGTGAAATGACTATCAAAATCTTCCCATAATTGTTTATCTATTGGATTCCCACAAAAAGCACAGTCTTCTTTATGCTCCTTTTCATGGAAGGCAATTCCTTCTCTGACCCATTGTTGTAGTAAACTATTTTTTGCTAACCTTTCAATAACTTTGCTAGGTTTAATTTCTCGTGTTAATAGTGCGTTTGCTTCGACTATCAGATTTGAGGCGTTATATTCAAAATCCTTTAATTCATTTAAAACCGGCTTAATTTCTTCTTTAATTATGTTCCGAAGTTTTTCTTCAGTTAGATTATCTAATACTTTAGCTTTCGGTATTTCCAAAATAAAATCTCTACTATCATATTGCTTCTTTTTCTCAGTAGCAACAAAAAATAAAGAATTGTTTCTAATATTACTTGCTGCTTCTCTTATTTTTTGTTGTACTTCCTTCTCCATTGATGAAATTCTTTTCGTTTCTGTAATGAATCGATTAACTAAGCCATCGTTGTTTTTTCCATATAGTTCAAATTTTATGTCATCATTTTTTCTTCGTGCAAAATCAATTTTCTTTTCAATTTCAATATTTTGTTCGCCTAGTATTGTAAAAGGGAGAATTTCACCTTCATCAGTGTACAAAAAACTTAAATTTTCTTTCTTAAAATCAGAGTTAAAGACCCTAATTTTATTTGAGCTTTTTTCAATTTCTTGTTCTGATATCTCTGTACCATCATCTAAAGTAATCAAAAACTTTCCATTATTAAAGTCTTCATGAAGTACTCCATTTTCGAGGCTTCTAAATAACCTTGAAAATGTTGTTTTACCTGAATAGTTCCTACCATATATTATATTCCTATGCCCAAAGGTGGTATCATCTGTATTTCCTATTGCATTATCCCAGATAAAATCTCTATAAACTCCATAATCGTAAATATTTATTTTTTTGATCATATAACCACTCCTATATATAATTTATTTTGAGAAGTTAAGCAAAGTCCTGGTTCCCAATTAATAATTCATCTAAAAATCATCCAAGCTTTTACACCAAATTAATCATTATGACTAATTTCTACATATTTTTGCATTCACCTTCTTGATCTGGAAAATAATTGTAACATTTAGTCTAACAAACATTTTCGGTTATAAATGATTGAACCTATTACTATCAAATTTTTATAGAAAAAAGAAAAAGGACTACCTCCCTTCAATTAGGAAGTAGTCCTTTATTAATATTTCTGTAGGTAGCTACTTTTTAGTAAAACGGAATTACATCATTCCGCCCATAATGTACTAAACTGTAACATCTATAATATTTATTCATGAAACCGCGATAAAAGCGTATTTTTGATATTTTTTTTGTAACATCTTTACCTACAATTCACGGCTTTTTATAGGATTGCGTTAAATTATTGTTAAATTAAGTACTGTGCAAACAACATATATCTAACCTGAATTGTGAAGATATTATTAACTTTCTTATCCACTCTTAACCTTCCAATTCAAACTTGATTAATTTATAAAATCTATGAGACAGCCATAACAGCCTTTCACTGCATTCTCTATTCAAAGTTTGTTTTACAAACAGTTTCCACACACAACCTGAATTTGTAAGATAGTGTACTTCTTGATTCTTTCATATATATTAATACACTTTTTGAAAGGGAACGTAAATAAACAAAGAATCAAGGAAAATTACTTCAACCTAACTAATCTGACAAAGACTTTCTAAACACACTTTTTCTCGTTGACTTACAATGTTATTATTTTTGTGCAGGAAACTTTCAAATGAAAAGCGAATATAAATTAAGAAAGGGAGTGTGAGCGCATGAAAAAGACAATTGGTAAGTTAACACATTTTAATATGTACATCTTGATTATATCTTTCCTTTTCGTTGTATTTAACCTCACACTTATGAATATTATTCCTACAGTTACATTTGGCAGCTTTTATGCAAGAGAGATTATTGCATTGTTGTTTTCTTTTATTTCCCTTAAGTTATTTTTTAAGGTGGAAAATAGATATGCAGAAGAGGATGTTTAATTTTCTCAAAGATTAGAATTCGAGTGCATAAACAAAAAATTCGAGTCTGAATGAGTCACTTTTTAACATATAAAACAATTAGAATTAAAAAGTCTCGTCATATGACGAGTCTTTTTAATGTGAAAATATTGATAACTGCTTTACGATTTCTCATTAAAACCCTTAAGTCGAAAAATGCTCTGAGTAACTATTCCTAAGAAGAACGCTTTTTATTAACTGCATTAATGAGTTTACTCATAAACTCTGGATTATTTACAACCAGCAACATGATTTGTTTTCTCGCGCGAGTAACAGATTGATAGAACATTCGCTCCGGATCATAATAGTTTGCATTTCTTACAGCAATACTATTTTGATCATTGTAATAAAAAGTAGAACCAACTAAAACAAGTACTTTATCAAACTCTTGTCCCAAAACATTATGCGCATTCAATCCTCTGTTTAACTTCATCCTCTGGATAGCTTGACCATTGAAATTCTGACCTGTATAGTCAATAATCTGCCATCCCTCTCGTTCCAACCCTTCTGCAAACCCTCTCGCTTGGTTAATATCACCAAAGTAATGAATGGAGATATTTTCGGTGTTATTACAATACTTCATATTTTCCAAGTTAAACAAACCTTTAATAAAAGCACCAAGCTCTTTATTTGTCCTAATTTTTTTACTTAGCTTAAATAACTCCCGGTTCTCCAAAGACTTGAGTCTATCCAAATTATTGTAGTTACGTTCACGAAGCGAAAGTATCTGTTTTGGATCAATAGAAAATATACCGGATATATCATTTTTTTGTATATATTCGATTAAATATTTTAGCTGCCAAGGATACATTCTTTGAGTTTCATCAACAAAAATAAATTTAGGATTAAGTTGTTCTATCTCTTTAACCTCTTTGATAGGTATAATGCTCCAGTTGTATTCTTGATGTAGTATTAAATGGCCAACATTTAATTCTCCCGTATGAATTATAACTATTTCTTGAGTTTCGCTTAATTCTTTTGCTAAATCATATAGTAATAATGTTTTTCCTGTACCCGGTAACCCTTCTAGAATTATAAACCTTGAGGAGCCCTTTAATATTTCATTCTTAAATTGTTGCTGTTGTTTTGTTAAAAAATAGGACCCTTTTCTGAATCTCTCACTATCATTGAAAGGGGAAACTAAATAATCAGATGGGTCAAATAAAGTATCTAAATTTGGATGGTGCTCTATTTTTTGACTGACTAAAAGTTTTTCAAAAACAGCAAAATCTACTGGGTTAAAAGTTTCATCATCATCTAATTGATAAAAACTATTATCTTCTGAAATATATGTGAATAATTTTAACTTCCTACCTAAGGAAGATAAATAATATTTATTTTGGACTAACTGTTCTCGAGCATCTTCTTCTTTTAAAATCGATTTTATTTCCACATTTAAAATGTAATTTTCACCAAATCGAAGCAAATCAAACTCCTTATCTATTTGAGGTATTTTATAACCTACATAAAAATATCCAAAGTACCTATCTTCTACATAAATATTAGAAATAAAATTAGAAATCTGATCAATTTCTTCATATCTCATAGTAAAATCAAAAAAATTCAAGATACCTTCAAAAATCTCCACCGGTAAATCTTTGTAACTACTAACTAGTGAATTTAAATCAATTGGTTTTCTCAATACACTCACCTACACTAACAAATTGCTAAGCGTCCCTTTCATTCACAGTAAAAACCCAGTACCATAAAAACTCCATGACCCATTCAGGACATTAGTATGGGTACTTAAATTATTTGTCCTAAAAAAATCCTTTTAATATTCCTCATCTTTTTGTATATTTTCACTAACGACTTTTTTCTTTGAGGAACTTTGGTCATTATTATCTTGAGTTAATTGAACTAAATATTCTTTTAGAGATTTCTCTAAATTTTCCGGTAATTTTATATCTAGTTCCTCCGCGTTAGACTTTAAACGTGCTTGTTGTTGTTCGGGTATTTGACTTACCTGTTGAGCTTCTTGAACCTGTTGATTTTTCGGTTTTATTTCTTGATTTTTCTCTTTCCATTCGAGAACTCTACCAATAATACCAGGTGTATCTATCTCCATACCCAGAACTTTGGCTCTGCCTCCTAAGATTCCTACGATTGTAACTGATGCAATAATAATTACTGGGATAAGCCCTATTAATTCTATCGTTCCCTCAGATTGAACGCGAACCTTCAAATCTACTCCTTCTTCTTTCTCTTCTAGATTTGAATTAGCAATATTTAAAACATCTGCCATAAACGGAACAAGATGATTCCCTTTTATATCTCCCTTTTTTTCAACATGTAAAACCATATGGCATTTGTCACCTTTGATAAAAAAGTCATATAATGCTCTTTCTATAAAAACTGAGTATGGTTTTGCGTCAGTTATTGTTTGTTGAGAATATATAAGTCTATATAGTTGAGGGTCAAGCTTATCTCTTTTCTTTACATCAATCCACTTTACTCTTCTCCTTTTCCTATATGGGCAAACCCCTTCAAAATTAAACTCTAATTCTGGGTGGTTATCTATATCTTCTAGTTCAACAGGAATTTCTTCCTCTTCATATGCCTCATTATCTTGCACAATTCCAAAATGAATAAAAGTTGATTTCGTTGAAGGAATTAAAACAATATCACCTTTTTTTATTCCTCTTGAGAAAGTATCAATTTGATTTGCTACATGATTATATTTAATAGTATCTGGGTACCTTTCTTTAACAACAACACCCAAAGGTCTATTATCTTTAAAATATTCATTAGTAATTTTATTCCATCCAATTCCTATGAACCCTTCATTTACAAAGTCATCGTAGTAATCACCAGAATTAGTTCTGACAAACCAATATTTTTGATCTATAGGTATCTGTGGTATAAAATCTAATAAATTCAATCATATTTCCCCCTTTTACGACTTTTGTCCACAATAATTATACCTTTATTTCCCTTTTTAATGAAACCACAATTTAACATTTTTTTGTTTATGGGAAACTAGAATGATTACATTACGGGAGAACTATGATTCTATAGAAGTACAAAGAAGTGAAATACATTACAGTCAGTTAGTAATGCGTGGTTTTTTCATATATTTAGTTTAATATAATAGTATAATACATATCATTATCATTAGAGGTGAATAGAATGATATATAAAAAATCAGTAAAAAAGAGATTTTTAGATAGATTAGGCGGAACGGAAGACTGGGATAAACACTTGTTAGAATCAATAGCTAAGGACGAAAACTCTCATCACTTTAAAATCGCCCAAAAAATACTTAAAGAACAAGAAGACTTTGGAAATGTAACGAATTCATACTTGGGGAGAGAAATGTGGTACAGTAATGATTTTTTTATTAATAGTCTAATCCTAAATTTTATAACTGATGCAGAAGATGACCTAGTCAATGAGCTAAAAAAGATTTATGTTGGTGTACTTGGCAATCCTGGATTAGATGCAGAAGCTATTAACATGGATGATGAATTTGAAGGCTACTTGATAAAAACTCATTTTGATATTGATATTCAACTAGATTTATTTTCTCATTTTGTTTCTTACCATTTATATGGTATGCAACTTAGTGATGAAAGAGCAAGGTTTAATCTACTTCCAGAAATGTGTGAGAAGTTATTGTTATTAATGGACAAAGAAGCGCTACTAAAAAAAGCTATTTTAGAAGATGTACATGATGATCTAGAGGTGGATATTAAATCTCCTAGATTAAATATAGCAACAGATTTATTTGTAGCAGGCATGTCTTTTATATTAGGTCATGAAATTGGCCATCATTTTTTAAAGCATACAGAGTCAAATGGCAGAAACCTTGTATCAAAATTTATACCTACTGATGTTACTTACAATCAAAGGTATTTAGATGAATTTGCTGCAGATGATTTTGGATTTAATCTATTAATCAGAGGAATGAAAAAAAGGAACGACAACACATTATTCGCTCCATTAATAGTAATATTAATGCTAGCCTTATATGATAAACACCCTGAGGAGGCTAGTCAATATCACCCTTCATTACGAGATAGGTATTTAAATTTATTAAGTAGGGTGTCTGAACACAACGAAGCAATAGCACTAACACTACAAAGAATTTTTAATGATATAGCCACTTGGATAAACCATACCTTGCTTGGTTACTGGAAAACAGAATGGTGGAAATAAAAAGTGGAAAATCTTCCCTTTAAACTATCAAATGATTTTCTTCGTACTTATCTTAGATGCTTTTCTTCTGTAGAGTTACAAGTAGGCTAACTTGTGAATTAAACAGATCAAAAGAAAAAACCAGATCAAATGATTCTGGTTTTTTTGTAATTTAATTTACTCTTATTACATTAAAGCTCCAGATTGCCGAATAAAAGAAGGCCCATCTATTTTAAATGAAATCTTGTTTTATCAAGAAACATTAATAGTTTTTTCAGTTGTCATATCATAAAATTGGCTCAATTAGTGTTTAGTGTTGATTTGTATGACAAAAAAAGACTTCCATAATAATAAATCACCTTATAATGTATATTTTACTTGTGGTACTAGCACCTAATTAACTCAATATCATAGTGCTTAATTGCCTCTGACTTATTAATATATTTCTTGTGGATTATTATTTTTCCGTACTATAAGATATTTGGCAATCAAAGCAACTACAATAAAAGCTGTACAACTATTAGCGGTATTATTTCCTGTGAAAAGTCCCTCTTTGATAAATTCAAAATATATTAAGATATTAAGTATAAATGAAATTAGAAATCCCACTAATGAAGTAAAAAATAAATAATTGCCGAACAGTGTTCTTTTAGTAGCTGATGTTTTGTTGGCAAAAGCAAAAACAAATATAAAGCCAAAAATCAACCATAAGACTATAAAATAACCAATCACTTGCTCAACTCCTTTATCTAAATTTTATATGTTGTTAAACAATCCTGCCCTATTCTTAAGTACGGAAAGAGCGATCACCTATGCTGCAATCGCCCTAGATAATTGAAGAAGTCGTGCTTTGATTACTCTATAGATTGAACCATTTTAATCAATTTTTCTTTCGATATTTCTTTGGCTCCTTTATAATCAATCGCATATTCCACCTCATCTTTTCTCCAGCTAATCATATGAACGTTATCATCAATAACATTGTAATATGCAGTTGTACCGTCATAAAGTGTTATTTGTTCATCCCAATTTGATACATTATTCCAGCCAATTTCGCTTGTAGCCCACACTGTAATTGACTCTTCTTGATTTTCATATATAGTTTTCACTCTATTAAAACCACTAATTTTAGAATATTGTTTTTCTACATCTATTGGAACGTACGTTGCAGACTCAACCTTAAACGGAACTAACAAACCAGCAGCATTAACGGGTAATTTAATAAAAGGGATGGTTATTGCCCCAATAATAAAAACCACTATCAATAATGTGAAAATTCGTCTTTTCTTATCAGTTTCTTTTAATTTCTCTTCAACTTTGTCCATTCATTCACCCACATTTCTATACTAAAATCTTGTTCCATTATCCTGCCCAATTCTTAAGTAAGGAGCAATCCACTATGCTGCAATCGCCCTATATAACAGAAAACCCAGTAACCCTAATTATTGGTCTATATCTTTTGTCCCGTTGATTTTATTTCTTTTTTAAAACAAACACTTCTCTAATAAAAGCCCCCACAATTGCAGATAGAAAGATGATAACAATTAAGTTTACAACTCTCACAAATGTATGAGGGGCGTAAATAACTGGTACACTTTGAATAATAACGAGTAGACCTAAAATTACAGACATCAGTATAAAATATTTCGGTGTAGCTTCCCTTCGTTTATCTATTGCACTCGCCCCTTTGAATATTCAATTTGTACGCATATCCTTATTCCACAATCCTGCCCTAATCTTAAGTTAGGGGCGATCTGCTATGCTGCAATCGCCCCCCCAGTTAGCTGAATAGCTATAGTAAGTTTTCGTCCACATAGTTCAGATAGAAATTAAGAAAGATTCCTGTTAAAAACCCCAGCTTAATATTTGTAATAAATAATCCCCCAAATCCCTCCAACCATAACGTTAAAGCTCCGCCTATAAAAGCTAAAACTATTCCTATCCACATAGCCACCCCCCCATATATTTATCTTCATTTAAAATCTGCTTCACAGGAATGCTACCCTATTGCTTAATACCAATTATTTCAAATATCAGACATTTACTCAAGATATATTCCCATAAAAAGATGCTTATCTTGTTGCAGATAAGCACCCGTTAATAAAAAAATTATTTTTCTTGTTGCCCTTTATTCTGTTTTATTGTTATCAATTTTGACATGACAAAGTGAACTACTGCAATAGTTAGTAAAAAGTCTCTATATGCCTCACTTGTCCCATCCAAGAAACCAGCAACAATAGAGAAAAACCCAAACGAAATTACAAGCAAAGCCAGAACATAATACTCAATTTTTAGTTCCATTTAATATCCCCCTTTATTACACATTCCTGCTTCGTTAGCACAAGAAGCGACTGTTCTTATTGATCAATTGCGCCCGATTGTTGAAGATACTATAAACCCCTATTTCTCATTTCTTTGATTATCAGTTCAACGATTTTATCTGAAGGTAGAGTTCCGTCAATCACTATATCTGAATTCGATTTAATACTATTTTCCATTTCTAGATAAGCCACTCTTCCATATTGCAAATAAAATTTTACATCATTATGAACATCGATAATGTTGCTTTTTGTGTGATCTCTAAGTATTCTTCTGGCCATCGCAACGTCTAAAGGAGTATCTATATAGATTGATAGGTCAATGTATTTTTTCATCTTTTCGTTCATATATGAAAACGGATAGTCTAGTAATATGTATGTAGGTACTTCGCTAGAGGATTTCATCCTCTCAATATCTGAAATCAATGGGTCTAAATTCCAAAGGTTATAATCAGCTCCCTGATCCACCCATTGAACAATGTCATCTGGTGCGTTTTCAAAGTCATAATCATCAAAAAACAACTCTTTTGCATCTTCTAGGACTAAACTCAATTTTTTGGTTATTGTAGTTTTTCCTCCGCCTGAAACAGCTGCTATTGAAATTATCATTGGTTTAACACTCATATATATAAAGCTCCTTATTTATCACTTTTTTTGTAAAGAGAGAAACAATTCTCGCTTTCTTCTTTTGAAAAATCTATAAGAATGTTCAGCATCTGGAACAACCACAAAACTTGTATTTAGGATTTTATCTTTTAATTTCCTATAGATGATTTGATTAGACTTAATAAATTCATCACTTAATTTGGTCCCTTCACCAGCCTCATTTGTTCCGCAGTCTAAATAAATGGACTCAATGAGTGTAAGATCACTATCATCAATAAGTTTTTCTATTTCCTCCTGATTAGACCAAAAGGAAGAAGATAAACAAATTATAGTACGGAATAAATGAGGATATTTACAGGCAGCGTAAATCGTGATTAATCCACCAAGTGATATTCCTGCCATCAGGCTATTATCTCTAATAGTGCGGTAATTACTATCAATGGTAGGTTTCAATTCTTGGACTATAAACTCGATATATTGCTCTCCTTTTCCGCCATAAGAATCACTATTACCCGTTAATTCTCTTACAAACTCTCCACTTACCCATGGACAATACTCATTTTTACGTTCTTCAACGACTTGGTCAATAGCTACTATAATTACATCTATATCATTCTTTTCTACATATTCTTCTAGCCCTAACGAAATACCGCCAATTGCATCCCTATCTTGAAACACATTTTGACCATCGTGCATATATAAAACTGGATATCGCTTGCTTTCTAATTTTGAATAACTCTTGGGAAGATATACCCGAACAAGTCTACTGTTCTTTAATATTGAACTAACCATTTGAAAAGATTCCAGTTCAACCAACACCTTTTCACCTTATTTTCAATCCATAATCCTGTCTGATTCTTGAACATGTAAAAAGCTTTCTCTCTATAATTAAGTACAGCACTTTATTGCTTTAAATATTCCTCATAAAGCAAATTCATAGCTTCCATAATTTTATTATCAGCAGCCTGATTGGTAAATCTATTAGGTAAACTAGTAGCACCTACTGCAAAAATAAAAGGATTTTCATTGAAGTCACCGATTATGCCAATATCAATCACAACGTTGTCTAATCCACCTGTCATATGATTTAGATGGTGTGTTGGAATATGCGTCATATCTCCTTTTTGTCTAACTAAACCATTAATTATTGGTGTCCAAAGGAGAGGTTGAGTTTTGTAGCCTTGAAAAATATGTATCATTATTTCAAGGATTTGGTTTAGCTGACCCTTGTTTTTAATATCTCTTGGGTTTTCAGTAATACTTATTGTTGGATAATAAGATTGGATTGAATGGTTCAACTTTTTCCAGCCACCACAATAATTAACAATACTTCTAGCAACATAACTATCGTGACAAGCAATCATTACTTCTACAGCCTCCCTTAAAGGAAGCGATTTTCTATTTTGTAGATGAGGATAAAGTTCCTTGCTATCTTCTTCTGGATTAAATGAAATCTCATTAATTAGGTCTTCCCAATTATATGTATTTTCCTCTACCCATTTTGCTACACAATATGCTATTGCCACTTTTGCTGCAGATGCAAGGGGGACTGTAAGTTCACTATTTAAAGAGGTCTCATACCTTTGTTCTTTGCTGGAAAATAATATGACACCTATTTCTCCGGTATCTATTTCTTTTAGTTTATCAATAATTTTATTCAAGCATATTCACCTTACCTAATTTTAAACTTTGGCATAAGAATCTATTAGTTCAATCCATTTATGTCCATGAGGGTACTGTATTTTCAAGGATTTTTTTAACCAATCACGGTTGCTAACATTTAATTTAGGTAATATATTCCCTAAATCAATAAAGTCTTTTTCTCTAATGACAGAACTTCCACCTTTATAAAGAAGTTGTATTTCTGGTTTTAAAAATGGTATTCCAGATAAAGATACTAACCCAATATCTTCAAGTGACTTTCTTATTGTGTTGTTTCGTTTGTAGATCCAATTCTTCTCCTCTATATCCAATAACATTACTTGGAAAGCCCATGTTGATTCATCTTTTTTCTTAACCCAGATATTATCATAATGAGAGTCTAGCAATTGATTCTTGTTCCAGGGTATTAAATGCCCTTTAAATGCTATAAACATTTCCCAATCTCTACCCAGATGTCTTTGTAAAATTAAGTGATCTGGTCTTAGGATAACTATGTCAATATCCTCATGAGCCCTTGTGACTTTTTGTAAATAAATATCTAAAGCCCACCCACCAGCAATCCACCATTGGATAGGAATTATGCTGAAGATACTATGAATTTCAGTAATAGAAAGAGGTCTCCAGACTTCTTCATTATCTCCCAACTTTTCACCCCATTTTTATTTACGAGCAATCCATTACAGACATTCACCTTAATACCAATTATTTCATAATCTATAAGTTCCTACAATAAGCTATTCTTCATCCAGTCCCAATAAAAATGAGCGCTAATCCTGTTCATGGAGTCGAGTAGAATGGAGCCTTTCTACCTTGCGGTAAATTGTGCTCCAAACCCTCCCAGAACCGTGCTTGCACTACTCATGCACACGGCTCCTCCTAATCATCATTCACAGAATATAGCTAATCTCTTTTCTTAATTCATATATATTCACTTTAATTCTTGGTGAAGGTAGTGGATGTTTGTCAAGAAATAGTCTGAATTTGTCCCATTTAAAGGATTTCCTTTGACTTCTTCTGTTGAGCCATTTAAACAGTAGTTCCTCGATTTTGCACTTAAAGTTGCCAACATTTGTGGTATTATCAGTGATGCAATAATAGTTGTAATAACCAATAAGCGAGCGTCGAAATCTGTCCATTATTATATGGATTTTCTTATTTCTATTCTTCTTTAGCCATTCCTTAGATTCTTTTAATTTAGCTTGGACTTTCTTTCTGCTCGTTTTCCGTTTCATCCGAAATTTCCCTTGTTTACTTTTCCCACAATAGTGTGTAAAGCCTAGGAAATCAAAGGTTGCTGGTTTCCTATTTCCCTTTTGTTTTGCATATTTCTCCGCAAGCCGCCCGAAGGGAATAATTTTGGTTTTATCCTCGGCAATTTCCAAGTTAAATTTCTTTAATCTAACTTTTAATGATTGGAAGAATTTCTGAGCTTCGCTCTGATATTGAAAACAGCACACAAAATCATCTGCATATCTTACTAGATATGCCTGCCCTTTACAGTGTTTCTTGACCCTTTTCTCAAACCATAAGTCTAGGACATAATGGAGATACACGTTGGCTAATACCGGAGATATTACGCCGCCTTGCGGCGTGCCGTTGTCTGTTTTGTATTTCTTGCCTTCCTCCATATATCCACCTTTAAGAAACCTGCCTATTATTCTTAATAGGCTAGGGTCGGCAATTCGCAGTTTTAGGAACTCCATCATCCATTTGTGGTCAACATTGTCGAAGAATCCGCGAATATCGACATCTACTACGTAATTTACTGCCCTCTTTTCAATATAGAGGTTCAGTATTTTCAAGGCATCATGGCAACTGCGGTTTGGACGAAACCCAAAGGAACAGTCTAGAAAATCATTTTCATAGATGGTGTTTAGTATCTTTGTAATGCCTTTTTGAACAATCTTGTCTTCGTGTTCCGGAATTCCTAATGGTCTTTTCTTGTTTGAATTGAGCTTCGGAATATACATTCTCCTTACTGGAACAGGTCGATAGCTTTTGCTTTTAAGCCTACTTACTAACTCCTCTATATTTTCTTCTAGATTTTCACCGTACTGCTCTTTAGTTGTCCCATTAACCCCTGTTGCTTTCCTATTGGGTAATTCATGATGACATTGAGCTAGTGCTTGCTTCTTTAATAGATGTGCAAGAGATGTAAATTTCATTTTAGGATCAGACTTTGCTAATTCTGCTATCCTTAGTAGTTTTGTTTCCATTTAAGATACCTACCTCTGTGTGCAGTAAATGTGTCTCTAGTAAGGGTGATAACTAGGTAGCAGCCTTTCCTCCATCGGCATTACCCAATTTCATTGGTACTACGCTGCTATCCGACTCCCTACACGGCATTTGGTTTCCTTGCTTTTTATCACTTGTACACCATACTCTTCTAAATAAGAAAAGACCGGTAGGGTCTCCCAAGTTGCCGTATCATATCAATGTATGACGTGCCAAGGTCTATGACTCCAGAGAGGTTTTACCCTTCTTGCCTTTAACGAAAGATAAAATGTAGCTTTCTGCAGCGCGAAAAGCATCAGCCCTCTCAAGTTGCAATCATTATGGAGCTCAATCCCTTCAACCGCTTGGCTTTCGGCCCGCCACCCTCGCTGTCTACGCTTAAAAACTAAAGTTACCTTTAGTCCTCCAAGACTCGCTACGAGCGAATGGCTAGTTCTTACTCGACGGGAATCCCACCCGTTATATGACACGACCTTGCTTGGCCGCACTCGCGCCCTATTGCTGAAGATTGAATTTCTCAAATAATTAAAGGGTAACGACTTATAAAGATTGATTTTTACTACTTAATTTCTTAAAGTCCTCAATGAAGGGTTTATTAGTAGGGGAAATTTTATCAGGTAATTCATCAATACTATAAAACCTAATTTCGTCACTTTCTATCCCATCAGGTTTAAATTGACCACTATAAGTTGATGTGAAAAATACTACATTAACAAAGTAAACCTCGTCACCATTTGGATAAATGTGATGCTGCTGCTTGCCAGAATACACATTCAACAACTTCAATTCCCCTATATTCATATATGTTTCTTCAAATACTTCTCTTATTGCGGTTTCTTGAATGCTTTCTCCTACATCCATAACCCCACCAGGTATACACCAGTTACCATCATCACTTCTTTTGATCAAGAGAATTTTATTGTTAGAGTCTGAAACAATAACACCTACTGCACATATTATCAGTGGCATGTTACCTACCGCCTGTCGTAAATCCTTTATGTAATCCACTAATGCCATCCTCTCAATTAAGCAAACTTTTTTTATATAAGAATACTCCAAGAATCGATCTTGTCTTAGGCTGTAATTACACAAACTAATTCAATAATGGGTAGAATAGGCTTTAATAAGCTTTCTCCATCAACTCATAAATCTTATTACTTAACTTCTCCTTCAATTCTCTATGTTTCACATCAGAGTATTGATATTCAGTACTACGCCACCTATCACTTGAAGATTGCCATACAGGATAAGGAATTCGTTCTACAGGCTCCCAATTATATCGTGGAAACACATGTGCATGTAAATAAGCATCTGTATTCCCATAAATAGAATAGTTAACTCTTCTTGGATTACACACTTTTACTATTGCTTCTCCAATTAAACTCATGTCTAGCAAGTATTCACTTCGTTGCATATAATTAAGCTCTTCCAAAGAACTAAATTCTCTGAATGGTAATAGTACACAATAACCTGGTAGAAACTGTGTATCACCAATAGCAGCAAAACCACTTCTCATTTTTGCAATAACCATTGGATTTTCCCCACGGTGGGCAGATGCAATTATATATTTTCTATAAAGATTTATTTTACCATCTAATTCAAAAATACTGCCTTTTTTTGTTTATTAAATAAAACCACTAATCCTTCATAGATTAGTGGCTGATTGATCCGTTTTTGCGCCAGATTCTTGAGTAACTCTTTTCTAGTTTAAACAAACACCCTTATAGGCAATGAATGAATCAATAAATTTAATGCGAATACGGGTGATTAAGTGACGTTAGATAGTTCTTAACTAGTTTTTCAGCTTCTTTTTCCGAACTTACACCAAAATCAGATGTCATAGTACGAGTGATAGCAAGTAAATGATTATACTTTAGCCCAGCCTGTAGGAATCGATCTACAACATATGCTACCGTCTCATTAATTTCTTTTTCCATTAACATTCTTTTCATTTGAATATTTTTTCCTCCTACCATACTTATACAAAAGTAAACAAGATAAGAATTAATATAAGGTAAATTAGGTGGGAATATTGTATATTAGTGTCGATGTCGAACAGTTTTTTGGTTATTAAGTCAACAATTATTTTCCTTGCTGTTCTTTAGTTAGTTTTAAGTTCAATTATTATAAACAAAAATACTATAGCATAACCCCGTTCTAAATTTATATTGGATTACTTACATATTGGGAGGGTATACCTGAAAAGGGTATTTAGCACCCAGAATAGAAAATTCAACACACAAATTAACACAGCACTGCTTATCGCGGTGTTTTCTTCCTAATAAGACCAGTTCATTAATGAACTGAGTTTATAAGTAAATGAAATTCTTATGAGTAGTGAAAAACATAAAGGAAAATAAGTTGTAGAAGTTTTTATTAATAAAACGATTTCCTCATGGTTATATTAATAAAAAAACTAGGGGGTTATAACAGGATGACTTCCAAAGCGCCTATTACATCATCAGAACTAGCTAATTTGTGGATGGCTTATCAAGAAAAAACTATGATCCTCAGAATGTTGGAACATTTTATTGACCATGCCGATAATGATGAAAAACAGCTGTTACAATCTCATTATAATAATGCTGCCAAAACCGTAGAAATAATTACGAGTATTTTCCAAAAAGAAGGTGCAGTCAGTCCTATTGGTTTTACAGAAAGCGATGTTCATAAAAGCGCTCCAAAGTTGTATGATTACCTGTACGACATCATGTATTTGCATATGATGACTAAAGTAGAAATGAGCTTATATGCACTTTTTACAGGCATGTCCTATCGAAAAGATATTGAAGATTTATTTACAGGTTTGACGGCAGAATCCCAAGCGATGAACAGCCAATCAACTCAATTCCTATTAGAGAGAGGGGTACTTATACGTCCAGCTTTTGTATCCATGCCAAAAGAGGTTCATTTTGTGCAGGATAATAATTATATGGATGGGTTTAAATGGTTTAGTGAAACGAGGCCCCTGAATACAGTTGAAGTCTCTCTCATCCATCATGCCATTGAAACAAATCTAATAGGGATGCAATTAATGATTGGATTTGCTCAAGTTGCTACTGATAAAGAAGTTCAAAACTATTTTGTCCAAGGAATGAAATTATCAAAAAAAATCGAAATCGATTTAGGTGAATTTTTGCGTCAAAGTTATATCGAGCCCCCTGCTACTCATGCAGGTAAGGCAACGACGTCAAAAACCGCGCCATTCTCTAATAAATTAATGATGTACAACACCAGTTTGTTATCTTCATTTGGGCTTGGAAGTAATGCTTTAGGAGGTGCCTTTAGTTTACGAAGTGACTTGCCTGCAAAAATGGCCTTTATTGCAAAAGATATTACTACTTTTGCTCAACATGGTGGAAAGATTATGATTAAAAATGGCTGGATGGAAGAACCTCCGCAGATTGAGGATCGTAATCAACTAACTAAATAAGGTACTCAACAATAGAGCCCTATTAAGCCTGTTCTCGACATATCCATACTATCAACCATTATCTAAATATTTTCACCGTTGCTTTTTATGGGCTTGGACATTACCAAATTAGAATGCTAATTGATTCTTCTATACAAAGGTATTTAACTTATTCAAAGCTTCTTTTACGTTGGTAAATGATTCTACTCTGCTCATATCTATACCACTTTTAACGGCTGTTAGAGCTAAATTAGGAGTAATTCCGGTGGTGATCACTTTTATTCCTAATAACCTTAGTACACTCCCTATTTCTTGAATGTGATGAGCAGTAACCTCATCCATATGATTAATTCCTGAAAAGTCAGCTATAAGATAATCTAAATGCATTTGAGAAATTCCCGGAACGACTTTATTTATTAGGTAGGAGGCACGATGTTTATCAATCTTCCCTATCAATGGCAGAACAGCAATTCCCGCCTGTATTGGTACTATAGGGGAGAAGAGGAGGTCGGCTTCTTCCTGCATTGCCTTTTTGTGCTTTTCCACTATATCCTCAAATGCACGAACTGTTTCATCCAGACTAATATCAAAAATCTGATTAATGCGTTTGAAAATGTACACTGTGTCTTTTTTAGAAAGTTCAAACTGGTCACTTAAATGCAAGAGTAAATCCGCAAAGACATCTCTCGTTGGACCATATCGACTTACAATTTCTGATATGTTTCTTTGAGAAGTAACTTGGTTTTGAGCATTATTTTTGCTCCATTTTATTAGTTCAGAAGGGACATCCTGGTTATCTTGTTCTATTATATTACCTAAAAAGGTAAGAAAGTTATCATACATTGCTATTGCGGCGCTTTTTTCTTGATCAGGTACTTTAAATTGACCTTTGACTAACACATCATTCACAACTTGGCCGGCAAGGTCAGACGAGTTCTGTATAAGATATAGAGATAGATTCTTTTTAGCAGACAACAAAATCCCCACTTTCCTAAAATAGCTTCTTTAATTACTATAACACATCTATTAAGTAGTAATTGTGGGGAGCTTGGGACAGAGGGACAGGTGAATTGTCCTACCATATTTTTAAAGGTGAAAAATGGTTGTTCTAATCCCACCCGTTTGTTTAAAGAGGAATTGATTGGGAATTAGACTTCTATTACATTGTGGATTTCTAAATTTTTTCGCTATATCCTAATCCTTTGCAAGATATTTTCGATTAAGTGCAAGTGGAGGAACCTATCCCATTTGCTATCAAATAATCACATTACTCATTAATTCTGCCTGATTACTTAATACCAATTATTTCATAATCTAAGAATCTTACAATAAGCTATTTATCATTTTGGCCCATATAAAAACGAGCGCTGTTCCTTCCTGGATAGCGCCCGATAGCCGTCCATGAAGCGCAAAAATCAGCGCTTCACCACAGAGAATGAAAATGGTTGCGAACCGTCAATACTGATTCTACGGCTGAGAGGAAGGTCGATGAACTATGGTGCGTTAGAGCCCATCCGATAGTCTAACTCCAACGACCAAGGTGCACAACTGACTGTCGCTCCCTCGCGGGAAGCACACATGGTAGATTAATCCTATTCTGGTTGCTGCACCAGCCTCCAATAAACCTAAATTTACTGGTATTATGCTATATCCTAGATTTAGTGAGTATGAACTTTCAGTGTTGCTGTCAGTATTACAACAAGGTGGAAAACACACTGTATATGTCGGATTAGATAATCAGGTTATAAAGGGGGAGGCTGGGTTACCCTGTGTACCTGAAACTACTATCAAGGATATTTATTGAGCGCTAATCCTTGTTCTAGGTTCGCGCCCAATCGTTGAATAATTCTATTTTATTATGAATTAAAGTAATAGCTGAATCACTATAGTTTTATTTTTAGATTACTTGACTTAAAAACGATTATTTTTTTGTTAATCCCCAAGATCAATTTTAAATGGAATGTTGCTTGAAAGCTTTTTTTCTAATAAATTCCCTTCATACATCTCTTTTATAAAGTAAATTTGCAGATTATATTGTCCGTTTGAATATACTTCTAAAATTCTATTCATTAATGTATTAGCATATGCTTCTGCAAAGTTAACTAGGTATGGAACAAGGTTTTTATCTACATAGCCATTATGTACTATTTGGTTTCTACATTTATATATGTAATCAACTGTTAATTTAACTTCACTTCTTTTTTCTCTAAGTTGCTTTAAAGCCTCTTTGTTATTTTTATAGAAAGTTATTGTATCTTCAATTTCATCCAAAAATTTTTCCTTTGTAGTATATTCTTTTAATTCTTCCATTCTGTCATAAAAATTCTTCAAATGTACTACGGCGTCTTCAGAACGGGACGTGAAAATTCCTACACTTTTGAGGAAATCACCTGGTATGTTTATCGTATTGTCTTTTTCATAAAAACTTCGACTGTATATATCTGTTAATCTAAAAAGATTACGAAGCGGTCTGTATTGTTCCCAAAGAAAAAACATATTTGATATAGTTTCTTTAATGAATGTAAATTTAGATTCTGAGTCTTTTTTTGATATGTTGGCTAAACTTTCAACAGCAATCCAATAATTTAGAAGTTTATTTTCTTGATTTTGCCATTGTGCCTTAGACATTATATCAAAGACACTTAAAATGGTATTTGCTTCATAAAATAATTCTCTTTTTTCTAGTTCCTGTATGACTTTGGAAATTTTTTTGATATTCTCGTACTTTTTATCACTTAAAAAGATTGGATTACTCCTACTTATATTCCTTCTAATTTGTTTATCATCTCTAGAACCAAACAAAGTACCGAAAGAGCCATTCTCTTCATCGACTTTTTTCCCTCTATACTGACCATCCCAAAAAAACTCGTGATATTTATGACCATAATAGAAATTTAGCGAGTTCAGTAAGTTTAAAAATTTCGACTCAGCTATTTTAGTTGCAGAATTAAAAGAAGTTCCTGTTACTAGAACCTTTGCATTACATCTACTTTGGTATTTATATCTATCATTAGGATCAAATTCTTTACTTTGCTCTTCAATGTAGCTTGTATCAAATGTTTCATCAAAATGAACATCCTCTCCAAGCATTTTTTCAACATCAGGCCTATACAACTGACAGCCAAAAATTGAAGTATCGTTACTTTTAGGTATTGTTACCATACCCCAAATAGGATAAATAAAAATATATTCATTCTCCTCGGAAAGTATTTGTTTCCTGAAAAAATCTAACCGATGCTGAATACTTAAGCTATCTATATAAGCCTTCTTTTCTACCTCTGTTTGTAAATCTTCAGGTATTCCTTTATATCTTATGTATATTTTTCCTTCATGGATAGAATATGATTCAAAAACTTCTGAACTTATATTTTTAACATCTTCAACATCCATCCCAGAAGTTACTAATTCAACTATTATTTCCTTAGTAAATTCTTTAACTTTTAATCGATCTTTTTTTTGGAACGATTTTTTCTCTAATATTGAATATAATTCATCAAATAGAATATGTGCAAAACTTTGCTTAGAAATTAGACTAGACAATTCTTTAGAAATTACATACACTGCTGTTTTTTCCTTTTTCTCTAACTTTTCTTTCAAGATAAGTAATTCTTCTCGAAAAAAACTTATATATTTTTTGGATATAAGAGTGTCAATTAATTTTATATATACTTTTCTATTATTTTCACTTTCAAATTGATTTAATTCATACTCATTGATAATGTCTAAAAGAACAACCCTAACATTTACAATATCAATACCAATCATTCCATTTTTTACTTCTTCAGAAATGGAGTTCCATTCATCATACCAATAAGTAAGCATCTGACTATAGAATGAATCAGCCTCAAACCTTTTCCAATCCAAATTCCCACCCCGCATAAGGTATTTTTTGTAAAACTTTACTACTATTATAGCATGTTGAACGTTACCTATGATCTTACCCTAGGGAGGAAAGTATTATATTTATTATTCTTGACTGCTCATCTAAACAAGACCTTCACTCCTATATCATATAAGAATATATGAATGTATTTTTGTAATCCACCTCAAAACCCATTATTTATATATTCAATGTATTACTCTTATTCCATTAAATGGCCCTAAAATATAAAATGAGCGCAAATCCCTTACTCCAGGATTGCGCCCGATAGTTGAAGATCTTCAATTAATATCTTATTAAAGAAAAGCCCTAGATTGCGGAAGATCAAGATAATTATGATTGCAGCCATTTATCTTGCTGAAATAAAGCATTCCCTTCTTGAATAAGAAGACTTCATTTTTCAAATCGCACTAGAGTTTTTTCCGGCATTTTAATTTGGTCAATATCAAAGCTGTTAATTTGCAGGGTTAATTCGCCTTCTCGCTTTTCTGTTTCTTCCCCCACCCAACAACTATACAGTACAAAAAAATCGCCATTTTCAAGATAACTGTCCATTATTTTACATAGTTCTATTAGCTTCTTTTTTGATTCAGCACCGTTTTAGGATTTATATATTCCGAAATTTCAATTCCCCAATCACTTGACACTTCATAAACATAAGGAGTTTTGAAATGATACTTCTGTACACTGATTCGGTGTTTTTCATCTGAAAAACAACTACCTATTGTAACTAAATCATCATCTTCTTCATTAATGGGTATTTTTACGTTACAGCCAATATAACTGGCTAAACTCATTTCCATCACTCCTTGTGTTTACCTTAACCTTATACAGTTAGAGGTCCTAGTTTATTCAATAACAGATTTCACTCACTATTCCACTTTACTTAGGTGATAAGTAAGAAGACTCCAAATATTATTAACATTGAACCCAGTAAAATTAAAATAACTTTCATTAACCAATATGGAACAAACTTTAGTATAAAAGATAGGAAAAATAATACGATTGTTTCTACTATCCCAGCATTGTAAACAGCAGTATTGCCTATATATTCTTCTTTTTTATGCTTTTCTTTAGTGAATTTAAATCCAAAAATTATTAGTGAAGAACCTATTAATAAAATTATTGCTATTCCTATATACATCCAAACCATTTTTCCACCTAACCTCTACTTATACTACTACATAAAAAATAAATTCTTGTTCTATAATGCTCCCCAATTCTTATGTAAGGAGCGATCAACTTTGCTACAATCGCCCTAGATTGTTGATAACAGTTGAATAAGATGAATGACTTTACTCCATAGAAAGTGTAGTAACGTTGCATAATAATTGATCAAAAAAGAATAATAATTGTATCTTACTTTTCATTGGAGGTAATGAATTGTTCAACCAGAATGTAACTAGAGGGTTGTTATACAGCACTATTCTTTCAACAATATTAAGCCTTATTGGTATTTCATTAACCATTTATCATCACACCAAAATTAAACAGCTAATAATAAAATCCAATAACAAAAGGATTCAGGAATGACCATAAAGGTTATTCCTTTTTTGCTTTATGAGTAAAAAACGCCCTTTAACTAGAATGTTTCTTATTAGACAATCGCCCTAGATTGCGGAAGATTGTTATTGAACAATGGGCATACTTCAATAAGCAAAATAGTCAGCTATGGTACAATTATAGGGCATTATATTATTTTTTGTAGGGTGGTTGCAACACAATGAACTTATTTGAAAAACTTTATACTCTTTTTATTTTCATTGCAGTAATTATTGGTATAGGTATAGGACAAGTAGAACTAATAAGAAATAATGCTGAGAGCTTTATTGTTCCTTTATTAGTGGCGATGCTTTACATTACTTTCTTACAAATTCCGATTGATGAAATAAAGAAAGCTTTTATAAACATCAAATTTACATATACTTCAGTAACTATAAACTTTGTCTGGACACCTATCCTAGCATGGTTGCTAGCAATGGTATTTTTAGGTGATAATCCAGCGTTGTATATTGGATTTATCATGCTCATGGTTACACCATGCACTGACTGGTACTTAATCTTTACAGGGATAGCAAAAGGAAATGTTGCGTTATCAACGGCAATCTTACCTTTAAACTTAATTCTTCAAGTCATTTTGTTGCCTGTTTATCTTCTAATTTTTGGCGGAAAAACAGGGGTTATAGAGCTTTCGTTTCTAGTAGAAAGTATCTTAATTGTTTTATTCATACCATTAGTTTTAGCATTTTTAACAAAAATGTTCTTGAGAAACAGGCAACAATTAAAAGAAAATCTTATATCTAATCTCAGTGTGTTACCGATAATTTTTCTAAGCCTTGCAATCGTTGCTATGTTTGCTTCACAAGGGCAATTACTGCTTGATAATTTAGATTTAATGTGGCAAATTACCTTACCTATTCTTTTGTTTTTCACTATAAATTTCTTTGTTGTTCAAAAGGTTGGACAGCTTATGCGGTTTCCTATATCCGACAGAACAAGTTTTAGCTTAACTACCTTAGCAAGAAATTCTCCAATCGCTTTAGCGATTGCGATGACTGCATTCCCAGACCAACCTTTAATCGCTTTAACACTAGTGATAGGTCCTTTATTGGAATTGCCTATTCTGGCTATCATAACTCAGCTTTTGTTATTTAAATCGAACCGCAGAAGCGCATAAAACAGTCGAAAGCACTCACTGTGGTGTGTGCTTTCTTATTTCATTCTAGTAATGTTAGGAGTAACCTACTCCTTTATAATTGGCATTAGTCAGCCACCTTCTATACAAGTAGCGGTAGAACTATCAACAACTGAATTCAATTCTTGTAGTAGCGAAGGTAGATGTTTACTTTCAACCAATGTTTCTAATGATTGTTTAGTAAGTGGTATTTTATATTTCATGAAAACATTTTCCGTTTCTTTCCAAACACCAACAGTTGCTGCTGGTGACATATTCGATTGTATAACCATTTCAACATCTTTCCTTCCCTATTATTTTTTCACTATCTTATTACATAAACCTGCCCTATTCCTATGTAAGGAGCAACCCATTGTGCTGCAATCGCTCCTAGTTAGCTGAATAGGGTTGAATGTTATGTTAGTTTTTTTGTTCTTGTTAAAATCTCCGAAACACCTATCGCTATACTTGCATTAAGCATAACTAATACAGAACCTACCATTGTGGTACCTTCATAATCACCAAAAAAGCTCATTATAAAAAATATAAAACTAAAGAAAAATACGATAATACCAAATACAAATAAAAACCTATCCATATACCTCACTCCTATATAGTTTAAGACCCACTTTGCTGCATCGCCCTAGATTCTTTAATAAGTCCTATTGAAAAGGTTCTCCCATCTTGACCACCCCGTTCCCCTTTGAATGAAAAATGAAAGTTCTTTTTGAAACAGGATTTAACATTATAAAAGTGTGGTCCTTTATAAACTATTAATATAATATCCCAAAGCCATTAACCAAAAGATACTAAATGTCATAACTAGATTAAGGAAGGCAAGAATATAATTCTTACCAACAAGGCTGAAACCCATTCCTATTGGACCTATAATATATGTTAACATCCAAAATGGACTGGCAATTTGAAAAATGATATTAGGAATCCAAAGCAAAATACAACTAATTAGGCAAACTAAAGACCATTTTTTCAAAAAGATTACTCCTTTCAAGCTTATCCTATTAATATAAGATGTTTAGTTGTAATTTATTTATAATACAAAAACCTTATTCAACAATCCTGCCAATCCTTAAGTAAGGCGCGATCCACTACGCCGCAATCGCCCTATTTAATTGAATAGTACAACGTGTGGCTTGTTTACTTATTTAATAAGTAAGAAAGCAATAGGTGCTATTAATAAGGAAATAATTACGCTTTGAAAAAAAGTGATGGTAATATCTTTTTTCCAAGAGTTTCTTTCTGGGTAACGGTTGTTTATTCTTTGGAATATAAGAAATATTAGCCACCAAAAAATAATTGTGTAAAGTGCTGAAGTGATACTTTCATAGTACAAGTTTTATTCCCCTCCAGTAATTATTAATTTTAAATCCGTACCTCTTTTATGGTCCTTTAATTTAAACGATTTACTAAACAATCCTCCCTCTATAAAGAAAGAGATAACTCTTGTTTTCTCGCTTATTCTCAATATTTCTATGAGACTTACATTGGCTGTTTCCCTCTTGACTACGGATCTTATCACTCGCAGTCTGACTACTTTAATCCAAAAAGTGGTTAACTAGTAAAAGTATGGGCGCACTGGTGGATCTCCACATTTCTCATGGAGGTCAACCCTCCCAATTCTCACAGAGTCTATGCTCTAAAATTCCTTCGTCCAACCTTTCCATGAGGTGGATGTCAGTCATGCTGCCCGACAGGGTCTATGCCCACACTTTAGTTGTTCTACTGACTAATCCGTGCTTCAAATGTCTATGTCAAAATCTCTAGAAAAAACTATATATTTAACGATAATAACTTAAGCTGCATTCTGTATTGGAGCCAAATGAGGTATGTCCCTCAACATTCGTTCTTCACTAAACTCACATTGCTTCTTGCCAATCGCAAATAAGATACGAATAAGCTTGTTACATATGGCAATTATGGACTGCATCTTCTTCAAAGGATTACTCTTTCGAGTTGTATAGTAGTGATGTAGAGCCTTAAAAGCTGCATTCTTGGCGACTAACGGCATAGCTACTCGGAAGAGAAGAGCCCTGAGTGCTTTCCTGCCTCGTTTCGTGATTTTCGTTAGCCCTTTATGTTTCCCTGAGGTGTTTTCCTTCAAGTTTAGTCCGGCCAATTTAATGATTTGGCGAGGGTGAGAGTAGTTCGCTAGGTCTCCTACTTCCGCATAGAACCCTGCCACTGTCTCCTTGCCAATTCCAGTAATGGCTAACATCTGCGGAACTCCAGGAATATGTTCGAGAAGCTCTTCAATATCAGAATCTAACTCTTCGAACCTTTCGATTATCAACTCATACTTTTCTAGTAAGGTGCGGAGCTCTAATTTAGCCATCTTTGAACCTTCACGAATGCCAATAGAGTCTTTGGCAGCTCGTTTTAGTTCATGAATTTTACGGAGTCCAACCGCACGTTTTACTGCCTTTCTAAGGTGAATCAGGATCTCTTGATTTGAGATATGTTCCAGCTCATGTGGTAATACATTCAACTTTAATAATTGTAATGCTGCTTTCGCCTCCCAATCCTTAAAAACGGTTAGGAATTCAGGGAAATAGCGGTCTAACCAGTTGTGAATTTGCCCTTGAAGCACCTGTAGATCAACAGACAAAAGATCACGTATTTTTCTGGCCACACGAAGTTCTGCATACACTCCTTGCGGAATATTTGGTTCAGCGTATCTTCCATCTTTGACTAACTGTGCAATTACTTTGGCATCCTTCACATCGTTTTTGGTTGGTGAATTATCATCCAATTCCTTGGACTTTTTTACATGCATGGGATTCACTACGACAAACTTAATCTCTTTTTCTTTTAAGCAATGAGCGAGGTTAAGCCAATAGTGACCAGTAGGTTCCATGCCTATAATGACCTTCTCCATTTCATTTTCGTTCATTAGCTGCTTGATCCAGTCTAGAAACATCTCGAAATGGGTTTGGGTATTTTCAAAGTGACAAGGTGCGCCAAACTCCAATCCTCTGAAGTCTTGAGCACGTGCCACATGCTTGAACTTCGCAATATCTACACCTATAATTAGTGTTTGAGAAGTGATTTGAGCAATCTTTTCATTTTGGTTATAATTCATCTTGAAGGCCTCCTGGTATATATGATTTTGTCCATTTTGCTGGCCAGCTCTGGACACTCATATCATACCAAGAGGTTATTTTTAAGTTCAAATCCCATTTTTCTTCATAACAGGAATGCTGCCCTTTAATGGAACAACCACTATATCTATATATTAACATAAAATCCCATAACCCCTTTGTAAAATCTCTATGATGAAAAACGCACAGATAACCAATCACTGTGCGTTTTTTAGTGTGAATTTAGAAAAAATTATATAGCTAATCGGGTAGCGCAAAAGCCCGTTACTCATTTCCCTCAATCTTTAATTTCACGTTAAAAGTACTTCCCTTCCCAAGCTCGCTCTCCGCCCAAATCTCCCCTGCATGGAGTTCGACTACTTTCTTGGCTATCGATAGGCCCAACCCGGTTCCGTATTGGGAACGAGATTGATCCACTTTCACAAATCGGTTGAAAATGGATTTCAGATGCTGTTCAGGGATTCCGATTCCGTGATCGGAGAAGGAAACAAGGATATCGTTCCCGACTGTTTGTAGATTGATTTCCAATCTCCCACCATCAGGTGAAAATTTAATGCTGTTACTTAGTAGATTGATCCACACCTGCTTTAACAGTTCTTCATCTCCGGTATAGTCTATTTCCTCTAAATGAAGGTGAAGATGAATATTCTTTTGTTCCCATTGATCCTGGAAAAGAATGAGCATTTCTTTTATTTGTTCATCCAGTGAAAACCTGTTTTTCCTGAGGGTGTTCACTCCATGGTCGAGTTCAGATAGTCTCAATAAATTGGACGACAGCTGAGAAAGTCTTTCACTTTCCGATATGATGATATCCAAATATTCATTGCGCCTTTCAGGGGAAAGGTGATTACTCTTCAGCATTTTACCGAATCCTTTAAGGGACGAAACCGGAGTCTTGAACTCATGTGAAACGGATGCAACGAACTCTTTGTGTAAGTATTCGTTTTCACCCAGCTTTTTCACCATGGTATTAAAATTCCTGGCAAGTTCACCAATTTCATCTTTTCCCTTGTCTTCTATTTGTACACTTAGATCACCTTCCGCCACCTGAATGGAGGCATTGGAAATCTTTCGAATTCGTTTTACGATTAAGGAAATCGCAAATAAGACGAAGAATGTTCCAAGAATGGTGGTCGTCAGAATATTGGTTCTGACTGTATTTTGAAAGTGTGTGATCAGATTATTGTTTACTTGCGGTATCAATACCACATAACGGTCGTCTACATAGGATGAAACGGAAGGAAAATTGATCTTCCCCTTCCACTCTCCATTCAAAATATCTCCTTTTCCCGAGTGATGATCTTCATTTGAAGGCAAGGAGAACCATTTATCTTGAACCAACGCTTCTCTATTTGGAAAGAATCTCACTTGGACACCGGCTCCTTCGATGTAGTCCGCCGCTTCTTCAACGGGTATGCCCTTGTCTTCCACCAGCTGTTTCATCGTAGTCAGTCTTTCATTCAATTGCTCCCGGACAGCATTTTTCATCTCATCCATCCCCACCAAAGTGGAAATCCCAAGGGATAGAACACCAGATATCATCAATATTCCTACAAATATAATCACGAAACGAAGATAGATCGAATGCAGATAGCTCCTTTTCATACGGTGATCTCCGCCTTATAACCGAGTCCCCATACCGTGACAATACTGAAATCGTCAATATCTTTTATCTTTTCCCTTAGTCTCTTAATGTGCACATCCACCGTTCTGCTGTCTGATTCTGCATTCAGCCCCCATATTTCATCCATCAGCTGCTGGCGTGTAAATATTTTCTTGGGACTGGACAACAATTTATATACTAATAAAAATTCCTTTTTAGGAAGTTCAATCGTTTTTCCTTCTTTCACCACTGTAAAATGTTCATAATGAAGTTCTGTATGTCGTATCGTCAGCTTCTTATCTGCCACAATCTGCGCCCGGCGAAGAAGTGCTCTGACACGCATGAGTAACTCATCCATATCGATGGGTTTCACCATATAATCGTCCGCACCGGACGTAAAGCCTGATTTCTTGTCATCTATACTTTCGAGTGCCGTCACCATTAGAACGGGGATTTGATGACCGGTCTGCCTTAAGTCTGACGTCAGCTCGACTCCGTTCATCTCCGGCATCATCACGTCGGTAACCAGGAGATCAATATGATGATCTTCCATTAGATTTAAGGCTCCCCGTCCATTTATAGCCTGGAGAACAGAATACCCCTCATTCTGTAATGAGTGGACCATCAGTTTTCGAATGTTTGCATCATCTTCTGTAATCAAAATGGTAATCAAAGAAGCTCACCTTCTTATTTGATATAGCCTGTAAGAACTGAAAAGGAACATACTGGCAGAACCTATCATAACGGTAATAATGATCGGATTCAATCCTCTTGGTCCTGATGGTGATCCTCTTTCCATCATCCCAACCATGTCTGAAGGGAGTCCCATTGCTTCCGCCTCTTTTTTAAGGTCCTGTGTCAGCTCACCTTCTGCCTGTACTTTCCCCATTAACTCCTGGATGTCATACATTGTTACTCCATCAGGAAGATCCGGTATGCCGCCGGGTGGTGGACTCATTGGAGGCAAGCTCTTAGAAGCTCCCCCCTCCATCTCCATTACGGCCGGAACGGTGCTTAATAGAAATATAATGGCTGATAAAGAAAGCATGATCAGAAGATTTCTTTTTGATTTCATCTTCTCTCCTCCTTATGTGCTTCTCAACGCATCAATTGGATTCAGGTGTGAAGCCTTTTTAGCTGGTGCATATCCAAACAGGACACCGATTCCCGCCGAGAATCCTACCGCAAGGATGACCGTTGAGATCGATAATGAAAAGCCTGTACCGATGACGAGGCTTGCCACATAGGCAATGAATATACCCGCCAACAAGCCGATGACGCCCCCAATAAGGGAAAGGAACACAGATTCCATAAGAAACTGCTGCTGAATTTTTTTCGGCTCGGCCCCAAGTGCTTTTCTCAAACCGATTTCCGTCGTCCTTTCTGTCACCGACACTAACATCATATTCATGATCCCGATCCCACCAACAATGAGGGAAATAGACGCAATTCCCGTCAGCATGAGCGTTAGCATCGAGTTAATATCGTCAATGGTAGAAAGCATGTCGGTCATGTTCATGATTGAATAACCATCTTCTTTATAATTGAATGCCTGATTCAATACCCACTCTGCGTCCTCCGTAATTTGATCAGAATAGGAGGTATTCTCCATATAGATATCCACGTTGGTCATATTATTTCCACCGGGAAAGCTCCTGACGGCTGTATAAGGAATCAAGACGTGATCATTTTGTGAATCGCCGGAGTAATTCGTGGACTCCTTCAAGGTTCCGATAATGGTATACGAAGATCCACCGAGGGTAATCTTCTGTCCTATTGGATTTTTCCCGAAGAATAAATCGTCTTCTATGGAAGGTCCAATCAACGCCACCTTATTCTTTCCCTCTATATCGAGTCGGTTCATCTCTCTACCGGATTCCAATAGATCGTCTGATTTCGAAAAGTACACCTCATTTTTCCCTTGAATGGTCACATCTTCGAGTACCTTTCCCTCGTAAACAAGGGATGTAGTGGAAGTAATCGTAGGTGACACACCATCTACATGTTCAATGTCTGCCAGCCTGCTCACGTCCCTTTCCGTTAACCCCCTCTTTAAGGGAGTCCCTGGAGCTTGAATCGTCACTTTGTCGGCACCAAGTGACGTTACCTGATCACTGATTGAATTTGTAGCTCCCTTCACAATGGTAATCAAGGCAATGATCGAGGCAACCCCAATGACAATCCCCAGGACTGTCAGAAATGACCTCATTTTGGAAGACACGATGTTCCTCCATGCCATGTAAATATTTTCTCTAAGCATGTGCTTCCTCCTCTCTTAGTCTTCCGTCAAGAATCCTGACGATCCTGCCAGCCTGATTCGCTACCTCAAGATCGTGAGTGATCATGACGATGGTTTTCCCTTCTTGATGGAGTTCAGAAAAAAGCTCCATAATTTGTGCTCCTGTCTTTTGGTCAAGAGCTCCCGTCGGTTCATCAGCAAGCAGCAGGGCAGGCTCTGTCACTAAAGCCCTCGCTACCGCTACTCTTTGTTGCTGGCCACCGGAAAGTTGGGTGGGACGGTTCATCATCTTATCTTGAAGTCCTACCCTTTCAAGCATGTGTTCAGCTTTGGACTTTCTCTCTTTGACTGAAATGCCTGAGTAAATCAGAGGCAATTCTACATTCTGGAGGGCTGTCAACTTAGGCAACAACTGAAACTGTTGAAATACAAAGCCGATCTCTTTATTGCGTATGGAAGCAAGTTCATCCTCTTCCATCAGACTGACCTCTTGTCCAGAGAGAATATATCTTCCTGAAGTTGGTTCGTCGAGGCAGCCCAGTATATTCATCATCGTTGACTTACCTGACCCAGACGGACCAAGTATGGAAACGAACTCACCCCGGTCCACTGAAAAGTCGATCTTATCCAACACGGTGTGCTGCTCATCTCCCAACCAATAGGTTTTTATAACCTCCTGCATCTGAAGAAGTGACATCACTGATTACCTCCCATCATTCCGGGAGCTGGAAGCCCTCCTGGCCCAAAACCACCTTGACTCCCGGCGGAAGTAGAAAGGATCACAGCATCTCCCTCTTTCAGACCTTCCTTCACTTCAATCCTTTTTCCATCATTGATCCCTAATTCAATATATTTCTTAATCGTTTCCTTTCCATTATTTGATATCAAAACATAAGGTTGATCCTGATCATCGAATTTAATGGCTTCCATGGATAAGGTCTTCACCCCTTTGGCCTCTTGATTTTGAATGATTGCCACTGCTGTCATGCCGGCCCTGATCTCTTCAACCTCTTCTAAATTAATGATGGCCGTGAAATAAGATACCCCATTTTCGTTTTTTGCTTCTTTCGAAATCGATGCGACGGTGCCTTTGACCTCTTTATTCAGGGCACTCACTTCTATGGTCACGTCTTGCTTTTCCTTCACGGTATCCAAATCATACTCGTCCACTTTGACTTCTGCCTGAAGATCACGATAATCTGCTAAATCAATAAGTGGGGCACCAGCCATGACATCGGCCCCATCTTCTGTATGAATCCCCACGACTTCACCATCCATATCTGCATTAATCTCTCCACTCATTTCTGTTTCAAGGAGAACATCGCCTTTTTTCACTAAGTCTCCTTCTTTCACAAGAATCTCCTTTACTCGATCGCTCTTATCACTCGACATGCTTTTCCTATTCTCTGCTTGTATCGTTCCTGTGAAGCTATAGTAGGTAGTAATATCTTTTTTCTGTACGTACTCCTTTTCTATCGAACCTGTCCCTCGCGGCATAAACATAGGAGCGAGCACCACGATTAGGACAACAGCTCCAATAATGGACCATATGATGGGTCCTCTTTTGCTCTTTTTCTTTCGTTTAGTGTTCATTTTCATTCCTCCTCAGCTGTGATGAGACTACTATAGAATGAGGTTATGAACTAAATATGAACTTTTAATATGATTTTTCAGCATAGAATGTAACCACCTTAATCATTAAAAGGAAAGAGCCTGATCATTTATCTGCCACAACTAGAATCTTTACGAAAAAGAGGATGGTGATATGAAAGAAGCCTTCCCAACCGTTTATGAGGAAAATAAAACAGTCATTCTTTAAAAGAATGACTGTTTTTCTTATTTCGTTAAATCCCCATTAACTTAATTAGGACTTGTTTTTTTATATTTCTTTGCTAATATCCAACCGTTTAATCCATACGAAGCTGAAATTACCTAGTAGGAATATAGTAGGAATACTGATGTTTTACCAACTTTCCCTTAAAATCTTTAAGATCTGAGTAATCAATTGGCCAACAATAGTTTTTTGTTTTTCTAATAAATCTCTATTCTCAACAAAAAATTGGTAGATTTCAGCTTTTTCAATATCAAAAATAATGCTACCACATAAAGGATTTTCGAACATGCGTGCGATTATCCCAGAAAAAATAATGTTATTTTCTGCCCTGATTCAGACAATGTGTAAATGTGGATTACGTTATTTTTTAGATTAACATCATAGGAGATAATTTCATTATCATGAATACTTAACACAGCTTCACTTCCTCTAGAATCACATTATATTGAAATATACTGCCCTTTAATGGAATATCCAATATTTTCAATTATATCATATTTCTCCTTGTAAGAGAGCTCTCACATATCCGTATTTCATAATACCAGTCCCCTTTATCATACTAATTATGACATTAAGTTATGAGATCGGCTCACACCTTGACTTCATCACTCTAATATAGAAGTGTCAAAACTTTTAAGTTATGACACTTTTTCAGTTACCTCGCGCATATCTGTTTTTCGTTTGGCTGGCAACTCTAATTTTGATGTTTAATTTTTAAGAAGTCTCTGACAATAATAATTTACATAAAAAAGAAACCATAAAAAGGTCTCTTTTTTCGATTATCTTCGAACTCAAAATAAACTTGTGTGTTCTGACCGTTTATTCTTTTCCGGGTTTTAGAATTGCGACTCGATTATGTTGACTAATAAAATCAGTTGATAACTGATTAGTAGATTGATTGTAGGTAATCAATGAACCTGTAGGGTTGATGGCAAACTGAGTGTATTCGTTGCCAATACGATATAACTCGAGCACCTCTGCAAAGATCGGTTCATATTCAACTGGTGGATCATTCAGGTTTTGAAGATTCGCTTGGATGCTCTCCATATTAGATTGAAGTTCAGGAATTTTCCCAGTATCAGTGTAATAGAATTTTAATTCTTGTATGAGCTTTTGAAAGTCACTATCAATAAAATTTGTATATCCGCTGGTTGCAAAGTACTTTCTTGCTGTAGATTCGTCTATACTCAAGAGATTTTGTGCGTGTTCAATGGTCATATATGTATCCTTACTAATGCCAGCATTCCAAACATGTGCGTAGTTTTGAATCATGTTTTCAGCTGATGCGACTGTTTTTAACAGGTCGGAAACAACGCTGTCTATATCTTGTTTGTATTGTATGCTGGCTTCTTCATGGCTTTCAATTTGATCTATATCTTCCCCGTCCGAAGTAACGTTGTTACAACCTACCAATGCCAAGCTTAATAGTAGTAAAAGTATCCACCATACCTTTTTCATCTTTTCATCCTCCATAAATGTAATAAAACAGTTAATTATATATATTTTACCATTTTGCCACACTATACGAAAGATGGGTAATTGTTAGTAATCCCTGTTAATGTGAAATTTTCAAAGTAGTTGATGACAAGGTAAAAAGCATAAGAATTACTGGGGAAAATAGCTTTTATAATGAGAAACAAGATGATTTGTTGCCAAAGGTGTTAAAAAACATGACTTATGGATTTGAAAAATGACAAAAGTGAGACAACCTATTGGTTTGATTGAAAAGTTGAAGATGATGATACAACTAATAAATTAAATGTAATTCTTCGGAATTACTTAATAATTGTTGACGGTTCAATTTCTGAGTGATATGATTCAATTGTAATTTCAAAGAAATACATAAAAGAGGGCGGGATATGAAACTTGAAGAGATTGTAACTGTTAAAATTGGAAGAAACCTTTCGAGAGGAACTGAAAAAAATAATCTATCTCTTGTGGCTTATTCGTATGAGGATCTAATTCATGATTTAGAAGGTTTATTTCTAAAATCTAAAGCTGGTAGCCATGAAGATCAAAGAGATGGCTACTTAAGCCGTGCTGGAGATGTTGTTTTTAGTTTTGTTAGTTCCAGAGCTGCAATAGTGAGTGACCAAAACCAAGGGAAAATTATTAACCAAAACTTTGCGAAACTCATTATCGAGCATGATGGACTGGATAGCAGATATCTGTGTTATGCGTTGAATGAATCATCCTCGATTAAAAAGCAGATGGCCATCAGTATGCAAGGAAGTACTGTACCCAAGTTAACTCCAGCTATATTAAAAGAGTTGGAATTTAAGCTACCAACTCTTGAGAAACAACGGACAATTGGAAAAGCTTATTTCTATTTAAAGAAGCAGCAAGCTCTAGCAAAAAAACAGGCAGAACTTGAAGAACAGCTGTATTTAGAAGTTTTAAGAAAACTAGATTACTAGACAAAGCAAAAAAGAAATGGGGAAAGAAACATGGCAGGATTAAACCAAAAGTTATTTAGTGCCGCAGACAATTTGCGGAGCAAAATGGATGCATCTGAATACAAAAACTATTTATTAGGTTTGATATTTTACAAGTACTTATCGGATAAATTACTAGAAAAAGTGGTTGTCATCGCTGATGAGTCACTTGAAGAATACAACACACAAACGAAACAAACTCAATTGTACATAAATCTATTAGCAGACGATGATATCAAAAATGATCTCATTGAAACGCTAGTAGATACTCTAGGCTATGATATTGCGCCAGAACACTTATTCAATGTATTAACCGACCAAGCAAAGCAAAACACGTTTCAGTTGAATGACTTAAATAAAGCCTTTATCGATCTAGCGACCAAATATGATCAATTCAATGGATTGTTTGATGATGTGGATTTAAAATCAAAAAAACTGGGTTCAGATGATCAACAACGAAACATTACCATCACAGAAGTTTTAAAGAAACTAAACGATGTCGATTTGATGGGACATGATGGAGACGTAATTGGAGATGCCTATGAATTCTTGATCGGTCAATTTGCTTCAGAAGCTGGGAAAAAAGCTGGAGAATTTTATACGCCTCATGAAGTATCGGACATGATGGCTCGTATTGCTGCAATGGGTCAAGAAGACAAAAAATTGTTTAGCGTATATGATCCAACCATGGGCTCGGGTTCCTTGATGTTGAATATTCGTAACTATATAAACTTTCCGGACAGCGTTAAATATCATGGACAAGAACTAAATACAACAACCTTTAACCTGGCAAAAATGAACTTGATCTTGCATGGTGTAGATAAAGAAGATATGCGTTTGCGTAATGGAGATACACTGAATAAAGACTGGCCGACAGATGAGCCTTATACGTTTGATTCCGTTCTTATGAATCCTCCGTATTCTGCAAAATGGTCGGCAGATGACACATTCTTAGATGATTCTCGCTTCAACCGTTTCGGAAAGTTGGCGCCAAAATCAAAAGCAGATTTCGCCTTTCTTTTACATGGTTTCTATCATTTGAAAGATTCAGGAACGATGGCAATTGTCTTACCGCATGGGGTTCTCTTCCGTGGAGCTGCAGAAGGTGTCATCCGAAAGAAACTATTAGAAGATGGAAGCATCGATGCCGTTATTGGAATGCCAGGCAACTTATTCTTTGGAACGTCCATTCCCACCACAGTCATCATCTTGAAGAAGAATCGCGAAACGCGTGATGTTCTGTTTATTGATGCGAGTAAAGGGTTTATAAAAGGAAAGAACCAGAATAAACTTTCCAAAGATAATCTAGATAAAATTGTAGAAACGTATAGAAATCGGGAAAGCGTTGAGAGATATAGTCACGTTGCTTCATTTGATGAGATTAAAGAAAATGAGTTTAATTTAAATATTCCTAGATACGTAGATACTTTTGTGGAAGAAACAGCTGTGGATATGGCTGTAATCGGCTCAACAATTAAAGATATTCGTAAAGAAAAAGCAGAACTAGAATCTAGTCTATTTGATATGATTTCATCATTACAATTTGATGAGGAAAACGCAGAATGGATCAATGGTGCATTAGAGGTGTTTTATCGTGAAAAGTAAATGGACACCAGAAGTTCGTTTTCCAGAATTTTCTGGAGATTGGGAACAACAGAAGTTGGGAGATATAGCTAATTTCTTTAGGGGTAATGGATATTCAAAAAGTGATTTAACTGATAAAGGTAGCCAAATTATATTGTATGGGCGTTTATATACAAAGTACGAAACGGTTATAAAATCTGTAGACACTTTTACTAAATTAAAAGAAAGATCCGTAATAAGTAAAGGTAATGAAGTAATTATTCCATCTTCTGGAGAAACTTCAGAAGATATTTCAAGAGCATCTTTTGTTAGTGTTCCGGGAATTATATTGGGTGGAGATTTAAATATTGTACAACCAAGTGATAAAATTGACCCAGTGTTTTTAGCTCTGACTATTTCTAATGGCGAGCAGCAAAAAGAACTAAGCAAACGCGCACAAGGGAAATCTGTAGTTCACTTACATAATTCAGATTTAAAAAAGGTGAACTTAATTTTTCCGGAAAGAGAAGAGCAAACCAAAATAGGAAACTTATTCAAACAACTAGACGACACAATAGCTATTCATCAGCAAGAACTAACCACCCTCAAACAAACAAAACAGGGTTTCTTACAAAAATTATTTCCAAAAGAAGGGGAGTCCGTGCCGGAAGTTCGTTTCCCAGGATTTACTGGAGAGTGGGAACAGTGTAAACTTCGTGAAATGTTGGCAGAGCCTGTTACTGATGGACCTCATGAAACTCCCAAACTTGAAGAGAGTGGAATCCCATTTATCTCAGTTGATGCAATCGTTGATAATCAGATTGATTTTGACAGAAAACGTGGATATATTTCTGAAGAGACTGATGAGTTGTACTCTAAAAAGTACAGACCTCAATATCATGATGTCTTCTTGGTTAAGTCAGGTTCAACTGTGGGTAAGACGGCAATCGTTGAAACTAAAGAGCGTTTTAATATTTGGTCTCCATTAGCTGCCATGCGAGTTGGTGAAGTGTCTAATCCGTACTTTTTGTATTTCTTATTACAAACAAGAAAGATGCAAAACCAAGTAAAAGATAAAGCTTCTAGCGGTACTCAGCCAAATTTAGGTATGCGAGAATTAGAAAAATTCCATACACAAATCACCCCTAATCTTGAGGAACAAAAGAAAATCGGTGCCTTTTTCCAGCAACTCGACAATCTCATCACCCTTCATCAGCGTGAATTAGAAGCCTTGAAAAAAACGAAAAAAGCATTTCTACAAAAGATGTTTGTTTAAGCAAATGGAAAAGGGGGAGAAACATGACAAAGATATCCTATAATGATGAAGCTGAGGTGGAACGTCGCCTGATTGAAGTGTTAGGGGAAGGGCATAATCAGTGGAATTATCGTCCGGATTTAAAGTCTGAAGAAGACCTTTGGAAGAACTTGCGTCAAAAGATTACCCAAAATAACTTATCAGAAATTGGGGAACACTCCATTTCTGATAAAGAGTTTGATTCAATTAAAACAGAATTACTCTCGAGAACAAAGACTCCTTTCGATGCGGCTAGATGGCTAAAGGGTGAGAATGGAATTGCTCGGATTACGATAGAACGTGAGGATGTATCTTTAGGGTCAATGTCGCTGATTTTGTATTCCAACCAAGACATCGGGGGCGGCATCTCTACATACGAAGTGGTGCATCAGATTGCTAAACAAAAGGTAGACGCTGATGGTCGTGATCGTCGATTTGACGTGACACTCTTAATCAATGGACTGCCTATCGTACAAATAGAATTGAAGCAGGTAAATGCCAAAGACGGTGTATTCCAAGCTTACAACCAGATAAAAAAATACGCAGAGGAAGGGATGTTTCGAAACAACATCTTTTCTACGCTGCAGCTTTTTGTGATTTCAAACGAACAAACAACTCGCTATTTTGCCAATGCAATGCCAAAAGACATGCATAAAAAATTTGTCTTTAGCTGGCGGACTACTGATAATCGCAAAGTAGAAAACCTCTATGAATTTGTAAAACAAGTTCTAAACATTCCAGATGCCCACCGTTTGGTTGCTAATTATACGATCGTTAGTGAGGATCAGGACAATAAAGCATTGATGGTATTACATCCGTATCAAATTCATGCGATCGAGGCTTTGTTTACATCTGCCATGAAACGAGAATCTGGATTCGTGTGGCATGCGACCGGTTCAGGAAAGACATTAACAAGTTTTGTATCTACGAAGTTACTAGCCCGTAAGCCAGGTGTAGACCGAACAATAATGATCATCGACCGAAAAGACTTAGATAATCAAACAACAACGGAATTCACTAAGTTTGCTTCAGAGTTTAATACGGGTATTTCTTCGGGCAAAGCTAAGGCTAATAGCTTAATAGTTGGGACAAAGAGTGCGAAGAAACTAAGTGAAACTCTGTTATCTGATGCCAACTCGAATACAGTTATTATTACCACACGACAAAAATTGGAATCTGCTTTACGAATTGCTCAAAAACAAGAAGAAAAAAGTGGCACCCAGCGCTTTAAGAAATTGATTGGGCAGCATATTGTTTTTGTTGTGGATGAATGTCACCGAGCGTTAAGTGCAGAGGGAATGGAATCCATTAAGGGATTCTTTCCAAACTCTACATGGTTCGGTTTTACAGGTACGCCGATTTTTAATGAAAATAAAAAACAAGCGAAAGGTCAATTGGCACGGACCACGCGTGATCAGTATGGGGAAATTCTTCATACCTATACCATTAAGAATGCATTAGAGGATGGTTCAGTTTTAGGGTTTCAAGTAGAACACGAAGATACGATTGAACCAACCTCCCTATATAATTCTATTTTTAATCAACTGCGTCAGAATGAAAAATTCGCCGATTGTAGTGATGACGAACTGAACGAAATGATTGATAAAATGGATGGAATAGAGAAGGAAACTTATATTCCGAACTCTTCCTATGAAAATGAGGAGCATATTCAAAAAGTTATTCATAAGATCTTTCGGCCTGATAACGCCTACACAAAATTTGATTTTAAAAATGGCCGTCCTCAAAAGTCAGCCATTTTAACAACGAGTTCCATTGACATGGCAAAACGATATTATCATGCTATTAAAGAAATGACGAAAAATCCTGAATGGATAACAACCGAATTTGCAGGTCATCCAATTCGGACAGGACGTACGATAGATGATCCCAATTTCCCAAGAATTGCAATTACCTATTCGGTACAAGAAAACGAAGAAAATTCAAATCAATTCCAAGATGAAATGAAAGGCATTATAAAAGAGTATAACCATTATTATCAAACGGCTTGGTCGATTGAAGATATTGAACGGTATAATGGCGACATTAACAATCGTTTAGCTCGTAAAAGAGCAGAATTTAAACAGTTTGGGAAGCAGATTGATTTAGTAATCGTTGTAGATCGCTTACTAACTGGATTTGATGCACCAACCATTCAAACCCTATTTGTTGACCGTAATTTAAGCTATGCCAACTTGATTCAAGCCTTTTCTCGCACCAATCGCACGTATCCTGGAAAAACGAAGGGATTGATCGTAACATTCCGTAAACCTTCAACGATGGAGCAGAACGTAAAGGATGCGACAAAATTATACTCCAATGAAAACGAAGATTCCCAACTTGTTTATCCGACCTTTGACGAATCAAAAAAACGGTTCAAGAAGGCACATAAATCTCTGAAAACTCTAGTGCCAAACCCTACAGATATTAATGAACATTCTTCACTGGAAATTCGAATTGAATTTGTGAAAGCCTTTCAAGAGCTAAATAATGCCTTTGAGGCTCTAGTTACGTATGATGATTACAATGATGATATGGAGAAATCAAAAGTTCTTCAAGAACAGGTAAAGACACTAGAAGAATATATTGGCGTGTATAACACGGTGAAGGGATCGCTCGTAGAGGAAGGTGGCGAAGGAACGAGCCCAGATTTCTCAGGCATTGAATTCTATGGAGAAAATGCGATTAAACTCTATGACATTGATTCAACCTATATTGACCAGTTATTGGGTACGTATTCGGCAAACAATCAGAGTATCCGATTTGAGATTGAAAAAGCACTTCAAAAGTTAAAAAAATCAGAAGTTGTTAAAGAGGTCTACCGATCTATTTTAAACGCTGTCGATAACAAAGAAATATCTCCAGAGGAAGATGTTTTTGTAGTGAAACGTTCTTACTTTACGCAGTCCTACAATCAAACTATAAAAGAATTCGCAAATGCTTGGTTTGTGGAAGAGCGAGAGCTACATGCCTCTGCAGTTCAATATCAGATAGGAATAGATCCTATCCCGAATATTGGGGGAATAATTAACAGCAAGGAATTTGATAAGTATAAAGCGGTACATCCAGGAGCAAGACCTTTGAAATATGGCCCAGAAATGAAGCGACAATGGAGAAAGACATTAGATGAAATTATTTTACCTTTAGAAAACGAGTTGAAATAGTATAGATTTATTTAGTAAAGTCCAACTGCAAATGTGTGTAGTTGGACTTTACTTAAAAGATAAGACTCAATATTGCATTTTTCCTAATTTTTGGTTTAAAATGTTTTTGCTTCTGTACTTGAAAGCTAATTGATTTTATAACTAATCCTTGAGGCCACAGGACGCCATGAGGCGGCACAAATGCTAGTCTCTAGAGGCAAAGAAACAAACTGCATAAATTAATCAACCCTGAGGAGTACAGGCCAAAAATAGTGAAGATAGGTGTTTTTAAACACAACGTAAAAGACTACCTTCTCTTTGGTTTAATGATTTCCACGATTTAACAATTAAACCCTACTGCCTTAAAAAATTCTATAAAATAATGTTGATTTGGTAATGGCGGGTAACTTCCTTGATAATTCGTTACAAATACAACTTCTTCTCCATTATCCAACAAAATATTGTTCAGTTCATATTCCATTTTTTCTACTTCTCTATTGGCGGCATTAATCAAAACATCAGCAAGCTTATTATTAACAGTCTTCAACTGCTTCTCATTCTTACATCGCAACAATTCCGCCATATATTTATAATATGCTATCTTCTCCTTATCATTTAAAAGGTCTATTACTTTTCTACCACCCAATCATAACACCTCTCCTATTTTTTATGACAATCCTTGTAGTCTTGAATAACCTTTTCATACTGTTTGATTTTCTCTTCTGTCGATTTTATCTTTATAGATTTAAATAATTGTACAACCTTTTTCTCCTTCAAATTGAATACCCCCAATTTAGTCTCCTCCACTAACAGCGGTATTAGCGAGGCACAAATTTCATAAACTCCCTAATTTGACGTTCCTCTTGTTCAGATATGATATTGTTTAGAAGAGCTGAATCTTGATAATACCTTGATATCCCTACATCATAAGTAATAGCTTTTACTTCAAATTTCTCTTTCTGTAAACCACTTTTATTGTAAGTATGCTGCATGGATTTTTTTGCAAGCTCTATATATTTTGAAACTTCTAGTTCTAATGATTCATCTTCCAAAAGAACCACAATTGTTATCCTTTTTTTCAGTTCATGAGGGAATTGACGAACAACCCTCCAAAGAAGAATGAAGAAATTGTAATATTGTTCTTGAGTGTATGAATCATAGTGATTAGCAGTAGCAATAATTTCCACTCTTCCATTTTTTTTAAATAGGCTATTAATTGTAAGATTTCTATCCATTTTCATTTCTTTATAACCTAGTTCTTGTAATCTGCTATTTAAGTCAAGCAAACCAAAAGAACCATTCTTAATAATAAATTCAGCTTTGGAAAAATAATTAAGCAGTAATTTAGGTGACGGCTCTGGTCGAAAACCTTTTACTTCTACTAACTTATCTTCTTTTTTCGACTGAATCTCTTTACTTTGGTGAAACCAAACCATAGCCTTCTTTAGAGGATATAAATAAACCAACCCTCTAAATTTTTTATTCCCCAAGATTTTCCGGTCTACTAAAACTTTTATTAACTCATCACCATGAGTACGACTTTTCCCTACAAATTGGCGATACTGCATTTTCAATACATAAGGTGAGTATTCTATCATAAGACGAAGGTACTCCGCATGATCTCGTTCAATAACAGCATAATCAACCACATCCATTAAATTATCGGGAACTAAGAAACCTTTTTTTCTTCTTTCTTCTTGCCGGTTACGAACATCTTGTAACCTCAAAAAGCTTTTCATGTTATAACCCTCCTTAAATTTGATAAAAGTGGCCGTTATAAAAACGGTTTGCTGTTTCACGCTTCATGGCAATATCCATATCAGAATAACTGGAAGTCACAACTTCTAGGGCCACTTCTTGCTGTAACTCTTCCGAATAGTAAGTTGCATCGGGAATAAAATTTTTCCTTGTGGAATCATCAAATCTAGAGTCGTAGTACATATCGTGGTATTTTTGTTGGGAGGATAATTTGGAGCGAATTTCTGTCTCTGTTTTCCATGTTTCGCGCTGAGTTTCCGAGAATTCGAGATAGCATTTATTCAACTTCAAATCATGTTTGATGTGTTCAATTTTAGAATTATACTTGTTTGTCATCCCCATTTTATTTCTAAGATAATTATCACCTTTATCACCAAGAAAAACATACTGACCTTGTTTTTTTAATACTCCATCTTTCAACATAAGATTCCAACGTTTATCAGTAATGCCATAGCCCCTTCGTTCTTCACTAACACCAAAATGTTTCAGCGCATCTTTTTCCGTAATAACACCAGTACGCCACAAGGCTTTACATAATTGCCTTTCACCGTTATTCATTAAATGCGTTATAACTTTCGGTTTACGTGCCATTTCTTATCACCTCCTTTCAAATTTTTTGTTTAAGAATCTTTATGTAATCATGATTTAATTTAGTTTCCTTTGCGATCACTTCAATATCCACTTCATCTTTTAGCATTTTTATAGCTTGTAATATTGATTCAAACACTTCATCCATACTTACAGATTTCAAAGCAACTCTACAAACAGCTAGTCCAAAATACAATTCTTTACTAGAGAAATACTCTTTTGTCTGATAGTTAATCAATTCTACTTCCCAAACACTTTCCTTCTGAAGTGTTATCTGGACCTTATACTTTTTTTTCAATTCATGAAGTAACATTAAAGTATGTTCCGGATTAGAAGTAGGGGAAAACATTTTTTTAGCTATATAATCATTTCCAGAGTTCCAAACTTCAAATTTATCATCCCAATTAAAACCTAAAACTTTTTCACAAACTAATCTGTCCATCTCTCGAATATCCATATAAACACCTCTTCTTCCTTTCAAGAAATAGATAAATTCACTTACATAAGAAGTATCTACTTCTCCAGGAGTAGTACGAACAACATAATGACCATTTCCGTATAAATCTACTGCTTCATCAAGACTCATTTTTTTAGGTTTATTCAAAAGAATCACCTTTTTTTTGTTTTTTTCTAAGATCTCCGCTATACTTGTCCCTTGATAATTTTCTTTCACCTTTTCAAAATCAACCTCTTTCACTCGCTGTTCGGAATTCCTTATAAAATCTTCTAACATGAGCATGTTTTGAATATCGTAAGTAACTCCATACACTTCATCAAACTCAAAAGGAAAATTCAGCACTTTTACTCGCTGGCCTAACACTTTCAAATTAAGAGTAGTAAGTTCCATATATCCACCTTCTTTTTTTATTAAAGACGAGAGCGATAGCGACAATTTGCGAATGCAAATTAAGAGCCGAAGGCGGTATGCAACGCCGACGTAGTTTTTGTTCGGCAGCTTGCTGCGAACCGGAGCGAAGCGATCGGAGAACAAAAACTCCAAACAGAATGTAGCAGTCAGTTTGGACCGAAGGTGCAAACTGACTGCGTACAGTCTGTAGGAGGTGTTGCTCTACTCTGTATAGGTTGCAACCCCCTACTCTGGATGCGTTGATACGACTGGATTTCTATACTTAAATTGTACTCTGTATAGGTTGCACCCGTCACACATAATTAAGCAAGTGGTCCCGAACACGTTACAACCAGTTTTAAATGAATGAAAAGCATACACTTTATGGAAAATAAAGGAAATGCAATATTACAGAAATTACAAAATTTAAAGTATAAAGATGGTCTTTAAGGGGGGAAGGTCAAAAGACAAAGATTAAGAAAAATATGACCATGCAGCTAGAAATCCTCCTATAAAACCAAGCGTGTACATCGCCCATCCATAAACACGCATTGACTGCGTAAAATAATCCTTAATTGCAAAAAGTGTTTTCATAATAAATACAACCCTTTCTCTTTTTATTTATCTTCAAACAAGAACGTGTAAATACATATATTTATCATAACTAGTACTAATATAACGATGGTATCTGCAGATACCTTTTCTCTTTTTTGATTTTATCCAAAGACCAAAGGACTAGAGCGATAGAAGCAGATAAAGTGATTAATTTACTTAGAATAATCATTACGAACAACACTCAATCTAGTTTTCATTCTTTTTCTTTCTTCGACTTTAAGTTCAGCCTTAAGTTCAGATTTCGTTTTGGTAAAATTGGGATCTTTAAATCTGGTATTCCAAGCAACCAACCGATAATACTTCATTTTTCTTTTGTGTAATTCTTCTTTGATTAAAAGGTATGAAAAAACAACAACTATCGGTAAGGCTAATACGACAAGAATAATAATTAATGTTGTATCCATTTGATATTCACCCTTCTTTTTCTTCTAGTTTTTTTATTTTTCGTTTAACTATGTAAGTCCTGAAATGCAATATTTTTATATGGAGATATCGGAAGAGCAAAAAGACAGTTGCGATCACAAATATACCAATAGCTATATTAAGAGACATAAACAATATATAAAGGATAATACGGAAAGCTTCTGGCATGTTCATTCCTCCTATTCTTTGTTCACTTCGGAAAGTAACTCTTGAATTAAAACTTTCATTTCTGGAGTTATGTTAGTTGGTTTAAAGTCTGAATCGTCAAATCCGGAAATTCTGAGTGATTTTTTTATTAGACAATTCTGGGTCCAAGTACCATGTAGAAATCCTGCGGTAATGTTCCCACCATGTCTTTGATGTTTTTCTTTCTATTGCATTTGCAATAACTATTTTTACTTCCTTTTCTCCGGTACGATAATCGACCAAGCAAACATCTTTGCCTTCTCTTCTATATAAAAACTTAATGGTTAAATAATTTACTGCATAACGATCTTTTTCTATTCCAGCAAACACTAATTCAAGATTACCATTACGGTCAGCACCTTCTTTCAAGAAAACTCTATCTTCGTAAGTAGCGAAAAATTCACGAACAGCCCCAAGGGTATTAGGAGTAATGAATTTAAGAAAAGTGTGTAATTGTAATGGTGGCGGTATCATTTTCTTATGCATTAATCTAAATCCTCCTCAAAAATATCTTCTGGTCTTACTCGCTTTAATTTAATATCCGTTATATCTTCTGTAAATTGCTTTGGAGTAGATTGTTCAATAGAATCACAAAGTGACAAAATATAATTAGCGAATTTACGAGCTTCTGCAACTGAACAAGTAACACCAGAATCAATTTGATGACCTATTAAACTATATTGGCCCATTTGAAACAACACAGCATCTTCCTTACCAGTAGCATCTTCCAACTTGTTATATTGGCACTCAGTTTGTAAATATAGAACTTGTTTATAACCTTTATCCTTCAAAATCCTTTTCATATTAACCAACTCCTATCATCGATCGATTATGATTTTTTTGATTCTCATAACTTATTTAGTTTCATTTGCAACTACTTCAATATCCACTTCATTTTTCAAAGATTTTTATAGTTTTCAAAATTGATACAAACAATTCATCCATGCTCACAGTTTTCAGTGCACCTAAATATAAATAATTCCTCAACAACACTCCCCTATCCGTTCTCTAATGCTCCATTCCTTAATCTTTTATTCTAGTTTTGCTTTTAATAGTAATTAAGACAAATAAATATTTTTGAGCATGTTCAACAGCAAAAACTCTCTCTGTTCTAAGCATAAGATTATTCGTTTTAAAATATTCGCTTTCCTACACCTACATTATTTAAATTTTTTTATTAGTGAACTTCCTTTCTAACAAACTAACTTGCTCTTTATAGTGATTTTGCAGATAATTCCACACAAAATCTGAATAGCGCATTTTGAATAAAACTTTTAGAATGTTTTTATTAATCTTTACATCTGAATTGCAATTAACATCTATATATAGAACTTCTTCACTATGATCTGTCCCACAACAAACATAAAATACAGGTAGTTTTTTACCAACAACCACATATCCTTCCAGAATGTATTTTGTTATAGTCCCACTAAAGTCCATAAAAAACTTTGGGATAGCAGGAGGATTTTGTTCATCAAGTACATCCTCTTTGATTTGCAAATAAACTTGTTCCTTGTTAGTTTTGTTATATTTTCTTAGTGACTGAAATTGTTTTAGGGAATGATTGAGTGATAGTCGTCCATAAAAAGTTGTGATTATTATTATATTGTTTTCTGATATTTTGTACGTGAAGAGAATATCGCAATCAATGATTCCTACACCATCTTCTATTTTTCTTATTCTATGAGGTAGTAATTTGAGCTGATTTAATATATTCAGTAATTGATTTTCAGTTAGTTTTGGACCAACCCTGGTATTCCATCTAGACACAGGATGGGAATCTTTAAATTCTATACCATTTATGTTTGTATTTAAGGGAAAAGTATTAATTTTTGGAGAATAAAAGTGAATGCTATCATTCACTTTTAGGTGGGTATAATCGTCAAACTCTCTATTTTTATTCATTTTTAAATTATTTGTCTTTAATACATTTGATACAATAAAATTTTTATTCATTAAGATCTTCCTTTAATAATAAATTAATCATTCGTTGTCCCACCACTCTTAAATTGCTCAAAGAATTTAAATATATTTTCATTATTAATAAAAGAACCCCTTTTTTTATCCCTCCTACTATTATTATATTTGATTGTTCTGAAAAAAGGAAAATAGTATGAGTTTTTTTCCAAAATTTTATAAATTTCTTTATAATGGTTTTTTTACTGAGTATATAAAGATTTTTAATATTGGGGGAGGGATAGACTTGAAGGAAGATATTATAAAAATTCAAACAGCAAAGTGCTTATTATTATTAACAAAAAACCACAACGACATTTAGTCGCTATGGTTCTTTCACTTAATTAAAATAATAAGTGTATGAAAAGGAGTTAAAGGGATTACTTGGTCGAATTTTCTTTTTTGTGTAAATATGCTTCAATAAGCTCACGTGGTATTAAATCCAAAGTATTCTTTACTCCCGAATTGAAAATTATTAATTTCAATGCTTCTAGCAACTCTCTATCTGAATAAAGCAATCTACCATCTCTAGGCATTTCCCATTTATGCGGTAAATATTTACTGATAATATCGTAATGTAGCAACTGTGGTTTCATTTTTAAAACTAGTTCAGGTGCAACATCTAAATTGCCCATCTCACTAACCAAATTACACCATTCATTATTTTCTTCATTTGTTGGCTCTAACTCTCTTGCAACTTTTTTTAGCTTTTCTACAGCTTCGGTGAAGCTATCGTGACTATCTGACATTTTCACCACTCCTTCTGTAAATTTTGTTTTACTTTCCTTTTGTACCTGCGATAACTTACATAAAACTCTCCCTTAACCAATTGCTTAATCACATATTCCAGCCACTCCTGACTATAATACTCTTTTCCTGCCTCCATACTTAACTCTTCAATCATGTCACCATCAACTCGACAAATTACCAAAGGATCTACTTTTCTCGGAGTTTTATTTGATGCAATTTTAGGAATAGGCCTATAAACCACTCCTTCAATAGTATCAGCTAAGATATGTACACATGATTTATCGCTTTTGTAACAAGCACGTGCTACACTAACAATAAATTCTTCTACCACCCTATTAATAGTTCCAGACATGATTAAACACCCCTTTAATAATGGTAACATTTACCTGTATAGAATAATAGTGTTAATCATTGTGATTATTTGCTCTACATACTATAAAGGAGTATAAAGAGTACTTCAAACAATACCATCTAGTATTCAATTTATAGAGTTAATGGGTATGGTGTTCAAGGTAATAAACTAAACCACGGAGGCTGACCAGTGTTAGGTTCTGAAAAGTTATTATCTGCTACGTTATTATATTTAAAGTTTTCTTCTTTATAACTAAGTTTCCTTAATGTGTAGTCTCTAAGAATACCAAAAGTAGTATCTATTTTTTCTGGCCCTTTTTTAAGGATAGATTGTACTATTTGAGTAAATTCGTGTTGATTGATAAAAAATAAATCGTCAGATTTCACGTTCTCTTTAACATAAGAGCTTGTATTATAGAAGATTTCCAATTCAAAAACATCAAATGAACGATAATTAGCTATAACTTTATCATCACCATAACCTTGAATGTTGTAATCGTATAACAGTCTTTTTACTCCATCCGGTATTTTTAGATTTTGCAAAACATTTGAAAACAAATTTCCCTTTCCTTCTTTTTCTTCTGGGTTAAGATTAAGGTCTAATTTGTCTTTAATTTGTTTTTCGTTATTTAATTCTTCAATAGGTCTATTATTTATTATCTGCTGTTTTTGAACTGTTCCTTTTGTACTACTCATTTTGAGCTCTTGAAAATCAGAAGTCGAAGGCACTTTGAGGTGGCGGGCGCTTTCTTCTAACAAATCTTTTTTCTCCTCTTCAGAGAACGGCTGAATACGGTAATAGTACTCATATTCCCAGACTCTCCCTTTACGATACTTAAATTCGATAATGAAATTTGCTTCAACCAGTTCATCCCACGCGTTAGAAACACTAGTTTTTTTGTTTTTTTCAAACCTTTTATATACTTCGGTTTTATGTAGGTCCCATTTCTCTACGTTATAACTCCATAAGTTAACAATTAAACCTAACGCTTGCAGTGAAATGTTTTTTTCTACAGCAAGAGCAGTAGAGTTGGGTATTTGTACATAATCTTTTTTAAGAGGAACTTTGTTGATCTTCACCAAAACAATCTTCCTTTCTTATTAGTAATATCAGATTTTATGATATAGCCTTCACAATAGTAACAGCAGATTTAATTGAAGGAGAAAAAATTTCTCCCTCATTCATAAGCTTCTGACTACTCCTATTTATACTTTTGTTGTTTCACCTTTTTCAATCTATCTAACCAAGCAAAAAAATCCTCTACTTCTACTCGCTTCGTTAGACCAATTTCAAAACATTTAATTCCTCCAGCTTCTTCGCTTATCTGAAAAAGTTCATATACTCTTCTACGAGATATTTTAAGATAGTCAGCGATATTTTGAGCAGTTAAAATAGCTGGTAATTCCTCTCTGGTCACTTTATCTCCCCCTAATAATTTTCAAAATTTATTTAAATGCTCTTCACTTACATAAATCTTACTAAAAAAGCACCAGAACAGAACCTGGTTACAGGCCTCTGCTCCAGTGCTTCTGGCAGCATTTAAATACTTGTTATCTAAAGTATCGAAGAATAAAAGAAAGTCATAAAAATGAATGATTTGCCTCTTTACAAACTGTTTATCTTCTTTTACCTTTTTACTTCCTCATTAACTAGGTTACACCATGAATTGCTCCCAGGCTATTGCAAGGGATAAACTTTTAGTTAAAATTTTTTTCCTGTAACTTATTAATGTTCTTTTGGACTACTTTGCTACACATTTAAATTATACTTCAATTACTAGTATGGATTATCGCTTATGATATCCATCCCAACATACTTTTTCTATAATAAACAATAATGCTCAAGATAGTAAAAAAAATAGGTAGTGAAAATTGAATTTTAATTCTCAAAAAAATTCCCATGTCAAAAATTTGAGCGATACCTGAGCATGTTTTAAAATCAATCAATGATAGTAAGAATTAGGTAAAATTAGAAAATAAATAAAAACAGGAGGCAAACAATTGAAAGGAAAAGTCTATAAACCAAAATGCAAATGCCCTAAAGATAAGAAAAAGAAATGCAGGTGTAAAGGAAATTGGGGCTACCTAGTCGATATTGGAAATCATCCAAAGACAGGGAAAAGGAGACAAAGAGGAAAGTTTACCTTCAAAACCAAAAAAGAGGCCGAAGATGCATTAGTAAAATTTTTAAATGAGATTCACCAGGGTAGTTATATCATAGAAACTGATATTACCTTTGAAGATTACTCCAAACAGTTTATTTTAGAGTATGAAGCCACTGGAAAAGTATCTCCTGGTACTGTAAGAATAAGAGAAAAGGATATCAATAGGCTTTTAGATTTTCTTGCTAAAATTAAATTAAAAAAAATTACAGAAAAACAATTTCAGTCCTCTTTAGATGGCTTGAAAGAGCGTGGTTATGCTGAAAACACCTTGAAAAGTATTCATGTTACTGGACGTATGATATTTAAAAAGGCATTTAAAAATGGCTTTATAAAAAAAGATCCATCTGTAGATTCCTACGTACCTGTAATACAAAAAACAGTAGAGGAATTAGAAAAAGAAAAGGAAACTTTCAAATATCTTGAGAAAGAAGAGCTTGCTTTGTTCTTAGCAACTGCCGAAAAGAAGGGTATAGGATTTGATCACACAGCTTTTGTAACTCTCAGCTATACTGGTATCCGTAATGGAGAATTATGTGCATTAAAATGGAAAGATATTGATTTCCAGAAAGGTACTATAAGAATAAATAAAACCTATAAGAATGATACAAACAACATCAAAAAGTATAAATTAGGCCCACCTAAAACAAAGAAAGCAAGACGGACTATTGTAGTGGATGATTATACTTTAGACGTGCTAAGCAAACACAAAGTACTTCAGAATAAAATTAAGTTGCGTCACGGAAATAGTTATTATGACAAAGGTTTTGTGTTTGCAGAGGAAAGCAAGGAATATGCCGGTTATCCCACATACCCAAAAAAAGTTGAAAACAGAATGGAACGGCTTTTAAAAATGATTGATCTAAATCTTCAACTTACTCCACACTCCCTTCGTCACACTCATACATCTCTATTAGCAGAATTGGGAGTTGAGTTAATCGATATTATGGATCGCTTGGGTCATTCAAAATGTGATACAACTAAAAACATCTACCTACATGTTACCAAACCCAAGAAAAAAGAGACCGCTAATAAGTTTAGTGAACTTATGCAGGGCCTCCGTTAAACGAATGTTAAATTTCAAGTGACTCTGTTGCGGAAACATTAGAGCCTCAAAGGGTTTGGGGGTATTATTACATCATTCCGCCCATTCCACCCATGCCGCCCATGTCAGGCATTCCGCCGCCAGCGTTTTCTTCTGGGATGTCTGCTACTACTGCTTCAGTAGTTAGGAACATCGCAGATACGCTTGCTGCGTTTTGAAGTGCATAGCGAGTTACTTTCGTAGGATCTACGATTCCAACTTCAAGCATGTTAACCCACTCGCCAGTTGCTGCGTTGAATCCGATGCCGATTTCTTCTTTTTTCAGGCGTTCTACGATGACAGATCCTTCTAGACCAGCGTTGTGCGCGATTTGGCGTACAGGCTCTTCGATTGCGCGAAGAACGATTTTAATACCTGTTGCTTCGTCGCCTTCCGCTTGGATTGCTGCCACTTGGTTGTAGATGTTTACAAGAGCAGTACCACCACCGGCTACGATTCCTTCTTCTACAGCAGCACGTGTGGAGTTAAGAGCATCTTCAATGCGAAGTTTGCGCTCTTTAAGTTCTGTTTCTGTTGCCGCTCCAACTTTGATTACAGCTACGCCGCCAGCGATTTTAGCTAGGCGCTCTTGTAATTTTTCGCGGTCAAATTCAGAAGTTGTATCTTCTAATTGTGCACGGATTTGGCCAACGCGAGCTTGGATCTCTTCTGTGTTGCCGTGTCCGTTTACAACTGTCGTGTTTTCTTTTGTTACAACGATTTTGTCAGCGCGTCCTAATTGGCTGATGTTCGCAGTTTTTAGGTCAAGACCTAGTTCTTCTGTGATCACTTCTCCGCCAGTTAGTACTGCGATGTCTTGAAGCATTGCTTTACGACGGTCACCGAATCCAGGAGCTTTCACCGCTACTGCATTGAATGTTCCACGTAATTTGTTCACTACTAATGTAGCCAACGCTTCGCCTTCTACGTCTTCTGCAATCAGTAACAATGGCTTGCCTTGTTGTACTACTTGCTCAAGAACTGGAAGGATTTCTTGGATGTTCGTGATTTTCTTATCTGTGATTAACACATAAGGGTTTTCAAGAACTGCTTCCATTTTATCAGAGTCTGTTACCATGTATGGAGATGCATATCCACGGTCGAATTGCATACCTTCTACTACTTCAAGCTCAGTTGTGAAGCCTTTGGATTCTTCTAAAGTGATAACGCCGTCGTTACCAACGCGTTCCATCGCTTCTGCAATCAGTTGGCCAACTTCTTCGTCTGCTGCAGAGATTGCTGCAACTTGTGCGATGGAAGCTTTACCTTCGATTGGCTTGGAGATTGTTTTTAATTCTTCGATTGCAACCGCAACCGCTTTTTCGATACCTTTACGAATACCCATTGGGTTTGCACCAGCTGTTACGTTCTTTAATCCTTCGCGGATCATTGCTTGCGCAAGAACTGTTGCAGTTGTTGTACCGTCACCAGCAACGTCGTTTGTTTTGCTTGCAACTTCAGCTACAAGTTTCGCACCCATGTTTTCGAATGCATCTTCAAGTTCGATTTCTTTCGCGATTGTTACACCATCATTTGTGATTAGTGGAGAACCGAATTTCTTTTCAAGTACTACGTTACGTCCTTTTGGTCCTAATGTTACTTTCACTGCATCAGCTAGTTTGTCTACACCGCGAAGCATGGAGCGACGGGCTTCTTCACTGAACTTAATCTCTTTTGCCATGATAGATAGACCTCCTTAGGAAATTAGATGAATTTTGGTTGTTGCTCGGTTGATTTTCGCTGCAGGTGTTCGCTTTCCGCGGGGCGTGTGCTTGAGCCTCCTCGCTGCGCTGTGGGGTCTCAAGCTACCGCTATCTCCCGCCGGAGTCTCACACCTTCCGCTACAATCAACACGTTTAAAATTTTATAAGATGCGGGGCTGGTTCGGTTAGCCTCCGCTTATTGATCAAATTATTTGCTTACTACTGCAAGTACGTCTGTTTCTTTAAGGATTAGAAGTTCTCTTCCTTCGAATTTCACTTCAGTTCCTGCGTATTTAGAGAAGATGACGCTGTCGCCTTCTGCTACTTCAGGTGCTACACGCTCTCCGCTTTCTAGTACGCGGCCAGTTCCTACTGCTACTACTTTACCTTCTTGAGGTTTTTCTTTCGCAGAGTCCGGTAATACGATACCACTTGCCGTTTTTTCCTCTGATTGAACAAGTTCAATTACAATGCGATCGCCTAATGGCTTTAACATGAAAACAACCTCCTTGGTTTCATATGTAATGGTTTATTTTTTATTAGCACTCTTAACACTTGAGTGCTAACACAATTATTATAATAATGAATCTGCTTCTGTTTTGCAAGTATCTTTATCTAAAAAATTTTCGACTTGCAACCCTTTTCATTATCCTCATGTGCTTTCCTGTTTAAACGTGTCGAATTGAGATTGTTTTCGTAAAATCGGCCCATTCAGGGAAACCTTATCGTTACAAGGACATATAGATTATATGGTACAATACGAAAAGTGAATAATGCATAAGGCTCTTTTCACAAAGGTAGTTGATATACTCTAGTAAAAAGTCGGCAATTGGACTTTTTACCGCTTATCTATTCTATTTTTCTGTGTAATCTTTTCTGATTTGAGAAGAAAAGAGCACGACAGTATTTAGTATAACGAGCACTTTATCCATACGATAAAACAACAACTATTACGAAAATAGCCTTGAAAAAGAGGAGCTTATTATGACAAAAAACTATTGGTTAGTCATTATTACATATGTCCTGATGCAACTGTCCGGATTGCTTGGATACCCGCTGTTAATCTGGCTTGGCGTCGGGGAAGGCATGGAGCGTGCCACCAGAGAGCCATATCTCATCGGCGTCTGGGCATTCATCAGTTTTACGATTGGATTGGCCATTGTTGCTTGGATACTTCGCAACGAATGGACCAAAGGGGACTTCCGAGGCCAAACGGCTTCCATCCCAAAAACAGTACTATGGTCGGTTGTCGGCTTTCCGCTTGCACTGATTGGGCAGGCTGTGGCAGCACAGATTCAAATGCAGCTTTTCGGCATTCAGCCCGGATCTGAGAACACCCAGCAAATCATGGGGTTTGTCTCCGCATTCCCAGTCATGATCTTTGCCGTCGCTGTCGCTGGACCGATATTAGAGGAGATTATTTTCCGGAAGATCATTTTCGGTTCCATCTATAAGAAGTTTAACTTCGCCATTGCGCTGACAGTGAGTTCGTTACTTTTTGCCGTGGTCCATCAAGATTTCAAGCATCTGCTCATATACTTTGTCATGGGAGGCATTTTCGCTTTCCTATATGTAAAAACTAACCGCATTATCGTTCCGATCATCGCCCACGTTGCCATGAACTCGTTTGTTGTCATCGTACAATATGTGTTCCGCGATGATATCGAAGAAATGATGCGTCAAATGGAAGAAATGCAACAGAACGTACCGAATTTCATTTCGTTCTTTTAAACAGCTCTCCGTTAGAGCTGAACTTACCTGGAGGATTTGCACATGAAAATAACACCATTACGAATGGTTTTCTTCTATGCGATCATGGGCAGCTTGTTCTTGTACCTGGCGATTGTTTCTGTGAAGGATACCATCTGGCACTGGCACACCATTTTGCTGATGCTCATTGCCACTTTTGATTTCGGCGTCGCCATTCGGTCTTACTTGCTGCATCAAAAGATTAAAGAGATACAACAGAAGAAAAAGTGAGAGAAGGCTCGTACCTGTTTATGGTGCGGGTCTTTTTTAAATTTTTCTAGAAGGGCTTTTGGGTAATTAGGAGGTTGGTCTTTCTTGGAATGGTTTTAAATACCTTTCCCCCTAGAAAATGAAGTCATCTTGTTGGTCGGAGTGGAAGGCGCGCAGACGCCCGCGGGAGGAAGGGACAGGTGAGACCCCGCAACGGAGTGAGGAGGCTCACGGACCGCCCGCAGGCAAGCGAAGCGCCTGGAACGGAGACCAGCAGCGTTTTAACACCAAACCAAAAACAAGCCCGCCCCCTTCTCAAAAAAGGGACGAGCCTGCGTCATCTAATTATTCATCTTCTCTTCCTGCTCCATCAACGCTGCCGCTTTCTGTGCTTTTCGATAAGAAACACGAGAAATCACAATGCTGATTTCATATAGAATGAAAAGAGGGACGGTTACCATCAAATGCGAGATCAGTTCTGGCGGTGTAATCAATCCACCAACCACAAGCAGGGCAAAGTAAGCGAACTTACGAATTTCCACCAAAAAGTTTGGGGTAATGAGGCCTAGTCTTGTTAAGAACATCACAATTACCGGCATTTGAAACAGTAACCCAAACGGTAGGGTCAGTTGAAACAAGAATTGAAAGTATTCGTTGATTCCGATTACCTGGTTTATTTCCAACCGGTCTGCAAGTCTACCCATGAAATCCACGACGAACGGGAATAAAATGAAGTAAGAGAAAGCTAGTCCGCTTAAAAACAGGAAAATGGAAATCGGTATATAGCTTAACGTTACTCTCCGTTCTTTTTCTAATAAGCCTGGGCTGATGAAAGCCCAAAGCTGATAGAGCGTGACGGGAAACGTTATGATAAATGCAATCAAAAAGGCGAATTGCATAAAGATCTTGATGGGGTCTGTCATACGAAAGGCGTTCATCGTCAGCTCTTTCGCTTCATCTGTTTGCTGTAAATAGACAATGATCGGTTCGGCCAAGAAGAAGCCGCCGATTGCCGAAACGAAAAAGAAGGATGCTGTGATGATGATTCTTTTTCGGAGCTCGCCTATATGGTCATACACCGACATTTCTCTATCTAGCATATATGTTCATCCTTACATTACTTCGTTTCTTCTTTTTTCTCTTTAGCGTCGTCGTCATCGGCCAATCCTTTCGTTGCGTTTTTGAATTCGCGCAACGTGTTCCCTGCTGCTTTACCAAGTTGAGGCAACTTGCTTGGACCGAAAATAAGTAGTGCTACAAATACAATAAGTAAGAGGCTTCCCATTCCTAATGAACCCATATTTGACACCTCCTCGAAATATTCTTATTTTACAACTTTTTTACTCGCTTGGATAGTGCTTGAGAAAATATACCAATGACTGCAGTTCCACCGCCAAATCAATGTGATGGATGCGTATCTCTTCCGGAACATTGATACGTGCTGGTGTAAAGTTCAGTATGCCCTTTACGCCCTTTTCTACAAGTCTATCCGCTATTGGCTGTGCTACCGGAGCCGGAACCGTCAAGATGGCTACCGTAACATTCTCTGGCATTTGCTCTTCAATATCGTCTAAATGATAAACAGGGACTCCTCCGATTTCCGAGCCGATCTTGGACTCGTCCACATCAAAGGCCATCACTATTTTCGTATTATTGTTTTTCATAAAATTATAATGTAGGAAGGCGGTTCCTAAATTACCTACACCTATTAGAGTAACATATGTCAATTCGTCTTGGTCGAGCGTTTTCCTGAAAAAAGTTAACAAATATTGAACATTATATCCATATCCCTTTTTCCCCAACGCACCAAAGTAACTGAAGTCCCGGCGGATCGTGGCGCTGTCCACCTTTACCGCTTCACTAAGCTCCGCAGATGACACGCGCTGCTTGCCAGACGAATGCAAGTTCTGGATGAAACGATAATATAACGGCAGGCGCTTTGCCGTTGCCTGTGGAATTTTTATTTGTTCGTTATTCATTGTACTCCCCCATTTGTCGAACCTGTTTGCTCCTCTATTTTACCACGGAACGAAAACGATTACATTTCTATGTCTATACTATTTTTCCTACCTTTGGGCACCTGCGCGGAATCGGGCGAAAATCTGGATTTACGGGCGATTTCCGAGTGGAATCGGGCGATTTTACAGATTTACGGGCGATAATTGCCACTAATCGGGCGAAAATTAAAAAATACGGGCGATAATCTCGATTTACAGGCGATTCCAATCGAGCCCTCCCTCAAAACCAAATACCCAATATCTTGATGTAAACTCCAAAGAAAGATACACTTAATCTAGAATTACTCGAGGTGAAGATGATGATTATTTTACAAGTTAATCAGTTGACCAAATACTTTGGCGCTGACCTTATTTTATCGAATATAAAACTAGAAGTACAATCCAAAGATAGAATTGCCCTTGTAGGACGCAACGGGGCAGGGAAATCTACTCTATTAAAAATCATATCCAATCAGCTATCCTTTGATTCAGGAGACCTGATTAAACCTAAAGGCGTGTCGATCGGCTATCTCGCACAGGACACCGGCTTGCAGACTGAGCGCTCAATCTGGGACGAGATGCTGACCGTATTCGCCGGACTCCGCGAACTCGAAACGCAAATGCGCACCCTTGAAGCGAAGATGGGAGATCCCGCTTATTTTGAAGATGAATCGCAATACGCTCGCATTCTCAAAGAATATGACGAAGTGCAAGAAGCCTTTAAGCAAAAAGGCGGCTTTCAATATGAAGCAGATATCCGCTCCGTCCTGCACGGACTGCATTTTTCCGAGTACGATTACCAAACACCTATTGAAACGTTAAGTGGCGGACAGAGGACAAGATTAGCTTTGGCGAAACTGCTTTTGACCAAACCGGACCTCCTCATTCTCGATGAGCCGACCAACCACTTGGACATCGACACGCTTTCCTGGCTGGAAAACTACCTTCAAGGCTACCCTGGTGCCCTGCTGATTGTTTCCCATGACCGCTATTTCTTGGACAAGGTCGTTAACATTGTTTACGAGATTTCGCGTAAGCAATCCGCAAAGTTCATCGGAAACTATAGCAAATATCTCGAACAAAAAGCCGAGCAATATGAGCGCGAGATGAAAATGTTTGAGAAGCAGCAAGGAGAGATTGCCAAGCTGCAAGATTTTGTAGCAAAGAACCTTGCCCGCGCTTCAACGACCAAGCGTGCGCAAAGCCGTCGCAGGCAGCTTGAGAAGATGGACGTGATGGACCGTCCTAAAGGCGATGAGAAATCTGCTTCCATCATGTTCGATATCCACCGCCAAAGTGGCAACGACGTTCTGAAAGCGAAAGATTTGTCCGTTTCCTATGATACGCATCCCGTCTTCCGCCATGTCGACTTTTCCATGAGCCGCGGCGACAGTGTTGCACTTGTCGGGCCAAACGGAATTGGGAAGTCTACCTTATTAAAGACTCTCGTCGGAAAATTAAAGCCGCTTGAAGGTACCTTTTCTTTTGGCGCCAATGTGTCGATCAGCTATTACGATCAGCAGCAGGCAGATCTTACCTCCAACAAAACCGTTCTAGCGGAGCTTTGGGATGAATATCCTCAGAAAATGGAGAAAGAAATCCGGACCGTTCTTGGAAACTTCCTATTTTCAGGGGATGACGTACTGAAGCCAGTTTCCACGCTGAGTGGTGGCGAAAAGGCGCGACTTGCCCTCTCCAAACTTATGATGGAGCGCTCAAACGTGCTGATTCTCGATGAGCCTACCAACCACTTGGACTTGGACAGCAAGGAAATCCTAGAAAATGCCTTGATTGATTATCCCGGCACGATTCTCTTCGTGTCCCATGACCGTTATTTTATCAACCGGTTGGCGACGAAGGTGTATGAGCTGAGTACGGTCGGCGCAACCGAGTACCTTGGCGACTACGACTATTATGTGGAGAAAAAGGAAGAGGCATTGGAACTCGAGCGATTGGAAGCAGAGACAGCGACTACTAAAGGTTCTAAAGTGACTTCATCTGCTTCAACTGAGGCCCCTGAAAAAATGAGTTACGAACAGGAAAAAGAGGCAAAGCGCCTTGAACGTCAGCGCAAACGCCGCGTCGAAGAAATCGAAAAAGAGATGGAAGAGCTTGAGCAGAAAATCGATCATAACGAAAGCGAGCTTTGCTTGCCTGAAGTCTATCAGGATCACGAAAAAGTGCTGGAGCTGAACACAGCGAATGAAGCGTTTCAGGAAAAGCTGCTTGCGTTGATGGAAGAATGGGAAGAGCTTGTTTAAATAGTAGGGGGATATGGATGAATAGATTTTTCTCGATTGTTTTATTAATGGTCATTATTATTAACACCATCAGATACTTTTACTATATCTTTACCGGCCCGATCGAGGCGTATTATTTCGTCATGCTGGCTATCAACCTTGCAGGGTTGGGTCTTGGGATTTACTATTTATTTTTCCAAAAGAAAAAGCAGCGTAACTAGCAAAAACCGCACAGAGTGGACTGTGCGGTTTTGTTATATTCCCTATCTCGTCGCACTGGACAAAGTAGAAGCCTTCCTCAGCATTCCCCAATTCGGCAAGAAAGAAAATAGCGCTATAGCCACCAGCATAAAGAAGTTAAGTCCCATCTTCCACCCGTCCATATCTACCAAAGCATCCAACAAGAAGTCCCTTGTAGTGGGAAGGAGAAAAGCAATTGCAAGCAGCGCCAATGTTCCAAATCCCCCAATTAAACCAAGGCGGTAAAAGATGGTTCCAAGTAAAAAGCCTAGTGATAATAGAAGAAAACAGATGACCAGATCTACAAACAGTTGGTTATACCACGTGTTTGCTAATGTCGTCATTTCCACCGTATGGTAAGTGAGGAAACTCCCGCTTGCTGCCATCCCTACAAGCCCATCGAATACGCTCTTAATGATTACATGAATGGTGGAAAACACCACTGCCACGACGCTGCAATAGATTAGCACACTGAGCAAATATTGATTTCTTGTCGCACCAAACTTAATGCAATAAGGGAAGGTCTCCCTTGTGGTCAAAAAGCCCGTAATCCCACAGAATATATAGATGGCCATGCTTGTGGAAACAACCATCGTCGTGTCAAAAGAGAAGACAATTAGAAACATGGCGGTCAAACTGAGCAAGAGAATGGACCAAAATACCATAAATGAAAACCGCATATCCACAGCCAAGTAATATAGAACTGCTTTTATATCCTTAAGCATATTGCTTCCCTCCCTGTAACTCTTCTTCTGTCATATACACCATCAGTTGCTGAATGGAGCTCCGTTCTGCATCCAAGTTGTGCTGGGTCGCCGCTTCCACCGTAAGCCCTTCACCGTACAAAGTCGCTGTTTTTCTACCAGCCAAAACGGACTCATGTAACACACGCTTGCCTTGTGCAAACTGATCTACCGCTTCTTTTTTCCCTGACACCGTGATGCTTGAGTCAAGTAACTCCTCTGAGGATTTGTGGAAAACCAGTTCCCCACTTCTCATTAGGACCACTTCTTCAAACAGGTTACTCACTTCATCAATCAGATGTGTGGATAAGATAATCGTTCTCGGAAACTCTTCGTATTCTTCCAAGAGCACTTCATAAAATTTAAACCTGGCCGCTGCGTCGAGTCCGATATACGGTTCATCAAGGATCATGATTTTCGCTCTGCTCGCCAGGCCAATAATGATGCCTAGGGAAGATTCCATCCCTTTTGACAAGCCTTTCGTTTTGAGGGTCGGATTTAGATTGAAAGTGGTAAGTAATGCATTTGCTGTGTTCCATGACCAGTTCGGGTAAAAAAGCGATGCCACTTTTAAGATATCCTTGATTTTAAGGCGTTTGATGAAGTTGTTGCTCTCATTTACAAGGCAGATATCTTTGGTGATGTTCCTATTGTTAAATGGGTTCTGACCGTTAATGAGGATTTCTCCTGATGAAGGAAGTGCGTGACCTGCAAGCAACTGCATCAATGTGGTTTTACCCGCACCGTTCCGTCCAAGCAAACCGTAGATTTTGTTTTCCTCAAGCGTTATTGACATGTTATCCACCGCTTTTTTGTTTCCGTAGATTTTGGATACATTCTTTACTTCTATCTTCATTGCTCTTCCCCCTTGCCGATCAATGTCGCTAATTCCTCTTCTGTGATTCCAAGCTTGCTAGCTTCCTTTTTTAACGGAACAATATAATCTTTAAAAAATGCCGCTTTTCTTTTTGTCAGGATGATCTGCTTTGCCCCTTCTGCCACAAACATTCCTACTCCCCTTTTCTTAAATAGAATTTCCTGATCAACCAACTGATTGATCCCCTTGGCTGCAGTTGCTGGGTTGATCTGATAATACTTCGCAAATTCGTTTGTAGACGGCACCCGCTCTCCCTCCTGCATGCTGCCCTCTAAGATGCCGCTCTCGATTAGTTCGGCCACCTGCTGGAAAATGGGGATGTCACTCTTAAGATTGATTTCCATGATTTTAATTCACCTACTTTGGGTTGACTGGTGTATTTATTGTTATGTTATTTGGTTCATTAGTTATGTAACTAACTATATAAGTTAAGAGAGGAGAAGTCAATGGGGTTATTAACAATTTTTACAAATTTTATTTAGGGGGGCTGTGGGGAGCTGGCATCTCTGTTACCTTTTTGGGTTCTGCGGCAAATCTTCGGGCACTGAGACAGCTTCTCTGTTACCTTTCTTGGAGCAGCGGCACATCTTCGGGCACTGAGACAGCCTCTCTGTTACCGTTCTTGGTTCTGAGGAGCTGCTTCGGGCTCTGAGACGGCCTCTCTGTTACCGTTCTTGGTTCAGCAGTGCATCTTTGGGCACCGAGACCGCTTCTCTGTTACCTTTCTTGGAGCAGCGATGCAACTTCGGGCACTGAGACAGCTTCTCTGTTACCGTTCTTGGTTCAGCAGTGCATCTTTGGGCACCGAGACCGCTTCTCTGTTACCGTCCTTGGAGCAGCGATGCAACTTCGGGCACTGAGACAGCCTCTCTGTTACCGTTCTTGGAGCAGCGGAGCATCTTTGGGCACTGAGACCGCCTCTCTGTTACCACTCTTTGTTCAGCGATCCAACTTCGGGCACTGAGACTGCTTCTCTGTTACCGTTCTTGGCGCAGCGGAGCATCTTTGGGCACTGAGACCGCCTCTCTGTTACCACTCTTTGTTCAGCGATCCAACTTCGGGCACTGAGACTGCTTCTCTGTTACCCTTTTAGATCAATACTTTTGTTTCGGGCGTTGATAATGTTAAACCAGCCACCCAATTAAAAGTCAGGTAACTTTGAAGAATTCTATTTGCCCGAAGCAAAGAGCTTAGAACTAAAAAAATCTTATAGAAGCGGTCTATACGACCGAAGCCACTCACAAAGCTTCCCTTTAGTCTAATAGACCCCCCCTATACGACCGAAGCCACTCATCAAGCTTCCCTTCCGTCCAATAGAACCCCTCTATACGACCGAAGCCACTCACAAAGCTTCCCTTCCGTCTTATAGAAGCCCCCTATACGACCGAAGCCACTCACAAAGCTTCCCTTCCGTCTTATAGAAGCCCCCTATACGACCGAAGCCACCCCCAATGCCTTCCTCCAGTCCAATAGACTTCTCCACACCAACCCCACCACCCAAACCCAAAGTTACCAACATACCCCCTCCCCACCCTCAAACGCACATTTTGTCGAACAAAAAAGGTATCCTGCTGAAGCTTGTCGACTAGAACCACTTACCCACAGTCTTATACACATATCCACCCTTGTTTTATAAGTTATCAAGATAAATATCCACACTATCCACAAAAATACACAAAGTTATCCACATTTATTATTCACATTTCCGAGGTTTATTTTAGTGGATATTTGGGTATCTATCCACATTTAATCCACAGGTGTGTGGATAACTCTGAATACACCCCCAAGCCCCTCCCCTCAACAAAGCAAGCGTATCCAAAAGAAAAAGCCTCCTAACTGAACAAAGTCAGTTAAAAGGCTTTTCAATATCCAATCCTGGATTCGCATTCAAATCCATTCCAGATCGCTTTCCTAATCGATACATCACACTACCCACAGTCGCGATCATCGCCGCATTGTCCGTGCATAAGGATAACGGTGGGATCACTAGGTTCTTCCCTTCCTTATCCACAGCTTCCTGCAATGCCGCGCGCAATCCTCTGTTTGCGGCTACACCGCCTGCAAGCAACACTTGATTCACGCCATATTCCTTCATCGCGCGGATCGTTTTTCCAACAAGCACTTCAATTACGCTCTCCTGGAAGCTTGCAGCAAGGTCCTCCGCCACAATCTCTTCCCCTTTTTGCTTGGCGTTGTGCAAGGTGTTGATCACTGCTGATTTCAAGCCTGAAAAGCTAAAATCATAGGAATCTTCCTCAAGCCACGCTCTTGGCAGCTTGATAGAAGGATTCCCTTCAGCAGCCATACGATCGATGTGCGGTCCACCTGGGTAAGGTAACTGAAGAGTTCGTGCCACCTTGTCGTAGGCTTCTCCTACCGCGTCATCGCGCGTTTCCCCGATTACTTCAAAAGAACCGTGCTCTTTCATGTACACAAGCTCTGTGTGCCCACCTGATACCACGAGCGCAAGCAACGGGAAGTCCAGGTCTGCCACCAGTTGGTTGGCATAGATATGACCGGCAATATGATGAACGCCGACGAGTGGTTTTTGATGAGCGAATGCAAGCGCCTTAGCGGAGTTGACACCGATCAACAGTGCACCAACAAGTCCCGGCCCTTCTGTCACAGCAATGGCATCGATGTCCGCCATGGTCACGCCGCCCTGCTCTAGCGCTTCCTCGAGCACCACCGTCATTTGCTCGACATGATGACGTGAAGCAATTTCTGGGACCACCCCGCCAAAACGCTGGTGACTTTCAATCTGGGAGGAAACGATATTCGCCACAATCTCTTTTCCATTTTTAATGATTGCCACTGCCGTCTCATCACAGCTCGTTTCAATTCCTAATATTAGTTCGTCTTTTGCTTCATTTGGTTTCATATATTCACCCACATCACTAGTGCATCTTCATTATTATCCACATAGTATTTTTTCCGGATTCCTCCGTTTTGGAATCCGTATTTTCGATAGAGCCCCTGTGCCACTACATTCGATACCCTTACCTCAAGCGACACCACCGTCGCTCCGACCATTTTACAATATTCCATTGCTTTTCCTAGTAGAAGATCGCCAAGCTTTCGGCCGCGACAAGCTGGATCAACCGCAATGTTTGTAATCTGCGCTTCCCCCATCACAATCCAAATCCCGCAATAACCGATTACTCGGTTCTCCTCTTTCATTACCAGGTAATGAGCATAAGGATTGTTGGTCAGTTCATAATAGAAGGCGTCCTGTGTCCAAGGTGTAGCAAATGACTTTAACTCCACCCGGTGCACTCCTTCAATATCGTAAACCGTCATTTTTGTTATATCAATCAATGTATTCATTCCGCTCACCTATTTTTCTTTACTTTCCAGCCATTTCGCCTCTGCTTCCGCAAGCCTCGTATAATTCGGCACGAAGGAATGAGCATCCTCGGCCTCTCTTTTTAAGCCAAGAAAAGCAAGCTCGCTAGGTCTTGGGTTGTTTTCGCTGACCTGTGCAAAATGCGCCAGTTCCCCAAGGTACTCTATGATGGTTTCCTTATGGAGGTGCACATCATTTCCGATGAACAAAACCGGTTCCTGCCTGTCTTTTAACGCCTGCAGCCAGTCTGTCATTAAGATGTTGACGTCCTCAATCTCTGTCACCAGCTCGTCCTCTTTAAATCGATATAGCCCCGTATACACCTGACCACGTCGCGCATCCTGCAAAGCACAAATACTTCCGTCAAAATAACGGCCGTTCGCTGCGACAAGCTCCAAACTTGAAACGCCAACAAGCGGAATGTTCAATGACCACGCCAGTGTCTTCGCAACCGTTACACCGATTCTAACTCCCGTATAGGAACCCGGGCCTTTTCCAACCACGATTCGCGTTAGATCCGTTGGTGCAACATCGCAATCCTGCATCAGTTTCTCCACTGCCGGCATTGCCCGCAACGAATGGTTCTTTTTCACATTTGTGACCAGTTCCCCGATCACTTTATCCTCATCTACTAAAGCAACGCCCAACACATAGGTGGACGTATCAATCGCTAACACTTTGGTCATTCCATTAACTCCTTACATATAGCTTCATATCTTTCCCCTTTGGGTGTAAGAACAATCTTACGTTCATTGTCGCCATGGTGATAGATATAGATTTCCAACCGTTCACTTGGTAAAAATTCTTCAATCAGATGGGCCCACTCCACAACGGTGACACCTTCACCTTCAAAGTAATCATCAAATCCCAGGTCCTCTTCACTGTCAGCCAAGCGGTACACATCCATGTGATAAAGCGGAAGGCGGCCTTGATACTCCTTGATGATGGTAAAGGTCGGACTGTTCACGTTCCTCTTAACCTCAAGTCCTTTTGCCAAACCTTTCGTAAACGTCGTCTTCCCGGCACCAAGATCCCCTTCTAACAACAGAACCTCTCCGCCTTCCATCAACTTGCCAAGCGCCTCGGACTTTGCCATGGTCTCCTCGGCCGAATGTGTCATAAGCTCCACTTGCAACATATCATCCTACTCCTAACCTCTATTAAAATGATTATATCCTTCTTTTTTCAATTCCTGCACGGCGCCGTTGTATGACTTTATGAACGCTTTTCCTTCGCCACTAGCGACCGTCCCTATTTTCGTGATCTTCATTCCGGCTATCAGGCACTCTTTCTCAAGCTTGGCCCAGTCCGTCTCAGGAATGGAACCGACCAATTCAAAGTCCTCTCCACCAGTCAAAGCCCACTTAAGTGCATTATCCGCATCATAACGCTGTAAATCCTCACTAATAGGTATTGTTTCCTTATTTATGAAAATATCTACCTGGCTCGCCTCTGCAATCTCCAAAAGCTCACTTGCCAAGCCGTCACTCACATCGTTTAGAGAAACACGTTCAAACTTGCTTAAAATTCTGCCCAATGTAACTTGGGGTTTTGGCCGCTGGTGGCTCTCCACTAATGTCTCAAACTTATCGGCATTCTTATTATGTAAAAGAATATCCAAACCACCTGCCGCATCCCCAACGGTTCCAGAGACAAACATGACATCTCCAACTCTCGCATTGGATCGAAGCAGCCTTTTGCTATTTTCCACTTTCCCAATCACAAATACACTCAGTACCATTGTTTTGCCGGAAGTCGTGTCACCGCCAATTAGATCCATTTCATATTGCTCCCCAAGCGACTTCATGCCATCATAGATAGACTTCAGTTCTTCCTGCGTCCAGCTCTTTGGGATCGTGATGGATACAAGGTAATACAAAGGATATCCACCCATTGCTGCCACATCACTGATATTAGCCGCCAACGCCTTGTAGCCGATATCAAACGGCTTCATCGTTTCACGTGTAAAATGAACACCCTCCACCATCGTATCGACACATACAATTTTCTCGAAGCCTTCTTCCACTCCGATAATGGCTGCGTCGTCTCCGATCCCTACAACCTTCTCCGCATGAAAAAGTCGATCTGGTTGAATATCCTTAATAAAAGCAAATTCATCTGAAATGGACACGCTCTTCACTCCTCTGCTTCCGACTGCTACCAACTATTATAGCGAAAGCACCTTCATAAAGAAAATAATTCTGCCAAGAAAAGCATGATAAGGTTTAACCTTCCCATAAAAAGGATATGGACAAGAGAACGCTTAAATTTTAGAGGAGGAATATAAGAAATGGCATACACAGACCGTGAAGCTACTCAAGACAGAGTAGAACGTAAAGTTGAAAATATGGACCCTGGCAAAAAAGAACAGATCCTGGCCGACTTCGATACCTTCAAGAGCTATTTAAGTGACAAAGTCTCTAAAGGAAAGAAAGTGGGTCTTGGGGAAGAACAGCTTGCTATGGCCGCAGAAAAAGTTGCAGATTACTTGGCAAAGCATGAAGATCCTAGAAACAGTGAAGAAAAACTTCTTCAGGAATTATGGAAAGTCGGCGACAAAGACGAACGCCACAAACTCGCACATATGCTTGTTAAACTAGTGGATTAATAGTACTAGTCTAAATATACTTGTTTGTTTAGATGACAAGTTTAAACCAGCCACCTCATTGGGGTGGTTTTTTGTATGGGTAAAATTTCCTCCATAAAAAAATAATAAAAAAGAAGGAATTTGTCATAATTTATAGAATATTTAAACTTGGTTGCCGATATATACTATATAGGGGGCAAATACTATTACAGGAGGGAATACAATGCGCTTTACTAGTTTTTTCTTTTTTCTCATCATGGCTGTAGCATTAACAGGTTGTAACAACGGAGGAACGGAAGCAGATGCCGAAGAGTCAATCGGCTTAGAATACGCCTTCGAAGAAAATGGACAAGAATTTGAGATAATCCACGTGTACCAGTTGTACGAGGCATTCTATGAGGAAGGCCTAAAAGGCGAAGAAGCAACTGCACTGTACACTTCAAGCATCCTTGATGAGGTTGCAGATAGATGCTACAAAGGCGGCGAGTTCGAAACAAATACAGACTATGCTCTTGCTCCACCAAAGAACAGAATTGCCGTTCAAGATAACCTGAAAAGAATGGATACTAAAAAGATCAATGCTGCTGTTAAAGACGCATTAACCAAGTCTTCTAACGAACTGCCACTTGAAGGAAGCAAAACAACTGTATGTGTGTTCCCAACCGATAACAATGCACCGGCTACTTTCGTCACTGCAGGTGTTGGCAAAATCGTCGTATTCTTTGATCGTAATACAACAGACAACTTGCTAAAAGCAGGAGTCGCAAACAAATATCACCACAGCTACTGGGTTGATAACCATTATAACGGCGAAACATTTACCGTTTTAGATAACCTTGTCATTGAAGGAAAAGGAACCATGTTCCAAAAACTTGTTTATCCTAAAATTGATGTAGCACCAGTAGATGAAGAATACAACAAAGACCTCTGGACAAGAATTGAAGGGGAACTTGAAAAAGAAGACGATAAAAAGACGCAAGAAATCTTCAAAGGCGGAAGAAACGGGTTACCGAATCAATATGGCTACAGCGAAAGCTATAAAATGCTGCAATCCTTCGTGAACGCAAATGAAGGTGCATCTATTGAAGACTGGACTGCTGCTACTTCTGAAGAGATCTTGGAAGCACATAAAGCGAATTATAATTGATTGTAGGTTGTATGTAGATGGGATGGGGCCTCAAAACGGGGCTTCATTCTTTTTTGTTTTCTAAAAAAAGACAAAAAAAATAACGAAACCTAGTTTCGCATTTTAAAGAAATGGCGGTCCCGACCGGGATCGAACCGGCGATCTCCTGCGTGACAGGCAGGCATGTTAACCGCTACACCACGGGACCTTATTTGGTTGCGGGGACAGGATTTGAACCTGCGACCTTCGGGTTATGAGCCCGACGAGCTACCAGACTGCTCCACCCCGCGATAATAATATATATGCTATTTTACAAAAGCACTTGCCTGGCAACGTCCTACTCTCACAGGGGGAGATCCCCCAACTACCATCGGCGCTGAAGAGCTTAACTTCCGTGTTCGGTATGGGAACGGGTGTGACCTCTTCGCCATCATTACCAGACAATTACTATTATAATATAACTTGTAGGAAAAATCAAGAAGTTTTTCAACTTTCTTGTTCCTTCAAAACTAGATAATGTGTTCATATCAAGGTATTCATATCGTTCACTTATTTCGATACTTATTGGGTTAAGTCCTCGATCGATTAGTATTCGTCAGCTGCACGTGTCGCCACGCTTCCACCTCGAACCTATCTACCTGATCATCTTTCAGGGATCTTACTTGCCGAAGCAAAAGGAAATCTCATCTTGAGGGGGGCTTCATGCTTAGATGCTTTCAGCACTTATCCCGTCCGCACGTAGCTACCCAGCTATGCCTTTGGCAAGACAACTGGTACACCAGCGGTGCGTCCATCCCGGTCCTCTCGTACTAAGGACAGCTCCTCTCAAATTTCCTGCGCCCACGACGGATAGGGACCGAACTGTCTCACGACGTTCTGAACCCAGCTCGCGTACCGCTTTAATGGGCGAACAGCCCAACCCTTGGGACCGACTACAGCCCCAGGATGCGATGAGCCGACATCGAGGTGCCAAACCTCCCCGTCGATGTGGACTCTTGGGGGAGATAAGCCTGTTATCCCCGGGGTAGCTTTTATCCGTTGAGCGATGGCCCTTCCATGCGGAACCACCGGATCACTAAGCCCGACTTTCGTCCCTGCTCGACTTGTAGGTCTCGCAGTCAAGCTCCCTTGTGCCTTTACACTCTGCGAATGATTTCCAACCATTCTGAGGGAACCTTTGGGCGCCTCCGTTACTCTTTAGGAGGCGACCGCCCCAGTCAAACTGCCCACCTGACACTGTCTCCCAGCCCGATAAGGGCTGCGGGTTAGAATTTCAATACAGCCAGGGTAGTATCCCACCGACGCCTCCACCGAAGCTAGCGCTCCGGCTTCTCAGGCTCCTACCTATCCTGTACAAGCTGTACCAAAATTCAATATCAGGCTACAGTAAAGCTCCACGGGGTCTTTCCGTCCTGTCGCGGGTAACCTGCATCTTCACAGGTACTATAATTTCACCGAGTCTCTGGTTGAGACAGTGCCCAGATCGTTACGCCTTTCGTGCGGGTCGGAACTTACCCGACAAGGAATTTCGCTACCTTAGGACCGTTATAGTTACGGCCGCCGTTTACTGGGGCTTCGGTTCAAAGCTTCGCTTGCGCTAACCTCTCCCCTTAACCTTCCAGCACCGGGCAGGCGTCAGCCCCTATACTTCGCCTTACGGCTTCGCAGAGACCTGTGTTTTTGCTAAACAGTCGCCTGGGCCTATTCACTGCGGCTCTCTCGGGCTTTAACACCCTAACAGAGCACCCCTTCTCCCGAAGTTACGGGGTCATTTTGCCGAGTTCCTTAACCAGAGTTCTCTCGCTCACCTTAGGATTCTCTCCTCGCCTACCTGTGTCGGTTTGCGGTACGGGCACCATACTCCTCGCTAGAGGCTTTTCTTGGCAGTGTGAAATCAGGAACTTCGGTACTATATTTCCCTCGCTATCACAGCTCAGCCTTAATGAGAAGCGGATTTGCCTACTTCTCAGCCTTACTGCTTAGACGCGCATATCCAACAGCGCGCTTACCCTATCCTTCTGCGTCCCCCCATTGCTCAAACGGAGTGGAGGTGGTACAGGAATATCAACCTGTTATCCATCGCCTACGCCTTTCGGCCTCGGCTTAGGTCCCGACTAACCCTGAGCGGACGAGCCTTCCTCAGGAAACCTTAGGCATTCGGTGGAAGGGATTCTCACCCTTCTTTCGCTACTCATACCGGCATTCTCACTTCTAAGCGCTCCACCAGTCCTTACGGTCTAGCTTCAACGCCCTTAGAACGCTCTCCTACCACTGTTCGTAAGAACAGTCCGCAGCTTCGGTGATACGTTTAGCCCCGGTACATTTTCGGCGCAGAGTCACTCGACCAGTGAGCTATTACGCACTCTTTAAATGGTGGCTGCTTCTAAGCCAACATCCTGGTTGTCTAAGCAACTCCACATCCTTTTCCACTTAACGTATACTTGGGGACCTTAGCTGGCGGTCTGGGCTGTTTCCCTCTTGACTACGGATCTTATCACTCGCAGTCTGACTCCCATGGATAAGTCTTTGGCATTCGGAGTTTGACTGAATTCGGTAATCCGATGAGGACCCCTAGTCCAATCAGTGCTCTACCTCCAAGACTCTAACACATGAGGCTAGCCCTAAAGCTATTTCGGAGAGAACCAGCTATCTCCAGGTTCGATTGGCATTTCACCCCTACCCACACCTCATCCGCTCACTTTTCAACGTGAGTCGGTTCGGGCCTCCATTCAGTGTTACCTGAACTTCACCCTGGACATGGGTAGATCACCTGGTTTCGGGTCTACGACCACGTACTCATGCGCCCTATTCAGACTCGCTTTCGCTACGGCTCCGTCTCATCGACTTAACCTTGCACGTAATCGTAACTCGCCGGTTCATTCTACAAAAGGCACGCTATCACCCATTAACGGGCTCTAACTACTTGTAGGCACACGGTTTCAGGATCTATTTCACTCCCCTTCCGGGGTGCTTTTCACCTTTCCCTCACGGTACTGGTTCACTATCGGTCACTAGGGAGTATTTAGCCTTGGGAGATGGTCCTCCCTGCTTCCGACGGGATTTCTCGTGTCCCGCCGTACTCAGGATCCACTCAGGAGGGAACGAAGTTTCAACTACAGGGTTTTTACCTTCTATGACGGACCTTTCCAGATCGCTTCATTTACCCCGTTCCTTTGTAACTCCATGTTGAGTGTCCTACAACCCCAAGAGGCAAGCCTCTTGGTTTGGGCTAATTCCGTTTCGCTCGCCGCTACTCAGGAAATCGCGTTTGCTTTCTCTTCCTCCGGGTACTAAGATGTTTCAGTTCCCCGGGTCTGCCTTCCATACCCTATGTATTCAGATAAGGATACTGCTCCATTACGAGCAGTGGGTTTCCCCATTCGGAAATCTCCGGATCAAAGCTTACTTACAGCTCCCCGAAGCATATCGGTGTTAGTCCCGTCCTTCATCGGCTCCTAGTGCCAAGGCATCCACCGTGCGCCCTTAATAACTTAACCGTTGACCAATATGGTCATGTGTCGATATCAGCGATGATATCTATAAAGAAAATTACTAAGATGAACGATATTCTGTGAATATCTTGATATTAGTTACATTATCTAGTTTTCAAGGAACAACTGGGACAATTCGTAAGAATTGTCTAAGGATAAATCCGAAGATTTATCTACATTGAGAGAATGCTCTCTCAAAACTAAACAAAACAACAAGCGTACATTCCTTAGAAAGGAGGTGATCCAGCCGCACCTTCCGATACGGCTACCTTGTTACGACTTCACCCCAATCATCTGTCCCACCTTAGGCGGCTGGCTCCAAAAGGTTACCCCACCGACTTCGGGTGTTACAAACTCTCGTGGTGTGACGGGCGGTGTGTACAAGGCCCGGGAACGTATTCACCGCGGCATGCTGATCCGCGATTACTAGCGATTCCGGCTTCATGCAGGCGAGTTGCAGCCTGCAATCCGAACTGAGAACGGTTTTATGGGATTGGCTCGACCTCGCGGTTTTGCTGCCCTTTGTACCGTCCATTGTAGCACGTGTGTAGCCCAGGTCATAAGGGGCATGATGATTTGACGTCATCCCCACCTTCCTCCGGTTTGTCACCGGCAGTCACCTTAGAGTGCCCAACTGAATGCTGGCAACTAAGATCAAGGGTTGCGCTCGTTGCGGGACTTAACCCAACATCTCACGACACGAGCTGACGACAACCATGCACCACCTGTCACTCTGTCCCCCGAAGGGGAACGTCCTATCTCTAGGAGTGTCAGAGGATGTCAAGACCTGGTAAGGTTCTTCGCGTTGCTTCGAATTAAACCACATGCTCCACCGCTTGTGCGGGCCCCCGTCAATTCCTTTGAGTTTCAGTCTTGCGACCGTACTCCCCAGGCGGAGTGCTTAATGCGTTAGCTGCAGCACTAAAGGGCGGAAACCCTCTAACACTTAGCACTCATCGTTTACGGCGTGGACTACCAGGGTATCTAATCCTGTTTGCTCCCCACGCTTTCGCGCCTCAGTGTCAGTTACAGACCAGAAAGTCGCCTTCGCCACTGGTGTTCCTCCAAATCTCTACGCATTTCACCGCTACACTTGGAATTCCACTTTCCTCTTCTGCACTCAAGTCCCCCAGTTTCCAATGACCCTCCACGGTTGAGCCGTGGGCTTTCACATCAGACTTAAAGGACCACCTGCGCGCGCTTTACGCCCAATAATTCCGGACAACGCTTGCCACCTACGTATTACCGCGGCTGCTGGCACGTAGTTAGCCGTGGCTTTCTGGTTAGGTACCGTCAAGGTGCGAGCAGTTACTCTCGCACTTGTTCTTCCCTAACAACAGAGCTTTACGACCCGAAGGCCTTCATCGCTCACGCGGCGTTGCTCCATCAGACTTTCGTCCATTGTGGAAGATTCCCTACTGCTGCCTCCCGTAGGAGTCTGGGCCGTGTCTCAGTCCCAGTGTGGCCGATCACCCTCTCAGGTCGGCTACGCATCGTCGCCTTGGTGAGCCGTTACCTCACCAACTAGCTAATGCGCCGCGGGCCCATCTGTAAGTGATAGCCGAAACCATCTTTCAATAAAGAACCAGGAGGTTCCTTATATTATCCGGTATTAGCTCCGGTTTCCCGAAGTTATCCCAGTCTTACAGGCAGGTTGCCCACGTGTTACTCACCCGTCCGCCGCTGACCTTTCAAAAGCAAGCTTTTAAAAGGTCCGCTCGACTTGCATGTATTAGGCACGCCGCCAGCGTTCGTCCTGAGCCAGGATCAAACTCTCCAATAAAGAGTCTGAGCTTTTGCTCAAAATTTGCTAGCTTGTGTTACTTAAAATCATTTTGTCGTGTTCCGAAGAACCGACGTTATGACGCTGTTGTTTTGTTTAGTTTTCAAAGATCATTCAATATTATGGAGCGGGTGATGGGAATCGAACCCACGACATCAGCTTGGAAGGCTGAGGTTTTACCATTAAACTACACCCGCAATATTCAATATCGGGAAGACAGGATTTGAACCTGCGACCCCTTGGTCCCAAACCAAGTGCTCTACCAAGCTGAGCTACTCCCCGTTTACTTTAAAAGTAATGGCGCGCCCGAGAGGACTCGAACCCCTAACCTTTTGATCCGTAGTCAAACGCTCTATCCAATTGAGCTACGGGCGCTTCATATAAGTTGTTTATTTGATGTCCCTCTCAGAGGCGACTTAACTATAATATCAAATCCAGCATTTCGTGTCAACACTTTTTCGGAATTATTTTTTCGGTGTTTTTGGTGCGGCCGAGAAGAGTCGAACTTCCACGGGGTTGCCCCCACTAGGCCCTCAACCTAGCGCGTCTGCCATTCCGCCACGACCGCGAAAATGAATGGCTAGTATAAATGTATGGTGCGGGTGAAGGGACTCGAACCCCCACGTCAAAGACACTAGATCCTAAGTCTAGCGCGTCTGCCAATTCCGCCACACCCGCATACATGTTATAAAGTTGGCTGGGCTAGCTGGATTCGAACCAACGCATGTCGCAGTCAAAGTGCGATGCCTTACCGCTTGGCTATAGCCCAATGAATATGCTCCGTGAATTTAACTTCTTAGAGTAAGCTACATGAGCTTACACCGCAGATATTATTTTGTCTATTTCTGAAGGAAATAGGCGGAATAATATCGACACTAAAATCCACTTCACTCTCAAAGTATAAAGGAAACAAAGTCCCTCTGGTGGAGGATGACGGGATCGAACCGCCGACCCCCTGCTTGTAAGGCAGGTGCTCTCCCAGCTGAGCTAATCCTCCAGATAGAAATGGGAAACAAAACAAGAATGTTTTGCATCCCACTTTGTAGTGACCCGTACGGGATTCGAACCCGTGTTACCGCCGTGAAAGGGCGGTGTCTTAACCGCTTGACCAACGGGCCTTAATAGATGGCGGAGAAGGAGGGATTTGAACCCTCGCGCCGCTTACACGACCTACACCCTTAGCAGGGGCGCCTCTTCAGCCACTTGAGTACTTCTCCATTTGGCTCCACCAGTAGGATTCGAACCTACGACCCTTCGGTTAACAGCCGAATGCTCTACCGCTGAGCTATGGTGGAATAAAAACGGTAATAATTAAGTTCTTTCGTCGCAACCGACTGCTTTTATTTTAATAAGCTTGTACTTAAAAGTCAAGTTTTTTCGGAACAAAAATGATATATTATCATAATTGTCATCCAGCCGTTTTTTAAAACAGCGACTAGAATAAATTATCATATTTTATAGTTGTGTGTCAACAAGCTTTTCTATTTCTCTTAACTTCCCTCTACATTTTCCACATCTATACTTGTTTGTATTCACTCTTCTTACTCTTTTGTATTGCAGGTGGCAATCCACACATTCATATATACGAAAAGTTTTCGGCTTGGATGTAGTTGTATGAATGGGCGTACAGAATCTTGGTGCCCCGACTTTTTTAAGTAAGAATCGGAAATCAGCATCTCGGTGTTTATAGCCTTTACCTTGAATGTGCAGGTGGTAGTGGCATAGTTCGTGTTTGATGATGCCTACTAGCTCGTCCATCCCTAGTACATCGTAATACTTTTTATTGATTTCAATGTTACTTGTGGAAGTGAGGTATCTTCCGCCGGTTGTTTTCAGGCGATGATTAAAGGAAGCTTTGTGAAGGAAAGGTCTGTTGAAATGCTTTAGGGAGATTTCTTCTATTAACTTCTGTAGTTCTTTGTCTTCCATGTGTCTTCCACCTTTCATTCGAACCCTCCCCATTATACTGCATAGTATAGAAAAAAATAAGTCATTAATGTTAGGCTGTTTTCTATAGGATTGTTGTTTTCCTTTTGAAATTTTGCCTCCTTTCCGCTGCAGGCACTCGCTTTCCGCGGGGCGGTGCTTGAGCCTCCTCGCTGCACTGTGGGGTCTCAAGTCTACCGCTACCTCCCGCCGGAGTCGAGTGCCTTCCGCTCAATCCACTCATACACTCACTAACTTGCAACAATCTTTACCTAAACAGCCCCGCATTATGAGCCTTCAAGTAAAAGATTGAAGGAGGTAGTGAAAAGATGCCGACTTGGTTTAGGAAGCAGATGCAACGCGCATACCTGGAGAAAGATCGATATCAGATAAAAATGTTGAATCAGTGCTGGTTTTTCTATCATAAGAAGAATAGTTGAAAATGAAATAACCTAGTTGATTGAAGTGGAAGGCGCGTAGACGCCCGCGGGAGGAAGGGACAGGTGAGACCCCACAGGCGCAAGCCGAGGAGGCTCACGGACCGCCCGCAGGCAAGCGAAGCGCCTGGAACGGAAATCAACAGTATTTATGTGTTCATATATTTTAAGAAAACCCCCGACAACCTGTTTGCATGGTTGTTCGGGGGCTATTTTATCTTCTTAGACTTCTTGCTTTTCCGGTTGCAGCATGGTCAAGGATACCCGTCCTTTGTTTACTTCCACTCCATCGACCCAGACAGTGACAATATCACCGACAGAGACAACGTCAAGCGGATGTTTTACAAAGCGATCGCTCAGTTTTGAGATATGGACAAGGCCGTCTTGCTTTACACCGATATCAACAAATGCGCCGAAGTCCACGACATTTCTGACTGTTCCTTCTAGTTCCATTCCTTTTTGCAGATCTTCCATTTTCAATACATCCTGTTTAAGAAGCGGGGTAGGCATATCATCACGAGGATCTCTTTCCGGTCTGATGAGAGAATCGATGATGTCCTGAAGAGTAATAGGACCGATGTTTAAGTCCTCGGCAAGCTTTGCCACATCTACATCTTTCAGCGCCTGCTGCAGCTTTTCCGTTCCGATTTCTTTTTCAGACGTTCCTAATTGCTTCAATAACTTCTTAACATCGCTATACGTTTCCGGGTGGATGCCCGTTCTGTCCAGCGGTTGTTTTCCGTCTATAATTCTTAAGAAGCCGATACATTGCTCATAGGTTTTCGCCCCTAGTCTCGGAATACCTTTTAGGTCTGACCTGCTAGCGAACTTCCCTTCTTCTTCCCGCTTTTTCACGATATTAGTAGCAACGGTCTTTGATAATCCTGCTACATATTGCAACAAAGAAGAAGATGCGGTGTTCACATTCACGCCCACTTGGTTTACAACGGTTTCTACAACGAAATTCAAGGATTCCGCTAAACGCTTTTGTGCCACGTCATGTTGGTACTGACCGACTCCAACCGATTTCGGGTCTATTTTCACAAGCTCCGCCAACGGGTCTTGCAGTCTGCGGGCAATAGAGACAGCACTTCTTTCTTCCACTTGAAGATCCGGGAATTCTTCTCTCGCCAAGTCAGATGCGGAATATACACTCGCACCCGCTTCATTAACGATCAAGTAAGAGATGCTCTTTCCGCTTTGTTGGATGACATCTGCTAGTAATTGCTCCGTCTCCCTTGATGCCGTCCCATTTCCTATTGCCACTACTTCAATTTTGAACGTGGATAGTACGTCTAATAGCTTATTAATGGACTCTTCTCGTTTCTTCTCCCCAGATGTATGCGGGTAGATGACACTTATATGAAGAACTTTGCCTGTTTCATCGACTACCGCAAGTTTGCAACCTGTTCGATAAGCAGGGTCCACCCCTAAAACCACTCGTCCTTTAAGAGGTGGTTGAAGAAGGAGGTTTCTTAAGTTCTCCGAGAAAATATGGATGGCTTGCTCTTCCGCTTTCTCTGTCAGCTCTTTTCTGATTTCACGCTCTATCGCGGGCTCAATCAATCTCTTATATCCATCCGCAATTGCTTCCTTTATGAGAGGTGTAGCAATGGAAGTTTCTCGTTTAATCACTTGGCGATTAAGGTATTCCACGATTCTTTCTGCTGGAGCAGCTATGGAAATTCGCAAAACTTCTTCCTTTTCTCCGCGGTTCACTGCTAAGATTCGATGCGGTAGGATTCGTGAGATCGCTTCTTCATACTCGTAATACATCGCAAAAACTTCTTTTTCGTCTTTCTCCGCTTTCTTAACGGCTGATACGACCTTGCCTTGTTTATAGGTAACGTCGCGGATATATTGTCGATAAGTTGGTTCATCAGAAAAGGTTTCCGCAAGAATATCCTTTGCTCCTTCTAATACCTCTTCAACGGTTGCAACTTCTTTTTCCTTTGAGAAAAATTCTGCCGCTTTTTCTTCAAGGGAAGGGGAGGACGGGAACGTAAGCAGCCACTCGGCATATGGTTCCAATCCCTTCTCTTTGGCAACGGTCGCTTTTGTGCGTCGTTTTTGTTTGTATGGACGGTAGAGGTCTTCCACCTGTTGTAGTTTGGTTGATTTTAGAATGCTTGCTTTCAGTTCTGGTGTGAGTTTCCCTTGTTCCTCGATGAGGCGGGTAACTTCTTCTTTTCTATTTTCAAGGTTTTGTATGTATTGCCATTTTTCCATGATAGCTCTGATTTGTACTTCGTCTAGAGAGCCTGTTTGTTCTTTTCGGTATCTGGCGATAAAAGGAACGGTGTTGCCTTCTTCTAAAAGTGCTATTACTTTCTTGGCTTGTCCTTTTGTCACTTCTACGTCTTTCACTAATAGGTTGACCAATTGCTCATTTTTATCGTTCCATTCCAATTTTGTAGCCTCCCAACATATTAACCCATCTTCTATTTTAGCAAATTATTCGGACAAAGAAAAAAGACTAACATGGAAATGTCAGCCTTGGCTTAATTGAAAACCCTAATATTTTTAAAATATCCTCTAACTGTTGATCTCCGTTCCAGGCACTTCGCTTTTCGCGGGCGGTCCGGAAGCCTCCTTGGGCATTCGCCCTGTGGGGTCTTCCCTGTCCCTTCCTCCCGCAGGAGTCTTCGTGCCTTCCACTGCGATCAACGGAAGTTTCCACAATCATTTGCAAAAAGCTAGAATACGATCTCCCTAGTGAATTTCACCTGAGATGATGGTTACATCGTCCATGCCGTTGCCTGTGAACATTGCGGCTATTTCAAGCAATGAGGTGGCGGATGGGATGTCTTTGATGTATTTTTTTACGGATGGGATATTCAAACCATCTGAGTAGATGAAAAACTTCATTTTGGAACTGTAGGGAAAACGATGAGTTTTAAGTGTTTGGGGTTTTCCAGATAGGTAGCCTTTGACCGGCAGTGGGTAGATAAGCTTTTCTGTCGGAGGATATAGGAAAAATCGAATATTCCCAACACAGCTGTACACAACCTCTTGCTGGTCATAGTTGACTTTCAGCACAGAAACCGCTGCACCGCGCTTATTCCTCATCGCTTCGTTACAAGCTTTCATGATAACGGAAACGTCCTCAGTTTCATGGTCTTTGGCAGCGGAAATAACTGCTTGTGAAGCATCGTGTGCATATTCTCCGCTACCTAAACCATCTGCAACTACACATAAAAAGTAGTCATCCGTTGTATTTACGTAGTAGCTGTCCCCACAAAAATACATTCCGTTTTTCGCATTCTGGTAGGCATTCACGTTCGCTTTTTCATGTTTGAATTGTTCAATCATGAAAAAATCTCCGTGTTTGCATTATCTTCCATGAATGCTTGTTTCAGCTTGGTTAGCGCTTTGCGTTGCAGTCTTGATACATGCATCTGCGAAATACCCAACTTTTCCCCTGTTTCTTTTTGACTCATATTCTTGAAAAATGTGCATTCGATAATCTGTTTTTCTCTTTCTGAAAGCACATGGAAAATCTTTTGTAATAGAAGCTGCTGATCCACTTGATCAAACCCGGCATCTTGGTTTCCTACGATGTCGAGAATGGTTACCGTGCTTCCATCAGAATCAGCCTCGATGGCATTATCGACAGAAAGAGCTTGATAATTCTGGCTCATCTCCATCGCTTCCAACACTTCTTCTTCGGTAACTTCCAAGTAATCAGCGATTTCAAATACTTTCGGTGAACGTTGAAGTTCATTTGTCAATTCTTCCACAGCAGACTTTATCTTCGGTCCAATTTCCTTGATCCTGCGCGGAACATGGACACTCCAAGTTTTATCTCGAAGGAAACGTTTAATTTCTCCGATAATCGTTGGAACAGCAAATGCTTCAAAACTTCGGCCAAAACTTGCATCGAAACGCTTCATGGCACCGAGCAATCCAATCATCCCTACTTGAGAGAGGTCTTCATGAAAGGCTTTGCCTCTTGAATATTTTCGAGCGATGGATTCAACAAGTGCAGTATAATGCTCTACTAATTGCAACTGCGATACTTCACAACCGTCTTGTTGGTACCGCTCTAATAGCATATTAACATCCAGCTTACTGGACGGAGATTGATTCCGCATCCCTTTCCACCTGCTCTCCTTGTACATACTTTGTCATGAAGACTGTAACGCCCTGATTGCTGTGCACCTTCACATCATCCATCAGCGTTTGGATTAAGAATAATCCTAACCCTCCTTCTGGCAAAGTTTCTACTGGTTGCGACTCGGTGTATGGACCTAATTCTTCCCTTACTTTGTCGAAATCAAAGCTTTGTCCATTGTCAGCTACCACTAACTCGAGTCGGTCTTTGTAAATACCGAATCCGATTCGAATATTACCTTTTTCGTCCTGCTTATAAGCGTGCTCGACCGCATTGGTACAAGCTTCACTTAAGGCAATTTTGATATCTTCAATTTCATCGTATGAAAAGCCCATACGATTCGCAATTCCAGACAAGGTAAGTCGGATGACTCCGACGTACTCAGCCTTCGCTGGAAACGACATTTCTATATAATCATAAGCCCGGTTCATTGTTCCCCCACCTTTAAGTGAACTTATTTATCGACTGCTACATGCAGCCTATTTTATCTCCATGATTCCTGCTAAACCTGTAATATCAAACAATCTCTTTAAACGATCCGATAACCCTACCAGACGAAAGACACCGTTGTTTGCCTTTACGGTTTTAAAGAAACCTACAAACATCCCTAAGCCTGTGCTGTCCATATAATTAACACTTGATAAATCAAATACTAGTTCTCCTGAAAAATCTTCTAATAAAGGGGCTACCTTTTCCTTTACCTTTGGTGCAGTATAGGCATCTATTTCCCCTTCTAGGACGACAAGCGTCTGATTTAAATCTTCTTTTATCTGAATGTCCATATTCATTCTTTCGTCACCTCAAACATGAATTAGAATTCCATTTTTAGGTCATCCCAATACTAAATACCCGCTTCTCAAACATTTAAACCTTTCTTTTTAAAATAATTAAAGTAAAGTCATCTCTGAGCTGAAAGTCCTGGATTTTCTCAAGGTCTCTGTATACAAGCTCGACAATGGCTTGAGGCGGTAAGTGGATATATGACCTGATTAAATCTATTATTTTATCAACCTCGATAAATCCTTCCTCTGTACGGCACTCTGTCACTCCATCAGAGAAAAGGATTACCATATCATTGACTTCGATGCTTTTTTCATACTGTTGATAGGTTGCAAGTCTATCGATACCAAGGACAAGCCCTCTCGCATCGAGTTCATAGAATTCATTTTTCTTCGCATCAAAATACAACGGTGGTTCGTGCCCCGCAGAAGAGAATGAGAAGAGGTGTTTGTGAAGGTCATACATACCGTAGAACATCGTGATGAACATGCTCGCATCGACATTCTGCTCCACTACTCTATTTAAATTGCCAAGAACATAGCTTGGCGCAACTCTAGTATCTGGTAAACTGTCCATCGCATACTTGATCATACTCATACACATCGCAGCCGGAATTCCTTTTCCGATAACATCCGCAATAGCGACACTAAACGAATCCTTTTCGTTATGGACAAAATGATAATAATCCCCGCTCATATGTTTGGCAGGAACACTTATCGCGCCTATCTCCACTGAATTCGTCTCAGGAATTTTCGTCTCAAGTAGTGTCTGCTGGACATTAGCTGCAATTTCAATCTCCGTTTGAATCTCTTGTTGCCTGTGGCGAAGGCTTTGATGCTCCCTGTAAGCAATCCCATAACCGATCATCACTTCAAGTAGGAAATCCAAAGAATGCAGGATATTATCCGGTATCTCTGGAGAAAGATCTTGCAGCATCGCTTTATGCACACTGATAATTTCTTCGGGAGAAACTTTCTCCCCAAGTATTCTGCGACTGAATTCCTGCCCTTTATAGAGGGCTTCCTCTGACTGGCGGTTCAGGTAGGCAGAAAGTATTTCTTTATATTCTGATTCTAATTTATCATAATTCACGGGTTATCCCCCCTTCTAGCGAACCCACTTTACGGCATGGATTGTCGTTCCTTCCCCAGAAGAAGAATCTATCTGAAACGAATCCATTAACCTCTTTACTCCAGGCAATCCGGCTCCAAGGCCTCCTGATGTGGAAAAGCCATCTTCCATCACCTGTCGAATGTCAGGAATTCCAGGACCATCATCTGTGGCAACCACTTTCAGTCCTCTTTTTCCATACTCATCCATTTCTTCAATACAAATTTGACCTGTACCTGCATACAAATAAATATTCCGAGCCAACTCAGAAATTGCTGTAGTTATCCTCGCTTGGTCTACTGTGCCGAAACCGAGATCTTTGGCAACATTTCTACCCATTTGTCGGGCAGCTACTATGTCCCATTCGTTTCTTATTTTTACACAGGATTGGACAGTCATCGTTTACTCCCCCAGTTCCTGTTGTAATTTCTCTAGACCCTTTTCTAAATCTAGTGCCGTGAACACTTCATCCAATTGGATTCCGAGTTCCACTAAAGTGATGGCTACAGCAGGTTGAATCCCTGTCAGAACGACTTGCGCTCCCATAAGTTTCGACATGCTGATTACATCTCCAAGCACTTTTGCAATAAATGAATCAATCATATCAACAGAGGTCAAATCAATGACAACTCCATTTGCTCCTGTTTCATGTATTCTATTTAGAAGATCCTCTTGAAATTGCAACGCTGTTTGATCATCTAGTTCCCATTGAATAGAGATTAATAGGCAATTGTGAAGTTTTAATATAGGTATTCTCACTTTTGATCCCCCGCAGTCACAATTTTTCTGTTTGTCATTTCAAGCGCTGTTTCAATCCCTTTTTTCAGGGAGTTTTTCGTAATAATTTGATCCAGGTTAATGCCCAAATTAACTATAGTCTGGGCGATTTCAGGACGAATTCCAACCAATAAGCATTTTGCACCTACAAGTCTTACCGCTTCCGCTGCCTGAATAATATGGTGCGCTACCATCGTATCGACAACCGGTACACCTGTAATATCTATTAAGACCACTTCAGCACGGTGCTTTACAACACCTTGAAGAAGGTTTTCCATGATTTGTCTTGCGCGTTCTGTATCGATTGTACCCACAAGCGGCATGACAGAAATCTTGTCAAATACCGGGATAAGGGGTGCAGCCAATTCTTGTAATGCGATTTTCTGCATAGACACTGTATGTTCCCAAGACCCTGTATACGTTTTTACAATCTCGTTATAGACCGGTCGGAGCCATTGATCAAAATCATACATCAGGGCAACTTTTTGGCTATCGTCCGTTTCCTCTTTCGTCATTCCCTCAAATACAATCTTCCCGAATAATGAAAGACCTTCTGTCACATAAATGAGAGGCCAACCGAATCGAACAATTTTCTCGGCAAAATCGGTTAATATCACAGAAAGGTTGTCCAAATCTTTACTAATGTTGTTCAATAATAAATTGATGTATTCTCTGCTTGTGCTCAGGTACACCTTATCAGAAATGGCTTTCAATTCTTTCTTTTCACCGATTTCATCCATGCCTTCAATCCATTGGTTAAAAATAGTCTCTCGGTTTTCATCAATATACGTGATTATGTTTTGATTCATTATCCCGGCTCCTTTTTTCGGTAATAGATATATTTATAAATTCGACAAATAATTTTAGCTATACTAATACAACTATAAATTTTTATTGTTTTAAAAGTCAAATATGTTTAATCCCAGTTCATCCATAAATGTGGTTTATTTACCTAATTATGGTGGTATCTTCTTAGAAATGAGTGTGATTTGGTACAACACCGCTGTTGATTTCCGCATACAGCTAGGGGTATTGTGTCGATACAAAATAAAAAAGCTACTCACGCGCTTGTGAATAGCTTCTTATCGAAAAAACGGATTCAAATATTAAAAGTCAATAAGTCCTAAGCTTATTTGAAGCGCCTCATCCACTTTGTCCATCATCTCTTCGTCAAGATGAGTAATTTTGTCCGTTAATCTTTGTTTATCAATTGTTCGAATTTGTTCGAGCAGGATAACAGAGTCACGTTCAAAACCATAACGCTTCGCATCGATCTCTACATGTGTTGGGAGTTTGGCTTTTTGGATTTGAGCAGTAATGGCAGCTACTATAACGGTCGGGCTAAATCGATTTCCGATATCATTTTGGATGACAAGTACTGGTCGAACGCCTCCTTGCTCAGACCCAACAACCGGGGATAAATCAGCAAAATAAACGTCACCGCGTTTGACAATCAAATGATTACCCCCCGCTAACTAAGCGTTCAACCGTATGCTCCGCCTCATATTCAGCCAAGAAAGCTTCAGATGCAATGTTTAGATTGATTTTAGACATTTCCATGTAGCCACGTCTCATGGACTCGCGAATTTGACGCTTTTTGCGCTCGCGAAGATACATCTTTGTTGCTTGAAAGATTAATTCGTTTCGATTGCCGTTTTCTTGTTTTACCAAACCATCTAATTCCGACACTAAGTTTTGAGGTAATCGAATCAAGATTTCAGTTGTTGCGCTGGATTCAGACACAGCATACACCTCCAAGAACTACAGACACATAATACTATTCCATATTCCATAATACCATCATTGCCGATAATTGCAAAGTCCATTTAGCGAATTCTTCTCTATTATCACTATATAAACCCTTTTTTATGCAGAAAATTACCATTTACTATTCTAATGGTTTGTCTTGCAAATAGTTTCTCACTTCCATTATACTCCCATTCCGCAAAAACATGCGGGGCACACGGTAGCTGATCATACACGGCACCTCGTAGTTGATGGTGTCAAGCTTGGCAGCAACATCGTTTGAGCTGATCTTCTTGCCGTCCTGTTTTCCTATAAGCGTCACCTTGGTCCCAATTGGAAGTTCATGTGGCAATTTAACCATAAACTGGTCCATGCAGATTCTTCCAACAATTGGAGCGAACTTTCCGTCTACTAGAATGTTCATTCCTTGTAATTTTCTAATCCATCCATCCGCATAACCAACCGGCACCGTTCCAATCCATTCTTCTTCTTTTGTCGTGTAGGTGGCCCCATAACTGACGCTCTCGCCAATGGATAATTTTTTTACATGTACAAGTTTGGTATGAAGGGAGAATGCCTCTTTTAGCGGAAAAGGCAGTTCTGGTTCCATTTCCGGTGATGGCGTTAGCCCATACATCGCTATCCCAACACGTACCGCATTGAAGATCCTTGTAGGAAATCTTAGCGTAGTGGCACTGTTTCCGCAGTGGATCATCGGGATGCTGAATTGGTTTGTGACTTGATTTAACAAAGAGTGAAACCTTTCAAACTGTTGTTCCACATAACTTGATTGCAACTCATCCGCGGTAGCAAAATGCGTATAAATCCCCTCAATTTGCAGGTTTGGGGCTTTGTCAATCAACTCTAGTATTTGGGCGACTTCTTCTTGTGTTCTCGCCCCGATTCTTCCCATCCCCGTATCTAGCTTCAGGTGCAGTTTAACCACTTCTGTACCTTGATATGCGGAAGTTGCTTCTTCTACCCATTCTTTTTGGAAAACCGTAAGCGTGATATCCTCTTTCGCAGCAAGCGGCAGGTCTGAAACCCTTGAAGCACCGAGTACAAGGATTGGTGCCGTTATTCCTTGTTGCCTTAAAGACATCGCCTCATCTAAAAAAGAAACAGCAAGATACTTCGCACCTGCTTCCAACGCCACGTTTGCCACTTGCACATCTCCATGCCCATATGCATTCGCCTTCACGACCGCAATCACCGTGACACCCTTTGTCACATGCTCCTGTATCGCCTGCACATTTTCATAAATACAATCCAAATCTACCTCAACCCAAGTATCCCGATGAAAGCTCGACATCTTCCTTAGCACTTCCTTTACCTATCTACAACCTCAAATTAATATGTACCTATCATAACCAAAAAACGCCCCAAAGTCATGTGAAGAAAGCCCCTTCGACAGGGAGAGCGAAATTCCTGTGAGGGTCTGACCCCTTTTCGAAAAAAAAAATACAGACCCGTCTGCAACGGGCCTGCTAGTTGGTGTTGAACTATTTGATGGCTGCGCCTTGGACGGAGCGGGCGACCATGAGCATTTCTTCTTGGGAGAGGTCTTTGGATGCTAGGGTGAAGTCTACGCCTTGGTAGGTCCATGTTAGACTGTTTTCTGTCATAGCGCCCACCGTGAAACCTAGGTCCGCCGGGTTACCGTTGACAAGCTGGGATGTCGGCACTTCCGAGTTGCGCGCCTTCTCTTGAATCAACGTAAAGGTCTTTGTGCCTTCATACGTCATGACAACACGTTTTCCATTCGCTGTTTCTACAACCGTTTCTTCTTTAAGATCTGTACCTGCAGGCGTATCTAACGGTGTCATCGCCGAAAATTCATCCGACTCTTCGGTAACAGGTCCAGATGCAGGCAACTCTAGGCTTGCACGGGCACCTGTCATGTTCTTTTTCACATCAAATGCATCGGCATCAAAGCTTGCATCAAATTTGAAATCAGAGAATTCCACTAGAACCAACGGCTTCTTATCTGGGTCCATCACCTTTACAGAAACAGGCGACAAGTCTTTTTTGCTCAGTGTAATCTCCTGAGTCGGAAGAAGCTTATTATTTTGATAGTTTGTTTTCGTTTCAAATACATAATGTTCTTCTGTTGCGGTGAACTTCGCTTCCGGATCATTTTTGATGTCATTCACAAGCGACTCGAACAGATAGGCCTGGCTGCTGTTTTGCGGCCATTCGCTGTGGAAGCGGAAGCTCTTGTTAAGCGCCGGCGTTAAGACAAATACACCTTCGTCATTGCGGATGATGATCTGGCTTTGATCCTTTTCCGCATTTTTCAAATTCACCTTGTAATAGTTCGGTTTGTTATGACCGATTTGCACCTCATACACTTGTGGCTCCGCTCCAGTTTGAAGGGTCATCTTCGCATTTGATTCATACCCCTTCATCTCTTCTACTTTCGCACCAAGTGAAGCTGTTACATCTTCCTGCGATTTCGTACCGCACCCTGCGAGAACAAGGATACTCACAAGGCCAACCACTACCAATAGCCATGCTTTTCTCAAATTATTCATCCCCTTTGCCTTCATTACATGATTATCTTAGAGAAAAGTGAGAGTGCAGAGATACCAGGCCCTCCTCCAGACACAGGTAGGCTGAACCTCTACTTGTACACCTTGTCTCCTTTCTGAATTATGTATATGAACCAGTTTCGGGGAATATGCAGACTAGCTTGACAAGCTTTCGATAATTACTTGGGCGATGGCATATTGATCACTATGAGAAATGGACAAGTGGACATTACCACCTGTTATTTCAGGCTCAGAAAAATACGGCTTCCCTTTCTCCGTGGACCCTATAGTCATGTCTTGAAAACTGAGTTCTTTCCCGATGCCTGTTCCTTTCGCCTTGGAAAAGGCCTCCTTTGCAGCAAAACGACCTGCGAGGAATTCCACTTTTCTTTTTTCACTTAGCGTGTTGAACCTCTCTTTTTCCAGCGGTGTTAGGATACGATCCACAAAGTTAGGCTGGCGGTTCATCAATTTTTCGATGCGGGCAAGCTCCACAATGTCGATTCCAGTTCCAATAATCATACTTTGACCAACCTCTTTCATATAGTAATGATATATTTTCTGATTCTCCTAAAAAGACTTTTAGGAGCTAACATGATAATCTGAAAAGAGCTATATTAAAGAACAAGGGGTGAAGCGGATGTTCGTCCGAACGGAAAACTTTCGTACTTTTAGAAGATTATATCCTATTATTACCACAATTGTTGCCATCCACCTTATACTTTGGCTGGTTGTACAATTTTCTCCGACTTTCTTAAACCTTACCGTTGGATTCAACCTGTTTATTTGGCAAGGAGAATGGTGGCGGCTAGTTACCCCCATTTTCCTGCATGCCAGCTTGACTCACTTTCTATTTAACTCTCTGTCGCTTGTCCTGTTCGGACCGGCCGTAGAGCGGATGTTAGGAAAAGGGAAATTTATTACCTTCTATTTGTTAGGTGGTATTCTAGCAAACGTTGCCACCCTACTATTAAAACCTGACATTTACAGTCATCTCGGAGCTTCCGGTGCCATATTTGCGATATTCGGCCTATATTTTTACATGGTATTCTTACGACCGGACCTATTGGACAGAGCAAATTCCCAAGTTATTTTGACCATTTTGGGAGTCGGGCTTGTGATGACCTTCCTGAATTCTAACATCAATTGGATTGCCCACTTATTCGGATTCTTTGCCGGTACCGTGTTAGCACCATTTTTCCTGGGAAGAGGACCAGCCACATCCCCTAGATCATTGCGCGCCATATTCCCTAATATCGGCAGACCGAGCGCACCACGAGGCGGAAAACAAAATATTTTTTGGATCGTCTTAGGCGCATTGGTGTTGTTTGGAATTCTTTCAAGGTTTATGTAAATTCTATCTTCAAAAACAAAAGCAAGGGTTGTCACCTCACATGACATCCCCTTGCTTTTTTTCATAAGAATACCACTCGTAAATTTGTTCGCCGTCATGTTGCTCCACATCCACCACTTGAAAATCTTTGCCTCCAAGACCGGTTTTGATGGCAGCTTTAATTGTAAACAGTTTTCTTTTCCCTTGAAAAAATGACTCCCGCAATTCAAAGGATTGAATTCTTTTTTTACGCACAAGCACAGTGTTCTTACTTAAATGTCGATAAGAAAGTTGAAGCTGCTCACTTTCCATTGCCCAACCTGCAGCCTTATATTGGCTGTAGCCTAGCAATCCGGCAACCACCACCGACAAAAAGGCAAGATACCCATACGGTTGAAAGAAGTAAGCGATTGGAGTGGATAGCAGTGCTGCCGGGACCATTAAACGGATAAGATACCGAATCACCGACCTCTTGGGCAGACCGTGAACCTCTTGTACAAGAAGGTACGACGGGACGAACTGCTTCAAATGGGCTTCCACTTCAGAAACCTTCAACAATGGAAACAGAATCGTGGAAAAGTCAGATTCTTTTCCTCCTGAACTTCCTGCACTCTCCACATAAACGGTCGCATATCCGAAAGGCTGTCGCAACAGGTTTTGTGAGATCCTTATCGCTTGTATTTTTTTCAGGGAAATCGTCAATTGCCGCTTTTCAATTATACCTCTGGATATTTGCAGTTCATCATCTTGTTTGGTGACAGTGAAATTCCCGTACTTAAACATCGTCATCACAATAGAAATGAGCCACGACACAAACAAAACAACAAAAACGATCGAAGCAATAAAATACACACTTGTCTGCAAGACCATCCCGAAACGGTCGATGATATCCTCATATGGGACAAATTGATCAAATTGGGAAGTGAACGCGATGACTGCCGAAAGCACAACACCGATCCCCCCTGAAGTTGTTCCCACAATAAAGAGTGTTTTCCAGGATGCTTTATATGTTGGCTTTTCTACAGGCTCCGCGCTCGGTTCCTGCTGAACAGGCAGCTTTGGACCATATACTTCGTCTTTATTTTTATAATACAATAAAGCTTCCCTCAGCTTGTTTGCCTCGTCCTTTGTTACTGCCGTCAAACTTGCTTCCGCTTCCGTTCCGCCACCTGCTGTTTCTATTTGTACTTTTACTAAACCGAAGATACGCTGGATAATTCCTTCCGAAGTATCTAAAGTCTGGATCCGTTCTTGCGGGATGAACCGGCGTTTTTTCACAAAAACACCGTATTCCATACGCAGCTCCCCATCTTCTATCCAATAGTAAAATCGATACCAAGAGACCACACCAATTGCAATTAAACCCGCGAACCATAAAACCATTACAGCTATGTAAATGATGCTGAAAAAACCTTCTCCAGAACTACTCCCAAAGAATACGAAAATAATAATCGGAAACAAAAGTTCACGCAGTTGTTTGAAAAAAGCTACAACGATGGCAGCCGGATGCATCCTCTTTTTTTCAGACATCATCTTCTGTCACCCTCGCAAGCCTTGATATGTAATCCCTGACTTGGTCTGCCTGTTCTTCATCAAGAGCCGGTATCTCATGAATGGTTGCCGCAGTTGAAATCAGCACCGTGGAGAGATGGAACTTTTTCAAAATCGGCCCCTGCCGTGTATCAACATGCTGCACCCGGACCATCGGCACCAAGGTTCTTTTTTTGATAAAAATGCCATGCTGCAAGTCAATTTCATGTTCATGTACTTCAAACCGCCAGCGTTTCCACTGCATAGATGGGAAAATAACGACGGTTAATAAGAAGATCAGTACAAACAGAACCCCCGCAATTAGCAGTGTCCACCAAGGGAATTCAAATGAACGTTGTATAAACCAAAATCCCACAATAAGCAGGACGTAAAATATAGAATTCAGTGCGGCGGAGATCCTCCATACCGACAAAGCTTTTCTATCTATCATCTGTTTAGGCTCCGGCCTCATTTGCTCTCCCTCCAAATCACATTCTAGCTGTCGCTTTTCCTAGTATACTATGGATGGCCCTCTGTTGGAAAATTCTATTTAATTTTGAAGGAAGCCCCGTCGATAATCTCTATTTCAGGATAACTTTTCAGCTCTTTCATCAGTTGAAATAGTGCTTCATCCTTTTTCTTGGCCTCAATCATACAATGGATTTCGGGCACGCTTCCTTTGATGCCTTGGAGGAAATCCATAAACATTTTAGGATCCACATAATCGGCATGGGCACGGAAATTCTTTTCGTCCCTCGGGCTTGAAATATGCATCTTCACAGGCAGCGGCGAATGTTCCCATGTTTGTACCACCCGCCCCCAATCCTGCTCCCATCCCTCTGCTTCCTCTTCAAAGTGTGCAAGGTGATGATGGTAATCAAAAACAAGCGGTACATTCAGCTTTTCACAAACATATAAAGCATCACGTAAGTGAAATGTCGTATCATCATTTTCAAGAATCAGCATTTCCTGAATAGGCTGCGGAACAAGCGCAAAGTTATGAATAAATTGTTCCAGCGCCAACTCCCTGTCATCATATCCTCCACCAATATGGAGAACACAACGGTGCTGTGTGGGAACCCTCATTCCTTTTAAAAGAGAGCGGTGCATACTGAGCGTCTTGATGGTCTGATTGATGATTTCCTTTTTCTTAGAATTGAGCAGTACAAAATGATCCGGATGAAAGTCTACACGCATCGGGTTTTCTTCGATATAGTCGCCTATTTGGGATAGGATTCCTTTTAGCGGCCGCATGAATTTCCAGTCTTTTACCTCTTCATGGTTTGCGAGCGGAATCAGTTTGGAGCTGAACCGGAAAAATTGAATATCGTTTGCGACATTGTGCTTGAGTAGGCGCAGGCAGTTTTCTAGGTTTTCGACTGAGATGCGTTCTAGCTTTTCGATTGCCGCGTCCCGGTCCTTGATTTTGCTGAACTGGGCAAAGGTCATTGTTTTGGACGGGGAAGCGTTGGTGAGATGCACGCTCATGGCGACATAGCCGAGTTTTACGATGGTCATAGTGATGAGGGACCTCCTTTTGGTTAGGAATTGTTTAGAGGTAGTATGCCCAAGTGAGGGGGGATTTGTTCTTTTTGGGAGGTGGGTTGGGTTCTCTTGGAGATGAAGGGGGAGTGAAAATTAGGGGAACTGGAATTTATATGGGTTCTATTAGACGTTTCGCGTTGATTGTGTGAGGGTTCGGGCATATAGAGGCGTTCTATCTGACCTTTCACTCCGATTTCTTGGTCGTTCGGGCGTATAGAGCCCTTCTATTTGACCTTTCACTTCGATTTCTTGATCGTTCGGGCGTATAGAACCGTTCTATTTGACCATTTACCCCGATTTCTTGGTCGTTCGGGCGTATAGAGACCTTCTATTTGACCTTTCACTCCAATTTCTTGATCGTTTGGGCGTATAGAACCCTTTTATTTACAATTAACCTCACTAGCGGAAACCCTCCCCCCCACCAACAACAAAAAAAAGCCCGAAAACCAACCGGGTTAAATCCAGTCAGTTTTCGAGCTTTCTCAAATGTTAATTATACGCGCTCTTTACGAGAAGAACGTTTGTAGCCTTGGCGCTTTGCGCTTGCGTCCCTTGAACCAGAACCGCCGCCTGGCTTGCCGCCACGGCTGTCGGAGCGTTTGTTCCAGCCGCCTTTTCCACCGCCGCTAGAGCTCTTTCCGCCACCACGGTTACGGTCGCCGCCACGGCCACCACCACCTCTTCTTGAGTGCATTGGAGCTTCTTCAGTAAGACGGATTGGAGTTTCGTCCGGCTCTTTTGTGAACAATTTCAGAGCTGCAGATACAAGCGTTACTGCATCGTGCTCTTCTAATAATTGTTCCGCTGCATTGCGGTAGAAACCAAGGTTTTTCGCTTCAACAGCTTGCGTTAATTTCTCCATGGACATTTTTTGTTGGCCTTCTAGTGCTTCGTCTAGAGTTGGTGCCTTCAATTTGTCCATTTTACGTTTTGTTACACGTTCTACATGGTGCAAGTAGCTAACTTCACGAGGGCTAACGAATGTGATCGCCAATCCGCTCTTACCAGCACGACCTGTACGTCCAATACGGTGAACATAGCTTTCAGGATCTTGTGGGATGTCGAAGTTGTAAACGTGTGTAACACCAGAGATGTCAAGGCCACGAGCTGCTACGTCTGTTGCAACAAGTACATCGATGGATCCTTCTTTAAACTTGCGAAGTACGCTCATACGCTTCGCTTGAGAAAGGTCACCGTGGATTCCTTCTGCAGAGTATCCGCGCACGTTCAATGCGTCAGATAGCTCATCTACACGACGCTTTGTACGACCGAAGATGATAGCAAGTTCTGGAGATTGGATGTCAAGAAGACGAGTCAATGTGTCGAACTTCTTCTTTTCCGGAACTTCCACGTAGAATTGTTGGATGTTGGATATTGTTAGTTCTTTCGCTTGTACCTTTACATTTACAGGCTCGCTCATGAAACGCTCAGCGATTGCACGGATTGGTGCAGGCATTGTAGCAGAGAAAAGTAATGTTTGTTTCTTTTCTGGTGTTTCAGCAAGGATTTTTTCGATATCCTCGATGAATCCCATGTTCAGCATTTCATCTGCCTCATCAAGAACAACCGTGTTCACATTTTGAAGACGAAGAGTCTTACGGTTGATATGGTCAAGTAAACGACCTGGAGTACCAACTACGATGTGCGGGTTCTTTTTCAATGAACGAATCTGTCTGCTGATGTCCTGGCCTCCGAATACGGAAAGAACACGAGCACGTTTATGGTAAGAAGCTTTATAAATTTCTTCAGCAACCTGGATAGCTAATTCACGAGTTGGTGCGATAACGATACCTTGAATGGATTCGTTTGTCACATCTACATTTTCAAGCAATGGAAGACCAAATGCAATCGTTTTACCTGTACCTGTTTGAGCTTGACCGATAACATCTTTACCAGTTAATGCAACAGGAATCGTTTCCGATTGGATAGGGGTAGCTTCTTCAAACCCCATTCTGTCGATCGACTTCATGATATCTTCTGATAAACCTAATTCTTTAAATAACGCCAAATTATTCCTACTCCTTTATCTATACAAATTAATAAATTAGGCACGGGTCAGAGCGCTTGCCTAATCTTTATAAGTAGACATATTAAACACATTACCTGTTATCATAACACTTTGGTTACTAAATAGCAATAAAGGTTAATGCCAACTTATAGGAGGTTACGCTTTCAATCGCGCCCCTCTGCCGAATAAATCGGCAAAATATTTTTCTTTCCGCACAACTTTGAGCAAATGCAGCATGCTTACTATTAATTTTCTCTTTAAAAGAAGTTTGTATTCCTTGAAAATAAGGAATTACTTGATTCCTTCAATAACCTCTTCTAATTTCATGCCTCGTGAGCCTTTTACCATCACCACATCACCATTTTCTAAAAGCGGCAGCAGTTCGCGGGTTAATTCTTGCTTGTTCATGAACGGTTTAACATGGGAAGGTTCCATCACTTCCTGGGCACCTTTTGCAATCTCCATGCCGAGGGCACCGAATGTAAAGACATAATCCACATTCTTTTCTTTTACATATTGCCCAATTTCATGATGAAACGTCTTTTCCATGTCACCAAGTTCCAGCATATCGCCAAGAACGGCAATCTTTTTCCCATATCCGTCAAGGCTGCCCAACAAATCCAATGCAGCTCTCATGGAAGTAGGACTTGCGTTGTAGGCATCATTGATGACCGTCCAACCGCCGGATGTCTCCACCACTTCATTCCTCATACCAGTGATGACAAGTTGCTCCAAGCCTTTTTTTCGCTTCACCTCAGACACACCGAAAAGCTCTCCAACGATGATGGCAGCAAGGGCATTGGTCACATTGTGGGCACCAAGTACCGGGATGAAATACTCTGTTTCTTCTATTATAAAATGAGTGCCTCTCCCTTTTAACGTAATGTCCTTTGCCTGGTAGTCATTGTTAGCCTTCAAGCCAAACGGAATGACGTTGGTCTTGCCTCCCACTCTGTCTGTCAATAACGGTTCATCACCATTGATGATGAGCTTGCCATCTTGCTTAAGGCCGGCAGCAATTTCAAGTTTAGCTTCTGCGATTCCTTCACGCGATCCGAGGTCCTGCATATGAGACTCCCCGATATTGGTGATAACGGCAGCGTCTGGCTTGGCGATGGAGGAAAGCAGCTCGATTTCTCCTCGGCCACTCATCCCCATTTCCAACACCGCAACTTCCGTATCTTCTTTCATGGAAAGAATCGTTAACGGCAAGCCGATATGATTGTTGTAGTTTCCGGCCGTCTTGTGCACGCGGAATGTTGTCTCTAACACAGAAGTGACCATATCTTTTGTGGTGGTTTTCCCGTTGCTTCCGGTGATTCCCACAACCTTCATACCGATTTGGTTTCGATAACTGCTTGCTAGGTGTTGCAACGCTTCGATGGTGTCGTCCACAACTATAAGGTTCAGGTCTGTCGGTGGCTCTGGTTGGTCTTTTTGCCAGAAGGAGGCAACTGCGCCTTTTTTCTCGATGGCATCACGGACAAATGCATGGCCGTTAAAATTCTCCCCGATAATCGGTATGTACAATTTCCCGCTCATGTCTTCGCGTGTATCTTTTGATACGCCCTCTACCACGATGGCGCTGTATTCGGAAGAGATTGGCTGGCCTTGCGCCATTTCTTGTATTTGTTTTAGTGTTCTTTTAATCATTTTGGGTGTCCCTCCTATTCTCTATACACAGAGAAGGAGCTGACATCACGCGTTTATACTCTTCTCGTGATGACCCACCCCCTGCCTGTTTATCTGTATTGTTTAATTCCCTGTAGATTTCTGTTCCAGGTGTTCGCTTATCCAGAGGACGGTGCTTGAGCCTCCTCGGCTTCGCCGGGGCCACTGAAAATGTAACTGATTTAATATGTTGTTTAGACACCGCTGTTGATTTCCGCAAATGGCTCCGCTTTCCTAGGGGCGCTGCTGGAGCCTCCTCGGCTACGCCTGTGGGGTCTCAACCTACCGTTACTCCCCCGCTGGAGTCTCACACCTTGCACTTCAATCTACAGGAGAAATCTTTTTTTTAAATGTATGCTTGATTTTTTGTTTTTCTTCGTGGCGTTGTTGTGCGTATCCTACTAGTTTTTCGATTAGTTGTGGGTAGGACACATCAGTATGCTGCCATAATAATGGGAACATGCTGAATGGCGTGAAACCTGGCATTGTGTTTACTTCGTTGATGTACAGTTTACCCTCTTTTGTTAAAAAGAAATCTGCGCGCACAAGGCCTGCTCCATCAATTGCTTTAAAAGCAGTGATGGCCATTTCTTTTACTTGCTCATAGATGTCTTCACTGATCTCCGCAGGGATGATCATGGCCGTATCGCCATCTTCATACTTTGCTTTGTAGTCGTAAAACTCTGTCTTAGGAGCGATTTCTCCAATCACCGAGCATTCCGGCTCGTCGTTACCAAGTACGCCAATCTCGATTTCACGGGCACCTTCCAAACCTTGTTCCACGATGATTTTGCGATCATAGTCGAACGCTTCACGGAAAGCCGCTTCCAATTCTTTGCGGTTTTTCGCTTTACTGATCCCAACACTGGACCCTAAGTTTGCAGGCTTAACAAAGCATGGATACCCAAGCTCTGATTCTACTTTTTCATATGTTGTATCTGCAGCCTTTTCCCATTCAGAACGAAGGAAGTGTGCATAGCCAACTTGTGGCAATCCTGCTTGGTCGAAAAGGTTTTTCATGATAACTTTATCCATTCCAGCAGATGATGCCAACACACCGTTTCCTACATAAGGAAGGTTTAAAAGTTCCAACATTCCTTGAACTGTTCCGTCTTCCCCGTTCGGGCCATGTAATAGTGGGAACACGACTGTTTGAGTCTCTTCCGTTTCTTCTTCGTTCGTCAATGCAAGAGGTGCGATGGTTGTGCCGCCCTCTTCCAGCTTCAGTTGGTGTACGCTCTCTGCCGGTCCATTCAACAAGCCACCGCGCTTCCATTCTCCTGTTTCCGTTATGTATAACGGATATACTTCAAATTTATCTGTATCTAAAGCCTTTGTTACAGCTAATGCTGTTTGCAAGGAAACTTGGTGTTCCGCTGATTTCCCGCCATATAATAAATGCAATTTTGTTTTCATATTGCTTCCCCCTCAAAGAGATGATCTATTTTATATTTTTCACCTTTATGTCCTTACTTCAATTATTTCATTATAGCACCTACATACAAGAATTCGAAACTGCTTCGTCCATTTAAGTAGGTGGAAAAGATAAAATCTTTTCCTTAATATATGAATGTCATTCCACTGAGGTGTAGAGTGCAAACCTAAAAGCCTAGATTATTTTCGACAAGTTTCTTTTCCTAGGAAATAAAATGCCGGCGATTGTTGTCATTATTTCCTGCTTTTTCGTGAAAAAAGAGAGCGGGGGCGATCCGCTCTCTCAAATTTTTATAGTTACATGAGGGTTGATCTCCGTTCCAGGCGCTTCGTTTTCCATGGGGTCCGAAAGCTCCTGCGGGGTCTTCCCTGTCCCTTCCTCCCATAGGACAAAGAAGGCTTCGACAGCAGTTCATCGCACGAAGAAAATGCGTTAGCATTTTCGAGGAGTCTGCGCGCCTTCCACTCCAATCAACCTGGTTTTTGAATAATTTAACATTCTTTTTAACTAACTACCATGTGATTTTTGTCGCTTTTACTTCTTTTGGTGTAACGGTGTAGAGGTGGTCATCGATATACAGAATACGTTGGACCATGTTCTCCCAGTCTTCATATAACGTGTTTTCCTGCTGATGCGTTATTTTGGTATGCAGGGTAAATCCTTTTTTCGGGTCGATTCCATATACCATTGCCCCTTCAAAGTCGAGTCGGTAGCTTCCATCTTTTTGATTTTCGTTATACTTGGTGATTGGAAAGGCGAAAATATCTTTATCCTTGTTGAAAAGAAGTGCTTTATGATCATAATTTAACGGCGAATGGGTAGATTGCCCGCCGATAATCTCCGTATGTTTTTCAAGCGGATTTGTCGGGTCACTCACATCAAACAAGGAGATCTTCACCCCGTTCGTCAACACCCGTGTCCCCCATTGATCTTTTTCCAACTTCGTATCATATCCAAAACCAATCAAATGATTTTCATCATACGGGTGCAAGTAATTACTGAAGCCGGGAATCTTTAATTCCCCAAGCACTTTTGGCTCAGCCGGGTTGCTCAGGTCAAAGACAAATAGTGGATCCACTTCCTTGAACGTCACCACATACGCCTTATCCTGCATGAAGCGGACAGAATAGATGCGCTCTCCCCTTGCCAAGTCTTCCACACTGCTGACGACATTCATTCCACCATCTAAAATAAAGAGGTGGTTGCTTGACGGAGAATTTTCATCCCATGCCTGCCCTTTAGTTGCGGCCACTCGGAAATGCCCTTTATACTCATCCATGGAAAATTGGTTTAAAAGATGACCTGGAATGGCTCCATTGGCCCGAAATTCCACAGTCATGCCATCAACGGAAAATTTATAGACTTCCGTACTTTCATTATTTGCCCAGTTCGGGCCATACCCATAGTTCGGCACCGCGACATATAGGTTTTCTTTTGACATATAGATCTGATTTCCGCTGCCGACATAAGTTGTAATGGACGCATCCTCTTGTGGTTGATTCAAATCGATGGTAACTATCGTCATAAAATTATCTTCTGTGGAATCAGGGAAATAACGGATATCCTCATAAGGAACACCTTCCATTTCTCCTTCTTCCTCTCCCTGTGTATCGGATACTCGCGGTCTTAAGTCTGCCTCAGGGTGCTCTTCTAGCATCCAAAAATTAGCGTACTTGTTCGTGATTAAGTAAACGTGGTTATCTATCTTCCTGCTTGAGACATAACCGCCTTCTAGGGTGACTGTTTTTTGGACAGTTGGATTGGCTCGGTCTGTAATATCATAAATAACGGCCTTCGTTGCTTCATGCATCGGCATGATCATATCGCCTTCACTACTTTTACTTTCGCCGTACATCATCTTCTCATCCCAATAATGACCGATGACCACTAGCTGATTGCCATCCAAAAACAGTTGATACGGATTAAAGTCCTTATAACGTAGCTCTGTCAGGACGGTCATTTCTTCGACAGGGTCTGCCTTTGTAATCTTTAACTTTTGATCGGTTGCTTGATAGATGAAGTCGCCATCTGTTTTTACGATGTCCGCTTCATCCACTCCTTGAACCTGAACGTTTGTTTCGGAATGGCCGTCTGGACTGCCACTGCTGCTGGATTCGCTTTCGGTTGCCATATCGGCATTTGCAGCGCCGTCACTGTCCTCAGAGCTTGATGTTGATTCATCGCCACTCCTACCAAAGTTAAAGAACTGTTTACTTTCTTCCCGCTCTTGTTTCATTTGTTCCAGTCGGGCTGTGAACAATGAATTTAGTTCTTTATTGGAAGCAACCGTCGGCAATTGTTTCATAGCCGTGAATTTGATTTTCTTTTGTTTTCCGAGCGTTTTGCCGTCCACCGATTCAATTTCTCCGCTGATGTGAAGCTCATATGGTCCTTTGTTTGGGTCATAGCCGCCTTCTGGAGGAGAAACTGTGACAAAGTCTTTTGAAACTTCCAGATTTGCTTCTACCTTGTTGCCGTCCTTGTCCGTCACATAGATAGACTCATTTTCTTTGATGCTTTCTTGTTTGAACTCTTTGGTAAAAGTAAGTAACCATTTTTTATCTGAGAGTACGGTTTGCGTGTCTTTTTCAGAATAGGGATTGCCAGTGCCATTAACCGCGAAAGGTTCTCTCGATTGATAGATGAACGCGAAGATGATGGCCAGGCTTACTATAATAGAAGAAAAGATAATTACCTTTTTTTTCATGTAATTGCCCCCTTTTATACGGTTAGACGAGGGGGATGTAAAAAGGTTACATTGGAGGGTGGAAATAAAAACACAAAAAAGCCAGCGGACAATCAAAATCATCCGCTGGCTCCCTGAGCAACACTACTACTCGACTTCCTATGCCATTACCTGCTCCTTCAGCTCATCAAGCCGCGGAACGTCCACATACAATTGTTGAAAGGTGGTGACTTCTAACTTCTGTTCTTCTCCCATATATCGTGCAAGCATCGATAGCTGTTTGCCATTCAACTTAGCCCCAAAATCTATTCCTCCGTTGACCGCGAGCTTGACTAGTTTTTCTCCCATACCAACAAATCCCCTTTATTCTGTGATTTCCAACACATAAGGGAAGGCGTACACTTTCCCGTCCAGTTTAAATTCGGCCCAAAGTTTATACATGCCAGGCTTGCTGAAGTGCGCTTCAAACACTGGTTCCTCTCCTTCACGAGGGTGTACATGGATAAATTCCTCTAATCCTTCATCCACAACGACCACATGTCCGAGCGCACCAAGATAATCCTCTGGCGATGCCCCTTCTATGTCAAAAGAAAACACAACGTTTTCTTTTACCGAAAAATTGTTCACATCAAGTGTTACGGAATAGCCCTCTTGTTCCTTCGTCCATTGTGTTTCAGGTTCTAAATGGACATGAGCATCCTCATGACTGTCATGATCCCCAACCATCACTGGGTGGGCTTCATTTACATACTGCAAATCACTCGGTTTGATATCGACAAACGCTTGGTACATTCCATCCTCCAAATCTGCCTTCGCAGTGAAAACACCTGCAGAAACCTTTTCTGGATGTAAATGCTTGAAAACCTCCAAGTCCTCACTGATTACAATTAGATGCATCAGTTTTTCGTGATTTACTTCAAGGCTATCCATCGGGTTGCCTTCAAGGTCTGTCAGCGTGATGATCATTTCTTCCCCTTCTAGCTTTACATCTGCTTGAACTTCACTAGCGGACTCCCCTTCATGTTCGCCATGATCGTCGTGCCCACCGTCATTCCCTTCCTCTTCATGTTCACCATGTTCTTCTTCGCCAAGGGCCTCTTCATCCTGATGTTCGTCATGACTGCCTTCCTCGCCTTGCGATACATCTTCACTTGCATAAAAAGAATACGCCGTATAGCCTCCGACCACTAACAACAGATAAACAAGCGCAGATCCAATCCATTTTTTCATCGTGTTCCCACCTTATCGACCTTATTAAAGTTTCACTTTTTGCAATCTGAGTGCATTCAATACAACGGACACCGAGCTGAATGCCATTGCTGCTCCTGCCACCCACGGCGCCAAGAAGCCTAAAGCCGCAATTGGAATCCCCATGGAGTTATAGGCAAATGCCCAGAATAGATTTTGTTTGATGTTAGTAATGGTCTTTTTACTCATGATGATGGCATCGGCTATGCTGTTTAGGTCACCGCGCATTAACGTGATGTCTGCTGCTTCCATCGCGACATCTGTGCCGGTTCCGATTGCCATCCCGATATCCGCTGTTACCAAGGCTGGGGCGTCATTGATGCCGTCGCCGACCATTGCCACTTTCTTGCCTTGCTTTTGAAGCTTTGCTACTTCTTCCGCTTTTTGTTCCGGAAGTACTTCGGCAATGACTTGATCGATTCCGGCATGGTGAGCAATGGCTTTTGCTGTCCGTTCGTTATCGCCTGTCATCATGACAACTTCCAGCCCCATATCCTTTAACCGTTTTACTGCTTGTTTAGAAGTATCCTTTATGGTGTCTGCAACCGCGATGATGCCTTTGTATTCTCCATTCACCGCAATGAGCATAGCCGTTTTTCCATTCGTTTCAAGCTCACGGACCACTTCTTCTGCGTGCTCGGCAGCGACATGGTGCTTGTTCATTAATTTACGCGTACCAACCACCACTGTGTCTTCTCCTACGACCGCTTCGATACCATAGCCGGGTATTGCTTCAAATGACCCCACAGAGCCAAACTCGATCCCTTTTGCTTGGATTCCTTCCACAATCGCTTGCGCCAATGGATGTTCGGATTGTTTCTCCGCTGCTCCTACCATTGCAAGGATTGCCGCTTCATCCTCACCAGCTTCAAGCTTTACATCGGTTAGCACAGGTGCTCCATTTGTTACCGTACCTGTTTTGTCCAGCACAACAGTTGTAATGCGGTGCGTCTGCTCTAGGTGCTCGCCGCCTTTAAAAAGGATACCGAGTTCGGCTGCCCGGCCGGATCCCGCCATGATAGATGTTGGCGTTGCAAGTCCAAGTGCACACGGGCAAGCAATAACCAGAACCGCAATCAAGTTCACCAATGCTTGCGCGAAGTTTCCTGGATCGACGATAAAATACCAAACTAAGAAAGTAAGGACCGCGATTCCGACAACGATTGGAACGAAGATGCCGGAAATTTTATCTGCCAGGCGCTGAATCGGTGCTTTGGAGCCTTGTGCCTGCTCTACAATCCGGATGATTTGAGCAAGGGCTGTTTCTTTTCCGACTTTTGTTGCTTTCATTTTCAAAAAGCCGTTCTTATTTATAGTAGAACCATAGACAGAATCTCCTGATTTTTTATCGACAGGAATGCTTTCTCCAGTCAGCATGGACTCATCCACCGCTGATTGCCCTTCGACAATTTCGCCATCAACAGGAACTTTCTCCCCCGGCTTAACAGAAACGATATCTCCTACCAGGACCTCATCCAATGGGATTTCTATTTCTTTTCCATCTCGTAAAACAAGGGCCGTTTTTGCCTGTAGGCCCATCAATTTCTTGATTGCTTCGGAAGAGCGCCCCTTCGCTCTCACTTCAAAAAGCTTTCCTAAAATAATTAGGGTGATAATGACTGCACTTGTTTCAAAATACAGCTCGACCATATGCGCACCTGAACCGATTGATTCAATCGATAAATACAAGCTGTACACATACGCTGCAGTTGTTCCGAGTGCCACCAATACGTCCATATTCGCGCTTTTATTTTTCAGCGCTTTGTATGCACCTGTGTAGAATTGCCAGCCAATGAAAAATTGAACAGGGGTTGCAAGTGCGAGCTGCACCCATGGGTTCATCAGCATATCAGGCAGATAAATAAAAGAAGTAATGGAGAAGTGACTCACCATTGCCCAAAGCAACGGGATTGTTAGGATTAACGAGAAAACAAACTTGCCTTGTTGCTTTTCTAATTCCTTTTGACGGAAGTTCTCGGCGCTTTCGCTTTTTTCTACTTTTTCCGTAGCACCGTAACCCGCTTTTTCAATGCGGGCAATGATGTCAGATGGCTTTAGTTTGGAAGGATTATATTCCACGGTTCCGCTTTCTAAAGCAAGATTTATATTGGCAGAATTAACGCCTTCCATTTTTCCGAGCACCTTTTCGATTCGGCTCGAACATGCCGCACACGTCATTCCGGTGATAAGGAATTCTGCTTTTTCTTTCACGACATCATAGCCAAGGTCCTGAATCATTTTCTCTATTTCTTTTTCAGATACCTGTTCCGGGTCATAGGTGACAGATGCGTTTTCAAGGGCAAGGTTCACATTGGCCGTATCCACTCCAGCCAGTTTGTTCAATCCTCTTTCAACCCTTGTGGAACAAGCCGCACAAGTCATTCCCGTTATCTGTAATCTGGTTTCTATTTTCTTCTGATCGCTCATCATGCTGACCTCCTTTATACCTATAGGGGGTATATTATTTTGCAAATAAAACGTGCTGTTCTCGTAAGAAAAGCACGTATCTGACTTAGGTTGATTATGCTACTTCATAACCTTCTTCGTCGATTGTTTCCTTAATTTTATCTACTGTTACTTGCTCGCTTTTGTATTCTACTGCTACCGTTCCGGATGCAAGATCCACCTTAACGGAATTCACGCCTTCAAGTTCCCCAACGCTTCCTTCCACCGCTTTAACACAATGACCGCAACTCATACCATTTACTTTTAATGTTACTTGTTCCATTTTTATCTCCCCTTATTTCATCAGTCTTTTAACTGTTACTAATAGTTCATCTATCACTTCTGTATCGCCATCTTGAATTCTTTCCACGATACAGGATTTCATATGTCCCTCTAAAAGCATTTTCCCAAGTCCATTTAGCGCAGACTGTACTGCAGAGATTTGAGTGAGCACATCATCACAATAGGTGTCCTCTTCAATCAAACGTTTAACCCCTCGCACCTGACCTTCAATACGGTTCAAGCGTGAGATCAACGCCTTCTTCTGCTCTTCAGAATGGTGACTTTTACGCTCACCTTTGTCTGTATGGCAACACTCTTCATTTAAAGTTTCAACTGGAAGGTTTTCCATCGTTCTTGACCTCCTATCTCGTATAACGTAACATACCCCTATACGGTATGTAAAGAAATTGAATTTATAATTTTAAAATAACTTCAGAAGAGGTACTTTACCATGTGGAAAGATCAAGTACTAGAATGGTTTTCAGCAGTAGGACCGTTTGCTATCCTACTTAGTATTCTTTTCAATACCATCATAAGCATACTCGCTTTTATGCCTAGTGTGTTCCTTACCGCTGCCAATCTGGCATTCTTTGGATTTTGGTGGGGGACGTTGATTTCTTTTTTAGGGGAATCGATTGGGGCAGTCGTAAGCTTTTGGTTGTATCGTAAAGGCATAAAGAAGTTCGCACCGGATGCGTTGATGAAAAATAAATGGCTGATAAGATTGCAGGAGACTGATGGCAGGGAAGCATTTTTATTAGTTCTCGCTTTACGATTATTCCCATTTGCGCCATCCGGTCTTGTTACATTGGCGGGGGCAACTAGCCGGATCAGCTTGGTCGGGTTTGCCGTCGCGAGTACGGTTGGAAAGATTCCAGCCTTGATGTTAGAAGCTTTTTCTGTGTATCAGGTACTGCAATGGAATACGGCAGGAAAAGTAATCTTGGCTTTAGTTGCGGTTGGATTTATTGTATTGGTCCTGCGCGGCCGTTTGAAGAAGTAGCAGGAAAAGACAATGCAATTAAATTTGGAAATTTCACCTGATTGTTTAATTGCCGCTGTTCCTTTCCGCAAATGGTTTCGCTTTCCGCGGGACGGTGCTTGAGCCTCCTCACTTCGTTGCGGGGTCTCAACCTACCGTTACTCCCCCGCTGGAGTCTCCACCATTTGCTCCAATCCACAGCTAGAAATTACGTCAATATATGTTAATGCTTTTCAGATAACTCAATTAGAAGGTTTTTTAAACCTAAGTTTAATGAAGCCACCCAGTTGATTGGAGTGGAAGGCGCGCAGACGCCCGCGGGAGGAAGGGACAGGTGAGACCCCACAGGCTGCAAGCCGAGGAGGCTCACGGACCGCCCGCAGGCAAGCGAAGCGCCTGGAACGCAAATCAACGGAATTTACTTGCTTTCTTAAAAAAACAGAGCCCCTATTAAAAATAAAAAGGCTCTGTCTCATTTTGTTTATTCTTCTATTAAAATCTTCCCATCCGAAACATGTTCAAGCAAAAAGTCTCCCTTGTCATTTCCATAAAAGCTTAAATGATGCAGCGGCCTTGTCATCGCCACATATAACAGCTTTACGTCAATTTCGGTTTCGGTGAACACCTCATCCAACGTGCACAACAACACAGCATCAAACTCCAGTCCCTTCGCCAACTGCGCATGGACGATGACGACATCCTCTTGGTTGATTTCCTCATTTTCCAAGAGCAGTTGCACCTTTAAGTCTGTAACCTTGCCAAGCATCCCCTCAATCTTCTTACATTCCTTCTCGGTTTTGCCAATCACTGCGATTGTTTTTCGACCGTCTTTATACAACTTCTCTATTTCCGCCTCTAGCATGCCCGCCATTTCAGCCGCCCCACCAGAGGTAGACCATTTATGAAAGGTCGGTTTCGCACCATGCCTCACCACAGGCTCCACTTTTGGAAGTTCAAAAGGCAATAGCTTTAAAATATCATTAGCCGATTCCATGATTTCCACTGTTGTACGATAACTTTTTTGCAACGTCGTGTAGGCAGCCCTTGGGAAAATTGCCTCCTTCACCTTGTTCCAATCCTGAATGCCGCGATAAGAATGGATCCCTTGTGCCAAGTCCCCTACGATAGTGAACATATCTGTTTCCAACGCACTTTTTAAAGCCGCAAGCTGAAAATAACTATAATCCTGCGCTTCATCAATGACCACATTTCGAGCACGCAACTCTTTATCTATCCCATACAAATGGTGCTGCAAATAAAGTAACCCTGCCAAGTCTTCTAGCTCATACTGCTTTTGTCTATGTAATTTCACTTGATGGTCGACAAAGTACTTGATCTGATAGTCATCCAAATAATCACTTGCATACTTCGAAAAAGTGGCCCGGTCTGTTACCAACTCTTTAAAATAATGAAAAAGTGTGTGCTTAGGAAGCTTGCGGATAAAAGCGTTAACGGCGGTTCTGGATTCCCGTTTGATCTCCTCTATCATCGCATCCTTTTTGTCCATTGCTTTTGTCACATAGCTTTTTCGTTTAGCAGGATCAAGGTTCATGTTAAACAGAGCTTTGTCGAGTTTGTTGTCGTAGAATCTCTCCACTTTATGCAAGAGTACTTTTTTCTCCGTCCGCACATAGTTTTGCAGAACGCTTTTCACCTTTTCCACTCGACGATAATACGGGAGGTAGGTATATTCGTTGCGAATCAGGTTTTCCATTTTTTCAGCAGTGTAGAGTTTGAACTTAGAAGTCAGGTAGAAATCTTCTGTTGGAATGAGTGTTTCTAAGATGTCAGATAGATAGCGGTCGATGATGTCTTTGAATTCGAGCGAGCCTTTGAAGCTTGCTAACCATTGGACCATTTCAGGATCTTCATACTCGTGGTTAATAAAGCCCATCAATTTCTCGGACGGAGGTCGCAATTTCACCTTTTTGCCGATGCAGCTTAAGACAAAATCAATAAAGGTTGTCTGTAAGATCCGGTCCACCCCAAGCTCTGGGAGGACTTCAGAGATGTAATCGATGAATAGATTGTTCGGTGCGAGGATCATCAGTTGTTCCGGTCGGAATTGATCCTGGTAGGTGTAGATAAAATAAGAGATTCTGTGTAACGCTATGGTCGTCTTTCCGCTCCCTGCCGCTCCTTGGACAATAATCGGTTTATTTAAGTCGGCACGAATAATACGGTTCTGTTCTTCTTGAATCGTGGAGACGATATCAGTCAGACGGTTGCTGGAACTTCCGGAAAGCGATTCTTGTAAAAGCTCGTCCGTCGTCGTTAAATCAACATCCCTTATGTCTTGAAGTTCGCCGTCTTCCATAATATATTGACGTTTCAAGGAAAGGTAGCCGTCATACGTTTCCCCTTCCGCTTCGTACTCCACTTCACCGAGCCTGCCGTCATAGTATAGGTTGGCTATCGGGGAACGCCAATCGACAATGATTGGGTCTTGGGTTTCTCGGTCAAATAAAGAGGCTTTCCCAAAATAAAGGACCTCCTCTTCTTCTTTGCCGGCCCGCTTGTAGTCAATTCTTGCAAAGTAGGGCTTATGGTAGATTTTCTTGAGGCTCCGAATCTCTTCTGTCGTCCGCTGGAGCATGTTCGCATTGGTGAGCATGTTCAAATAACTTAAACTACTGTCTGAAAAGTCAGTTCCATCCAACGCTTCTTTAAAACTGGATTTAAACGATTCCTCATCCAACTCTGTTGCTTTGATGACAATGTCCATATACTTTTTGGTAAAGCTAAGCCGTTCTGCTTCCTGATCAAAATCAGGATGCTTTTTCTTCATTTCTGCCAAACTCTTCACACTCCCGAGGTTTTTGTAGAGACGCAAAAAACCATGAACTAGAGTTTTTCTCCATTCATGGTAACTATCCCTTAAGGAACCTTTTCAAAGTACGCAACGGTTTTCTGTTCTCTTTTGCCGGAAAAATAATTATAACCGCTTACAAAACAATTTGCAATTTTCCATCAGATTTACTACTTCCCCTTGTCAGCTACCACTTTTATATGTAAACTTTTATTGTTAGTAAGTTTACATATAAATTATACAGCAACATTGTTGATTGTAATGGAAGGCGCGCAGACTCCTCGAAAAGGCTAACGCATTTTCTTCGTACGATGAAAAGCTCCCGGACCGCCCGTGGAAAGCGAAGCGCTTGGAACGGAAATCAACTGTTTTTGCAAAAACTCAATAGGAGTGATTACTTTGACTTGGAAACAGCTAGCAGAAAAAGTAGTAGAAGGCTATAACATAACACCGGACGAAGCCTTGCGAATTTTAAACGAAGACGACGACAACGTATTAGAACTCATTCAATCAGCCTTTCATATCCGCAAACACTATTACGGAAAAAAAGTAAAACTGAACCTGATCATCAACGCAAAGAGCGGCTTATGCCCAGAAGATTGCGGCTACTGCTCCCAATCCATGAAAGCCGACACCGAAATTGACAGCTACCCGCTAGTCAGCAAAAAAATCATCGTCGACGGAGCAAAAGAAGCCAAGAAAAATAAAATCGGCACCTACTGCATCGTCATGAGTGGACGTAAGCCGACAAATAGAGACGTGGACACAGTGGTGCAAGCCGTTCAAGATATTAAGAAAGATGTAGATACTATGAAAATCTGCGCCTGTCTGGGGCTGGTAAATGATGCACAAGCAAAACTCTTGAAGGAAGCCGGGGTGGACCGTTTCAACCATAATATCAATACAAGTAAAGGCCATCACAGTGAAATTACCACAACACATGATTATGAGGATCGCATCCGCACACTTGAAACATTAAAAAGTGCAGGGATCTCGCCTTGTTCTGGTGTGATTTGCGGGATGGGTGAAACGCTCGAAGACATAGTAGAAATGGCATTTTCGCTAAAAGAATTAGATGCCGACTCTATCCCAGTCAATTTCCTGCATCCAATAGAGGGGACAAAGCTTGCCGGCATGGATGATCTGACTCCACTAAAATGCTTGAAGATCCTTGCGATGTTCCGCTTTGTGAATCCTACAAAAGAGATTAGGATCTCAGGAGGCCGCGAATACAATCTTCGTACACTTCAAAGTATGGGGCTTTACATGGCGAATTCTATCTTTGTCGGTGACTATTTGACCACTAGCGGCCAAGCATCCAACCAAGATCACCAAATGATCAAAGACCTTGGTTTTGAGATTGAGGAAAATGCATTTGAAACAGAAAGCCAGCAGTTTGCCGGCGTGTAAGCAGCATTCATGGACAGTGGAACAGCCCGTGCCACTGTCCTGTTTTTATTTAACACCTATAGAGAACTTTTCATTCATTAACGCAAGGCGGTAAGGTGACAATTCTGCTGTCATAATTTCGCTTGATACGGCAGGGTCGTTGTTCATAAACCTTTCTGCTTCGGTTTCATTTCTTGCTAAAAATATGACGATACCAAACCCGGTTTCATCCGTCTGTTCCGTTCTTCCCGCAAGTATCACCACTCCATTGTCCACATTCTTTTTTAAGTAGCTGAAATGTCGGGATACTATTGTTTTTTCCTCTTCCGTCCACTGCTCAGGATCATATAATCTTTCAGGCAACCTTAGTAAATAGATATAAGTTTGCAGGCTCATGGATTTCCCCACTCCTTTCCTTTCCTTAAATTTCTACAAATTCTGAGGAAATCCTTTTTTCAAATGAAACTCATTAAGATAGCTGTTTTAAACCTTAAGTCAATGAAATAACCTTGTTGATTGTAGTGGAAGGCGCGCAGACGCCCGCGGGAGGAAGGGACAGGTGAGACCCCGCAACGGAGTGATGAGGCTCAAAGACCGCCCGCAGGCAAGCGAAGCGCCTGGAACGGAAATCAACTTGTATTACATTTTCCCTATAAAAAAGAGACAGCATGAGCTGTCCCCCAAAAATAAATATTCTTAACCGTTCACTACCGTCCCACCGTTAATGTGAATCATTTGTCCGGACACATAGGAGGAATCCTCTGAAGCTAGGTAAACATAGGCCGGAGCTAGTTCAGCAGGTTGGCCCGGACGCCCCATTGGAGAATTGGTACCGAACTCCTCTACCTGTTCTCCATCAAAGGATGCCGGAATAAGCGGCGTCCAAATTGGTCCAGGTGCTACACCGTTCACTCTGATTCCACTGCCCACAATGTTCTCTGACAAGGAACGCGTCAACGCTACAATCGCTCCTTTGGTTGCGGAATAGTCCATTAATACAGGCATTCCTTTATAGGCCACCACAGAAGCGGTGTTGATGATGGAACTTCCTTTATCCAGATATGGCATTGCGGCCTGGATAAAATAAAAGTAGGAGAAGATATTAGTCTGGAACGTACGTAATAGCTGTTCTTCAGAAATGTCCTCGATTTTCTCTTGCACATGCTGTTCAGCGGCATTGTTTACGAGAATATGTAACCCTCCCAGTTCTTCCGCTGTCTGCTTAACAACATCTGTGCAAAAATCCTTTTGGCCGATGTCACCTGAGTACAACAGACATTTTGCGCCGTATTGTTCCACTATTTGTTTTGTTTCTTTTGCATCTTCATGCTCATCAAGGTAGACAATGCTGACATTTGCTCCTTCTTTTGCATAGGCAATTGCTACTGCCCGACCAATCCCGCTGTCCCCGCCAGTGATGATGGCATTTTTTCCTTTTAGTTTGCCGCTTCCCTTATAATCAGGGTTATCGCAGATTGGTTCTGGTATCATTTCATTTTCGTCACCAGGTTGTTTGCCTTGTTCTTGTGTCGGTTGGCCATCTGTTTGTACGGAATAAAATCGTTCTTCACTCATTTTCTCCACTCCTATCTTTGGTATGTTGTTAACAACGCTGTTACTTTCCCAAATGATAAAGAGCAGCCTTTGTTTTTCCGGCTGCCCTATGATTCTTATCTATGGTTGTGGCACTTGTTAATTGGAGTTGGAGTTATTGCCTCCACCTTTTTGTCCGATTTCTTCGAAGTGCTCTTTGCCATGCTCGTTCAGCGTCTTGTTACCGCCCTTTTGGCCGATTTCCTCGAAATGCTCTTGACCATGCTCCTGCTTTGTCTTCTCTCCGCCCTTGCGTCCGCGCTCCTCGTACGTCATGGTGGAGCTATTAGAGCTGCTGTTGTTAGAGTTATTAGAGTTATTGTTGCTGTTAGAGTTATTGTTGTTGTTATTACTATTGTTATTGTTGCTGTTATTAATATTGTTATTGTTGCTAGCCATCTTAAATCCTCTCCTTTAAGTAATTTTTAAAAAGAAGCTTAAGTACTGACCTACATCCAACCGTCTACTTCACGTTCTGCCTCTTCTTTTGACTTCCCGTGGCGTTCCTGAATTTTGCCTACCAGCTTATCACGATCTCCCTCAATTTGTTGAAGATCATCATCCGTGAGATTTCCCCATTTCTTCTTGGCGTCACCTTTCATCTGGTTCCACTTACCTTTCATGGTTGTCTGATTCATAATCAACTTCACCTCCCACTTCAATTTGTGACTTCTGATAGCTCGTCACTAGTTACTCCATTCCTTTTCTACATAATTTAAAACCTAATTATTGGGACAAACTCTTTTTCCAACTTTTGTCCTAATCTACTCCCCTTGAAACAATTAAAAAAAATATTGGTTTAACATTTTACACGCTAGGGAATTACCTTCTGTGTAGACGTTGAAAAAAAATACCAAAACTATATTAGGAGGAAAATCACATGTTATGGACAATCTTTGTAGTACTATTAGTTCTTTGGTTACTTGGTTTCGCAATGGAAATCGGCGGAGGACTTATTCACATTCTTTTAGTTCTTGCAGTGTTAGCTATCGTATTTAACCTATTTGGAAGAAGACGTGGCGTCAGGTAATTAACAGGCAATTATTAGTAGGAGTAATAGGAGTGGCTGAAGGGAAAAACAAGACTACAGCTACTACGTCAGATGTTTAGGAGGCATATCACTATGTTATGGACAATCTTTGCAGTATTACTTATTCTTTGGTTACTTGGATTCTCTTTTGATATCGCAGGGAACCTAATTCACATTATTCTTGTATTAGCACTAATCGCATTAGTCTTTAACTTATTTGCTGGCCGCAGAAGGCCTTAGGTATATAAACAAAGAAAAAAGCTGGAAAGAATCAGTGTTGTCACTGAAACTTTCCAGCTTTTTTTGTGGGGAAATTGCATGAAAGCCACTGTTGATCTCTGCAAAAGGCTTCGCTTTCCGCGGGGCGACCTTGAGCCTCCTTACAACGCTTCAGGGGTCTCAACAATGTCGCTACTCCCCCGCATGAGTCTTCACCTTTTTGCTCCAATCACCAGCTAAGATATTTCTTTTACTGCAGTATTCTTTTTGCTTCGAAGAAACGTTGGAGGCCTGTTATTACTTCGACTGCGAGGAATATCAAGGTGGTCCAGAGGACAAATGCAGGCAGGAGCATCATGAGAGTGAGTAAGATAAAGCCTTCTGTTCTTTCTGCAAGTCCGGCTTGATAGTAAAAGGACTTCATTCCCTGCTTTTCAGAAACTGCCCCCACAGTCAAAAAGACCGTGATAGAAAAAATGATAGAAACGCTCAACAATAACAATGCCCACTGTATTTCAGGATAGACAAATGCCACGCCGAGGATGACGCTGATCTCCACCAGTCGATCAAACGTGACATCCATCACCGTTCCCCACGGAGAGGACTTCGTTTTGCGGGCCATGGTGCCATCGACCGCATCAAGAAAGCCCGAAATCCAGAGCACCAATACTGCTATGATGGGCAGGCCAAAATAGAAAAAAACGCCGGATGACACGCCAATGAAAAAAGAAATGACAGTAACCTGGTTCGGTGTGAATCCGAACTTCAACAATTGCTCCGCCGTATTTGATATTAATGGTTGTACATATTTTCGGGCATGCGTATCAAGCATAGGAACCTTCCTTTTATACCGAATTTTTAAGATGCACTACATCCTGTTCTTTTTTCACCGTTACCCAAACGTGCTGGGATAGATCTAAATTTTCCACACTAGGAAGTGTAAGCTTTTGATGAAGGGCTTCTATCTGAATATCATAAAAAAGGCTGCCGTGTTTTACTTTTTTTTGTACGACTTTACCTGCGTAGGATTGATAGCATTCCTCTGACTGTTCTATCACTACAGTTAATTTTTTCGAATGAACAAAGGAATCCGTTCCAATTAACAGACCATCAGAATAAAATTTTGCCACAAATGGTGTTGCCGGCTCTTCATACACGTCCAGCGGCTTGCCAACCTGCTGGACTATTTGCTCAGCAAATATCACGACCCTATCCCCCATCAACATCGCTTCTTCTATATCATGAGTGATAAAAAGGCTGGCAATACCTTCTTCTTTCAATAAATTTTTCACCCACAAGCGCAATTCATCCCTTTTTTCATTATCAATGCTGCTAAATGGCTCATCCAACAACATAAGTTGCGGATTCGTAATCAATGCGCGGGCAAGTGCCACCCTTTGTTGCTGACCGCCGGAAAGTTCATAAGGATAATTTTTTCCGTAGCCCTCAAGTCCAACTTTCATGAGAAAATTAGCAGCCTGCTCTTTTTGCTCGGCTTTTGTCCCTTTTCTTTTAAAAGATAAACCGATCATGACATTTTCCAAGACAGTCATATGCGGAAACAAAAGCGGTTGCTGAAACATCATTACGATTGGACGCTGATTGGCCTGCATGGAGGTGATATCCTTTTCCCCTACTTTGATGCTTCCTGCTGAAACGGGTTCAAGTCCTGCAAGGCACTTCAACAAAGTCGATTTGCCACTTCCTGAAGGACCGACAACACTGATGATTTCTCCTTGCTCAATCGTCAAACTCATATTACTAATGATGCATTTCTCACCATAACTTTTCGATAATTTTTCGATTACTATTTTTTCATTCAATCTAAAAACACCCTTTTCTGATAAGGAATCACCAGTCTAAACACTAGCTCAAACCCGATCATCACACAAATCGGTAGCAGTGCAAACACGATTGAAAAACTAGCAATGACTGCTTCATCCACTGACGACAAGAACGGAAAATATAACATTGCCAACGTCAATACGTTTCCACCACCAATGATGGATGTTAGTGCGTATTGACTTAGGGAAATCACAAAAATTAAAAACACCATGCTTCGAAAGCTCGGCAATAATTGCGGTAAATAAATTCGGTAGAGGATTGCCATTTTTGTGCCGCCAAGGGAGCTTGCTTGTTCCTCCCACTTCTGCCCTAGTCTTTCAAAACCTGATCGTAAAATTTTTATAGAATAAGGTACCGTCGGGATGAGGTGAACCAACACAACACCAAGCCACTGGTCCGCCAAGCCCAACCGTATCATCGTGATGTGAATTCCCATCGCCACCGCAAGGCTAGGGATAAGGATTGGGAGAAGAAGCACCACTTCAACGAGCGATTTTCCTCTGAAAGTGTGAAAAGCCAGTGCCCTTGCAGCCGGTACAGCGATCAACAGATTTAGAAGAATGACCATATTCCCGATCAAAAACGACATTCCAATCGCCGAATAAAAACGCGAATCATTCAGTAGGACGTCAAAGCCTCTGGCGGAAAATGATGTTGGAATAATTTCTCCCCACCGCCAACCGTACGATACACTTTTCACCAACAATAGCAGGACAGGAAAAAAGAGAACGAACGCGAAAAATATATACAATATGTTCCATTTTCTATTTTTCCTCATCCTACATCCCGTTTCCTTTCATCATCCGATACCGTGACCTTGAAACCAAACTTAATAGGATGATAAGCAGACCAAAGATTATCGCGGTCACTGTCATCATCACAGCAAATGATTCCGGCCTTTTGCTCCAGTCCCCTTGATAAAACCACTCATACGCAAGGACAGATACCATTTTCGGATAGGTCGTCCCAAGTAAGTACGGCACTTCAAATGCCGCCAAAATAAAGGCAAAAACAATCAGCCCCGCTTCCATCAGCACCGGAAACAGCCACGGCCACTCCACTGTTTTAAAAACATGCCACTTGTTGCCGCCAAGAGTCATCACCACATTCGGCAAATCCCGGTTAAGCTGTGCATATACAGGCAACAACATTAGCACGACAAAGGGAATTTCTTTTAACGTATATGTAAGGATGATGCCAATTCCATAGCGGTCATTCGTCAGTACCGGAAATTGATCAGGACTATCAATGATGGACATGGCATGCAACATGGTGGAGAACCAACCTGTTTGCGAAAAAAGCAAAATCATCATATATCCCCAAACAAAATGAGGAAATAGCATCGGCAACCAAACAACTGTCCTTGCCAAGTGGTTGTTTAAAGTTTCAAATAGAAATTTAGTTAGTAAAAGACCCAATACGAGAGACAGTACCGTTGAAACGAAGGCAATCCTGAGACTGTATGTTAACGACTCCAGGAAAGCCTCGTTATCAAATATGTTTTTATATGCATCCAAGGAAAAGCCGTTTAAGGTTGTCACACTCTCCTGTGCCGCCATAAACAGCCCATAGACGACAAGGCAGAATGTAAAAAGAAAAGCTGGTAGGAGTGCAAGACTCCAGTTATTGCTTTTGAACCACTTCATTGACCCAATGCTCCTTCAACCAATTCACATATTCTGCATCCACTTCTGGTAACAGGCTTTCACTCAACTTTTCCGGTGACAGGACAGAAGCTCCGCGATCCATATTGGCTAGCTTTTCCTGTGCGTCTTCTGGCAGTTTTGTCGGATCAAGCGCCATATTTTCTCCCCAATATGTCGACTCATATTTGGCAAGTTGTGCATCTGGGGACATCAAGAAATCGATCGCCACCATCGCACCTGCTTTATTTGGACTGTTAAACGGGATGGCCAGGAAGTGCGTATTTCCGATAGAACCTGAATCTAACACAAAGGATTTCGTGCTTTCAGGAAAAATGCCGTCCTTGATAAGACTTTCCGCCCTCGCCTCGTTATACCCCATCGTCATCCACACTTCCCCTTGGCTATAGAGACGATCTAAGTCGGTTAGAGTTGCTGGGTAGGTCTCTCCGTTTCTCCAAAGGGACGGCTGGATTTCACGGAGATAGCTCCAAAGGGCGTCTGCATGATTCGCTAAAACCTTTTCATCGTAGCCGTTTTCTAATAATTTCTCCGGTCCGCCCACCGCATCGTACAGAACATGTCTAAGAAACGCATTTCCTGTAAAATCATTTGCATCAGGATACGTAAACTTTCCTGGGTTTTCTTTTATCCAATCTTTTAACTCTTCGAAGTTGGCAGGAGGGGTTGGGATTTTTTCTTCATCATATTGGAAGACGAACTGCACTTTCCCCCAAGGCGCCTCCAGTCCTTCCACTTCCGTACCGAAATCATATTGGACGTCCAGACTTTCCGTGTCGACATAGTTCTGGTAGTTTGGGAGTTTTTCGCTGAATGGACCGTAAAGTAGTTCAAACTCCTTGGCGTTCTTGAAGTTTTCCCCATTTATCCAGATGATGTCGATGGTACCTTCTTCTTTGTTTGCACGCTTTTCCGTGGATAGTTTTTGAAGGATTTCATTTGTATCCATTGGGACTCGTTCTAGTTCGATGTTATGCGCTTCTTTTAAATTAGGCGCGACCCACTCATCCATGTAGCGGTTAATTCCTTCATCTCCGCCCCACATAAAAATGCGAACCTTGGAGCCCTCGGCAAGTTCGGTGATGTCGCTCCAATCTTTTTCTTTAAGTTCTTCGCCGGCGTTGTCGCTGTTGTTTAAGTTGGTGTTCGAGCAACCAGCTGCTATTAGCAGTACAATTATTAATGACAATGCCAGTAACCTTGTCTTCATGGGCGTCCCTCTTCTCTCTTTGTCAAATCTCTCTATCTATATATATAACACTTTCCTTTTATACTTTAAAATGTTGGTATGTTTTAGGGTGGGTCTAGGTTCTTTAGGAACCTAACGTTTTAGGTTGAGGATTTGGATCACTTTTGGGTAACTTTTTTATGGGGATATCAAAAAACCTAAAAAAACGCACGGACCAACTCACCAAAAGAATCAATCCATGCGCCATCTATCCGAAGACATCTATTATTTTGTCAATGCATCCGTCAACACAGGTACAACCTGTTTCTTACGGGACACAACACCCTTCAACAAAGCAGTGTTGTTCTCAAGCTTCACGTTGTATGCTTTCTCTACAACCGGAGCTTGGGATCCTAGTGCAAGTGCAACAGAATCATTCTCCAAGATATCCGTTACGACAAGTAAGAACAAATCTAAGTCCTTGTCCGCAACGTTCGCAGTGATTACTGCTTCTAACTCTGCTTGTTTTGTAAGAACATCGTTTGTATCAACCGTGTTTACTTGTGCGATTTCTACTTTGTAGTCGCCCATTTGGAATTCTTTTGCATCAAGGGAGATAAGCTGTTCTACTGTTTTGTCACTAATGTCTGCTCCTGCTTTTAACATCGCTAATCCATACTCATCTGCATTTACACCCGCGATTTCCGCAAGTTCTTTTGCAGCTTGTACATCTTGCTCTGTGCAAGTTGGGGATTTAAACAATAGGGAATCAGAAATGATGGCAGAAAGCATTAATCCGGCAACTGGCTTAGAGATTACCACTCCATTTTCCTTGTATAGCTTGTTTAAAATTGTCGCGGTGCAACCTACTGGCTCTGCACGGTAGTATAAAGGATCGGCCGTTTCAAAGTTTGCAATACGGTGGTGATCGATTACTTCAAGGACGCGAACTTGATCGATATCACTTACGCTTTGTTGGCGCTCGTTGTGGTCAACCAAAATTACTTCCTTTACTTCGTTTGCAACAGTTTCCACAAGACGCGGCACTTCACTGTTGAATTCTTTTAGCGCATATTCTGTTTCGCCGTTTAACTCACCTAAACGAACCGGCTCTGCGTCCATGCCTAGTTGTTTTTTCAACTCTGCATAAGCGATGGCTGAGCAGATGGAATCTGTATCTGGGTTTTTATGTCCTAGTACTAAAACTTTTGTCATGAGTACTCTCCTTGCTTATATGTTTTATCGAGCTAATTCTAGTAACTCTTCCACTTTGTATATTACCTTAAAATTTCTTTCGTTTCAAAACGTATTCGATTAAATTTGTTGAATGGGGGTTGATTGGACCGTTCTGAGGACGAGCTGAGGCTATGTTGGGCAGAGTTCGTTCCGAAACGTGGCAAGTTCGTGCCAAAAATGCCCGAGTTCGTGCGGAAACGTGGCGAGTTCGTGCCAAAACACCCCGAGTTCGTGCCAAAGCAGCGAAACACCCAGGAAAATTAATGGCTACCTTCTTCTTTATGGAAGTTGGCATAGGGATATTCGAAGTTACTTTACCATGAATCTCCCAATACTCTGCATGACGATATTTTCCCATCAGGTAGGGTACGAATTAGTAACGCTATTTATTGGAGGTTTTAATATGTCTAATAATACAAAACTACCATCCTTCCCTGCTTCACTCTGGAAAGAGCAAGATTCACCCAATACTTTTTCTCCGCTTACTGAAGATGTCTTAACAGATGTGACTGTCATCGGTGCCGGAATTACCGGAATCACCGTAGCTTACCTTCTTGCAAAGGAAGGGTTGAAAGTCGCTCTCCTAGAAGGTGGCAAGGTCATCGGCGGGACCACCGGGTTTACCACTGCCAAGATTTCCTCTCAGCATGGGTTGATTTATCAAGATTTGATTAATCAACACGGACAAGAAAAAGCACGGCTTTATTATGAGGCAAATCAGAAAGGCTTATCTTTCATTCAGGACTGCATCAACGCCCTGCAGATAGATTGCGATTTCCAGACACTCCCTTCATTTATTTACTCGACAAGCAAGGAAATGGAGCAAAAAGTGGAGAAAGAGGCAAATGCCTATCTTAAGCTTGGTATAAATGGGGGCTTTGCTCATAAGGGAGATCTTACCCTGCCCTTTTCCATAAACAATGCTGTGATGATGCGGGACCAGGCACAGTTTCATCCAATCAAATACCTTAATGGACTGTTGCGGGCTTTTACAAAACTAGGCGGGAAAGTGTATGAGGATACAAGAGCTACAGACATACAGGCGGATTCTTCGGTTGTTGAAACGGAAAACGGATTTAAGGTGAAAAGTAACCATGTCATCGTTAGCACCCATTACCCATTCAATGATAGGAACGGCCTTCTCTTTTCCAGATTACATGTGGAACGCTCTTACGCCCTGGCGGCGAAAACAAATGAAAAAAACATACCAGATGGGATGTACTTGAATGCCGAAAAACCGACACGCTCCATTCGATCTGCACCCGGCCCTGATGGAAAGAAATTATTGCTATTTGGAGGGGAAGGGCATCCTACCGGACAAAATGATCGAGACACCTCTACTCACTATGAAAGGCTCGTCCAATTTGGTACCAGGTACTTTGATATAGAAGCCATTCCTTTTCATTGGTCCTCACAGGATATTTTTTCCTTGGATAACTTGCCTTACATCGGCCCTGTTAAGAAAGGTTCTGAAAATGTATTTATAGCTACCGCATATGCGAAGTGGGGGATGACAAACGGTACAATTGCTGCTTGTATATTGAAAGATTATATCCTTAACAAGGAAAATCCCTACACGGACCTTTTCCATCCGAGCAGAAACGAGATGGATTTCAGCAGCGCCAAAAATTTTGTAAAGGAAAATGCAACAGTTGCAAAAGAACTGATAAAGGGAAAAATAAAAAGAGAGTCCCGTAGCATCGAAGAACTGGAATATGATGAGGGAGGAATAATTCAACTTGATGGCAAAAAAGTTGGAGCATACAAGGACAAGGAAGGCACATATCACCTCTTAAAGCCTATCTGTACCCATATGGGATGCGACGTGGTGTGGAATGATGCGGAACGTTCGTGGGATTGCCCATGTCATGCATCAAGGTTCTCCTATAAGGGGGACGTTTTGGAAGGGCCTGCAACGAAGCCATTAAAAAGGGTGGAATCATAACACTTCTTTCCTATATGAATACAAAAAGAGGAACGTCCCCACTATAGGGAGCGTTCCTCAAATTATATAAGTCTACCTGTCTAGTGCATCTCTTGCTGTTCACGATCTCCCACACAAGGCTCAACCGTGCGTGCTTCCTGGCTCTCTTTTTCATTCGTCAGCACCAAGATTCTGCCGTTTTCCACATCTGTTGCATACATTGGTGCATCTCGGTCTGAAAGGCCTAGTTCAAGCAGTTTGTTGCCTACACCTTGTGGTGCCTGTGCTTCATCCGGCAAAAGGAGTTTGTCGACCACAGAATCGTCTTCTTCTGATGTGATATGTTCGACCCTTGTTCCTGTCGGGTAGTCGGATCCAATTTCTTCACCAAGTGCAACCACGACGATCTCTTCCGCCCGGTATCCCTGGACAATCAATCCTTCCACAACATTTCTAGCTTTCTTCTCTGTATCATATACACCTAATATCGTTTTTTTCATTGTCGTTTCCTCCTAGGAAAAATGATAGCTCTTTTCTCTATACATTCCCCCGTGGAGACAGTTGAAACACCCTTACAAAAATTTCCTCACTCTTTATCCGAATTGCGCATGATGCAGTCTGCTATAAATTCCTTCTGCCTCAATCAGTTCCTCATGTCGGCCTTGTTCGGCAATGCCATCCTTTGTCACAACCATAATACGGTCTGCATTTTTGATGGTGGCAAGGCGGTGGGCGATGACAAGCGTTGTCCGGTCTTTGGAAAGCTCCGTCAACGATTCTTGGATAGCGCGTTCTGTTTCGGTATCAAGTGCGGACGTCGCTTCATCTAAAATCAGGATCGGTGGATTCTTCAGGAAAATCCGTGAAATGGCAAGACGTTGTTTTTGTCCGCCAGACAGTTTCACCCCGCGTTCCCCAATGACGGTATCAAGCCCCTGTGGCTGCGTGGAAATGAATTCATCCAGTTGGGAACGTCTTGCCGCCTCCATGATTTCTTCGTCTGTGGCATCAAGTTTTCCGTATGCAATATTTTCTCTGATCGTTCCAGAAAATAAAAATACATCCTGCTGCACGATTCCAATTTGGCTTCGCAAAGATTCTAGCGTCAATTCGCGCGTATCATAACCGTCAATAAGAATGCTGCCTTCCTCTAACTCATAGAATCTTGGCAAAAGACTGCATAGCGTCGTTTTTCCGGCACCTGATGGACCGACAATCGCCACTGTTTCCCCCGCTCTGACGGTGAGGTTGATATTTTTCAATACTCGTTCGTTGCCTTCATACCCGAACGATACATTTCGGTAATGAATTTCCCCTTCTAAATCTGCATGGACCGCATCCGGCGCATCTGCAATATCAGGTTCTGTTTCCATGATTTCTGTGTATCGTTTGAACCCGGCAATCCCTTTCGGATAGCTTTCGATTACCGCATTTATTTTCTGAATCGGCCCTAATAAAATGTTAGACAGAAGGATGAATGCGACAAACTCTCCGTAACTAAGCTCTCCGCGAATGACGAAGAAGGTACCAAACAGCAGGGTAAATAACGTAACAAGACGCATGAGCATGTAGTTAGCAGTGACATTCTGGGCCATTATTTTATAAGAAGCTAGTTTCGTAGAACGGTAGCTTTCATTGTTCACGGCAAATTGCTTCTGTTCATGTTTTTCGTTGGCAAAAGCCTGCACCACGCGGATTCCACCGATGCTATCTTCCACTCTTGCATTAATTTCAGCCACGTCACTGAACATTCTGCGGAACGTGCGTGTCATTTTTTTATTAAAATGGATGGCAAGGATCATTAATAGCGGAATGACTAAGAATGATAGTATAGCAAGCTTCCAATTGATGGAGAGCATAATGAAAAATGCCCCGATAAGCGTCATCAATGCCACAAAGACATCCTCAGGTCCGTGGTGGGCAACTTCTCCGATCTCTTCTAAATCTTTGGTAAGCCTTGAAATGGAATGCCCTGTTTTATTGTTGTCGTAATAGCCAAACGAAAGTTTTTGCATGTGCTGAAATAATTTTCTGCGCATGTCTGTTTCAATATTAATGCCAAGCATATGCCCCCAGTAGGTAACCACATAATGAAGCCCGGTATTGATCGCATAGATGGCAAGTAGTCCGATACACGCCCAGACGATGAGTGTCCAATTTTCTTGCGGCAACAGTCTATCAATTACCTGGTTAACGGCAATCGGAAACGCAAGTTCCAGCAACCCTACCAAAACGGCGCAGGAAAAATCCAAAATAAACAGCCACTTATATGGCTTATAATACGAGAAAAACCGTCGTACCAATACTTCCACACCCTTTTTACAATAGTTATGTATATTAATCGTTTTTACTTCGACACCCTAATGATAATCGTTATCATTTAAACTCTACTATACTACCCTTTCCTCCTAAACGTCAATGTAATTTATGTTAAAAGTCTACTTTCAGTTTGGGAACTCATTGTGAAGAACGAAACAACTCCAAAGGCGAAGAAGTTTGTTTTTTGGAAAGGTTTTTAGCAAATTTAGGCTTTGGGCTTTATTGATTTTGGAGGAAAAAGAGAGGAAAATGATCCAGTTTTGGGGTGTGAAAACCCATTCGGACAACTTTCCCATTGGTTCAGACATTTCATTACCTATTTTGGTGGGGGTTCGGACATTTACAGGCGGATGTTCGGTCAAATATTTTGGGCCTTCGGTCATTTGAAAAATGCGTTCGGTCATTTGACTCAAAACTTCGGTCAACTTTCTCAATTCTTTGGTCAACTCTGAGAAATCTTCGGTCAACTTCGCCAAAACTTCGGACAATTGATCCAGCACCCCTATCATCTAAGAAAAAAGCCGCCAGAGGGACCAACTATCTCTCCCCCAGACGGCCTAGCCAAAGCTAAAACCCCTAACCTACATAAACACACTCTTCTCTATCTCTTTCATCTCATAGAAGTACCCCTTCATCCTAATCAACTCGTCAAATGTGCCTGCTTCCACAACACGACCATTCTCCATGACAACAATCTGATCCATCTTCTCGAGACCCGTCAAACGGTGACTCACCAGCACCAAGGTATCCTCTGCCGCCGCCTCAAAAAGTTTTTCAAAAATTGCAGCTTCCGTTACAGCATCCACGGAGGAAGTCGGTTCATCCAAGAGCCACAAACGTTCTGACCTCAACAATGCACGCGCGATAGCAAGGCGCTGCTTCTCCCCGCCGGAAAGGTTCTCCCCTTTTTCGAGCACCGCATCATCCAAGGAAAACCCGTCAAGCTTCACCGCGCTCAATGCCTCTACCATTTCTTCATCGCTCAATCCATCTTTAGCAAGAGCGAGATTCTCCCTTACCGTGCCGTAGAAAAAGTGATTTTCCTGCAGGACGACGTTTGCCACGCCCCACAAGTCTTCCTGATCAACAGAGGCATAATCCCATGCATCCAACGAGACATTCCCATCCTCAGTTTCATAAATTTTTAACAACAACTGCAACAACGTCGATTTCCCAGACCCACTAGGCCCAACAATCGCCGTCTTCGATCCAGCAGGCAAACTAATATTCACCCCATCCAGCGTCAAACGGGATTCTCCAGGATAGCGGAAGTGGACATCCTTCATTTCGAAAGAAAACGCCGTTCCAACAGGTAATTCAACTGTTTCAGAAGACGCCACACCTACAACCGGCTCCCCGTCGACCACTTCATCCAATCTTTCCGCAGCCCGTCTGCTCTCCTCATAATGATTCGGAAAAACAGCCATCGGCGCAGCATTTTCAAACACCGTCAAGGAAATCATCACTAGCATTGCCAGGAACAATCCTTCAAACTGGCCCTCCACAGTTAGGTATGCCCCCAGCGCAAGCAAGGCCCATGACACAAGCAACGTAATAAACGTGTTCATCGATTGATTGAACATCGCCTGTTTTCCTTCTCGCTCCTGCTCCCCAACATAAGAACCGGCAGCATCGGCAAGCAACTTCTCTTTTACATCGAGTTGCTGATAGATCTTCAAGTCGCGGAACCCATAAAACAGTTCCGTCACCTCTGTCGATAGCGCCCCTCTCTCTTCTCTGACACGACTTTGCAATCGGCGTTGCCCGAGCGCAAAGTACGCTGGCACCACAAACCCTGTCAAAATTAATCCGACGAACATTACCAATGCCAGATAAATAGAGAAAAAGGAAATGAAAAATATCGTACTTAAAAAGACGAGCACCAGCACAACCGGCGGGTAGAACACACGTAGAAAGAAGTTTTGCAAGCTTTCTACATCCCCCACAATTCGTGCAAGCAAATCACCGCTTCTGTATTTCTGGAAAATTTGCGGCGCAAGCGGCTCAATTTTTTTATAAAAAGCGACACGTAGATTACTTAAAATCGTAAAAGTTGCCCTGTGCGAATATAGTCGTTCTCCGTAACGAACAAATGCCCGCGCGAAACCGAAGAGCTTCAGGACCGCAATCATCACGGTCAAGGTATAGATCGGCGGAGCCAGTGCCGCTTTGGAAATGAGATATCCACTAGAGGCAAACAGTCCCACTGCCGTAATCCCCGCTGAGAACCCGAGCAAGATGGAGAGGAGTATGTCCTTCTTCTCCATCATGACCAGCTTTACAACATGTGCTAATTCTCTCATCCTGCGCTCCCTCCTTGCTGGACAGACACCATTTCACGGTAAGCCGGTACTGCTTCGACCAACTCGTCATGCTTCCCTTGGGCGACCAATCTCCCGGAATCCAGCAGTAAAATGGTATCTGCCTGTTTAATCGTATGCAATCTGTGAGCAACCGTAATAACCGTCGACGTTTTCGCCAGCTCCTTCATAGAAGCCTGCAAGATACGCTCCGTCTGCAGATCCAGACCTGTTGTTGGCTCGTCAAACAGGATGACCGACGGCTTTTTCAAAAAGGCCCGCGCCAACGCTAATCGCTGCTTCTCACCGCCAGATAAACCTCTCCCACCTTCTCCGATCTTCGTTTCAAAACCTTCTGGTAAAGATTCAATTAACGATAGGATACCTGCTTTTTCCGCAGCATCCCTTATCTCTTCTTGGGTAGCTTCCGCCTTCCCGCCAATCGCAATGTTATCGGCAATTGTTCCTGAAAAAAGATACGGATTTTGCGAAATATAGCTGACTTGGTCAAACCACGTTTTTTCTTCGTATTCATATAACGGCTTTCCGTCCACCAGCACTTCCCCTTCTGACGGACGAATCAATCCTGCCATCAGATTGAGCAGTGTTGATTTTCCTGCTCCACTACGCCCAATTAAAGCAAGCTGCGTATATGGCGGTATATCCACTGATATATTTTCGATGGTAAACCCTTGATCTCCATAACGAAAGCCAAGGTTGTTCAATTGTAATGCAGGAGGACCATGCACCTTTTGAAATGAAGCGTCTCCCCATTCGATAGGATTTTCCTCCTCGGCCAGCTCATCTGTTACCTTTTTCGCTGCTCCCATGCTTCCGCGTCCCGTATGAAAGGCGCTTCCAAGTTCCTTCAGATACAGGTAGAACTCAGGTGCCAATACCAATACGAAGAAAGCAGTAAAGAACGTAACATTTTCAAAAACAACAAGTTGCAAGCCCACTTCAAGTGCGATCAAACCAATGGCAAGCATCGAAATGAATTCCAGCATCAACGAAGACAGAAATGCAATTCTCAACACTTCCATTGTTGCATCACGGAAGCTTAAGCTGCTGTTTTCAATCGTCTTCTGTTGCTTGGCTGAGCGACCGAAAAGCTTTAACGTCGTGAGCCCTTGCAACGTATCAAGAAACGTTCCGGAAAAAGCATTCAGTTTATCCATCTGCTCTTCTGATTTTTTCTTAGTTTTCAAGCCTACCACAATCATGAAAATGGGAATGAACGGCGCTGTGATTAGTATTATCAAACCTGTATTCACATGCTGGCTGAATGCCGCAATCAAGATCATGATTGGTATGATGCTCGATTGCATGACTTGTGGCACATACCTGCTGAAATACGGATCGATTTCATCCACCGCATCCATCATCACGCTCACCTTTTGGCCGGATTGACCTTTCAGGGAAGCTTGAACCGGACTGTTGGAAAATTTCTGCAGCAACGCAATCCGGAAATCTCGCTTTACTTTGGCAGCAAGCTTCACTCCAGTAATGCCGCTCCAATAGGTCAAGGCCGCTCGTGCAGCCAATACTACCAGGAGGCCACCCAGGAATGGCAGGATTTCTTGAAAAGTGTGGCCCCTTAGGAAGACTCGATCTACGATAGTGACGAAAAAATACGCCTGCCCGATAACCGTTGCCCCTGTCAGGATGGCAATCAAGATCAGCGTCACCCTTGTGCCTCTATGCGATTTAGCGATCGTTTTTAAATCAGTCATTATGTTAAATCCCTCTTTTCTATTAATGAAAAATGGATTGTATAGTTTAGTTAGTGAAAAGTTTCACATACTTTATAGTTAACATTATATAACATGCTCCATTTAATTTCCTCTTTTGGGATTGACCATTTTATGACAAAAAAATTCTTCTGGTACTTCACTTCTACCCCACTCCTTCACCGCATAAAATTAATTCATCCAGAAAAAAACATTGCATTTCACTCTGACCTGTTGTAAATTAGTAAAATAATTAAATTGTTCAGATAATTAAATAGTGAACTTTCTTATCCAGAGAGGTTGAGGGAATGGCCCGAAGACACCTCAGCAACCAGCAGCGCCCGTTAGAACGGACGTTGAAAAGGTGCTAATTCCAGCAAGCTGTGATGCTTGCAGAGATGAGAAGAATGAACTTTTCGATAAAAGTCTTCTTCTTATAGAAGGCTTTTTCTTTTTATCCGATAAAGCATTAAAGCCCCTGCCCTCTGGAAGAAACGATTGTCACTTACCATATAGGAGGCCCATTCATGTATAAAACGGAAACAAAGCTTGCACAAATCGGAAATCGCTCAGAAACTGCCACTGGAACTGTCAATCCGCCTGTTTATTTTTCCACTGCCTATCGACACGAAGGTATTGGGCAATCAACAGGATATGACTATACAAGAACCGGCAATCCCACTCGACATGTGTTGGAAAAGGCGATTGCGGAGCTTGAAAGCGGCGACCAAGGGTTTGCCTGCAGCTCCGGCATGGCGGCGATTCTAACTATCCTTTCCCTTTTTAAGTCCGGTGACCATCTTATCGTGTGTAAGGATTTATATGGCGGCACATACCGCCTTTTTGAAGAAGGCTATAAAAAATGGGGACTGTGTTGTAGCTATGTGGACACGACCGACCTTTCAGAAATCGAAAAAGCCATTACTTCACAAACACAAGCTATCTTTGTAGAGACTCCAACCAATCCCCTGATGGTAGAAACAGACTTAGAAGCAGTCTCTGAGCTCGCGAAAGCGCACGGACTCCTACTGATCTGTGATAATACGTTTTACACTCCTGTTCTATTAAATCCCATAAAATTAGGTGCGGACATCGTCATTCACAGTGCGACCAAGTATCTTGGCGGGCATAATGATGTGCTGGCAGGGCTGATTGTCGCAAAAGGCGTGGAGCTTTGTGAATCGCTATCGCTTCACCATAATGCAGCAGGTGCGGTACTCAGCCCATTCGATTCCTGGCTATTGATCCGCGGTATGAAAACCTTGTCCCTTCGCATGGAAAGGCATGAAAATAATGCAAAGCGAATCGCTGCATACTTAGCTCAACATGATTCCATCACAGACGTCCTGTACCCTGGAAGAGGCGGCATGCTCTCCTTCCGCATTCAAGACGAGGCATGGGTCAATCCGCTGCTTCAAAACTTGAACCTGATTACTTTTGCCGAAAGCCTTGGCGGCGTGGAAAGCTTCATCACATACCCTGCCACGCAAACGCATGCGGACATTCCGGAAAAAATTCGCATAGAGACCGGTGTATGCAACAGATTGTTACGTTTTTCGGTCGGCATTGAAGACGCTGAAGACTTGATACAAGATTTAGAGGCGGCGCTGAAAGCTGCTTCCATCCAAAAGGAGGTCCTATCATGAGCCATTCTTTTCAAACGAAGCTGTTACACAACCGCCATAAGTTTGATAAAAGTAATGGAGCGGTGAGCGTGCCCATCCAACATGCCTCCACTTTTCATCAGCCTGATATCGATTCCTTTGGCAAATATGACTATGGACGCTCTGCCAATCCGACCCGGGAAGCACTCGAAGAAACCATTGCCCACTTAGAAGAAGGAACGCGAGGCTTTGCTTTTTCATCTGGTATGGCTGCGATCTCGACTGCTTTCCTCCTTCTATCACAAGGCGATCACGTATTGATTTCAGAAGACGTGTACGGTGGAACTTACCGAATGGTGTCTGAAGTTCTTACCCGTTACGGCGTGGCGCATACGTTTGTGGATATGACAGATTTGGGAAAAGTAAAGGCGGCCATCCAGGCCAACACCAAACTGCTTTACGTAGAAACACCATCCAATCCATTGTTAAAAGTAACGGACATCACGGCTGTGTCTACTCTCGCCAAAACAATCGGAGCTTGGACTTTCGTCGACAACACCTTCTTGACGCCCTCCTTGCAAAAGCCGCTGGAGCTTGGTGCCGACCTTGTCCTGCACAGCGCAACGAAGTTCCTGTCGGGACACAGTGATGTCGTGGCAGGGCTTGCGGTGGCAAAGGATCCTGAGCTTGCCGACCGTTTAGCCTTTTTGCAAAATTCCTTCGGCGCGGTGCTTGGTGTCCAAGATGCATGGCTCGTCTTAAGAGGGCTCAAAACGTTACATGTAAGGCTGGAGCAGTCCCAAAAGTCCGCTTATAAAATTGCCAGTTACCTAGAAAAACATCCTGCCGTTAAAAAGGTTTATTTTCCAGGATTGACGACACACCCTGGCTTCACCCTTCAACACAGGCAGGCACAGGGACCTGGTGCTGTTCTTTCTTTCGAACTGCACAGCGAAGAGGATCTCCGGAAGTTTGTCGGCAAGGTCGAGATCCCGGTTTTTGCTGTGAGTTTAGGGGCGGTTGAATCCATCCTTTCCTTCCCGGCGAAAATGTCTCATGCAGCGATGCCGGAATCAGAACGATTAAAACGTGGCATCACAAACTCCCTACTCCGCCTGTCGGTAGGACTTGAAAGTGCGGAGGATCTAATAGAAGATTTTGAACAGGCATTTCAACATACCATTACAGCAGCAAGCGGTAACCAAGAACAACGGAGGGTATATCATGGGAATCTTAGATAGTTTACAACAAGACAAAATTTTAATTGCAGACGGTGCAATGGGGACCCTCCTCTATTCTTACGGTTCTGATTGCTGCTTTGAGGAATTAAATTTATCGCAACCAAACCAAATCTATAATATTCATAAGGCTTATCTGAACGCCGGCGCCAATCTAATCCAGACCAACACGTATGCAGCCAACTACCACAAGCTCGAGCGCTATGGATTGCAGGATCAAGTGAAGGAAATAAACAGTGCGGCGGTCAGGCTGGCGAAAAGGGCCGTGGCGGATCACCCTGATGCGCATGTGGTCGGTACAATCGGCGGGATTCGCGCCATCAAACCAGAAGCCATCCCCCTTGAAGAAATCAAACGTACCTTCCGCGAGCAGCTCTACTGTCTGCTGCTTGAAGGGGTCGACGGTATTTTACTAGAAACGTTTTATGACCTGGAGGAATTAGAGACAGTCCTGCAGATTGCTAGAAAAGAAACGGATTTGCCGATCATTGCGCAAGTGTCACTTCAAGAGGTTGGTTATTTGCAGAACCGCGTGCACATCACAGACGCCTTAAACCGCTTAGAATCTCTTGGTGCTGATATTGTGGGGCTCAACTGCCGTTTAGGTCCCTATCATATGATTTCCACCCTGGAAGAGGTATCGATTCCAAAGACTGCTTATCTTTCGGCTTATCCGAACGCAAGTCTTCCCTCTTATGTAGATGGAAAGCTTGAGTATGACAGCGATGCGGATTATTTTAAAGAAACGGCATTAGCGTTTCGGGATCAAGGCGTAAGATTAATAGGAGGCTGTTGCGGTACCACGCCGGCTCATATCAAGGCCTTTTCCGATGCGCTTGAAGGCGTGGCTCCTCTAAAAGAAAAGCAGGTGAAGCGAAAGGAACGAACGATTATCCTTCCTTCTTCCAAAAAGAAGGACGTTCCCACACCCCTCTTTGAAAAGGCAAAAAAACAACAATCCATCATCGTGGAACTCGATCCTCCACGCAAATTGAACACAGATAAATTTATGGCTGGAGCAAAAGCCTTGAAGGACGCAGGCATTGATGCGCTCACGTTAGCGGACAATTCCCTTGCTTCACCGAGAGTGTGCAACACTGCTCTTGGATCCATCGTGAAATCAGATATTGGCTTGCGACCGCTGATCCATATTACCTGCCGGGACCGCAATCTGATTGGCTTGCAATCACACTTGATGGGACTCCATCAACTTGGCATTCACGACGTATTGGCAGTAACCGGCGACCCAACAAAGGTCGGTGATTTTCCGGGTGCCTCCTCTGTCTATGATGTCACGTCGTTTGGTCTCATTAATATGATCAAACAGTTTAACCAAGGTGTCTCCCTTTCCGGAAAAGAACTTGGCGAGCGCACCAGTTTCTCTGTCGGAGCTGCCTTCAATCCGAATGTTCGCATCATCGATAAGGCGGTCGAACGACTCGAGAAAAAAATTGACGCAGGTGCGGATTATTTCATCAGTCAGCCTGTCTTTTCAGAAGAAAAATTACTGGAAGTCTATCAGGCTACGAAACATATTGAAGCCCCAATTTATATTGGGATCATGCCGCTTACAAGCAGCCGTAACGCCAACTTCCTTCACCATGAGGTGCCGGGAATCAAGCTGACTCCACAGGTGCTTGAGGTGATGAACCGCCATCAAGATGATCCACAACAGGCAAGTCTTGAGGGGTTGAACATTGCGAAGGGGCTGCTTGATGCCGCACTTGAACTATTCAATGGCATCTACTTGATCACACCGTTCATGCGCTATGAACTGACAGTCGAGCTTGCCAACTATGCCAAAAAATACGGTCCGTTCCATTCATCCAGGAGGGTTCAAAATGTCTAAAGCTATCACACTACTAGAACAACAGCTGCAAAAGAAAATACTGATTATGGACGGCGCAATGGGAACGATGCTGCAGCAAGCAAACCTTACGCCAGAAGACTTTGGCGGCGAAGAATATGACGGCTGTAACGAAAACCTGAATATCACCGCACCGGACGTCATTGAACGGATTCATGTAGAATATTTAAACGCCGGTGCTGATATCGTGGAGACGAATACGTTTGGCGGAACAGACCTTGTTCTTGATGAGTATGAGCTTGGTTTTAAGGCTTACGAGATTAATAAGCTTGGCGCGGAAATTGCCAAGCGTGCGACCGCTCAAGTTTCCACCCCGGAGTGGCCGCGCTTTGTCGCTGGCTCCATCGGGCCGACTACAAAAACACTGAGTGTTACGGGTGGAACCACTTTTGATGCACTGACAGATTCCTATGAGGAGCAAGCACGGGGATTACTAGACGGCGGTTCTGACTGTCTTTTAGTAGAAACGAGCCAAGACTTATTGAACGTGAAATGCGCGTTTCTTGGAATCCAGCGTGCTTTTGAAAAGACTGGTGTCACCGTCCCTGTCATCATCTCCGGAACCATCGAACCGATGGGAACCACCCTTGCCGGTCAGGCAATCGATGCGTTTTACGTATCTGTGGAGCACATGAAACCTCTTGCAGTCGGGTTGAACTGTGCGACCGGACCGGAATTCATGCAGGATCATATCCGGACACTTTCCAATTTGTCCAAAAGTGCGGTCAGCTGCTATCCGAACGCCGGCTTGCCAGATGAAGAAGGTCATTACCATGAAACACCACAGTCCCTTGCTACCAAACTTGGCGGATTTGCGGAACAAGGCTGGCTGAACATCGTCGGAGGCTGTTGTGGCACGACACCAGATCATATTCGCGCTATTGCGGATGTGATGAAAGATTACAAGCCACGAGCAGCAACTGTTTCCGACCACCACAGCGTTTCCGGGATTGAGTCATTCATTTATGACGACCCTTCCCTTCGCCCAATCATGGTCGGGGAGCGCACCAATGTCATTGGCTCCCGCAAGTTTAAGAGGCTGATTGCGGAGAAAAAATTTGAAGAGGCGGCAGAAGTGGCGCGTGCCCAAGTAAAAGGCGGCGCCCACGTCATCGACATCTGCCTTGCCGACCCGGACCGCGATGAGCTAGAGGACATGATAGCATTCGTGCAAGAGGTCGTGAAAAAAGTGAAGGTACCGCTTGTCATCGACTCCACCGACGAACAGGTCATCGAAGCAGCGTTGAAATACTCGCAAGGAAAAGCAATCATCAACTCCATCAACCTTGAGGATGGCGAGGAACGCTTTGAAGCGATCATTCCGTTGGTTCATAAATACGGGGCGGCGCTTGTCGTCGGCACCATTGACGAAGAAGGTATGGGCGTCAGTGCTGAACGAAAGCTTGAGATTGCACAGAGGTCCTATGATCTTTTGGTAAACAAGTACAAGGTCTCCCCTACTGACATCATCTTCGACCCGCTTGTTTTCCCTGTCGGTACCGGTGATGAGCAGTATATCGGTTCGGCGAATGCGACGGTGGAAGGAATACGATTGATAAAAGAACACTTCCCTGCCTGTCTGACGATACTTGGCGTCAGCAACGTTTCTTTCGGCCTCCCACCTGTCGGACGTGAAGTACTCAATGCCGTTTACCTCTACCACTGCACACAGGCAGGCCTGGACTATGCAATCGTGAACACGGAAAAGCTGGAGCGTTTCGCCTCCATCCCGGCCGAAGAGATCGAGATGGCGGAAAAATTGCTGTTTGAAACGACCGATGAGTCGTTGGCTGTGTTTACGGACTTTTACCGAGGCAAAAAGAAAGAAGCAAAGTCCAATATTCCGGATTTACCTCTAGATGAGCGACTTGCCTACTATGTGGTGGAAGGGACAAAAGAAGGGCTCCTTCCTGACCTTGAGCTTGCGTTGGCAGCTTACCCTACACCATTGGAAATCATCAATGGTCCATTAATGAACGGGATGAAAGAAGTCGGCCGCTTGTTCAATGATAACCAGCTGATCGTTGCGGAAGTGCTACAAAGCGCAGAGGTTATGAAAGCCTCCGTCGCATTTTTGGAGCCGCATATGGAAGCAAGCGATACCTCTTCTTCTAAGGGGAAGATCTTGCTTGCAACCGTTAAAGGGGATGTTCATGACATTGGGAAAAACCTGGTCGACATCATCTTGAGCAACAATGGTTATGATGTGGTCGACCTCGGAATCAAAGTGACTTCCATCGACTTGATTCAAGCTATTAAAAAAGAAAAGCCGGATATTGTTGGCCTATCCGGACTGCTCGTAAAATCTGCACAACAAATGGTGTTGACGGCGCAGGATATGAAGCAATCCGACATCTCCGTTCCTATTTTAGTAGGAGGAGCTGCGCTATCTCGAAAATTCACAGACAACAAGATCTCCAAAGAATACGAAGGGCTTGTCCTGTACGCAAAAGATGCGATGAACGGTTTGTCCCTTGCCAACCAGCTGCGTTCCCCTGAAGAGTTGGAAGTGTTGGTTAATGAGCAGGCGGAAAAACAGAAGAGATTGCGTGAGGCAGCGGCTGCTGCAGAGAGCTTAGGTGGAGCCGTTGAGGATAGCAGTGCTGTGGCAACGGCCGTTAAGGTTCGTTCCAATGTCTCTCGGAATGTCCGTGTTTTTACGCCAAGCGATACGAAGCGTCACCTGCTGCGGAACATTTCCGTTTCCCATGTGGAACCGTACATCAATATGCAAATGTTGATTGGCCACCATCTTGGGGTAAAAGGAAAAATTGAGAGGTTGATTGCTGAGAGGGATGAGCGCACCTTGCAAGTGAAAGGTGTGGTGGATCAGCTACTATCAGAAGTTAAGCGGGATAAACTCATCACTCCCGCTGCCGTGTACCAATACTTCCCGGCTCAGTCAGAAGGCGATACCCTGTTTATCTATGACCCGGAGGACACTTCTAAAGTGATTGAGCAATTCGATTTTCCAAGACAGGCAAAAGCACCCCATCTTTGCTTGGCAGATTATGTGAAGCCCCGTGACAGTGGCGTCATGGATTATGTAGGACTGTTTGCTGTAACAGCCGGCCGAGGAATTCGCGAGCTGGGTGCCGCTTATAAAAAGGAAGGCCGCTTCTTGGAAAGCCATGCCCTGCAAGCTTTAGCGCTTGAGACCGCGGAAGGACTTGCCGAACTCGTCCACCAGCAAATGCGCGACCGCTGGGGCTTCCCAGATCCGGTCAGCTTTACGATGAAGGAAAGATTCTCGGCTAAGTATCAAGGCCAGCGCTTCTCCTTTGGGTATCCTGCATGTCCGAACTTGGAGGATCAGCAGAAGTTGTTTAAGTTGATTCAGCCGGAGGATATTGGCGTGGAACTGACGGACGGTTGCATGATGGAGCCGGAAGCATCGGTCTCGGCAATTGTGTTTGCGCATCCTGAGGCTAGGTATTTTAATGTGTTGTAGTAGATGGGAACCCCGCGTGGTTGCGTGGGGTTTTTTTATTGAACAAACGTTTGATTAATTGCGGTGGTGGGATGGATTGCCGAGAGTTTTATGTTTATACAAACGTTCGATTAATAGCCGTTGGAGCATGCAGGGCAACGGATTGGGGACTTTAAACAAACGTTTGATGGATGGTTTAATTCTATTGGTAGCCAGTTAATTATTTTTTAAACAAACGTTTGACCAAAGAATTCGTTTCTTTCCTTTGCCAAAAGAAAAGGACCACCATAAGTGATCCTCCCCCTACAAATTCTAATAACCAAACTCCTCATTAGCAAACACAAGATCTACTAAAACAGGACTGATCCCCTTTTTATAAATGATAGACAGCTCCGCTCCTGAAATAATGTCATAATTAGGTGCCGTCCCGTAAGCAACCCTCAGAACAACCGGCTCCTTCTCTCCTTCTATCAGAAACTCCACTGAATTGCGATCTACTACTCCAGTTATGACCGCATTGGCTTTTATCATGCCGTCCGTTTGGATTTTCAATTCCTGACCTATCAGCACAAATTCCGAGGACATGTGGTTATCTTTCTTAATTTTATGTACGGACATATTGAACTTTTTGGCGATACCCCACAGCGTTTCCCCTGGTGCTACCGTGTAAAATGCCTTTGTCACTTTTTCCTGAGACTTTTCCACCGACTGATGATTAGATGTAGGAATGATTAACTGCTGCCCTATGCGAATTGTATCCGTTGTGAGGTTATTCTCCTTTTGGATCGAACCAACCGTTACATTGAATTTTTCACTAATAGAGAAGAGGGTATCTCCAGTAATTACTTTATATAAAGTGGTTGTACCTCCAACCTTCAGGACCTGGCCAACTTTGATTAGGTCCGTTTTAAGGTTATTTACTTGTTTAAGTTCCAGAACAGAAAGACCATATTTCTTAGCTATTGAAAATAATGTATCTCCAGATGACACTTCATGGATTGATTTCTTGTTTTCTTCCACTTCTTTAGAACCAGTTTCACTCAGTTGCAAAATTTGACCCACTATTATGATGTCAGACTTTAGACCATTCAACTCTTTTAATTCCTTGACGGACACCCCATACTTTTGAGCTAGTGAAAATAACGTATCTCCAGGTTTTACTTGGTGTACTGCTTCATTCGCAAGCACTTCACCTCTGGCGTTAACTGTGATAAACGCACTAACCGCAAGAGTTCCAGCTAGGACATAACTAACAATTTTTCTATCTCTCTTCCCCTTGTTGATTCTCTTTTGCGTCTCAATTCTCTCTTTACGAGACCTAATATTCTGACTTTCCACCATAATCCCCCTCGTTTTCTACCAATATATTCTTCCGTTTGAAGTATTTTGTCGAAATCACAGAGATATTTCGTAAAGTAGTCACTAATTATTAGGGTGGGGCAAAAAGTAGGGAGAATAGTAATAACCATTGTATTTTAGTGGATTTTTATTGAGTACATTTACTCAAATGGACGTAGTCTGTATTGTTTGTTGATTGCGGATTTTGTCATGAAGGTGAATTTGCGGGGATATCCATTCAAACGGACCATTTATCCATTGTAAAATAAATATATCAACCGTAAATTCGATATATCCATTGTAAAATCGTTTTATCCATTGTAAAACGGATATATCCATTGAAGCAAAAAAGCGGCTGGATCGGCAGCCGCTTTACTTCCTATTCTATCTCGATGGCCAGATCTTCAAAGAAATATTCCACTGGCTGATAGACAATATTTAAGTCTTCCTTCTTACCTTTTATCTCAAAGTACAGTTCAACGTAATTCCCTTTATCTCTATAGAACACATTCTTATACCTGTTAAAATTCTTATCTTCAATTTGGACGTTTTGACCGATTAGCTCAGTTGGGACCCTCCCCTTATCCAATTTGACTAACAATCTATTTTCTTTATTCGTCATACTAACCAGCTGTATTGTTCCATTTTGGGAAGATAAAACTGCCCCTTGCTTCAAAGGCTCGGTAATTGCCTTATTATAATCAATTACATACGGTATAACTTTAAACGAATCCATTTTGCGTAATGGCGCAAACTCAGAGTGTGATGTATAACTCTTACCTTCTTTCATCCGTTCAGCAAAGCCCCAATTACCGCTCTGTCTGTAATAGCTATTTGATATAAAGGATCCATCAGGTTGTTCCCCCACCACAATCATTTCTAGCAACATATCGTCTGTTATGGTTTTTCTAATGTCATCAGGTAAATAAAAACTTGTAGTCAGTTCGAGCCTGGAGGCCGTTTCTTCTAGGAGAGAAACTCTGAACCTGCTACCTTCGTCTTGCTTTTCAAGTCCAAGACCTCTTACCAGTAATCCTGGTTCTTTTTCCACTTTAACTTGGAAGTGCCATTCTGCTTGTTTTTCATTGAATTCACTAAATTCAACATTCAATTCGATTGTGCCAGCATCAGCAAGGTCTTCTGCATCAAAATCAAGTATGCCTCTATGTGTTTGATCGGCGGCTATATCCCAGTTTCCTGTGCCTCCACCAAGATCTTTACCGTTAAATGACATAGTAGAGTATACCTGCCCTTTCTTAGCTTCCTCCGCTTCCACCTCATACCCCACAGCAACACGGCTTTCATCAAAATATACCTCTTTTATCTTGATTGTCATTCCATTCGACTTTTCTTCCAAATTCAATGCGGTCGTTTTTCCCTCTTTGGCAACGAGGTTGATTCCAGGGTCACCGTGGTTGGAGAGAATGCTATCTTTTGCAACTGATCCGGAAAGGTTTTCGTCTGCATTCCAAAATGACTGTGCAAGCACGGCAATAATCCCGACCACTAATATCGCAGCAAAATTGACCTTCAACAATTGCAGCCTATTGGATTTTTTCCGTTCCCGTTTCTGCCCGATCTCCAACGCATTTTGCACCCTAGCATCCAGCTCTTTTGTCGGTACATATATATCCTCAAATTCAGCTCCAATTTCTCGGCTAAGCCTCTCCATACTTCTCTCCTCCTTCTTCGAGTTCCGCTTTTACCTGAGCCAACGTCCTGTGTAGCTGGGATTTAATCGTCCCCTCCGGCTTTTCAAAGATTTGCGCCATCTCCTTGATTGAGTAACCGTAAGTAAATCTCATCATCAATAAGCTCCGTTGTTCAGGTTTGAGTCTTTCCAGCACTTCTTCCAGGTCTAATTTATGTATGGACAGGTGGGTTTCTTTGACAGACTGTTCATGATGTTTCTCTATATCAAGGAAGGTAATTTTCTTCTTTCTTCTCAATTCATTGATAGCGGTGTTGATCAGGATTCTGGTCATCCATGTAGAAAAATATTGTGGATTTTCCAGTTTCGGGAACGCCTTGTATGCGTTGATGACGGCCTCTTGCACCACGTCCAATGCATCCTGTTCGTTTTTCACGTAGGCAAAGGCTATTTTATAAAGCTTTTCCTGCTCGTTTTTTATCAGGGACTCGAATGTCGGGCCACTTGCGGACGGTTTGAACCACGATTTTAATATTTTCACTATGTTGTGACCTCCTTTCCCTTATTAGACAAGCGACTTTTGGGAAACGTTCCAAGAATGCAAGAAAATTTTGATGGGGTTTGGGGAATAATGGGGTATTTAAGGACCAAAGTGTCATGAAAAGCGTCTAGAAAATTGCTAATACCTTCATAACCTAATAGATATCAAGAAATTTGATGATATATCAAGAAAAATTGGATTATATCAAGAAAATCTACCCACTTATCAAGAAAATTCAAGATATATCAAGAAATCTAGCAATATATCAAGAAATAGCGACCTCAACGCACAAGTAGGTCCTCGCGAACACCCTAGAAATCTATACAAAAAACCCCGGCCATCCACTCTCTCACCCGGCCGGGGTTCCCACAAAAAATCTTACAACTTAAACTTCTTAATCAACTCACTCAAGTTCTCACTCATTGCAAGCAACTCTTCAGCTGAATATGCTATACTGCTGATTGCCTTCACTTGCTCGTCTGTTGAAGCTGCAATTTCTTCCGTACCTGCAGCAGACTGCTCCGCGATGGCCGATATGCTTTGAACAGAAGCAAGCACTTCTTCCTTGGACTCATTCATGGCATTCATGTTGCCCATAATGTCTTCGATGAATCCAATGATAGAGCGGATGTTGGTCGCGATTTCTCCGAATGACTCTCCAGTGTCCGTTACAGCAAGGCTTTGCTCGCTTGAGATCTTATTCGTTCTCTCCATCTCCGCCAAAATTACAATGGACTCTTCTTGAATACTTGAGATGGTCTCTTTAATGTGCTGGGTCGAGTCGGCTGTTTGTTCCGCAAGCTTTCTTACTTCCGTTGCCACAACCGCAAATCCACGGCCATGTTCGCCGGCACGAGCTGCTTCAATGCTTGCATTCAATGCCAACAGATTGGTCTGATTGGAAATTTCGTTAATGGTATGCGTAATTTCTTCTATACTATTAATTTTGTCCGTAAACTGGGTCATTAACGCATTAAGACTCATTACAATTTCTGTTGACTCATTTGTGTGGCCTTGCAGCACCCCAAGCTTCTTCAGACCGGTTTCATTCGCAGAAATAATCTGTCCAGAGAGCGCCTGAAGATTGTCTTGCTTGGATAACACATCCTCAATATTATCCGCTAGGTTTTGGGTACGAGAGCTTGTTCCTTCTAAATCGGTTGCCTGTTGGACCGCACCTTTTGACAGTTCCTCGATAGCGCGGTTCATCTCTTCGCTCGTTGCGGAAACCTCTTCTGTGACCGCACTCATATCTTCCACAGATGCCTTCACTTTTTGAGAAGAATCGGCCACCGTTCCAATCATCTCGCGCATATTCACTAGCATTGTTTTAAAGGACGTTGCCAACACACCAATTTCATCTTTGGAACCAACCTCAATATCCCCGGTTAAATCTCCATCGGCAACTTTGGTAACCTCAGAATTCAACCTCAATATCGGCCTAGTAATATAACGTGCTAATAGAATGGTAGAAATACTTGCCACCACAATAGCGATTAACCCTACAATTACAATTGTTCTCAAGATGCCATTTGCCAATTGGAGCATATCTTTTTCCAAAAACACTCCGCCTATTTTCCAGCCAGTTTCATTGACAGTGTTAAAAGCCAGCACCCTGTTCTCTCCGTCAAATGTATACCTTTGGACACCTTCCGTTTCTTCCTTGTAGATGTTATCGATGAACGGTAGGTCCTGATCTAACAGGTTTTCCCCAGTCAACGTAGGATGCACCAATGCAACTCCGTAATTGTCCAAAAGAATGCTATATCCACCATATCCAAGTTCTTTTTGTGCAACTAGCTCTTCCAAAGCGGTAATATTAATATCTGTTGCAAGCACTCCCTGTACAACTCCATCTCCTGTTACCGCTTTTGCTAAAGTGATGACCGGTTCACCGGTACTTGAATCTGCATAAACATCTGTATAAATGACCTCACCTGGGCTTTGCATAGCCTGCACATACCAAGCTCGAGTAGTAGGATCGAAATCTGATGGGAGATCCATGGCAGGAGAAGAATAGAACTCTTTTCCGGCGGTTGCCAAGTATAGGACCTGCATGTCAGGGAAATTCCCTAATACCTTGTCGAATCCCTCCAACATAGTCTCCTCATTTGCTGCGGATCCATCTACGAGAAAATCATCGACTAATGAGGTGCTCCCATAAGAGCTAAGTATTTTAGAATAGTTATCTAGGTAAATATGAATCATTTCTTCAAGATCTACCATCGCAGCTTCCGCATCTGCAACGACGTCATGATCTATTTTCTTTTTGGCTTGGCTATATGTAACGGCGCCTACACTGGCAATGATCAAAAATATTAGTAACAAAAACGAAAATACCAGTTTGCCTCGTAATGATGTAAACATATTTAAGACTCCTTTATTTTTAACAGATAAACATTTTATCGACATAGTATGTTAAATGTTAAGAAGCAAGGGAGAAGTCAGTATTTTCAAAAAATGCCATTAAAGCCGCGCCGTCACAAGCGCTCCCATTCCAACGGCGATAAACAAAATGCTTAGATACACAGCAAGCATTCCTACTTCTACCGTTTCCACGCCAAGAAGGGCAAGTGTCACGACAATAGCTGCGCTGCCTATGAACACCACATACAGGGCTCCCAAGAAATAGCGTTTCATCAATAGCATACTGCGCTCATCAAATTCGGGTAATTTCGGCTTTCTTTTTTTGCGGAAGAACATGATGAGGAGCACCAAAATTAGCCCTCCCAATGTACCTTGAAACATGGATAGTAGAAGGCTATAATCAAAAACCCCTTCTTCCCGGCCGATTATATAGATCCCCAAAGCTCCACCAATCTGCATGCAAATTAAGATGACTACAAATGCCAACCAGAACCACTTCTTATTATTTTTCATCCTCTACTCCCCTTTTTTCGTCTCTTCTAGATAAAACATTTCCTCAATCGGCACATCAAAGTAGGCAATCAGTTTGAGGGCCAACTCTAAGCTTGGATTGTGTTTATTTTTCTCAATGGCATTAACCGTTTGCCTGGTGATTTGTAGATCTTCGGCCATCTTGATTTGTGTAATTCCACGCTTTTGCCGAATTTCTTTAATGTGATTGATTACTGCCACGGGCGTCCCCTCCATAAAAGGTAAAGATATCTTTACATACACTATAAACAAAAAAAGGAAATATGTAAAGATACCTTTACACACTTCCTCAGAAAAAATTTACACTGTTGCTTTCCGCTCCATCAGGTTCAATCCAATTCCCATAAAGAGGACACCCATGCAAAATAGTACCGAAGCCGGTAGCAAAAATTGCGACAAGGACCAATCCAACAACGTTGCGCCCTTCAGCATTTCCATTCCATATGTCATTGGGATCAGTTTGGACAAGGTGAGCAAAGCCTCTGACTGAACGATTTCAAGTGGCCAGTAGGCGCCGCCGATCATGGCCATACTCACTGATATCAACGGAATGACTGCATCCAATTGCCTTGGGTTGGTGGCAATCGCGCTAATTAGTATTCCAAGGGACACAATCGCAAACAAAAATGGGATAATCACAAGGAGAATCATTGGGTAGCCACCTTTTAAATCTACTCCCAATATGAAGTGGAAAAAGGAGAAAACCAGTGCCAGTTGCGCGTATCCAAGTAAAAAGCTGAAGCTTACATGCCCCAGATATAACTGCACTTTCGTTAACGGAGACAAGATCATCCTGTTCCACATTCCATTTCTCTTTTGCTCCAAAATAGTACTGACTGTATAGGTGACCGTAAAGATAACAAAGAAAAGCGAGAATCCGAACAAAGCCTGCAGAGAAGCATCATAGACGAATTCACTCTCTTTAAAAGATTTTTCCGAAACAGCAAACAATCCGCTGCTTTCTTCTACCTTTTTTCTCAAATCGTCTGGTGTAGCATTGAGTCTTTCCGCTGCGTCTGTGAGCGTGCCCTCTGACTGCACCACGTTCGCTACATGCGACTCTATCAGGGTGATATTGGGAGTGGTGGCACTAAGATAAAGTTTGTAGCTATCCCTCTCCAATTGTAACCCAATGTCGATGGTGCCTTTTTCGAGTTTTTCTTTTACCGAGGATTCTTTTTCCGAAACAAAAACGGTATTCTCTGCTTTGGAATTTAGAGCTTGAATCAATTCTGTTTGTTCGGCCTCCGTTAGGGTGGTTGAAAATACAGGGAGTTCTACAGGTTCCCCTTGATTTACCTGTCCGAGTGCGAGGGCAAATACAAACGTTAGTACGATCATACCGATTACCGCAAATGGCTGCCTTCTTAAATACTGTAAATGGTTGATTAATATGGCCCTTATTTAAATCAACCTCCTTTTAGGAAAAATAGGGATGGCGATCAGGAGAAGGCCGATACTCACCACTGCTAGGCGGAAAAGGTTACCAGTAACTGTTGCAAGCTCTCCGCCACTTAATATTTTCAGGTAGCCTTGCAGGGCGGCACCGTTTGGCGTGAAAGATGCGATTGTAAACATCGTGTCGGAAACTTCATTCCAAGGGACAAAGCTTCCGCCCAAGAAAGCAAACACACTGACAAGGAATCCGGAAAACATCGTGGATACCCGTTGCGTTTCAAAGCGGTAATTCAAGGCGGTAATTAGCACTGCCATCGAACCGACCACAAAACTGAAGAAGAGCGTGATGGCAAGGAATCCTAGTAGATCCGGCCATATCACCTGATAAATCAGAGCGGCCAAACCGTATAACGCACACAATTGAAGGAAGCAAATGAGGACTGCTGAAAACCACTTACTTGACGCGTACATCCAAGGGTTCGTATTGGTTAAAAGTATTCGGTCATACACAAATGTGGCTTTTTCATAATAAGCATAGCCAGCTACAAAGGATACGACATATAAAGCAAACATCGTACTCATCCCCACCGCAAAATAACCAAAGGAATCCACTGGCACTTTTCCGTCCACCGTTACTGTTTCCCCTGTGACCTCCGCTACATTCTCGAAACTAGGGAACGCCTGATTCGTTTGTTGAGCCTCTTGTGTCAACACCGTTTGCAAACGTATCTGATTGGTAAAATCTTCTACCACATCTGAGATGATACTGGCTTCTAGCCCCTTATCTTCGTTTAAGTAGAGCTGCAATTCTTTTGTCGTTTCCTGGTTGAAAAATTGCCCTTTCCAAGTCTCCAAGCGAAGCCCCTCTGAAAATTGCAGAACCCCAGCGTATTCGTCATTGGCAAGAGCCGCATCCAGATCTGTTTCTTCTTTTACATTCAGCAAATTTTGAAGTTCCTCTTTCATTACCGTATCAACGAGCAACTCTGGCAAGGAGGTCTGTTCGGCCGCTTCAAGGATTGGTGCTCTGCCTTGGTCAGGAATATTTTCGGATTGCATCCATTCGTCGAATTGCTCTAACTCTGTTTGGAGATCTCCTTGGTCAAGGACCGCCACCTGAGCGTTCAGAGTTACTTCGTCGCCAGAGTTCCCCCCTAATGCAAACCCAAGAATCGTTATTAAAACAAACGGCATCGCAAGCAAGATCAGGACTTCTTTTTTATCCCGCAGCAAGTGAAGGAGGTCTTTTTTGATAAACGCACGTAACACGTTAGATTCCCCCTAATCCCGAAGCTTGCGACCTGTCAGATGCAAAAAGACATCCTCAAGTGTCGGCGCTTTTATTTGTATGCCTTTAAGCGGACTTTCTGTTTGCTTTGCCGCATCAAAGACATCTTCTAGCAGGTTAATTTTCTTTGGAGCAAGCAAGATAATTTTCTTATCAAGCGAGGTTACGGATGAAATGGCTGGAACGCCCTCCAGCTTTTCGATAAATGCCGGGTTGACCTTTTCCACTTCGACCTCGATAGTATGCTCGGAGGAAAGAATATTTTTCACTTCATCCTTTGTCCCGGAGGCAATTACTTCGCCGCGGTCCATAATATAGAGGCGCTGACAAAGAAACTCCACTTCCTCCATGTAATGACTTGTGTAAAGAACCGTAATCCCTTTTTCTTCGTTCAGCTTTTTCACCGTCTCTAAGATGTAATTTCTAGATTGCGGGTCGATTCCGACAGTCGGTTCATCCATGATTAAGATTTCTGGCCTGTGTAGCAGTGCCACTGCGATATTGAGTCGGCGCTTCATCCCTCCGGAAAATTGCTTGACCGGTTCTTTTTGACGCTGCTCAAGGCCTACCAACGTCAGGACTTCTTCGATTCTCTGTTTTAATTCGCTTTTTGGCAGTTTGTAAATCTTCCCGAAAAAGCTCATATTTTCATAGGCAGTCAGTTCCGGGAATACCGCGATCTCCTGCGGCACGACACCCAAGATTTCTCTGAGGTGCTGCGGCTGATCTTTAACACTTTCCCCTTTGAGGAGCACATCCCCGCTTGTCGGGCGGACAAGGGAAGAAAGCATGGAGATCGTGGTGGACTTGCCGGCTCCATTTGGCCCGAGCAGCCCCACCGTCTCCCCTTTTTCTAAGTATAAGTTGACGCCTTTAACGGCTTGCGTATTTTTGAACGTTTTGGTTAGTTGAATGGCTTCTAGCATGTTCGTTGCCCCCTTTGTTACTTCTACTATACTATCGGCTCGAGGGAAGTTAACCTGAAGAAGGTCATTAGTTTGTGAGAGTGGGGGTGACTTTAGTCACTTTTGTGGTGGAGAGTTTGGACGTAAAAAAGCCCGAATGGATTTCTCGAGCTTCAAGCATGCTTCATTAAAGTCCCCTGTTGCTTCATACCCTGCGGCAATCTCACCAACTTTTAGATGCTTTTTGTTCTGTTCGAGCTGCATCGAGCACTCTATTAGACGGAACGTGCAGTGTTACTTCTGCTTCGGGCGTATTGACCCCGCCTATTTGACCGAACACCTTGTTTTACTTCCGCTTCGGGCGTATAGAACCCTTCTATTTGACCGAACTCCCAGTCTCACATCTGCTTCAGGCGTATAGAGCCCCTCTATTTGACCGAACACCTTGTTTTACTTCCGCTTCGGGCGTATAGAGCCCTTCTATTTGACCGAACTCCCAGTCTCACTTCCGCTTCGGGCGTATAGAGCCCCTCTATTTGACCGAACTCCCAGTCTCACTTCCGCTTCGGGCGTATAGAACCCTTCTATTTGACCGAACTCCCAGTCTTACTTCTGCTTCAAGCGTATAGAGCCCCTCTATTTGACTAAACGCTCCATTTTTAAAGGGCTTCAAGTCTTCAGGTGGATAATATTGGAATTAAACTATAAAACCCGCCTACACAACCCCATTCCGAATCGCAAAAATCGCAAGCTGTGTCCGGTCCCTCAACCCAAGCTTTTGTAAAATAACCGTCACATGATTCTTCACCGTTCCAATAGACAGATGCAAGGCTTCTGCAATCTCCTGATTATTTTTCCCCTCACCCACAAGCTGTAAAATGGTCCGCTCCCGGCTGGTCAACTCGACCATCTCCATACTAGAGGGTGCTTGCCCCGGCCGATTAATCAACCTCGGAACCACCTTTCCCGCTACCGAGGCATCGATGGAAATCCCTCCATTCAAACAACTCTCGATCGAGGACAAAAGGTTCGCCGCATCCGCATCTTTCAATAGATAGCCTAATGCCCCAAGCCTCAACGCCTCCATTGCATATTCATCATCTGCAAAAGTCGTCAAGATCAACACCTTCGCTTTCGGGTCACGCTGCCTGATGACCTTCGTCGCTTCAATTCCCGTCATGACAGGCATCCGTACATCCATCAGCACCAAGTCCACCAGGTGCTTTTCATAAGCATCGACTGCTTCCTTCCCGTTTGCGACCTCGGCCACAACCCGAAACGAAGGATGCTGCTCAATCATCATTTTTATTCCTTGCCGAACCAATGCCTGGTCCTCTGCTAGCAATATATTAATCACTTAATATGTAACTCCCTTCAAAGGGAAAATTCCCTTCACTGTAAAATATCCCTCGGTGACTTCCCGCTCCATCCGTCCGTTCAAGCCTTCCATTCGCTTTCGCATATTTTGCAGTCCAAATCCTTCTTCCACAGGACCTGTAACCTCCACTTTATTTTCCACTTTCACCTGAAAACTGTGTTCTCCGATAATTTCAAGTGTAACGGAGATTTCCTTCGAGCTACCATGCCTCATCGCATTGGTCAGCCCTTCCTGTACAAATCGGTACAAAACAATGTTCTGCTCATTGCTAAGTGGCTGCGATAGCACGCCAGTTTTAGTCGTCAACTGCACCCTCATCTGACTTTCCGCTTCCAGCTTTCTAATCAAATGAATCACAGAAGAGATCCCCTGCTCCTCTTCCCCCTGCAAGGCCTTCACTGCTTTTCGCATCCCATCCAGGCTTTCTCTGGCCAACTGTTTGGACTGCTTCACAATGAAAGCAACCTTCTCTTCCCCGGCAGCCTGTTCCGCCACTGCCAACTGCATCATGAGTGCTGTCAGCTGGTGCCCCACAGAATCATGAATATCCCTAGCAATCCGGTTCCTCTCCTCGACTCTGGCAACCTCCTCATTTTCAAGGACCTGCCTTTTTAACACACGATACTCCACCAACAAACTTTTCCACTCTCTATCAAACTTCTCATTATCACGGTAGTATCGATGAATGAGCGCCCCCACCCCGATCAACATGATGAAAAGAAATAGATGATAGAAAAATAAATCAGAAACTGCCAGAACGCTAAGGGTGAACATAACAGGCAAAAGAACAGCCACTGTCGTGAGGACAGCCTGCTTGGTAACGGAAGATTGCATTCCTTCCACCAATAAAAAATAGACCAACAGCCAAGGCAACACATCAAACGGCGTCAGAATAAAGTGTTGCATCAACACTACGGCCCCAGTTGCCAAAAAATACGCAATCCACTTCTCTTTCCAAATCGGCATGGAAAAATAAAGCCCCAAATACATTCCCGCCGCCAAAAGATAGGCAGCCAACAGCGTGCCTGTCAGAGAATAATAGATTGGCATGATTAAAAGAATCGCGCACACAAAACAAAGTTTTATCCAAAGTGAACTAACCCTGCTACCCATAAATCATTCCCGCCTTTATTTTATGTGAATTCTTGTTGTTCCATGAATTGCACTTTTCTCATTTTGAACAAACGTTTGACTAAAAAACTCTCTTCAACTTCTTCATCGTCGCTTCTGATGTAAAACTTTCAAAATGATTCATCAGCTTTTCGGTTGCCTCTTCCTTTTTCAATTCCGGCACTTCTATATAATTTCTATCACACCAATGCTTCATCGTTTCATAAGACGTACTGCTCCACCCATTCTTTTCGCCATTTTCGTCCTGCTTTTCTTTTGTCCCCGATACCACAATATCAAGACTCCCTTGCAGCTCCAGTAATGCCTGGTCAAAGGCTTTCTTCTTTTCTTTTTCCTTCATTCCAGCTTTTGCTCGCAGTACTCTCGTATCAATTCCTTGGTTCTCCGAAATGAGGCTGAAAAGGGACAAAGCTTCACGGGACACTTCTCCTTTTTCGTATCGCTTCTCCACGGTTTCTGTACTTGCAAGTGCAACAAGCATCAGTGGAAGTAAATCCTTTGAGATGAACATCGCTTTTTTCTTAATGAACTTTCCATAAACCGCCACTCCATCTGCAGCAAAAAGCGTCCTCCAAATCCACGGATCTTTCTCTGTGTCAGAATGCCATGCCTCTTTCGGCGTCATGCCTCCAAGCGATGGGTAATCCTCGAATAACGGCGCAAGCGGAAGCAAGCCCACTTCTTTAATCACTGCAACGGCCTCTTCATATGTATGGATGGTGCTAGTTTGTGTAGTCATTGTAATCCTCTCCTTATGTTTTAGAAATTCTACATCCACCGCAGAGAGTCCTTTAAAATTTTTCCAATTATACCTTGCAATACAAGATAGCTGTGCATATAATAAGAGTATCATGTAATACAAGATAGCCGCAGCACTTCGACTAAGTAACTTGTTATACAAGATACCGGAGCCGAAAATACTTTTTACCACAACCAAAGTAGGTGAACACATGGCAGCAAGAAGCCAGTTATTGAAAGGAATCCTCGATGCCTGCGTGATGGCAATTGTCGAGGAGAAAGCAGTCTATGGGTACGAACTTTCCCAACAGCTGCAAAAAGTCGGATTACCGGACATCAGTGAAGGCACCATCTATCCGGTTCTGCTCCGACTTCAAAAAAACGGATTCATCATAGGGGAGATGCGACCTTCCGCATCCGGGCCAAACCGAAAATACTATTTTCTAACCGTTGCCGGAAAAGAAGAACTTGAACGAATTTCAAGCGAATGGATGCTGATCGCTGGTCCAGTAAGTCAATTATTGCAAAGAGGGGAAAACGGATGAGAGACACAAAGAAATTAATTGAAGAGAACAATGAAAAACGGAAGCTGTTGAGTGATGATAATTTGAAATTGTATGAGGATTTACTCTTATATATCCGTACGGATTTAAGAGTGGCGGAACATGAAAGCGAGGAATTACTGATGGACCTCCTCGACCATATGTTAGAAGCACAACATGAAGGGCGATCAGGAACAGAGCTGCTAGGGTCAGACCCCAAAGCATATGCAGATGAACTGATTGAAGGGCTTCCTAAAGATAAAAAGCGGGATGTGATTCCTTTCATAAGCACCCAGGTCAGTAATTCTTTAGGTTGGTTCGCTCTCGTGCTTTCCATTGTTCACTTGATCATGCCTTTTTTTACTGAGATAAAAGCACCTTCTCCTATAGGGAATTTAATAGTATTAGCTTTGGCTGTTCTAGGTGTGTCCGCTCTAGGAGTGAAAGTAATCTTCACCTTAGTTCGTTCGAGCCTTTTCAGTGAAAAGAAATCAGCTAAACGCGCCTATCTAAAAGCTGGCCTTTTTGGTGGAGGTTCCTTCGCGCTGATTTTATTGTTCTCCTGGCTTGTTCCTGATTTCGGCCCAAGAATTTTGATAGAATGGTGGATTTACCTGATTATCGCGCTCATTCTTCTTGGCACAGGGAAATTAATTCAGCGCGCATACCACACCCATTAACCGAAAGGAGCAAACCAAATGAACCAATTACCTTTATCTAAAAAGAGCCAAACATTCATAGAAAATTTACGAATCTACCTATTTTCATGCGGCAAAAAGACAAATGAAATTGATGAGATAACGGATGAGCTAGAAGTGCATTTATACGAAGCGGAAAAAGAGAATAAGAGTGTCGAGCATATCATCGGAAGCTCCCCGAAAGAATACATGGAGCAGATCTCCGGCGAAATGTCTTTTGATGTACGCGGCTGGGCTAAATATGTTCCCATCATTATACTTGGGGCATTCTCAGGCATCGTTCTGAAAGACATCGTCTTTGGCGGATTTCAATATTCGCTGGTGGAGCTGATTGGTTACCCTCTAGTTTGTATCATCTTAATCCTTGCCTACATGGGGACCTTCAGGCATATCGCCAGTCATACTTTTTCCAAGTCAAAGGAGTTCTTTTTCTTTGGTTTGGTGAGCTTTCTATCGATGGCCATGTTCCTTGGATTAATGTTCCTTCCAAATTATATCGAGTCACCGATCATTATGCTCGGTTATTACGGCAACCTGATTGTCGCAAGTATGGCCATCTCGTTTTTAATTGGGATTTCAATTTGGAGTAAGACGATTGTTTCCATTGTGCTTCCTATCTTCTACATTGTACCGGAATACTTGGTAGCCCTTACCGACCTATCGGCAGAAAACCAGTTATTGAGCAGCAGTCTTATCATGTATGCATTAATCGGGGCTTATTTATTATTCGAGCTTAAGAGGACATCCACCTCTGCAAAATAAAAACTGGGAGCTGCGCGTTTTTTATCACGTCAGCTCCCATTCTATTTCATCGATTCTGCTTCGACACGGTCCATATACTCCTGCACAACTTTATTATTGCTCTTCTCACTGCCAAGCTTCAACATCGCCCGCCCCACAAAGTTGACACCTTTGTTATGGCCTGCATAAATGAAGCGTGTATGCGTCTCATCCACCTTTTCCAGCGTAAAAGACAAATTGATTTCAAATGCCTTTCCGAGTACAAAAGCTATTTGTTTATGTTTCCTATCGGGCTTGTCCTCATAAGCAAGCGTCTCCACGATATACGTTTCCACCCGCTTGCCTTCTCGATATGTTTGCTGGTGTTTTGCACCTACCTCTGTTTCTGTTTTTTCTATTAAGGTATGTTCTTCCACTTTCGGCATGGTTCTTTTGATATGTTTGTCGAGGAAGAGTTCCCACACTTTTTCAATAGGAACAGGTATCACACGTTCTTCTTGCCATTGAATCATTATTTTGTCTCCTTCCCTGACGCCAAGAAGGCATCTATTTCTTCTGTTTTTTGTTGCAACTCTTCTATTTGGAGGCGGATCGTTTCTTTCTTTTGAATGAGTAAATCTTCAAGGTGTTCGAACGATTCATCTTCCATCACCGAAATCATCTCCTGAATGGTGAACCCAAAGCTCCTCAGTTTCACTAAAAGTATGGCCAGAAAATAACTGCCATCATCATAATATCGGTAGTTGTTATTCGGATCGATATAAGCGGGCTCGATCAGCTTCACTTCCGCATAATAGCGCAGAGTCTCCTTGCTGAGCCCGGTCATCTCGGAAAATTCACTGACTTTGTACATTTCTTGCCCTCCTTTGTTTAGTTTAAACTGTGTGGTGCACCACATGGTCAATGGGGAATTTTAAATTTGTGTGTTTTGAGATAGTTTTGCGCTAAAAACAGGCAAAGTAATACGTTTTAATGCAGTTCCAAAAGCGTTCGGTCATTTTGTTCGTTGTTTCGGACACTTTCCCCCCTTATTCGTAAGGGGTTCGGTCAATTGAGGGTATCCCTTCGGACAACTTTTTGCTACCTTTGGACACCTCAAAATTTCGTTCGGACAACTAAGGGAAATCTTCGGTCACTTTCGCCAAAACTTCGGTCAACTTTGGAAAATCTTCGGTCAAAATCCGGAAATCTTCGGACATTTGATCCTTACGCCAACCCAGACCCCAAAACCATAAAAATTAAACCCACTTTTTAAAAAAACACCCAAGTGCAGCAACTAGCGCCTCCTTAGGTGTTCATCATTATTCCTTGCCTACCAACTCGACTAAGGTATACTCCTCAGTATCTAAATCATATTCAAAAGAAATCGTATACTCTTTTCCAACCTCAAACTGGCCACAGAATGCTTCTGCATCCTCTTTGTTCTCCGCTTCATAATGATAAGTCAGCCCATTATAATCTGTTTCGGTAACTGAACAACGATAAGCACCGTTCTCCGCTTCTGTCACGGCCACACTCTCCACCGTAATTTGATCCTCACCGGATGCTGAGGGGAAATACGTATACATCACAAACGTCGTAATGAGCAATATTGTACCAACAACAAGCGAAATGCGCCCTTTTTTCTTTTCCGATCTCACAAGTGTCGTGAACACACCGAATCCGATCAGACCAAAGCTAATCGCAAATAAAATTAAACCTAAGATATACATCTCTAAACCCCCGTTTCTATTCTCTACTTCCCATTATATATCAGACAACCCATATCATTCATACTTTTTCAAGGAGTTCAAAAATCCCCTACCACTCCAAGCGGTAAGGGATCAAAAACCTATCATTCAAAAAAATACTTCCTAGTCCTCATCTGCACGTTCAAAACAATCCCAACTGCGATCATATAGGTCAGAAGCGAACTCCCTCCGTAGCTGAAAAACGGCAGCGGGATACCTGTAATAGGAAGCAGTCCAATTGTCATCCCAATATTTTGGAACACTTGGAAAGTCAGCATGCCGATAACTCCTGCGCAAAGGTAAGTACCGTACGTATCATGGCATTCCATAGCGATGAAGGTGATTTTATAGATTAAGAAAAAGAATAACGAGATGACAACCGTCGCCCCCATGAAACCGAACTGGCTGGCAATGGCCGCAAAGATAAAGTCTGTGTGTGCTTCAGGCAGGTAGACATTCATCTCACCGTAGCCTGAACCTGTGTATTCCCCAGAACCGATGGCAAGCAAGGATCTTACCAGTTGGAAGCCTTGTACATCCTGGTATTCATAGGGATTCAACCAGCCGTAGAAACGGTCCAGTTGATATTCCGGGATTAGATACGTATGGAAAAATGTTGGGTGTGCAATGAAAATATATAAGAACAATGCAATGAATCCTAACGCTGCACCGACTAGTGATAGGATAATGCTCCATTTGATACCTGAAACGAGGATCATGGCTGCGATAATCGCACAGTATACCATGGTTGTCCCCATATCCGGCTGTTTCGCTACTAGAAATAATGGAATACTGGAGGCGGCGATTATTTTTCCAAGAAGCAAATAACTGTCGCGCAATGTCGCTACTTCATATTGGGCGCGGTGGTCGGCAATAATTTTACTTAACACTAATATGATGGAAATCTTCATTAATTCTGAAGGTTGGATATTACCAAGGCCAGGCAATGTGTACCAACTTGTTGCCCCTTTTATCGTGCTGACAAGAGAAGATGGAACGTTAAACTCCAGCCCGAGTAACAGAACGACTCCCATGCCGTATGTAATCCAAGCCAAGTTTCGGAAGTAGTCAAAATGTATCAGCAATGATATGCCGATACCAATCGCTCCGACAACGAACCACATTAGCTGTTTTTGCATAAAGTTTATGTTCTGCAATACTGGCGGCAGGGTAGGTTCTACACTCTTTAACGCAAAAAGGCTTGCAACTACCATAATCCCCATAAGAAAAATCAGTGTGGTATCCAACTGAGGTTTATAGTCTTTTTCCACTGTTTTCTCTCCTATCTCTACTTATACTTTTTCTTTTAAGGTTGTTTATATTATTATTTAAGTTAATGATATGTTTAATAATAGAATAACCTATAAAGCATATTAGAGAAAAACATAAAGGTCAATCCATAAAATTATGGATAATGCATGTGAAGGTGGAAAAAGGGGAAATTAGAACTAACTTATTTTAGGAGGACTACATACTTTGTTTATTGCATTAGCTTTTTTCCTGTTTATGTCTTTTTTCTTATCTGGAAGTGAAACAGCCCTGACAGCTGTTAACAGGATGAAAATCCAAATTAGAGCAGAAAACGGGGATGTTGCTGCCCAGAAACTAATGAAACTGATTGAACGCCCTGATCAGTTTATTACAGCTATTCTTATTGGAAATAACATCGCTAATATTATGTTACCAACGCTTGTGACACTTATCGCAATTGATTACGATTGGAGTGTAGGAGTCGCTACGGCTGTATTAACTGTTGTACTTATCATTTGCGCAGAGGTGGTGCCTAAGTCCATTGCCGCTACTTTTGCTAATAAAGTGGCTTTCATTGTTGCACCTGTCATTTCCATTCTACTTTTTGTCTTAAAGCCCCTGATCTTTTTGCTTTCTATCCTGACTAATTTCATCATCCGCCTTCTTTCTAGAGGAATGGTCCAAGAGGCGACTCTTTCCAAGGAAGAGCTTAGAACGATGGTGGATATCGGCCGCACGGAGGGTACCTTTTACGAAGAAGAATCGCAGCATATTCTCGGTGCCATTGATTTTTATACCAAGGATGTCCGTGATGCGTTGAAGACACCGCGAATTGAGATTCACGGGTTGCCTTGTGATATTACTTTTGAAGACGCGAGAAGCTTTGTAATGGATAGCAGTTATACCCGTTATCCTGTCTATAAAGATAATATGGATAACATCATCGGTGTGTTTCATGCTAAATTTTTGTTGAATTGGTCTTTAAGACCGGAATTAGAAATTAAGGACTTTATGGACACAAGTCCACTGTTTGTAGCTGAATCCACTTCCATCGAAAAAGTATTTAAGATGATGCTCAAAGAGAAAAAACATATGGCGATTGTTATTGATGAGTACGGTGGGACGACAGGGCTTATCAGCCATGAGGATATTATTGAAGCGATGATTGGGCAGGAAATTGAGGATGAGACGGATGAGTCCGGGGAAATTCTTATTGAAGAATTGACAGACACTCAAATTATCTGTCATGGAAAAATTGCCATCCGACGTTTTAATGAAGTGTTTAAAACAAAGGTCCCCGAAGAAGAGGACACGGTTGCAGGGTTTCTTTTCAAAGAGCTTGGACATATTCCAACTGAGGGCGAATCTCTTGAATACCATCACCTTCACTTTGACATATTGAAGATGGAGGACAATGTCATCAAGCAAGTGAAAGTGAAGAAAAAAGCCAATTAAACGTAAAGAGGGTATCGCTCTTCTTCTTGGAAGAGCGACACCCTCTTATTTTTTATGACTGTTGATGCTGATTTGTTAGTGCATGTAGCTGAAGGCCAACTTGCTTTACCTGGTGATTTTCCATTTCAAGTACAGTCCAAATGTTCTCACCATGTTTAATATGTTGCTCTTCATCGTCTTCCAAGTCCTGCAGCATTACCTGCATCCAGCCACCAATCGTATCAATATCATCTTTTTCATCAAATATTATCCCGAATTGGTGTTCAATATCTGTCAACAAGACAAGACCATTTATATGAAAAAGATCTGTTTCAATTTCTTGAATATCCTCTACTTCATCGGCATCAAATTCATCACGGATTTCTCCCACGATTTCTTCGAGGATATCTTCCATCGTAATGATACCTGCAGTACCACCGTATTCATCAATTACTAATGCAATATGAACTTGTTCTTCCTGCATTTTTAACAATGCGTCTTGCAGGGAGGTCACCTCATGAATTAGTGGAAGCTCGTGTAGGAAGTCTTTCATCTCCCCTGCTCTGCCAGCAGCGAAGTTTGTCAGCATTTCCTTTACGTTCACAAATCCGAGAATATTATCTTTGTCCCCATCCTCTGTAACAGGGTAACGGGTGTATTGGTGTTCATCCAATACGCTGATAATTTCTTCTTTAGACATGCTATTAGATAAAGTGACGATTTGCACACGCGGGATCATGATGTCCCTTGCGACTCTTTCGTCAAAAGTGAATATATTTTCCATGTAGGATAGTTCTGTTTGATTAATTTCTCCACTTTCAAAACTTTGCGTCATAATGATTTTAAGCTCTTCTTCTGAATGGGCCTGCTCATGACTTGCAGGTTGTACACCGAACATGCGAAGCAACACACGCGCTGAACCGTTCAAAGTCCAGATTAACGGGTACATCAGTTTACCGAACCAATATAACGGTCTCGCAATAAGCAATGTCATTTTTTCTGCAAACTGAATCGCAAGCGTCTTTGGTGCTAACTCTCCTACCACTACGTGTAAGAATGTGACTAGCGAGAATGCCACCGCAAACGAAACAACTGTAGAAACAGACGTAGGTACTCCAAAGTTTTCAAATAAAGGATACAGAAGTCTTTCCACAGTCGGTTTTCCTAACCAACCAAGACCTAATGCTGTTACCGTAATACCAAGCTGACACGCGGATAAGTAATAATCCAGATCCGCAATAAGCTTTTTGGCCACGACCGCTGTCTTGTTTCCTTCTGCAATCAATTGATCCACTCGGGACATACGCACCTTTACCACTGCAAACTCCGATCCAACGAAGAACGCTGTTAAACCTATTAACAAAGCCACTAAAAGTAAGTTCATAATTAATATACTGTCAATATCCAATTGTTTCCCTCAAAAAAAGGGATTCACCTCCGAAATTTTCCACTTTTATTTTTTCTACCTTTACCTTTAACTATTCCACCTAATTTTAGATTAGAACTCTCCCCCAGTCTGAATATTAAAAACCCTCCACCAAAAACTGGTAGAGGTTTTATTTGTAAAGTTATTTAACCTATACCTAAGTGGCAAAGGTCTCGCAAACAACATGTTTAATGTTGCCAGTTAAGCCGGTGACTTTAATTGTTGTCACGGATTGACGACATAACTGTCAGCTACTCCCCTTTGGAGTATTATAAGCTCTAAAAATCAGAGCGATAGTTTAAACTCATAAACTATCAAGAAAAATTCTATTATAGTTTTGTTGTAAAGTCAATATTTGTAGATTAGTAGAAAAGTCCCTACTCCCTTTAAAAGGAGTAGGGACTTGGTATACGTTACTGTTTTTGCATTCCTGTGTAGATATAGATGGCATCCCGCAGGAATTCTGCTGTACCAGTTTGTTTTTTATCATAAAAAGCTGTAAATCGCTCGTCATCCACATACATCTGAGCAAGTCCGGCATGCGCTTCCTTGGAATAAGAGTCCCAGTAATAACCTAACCATTGGCGATGCAGGTCAGCGGCTTTTTGTGCAAGCTCTCCTGAAGGGTCACCAGTTTTGAATGCTTCGTTCAAGACGTTCAGCACCTCTTCCCCAAGCTTTTCTCCTTGTTCGTATTGACCCTTGGACATGCCTTTTACTTTAGCGTTGGATTTATCGATCGTCTCGTTGCCGTATTTTCCTCTGATTTCTTCGCCATATTTTTCTTCGTTTTTATCTATCATATTCTGCTTAAATGATTCAAACTTCTCTTTATCACTCATAGTAATACTCCCTTCTTTCGCAGCCAGTGTCCGGTCTACACTTTCAATGAGGCCCTCAAGCCGCTTTTGCTTTGTCAGAAGCTTGTCACGGTGTTCTTTAAGTGCTTCCACTTCATTAAAGGATGGAGCGTTGATGATTTTTTGGATGCTTTCGAGATCCAGTTCGAGCTCGCGGTAAAAGAGGATTTGCTGCAGCATATCCACTTCCGCCTGCCCGTAGATGCGATACCCCGATGCACTTATTCTCGCCGGCTTGAGAATCCCAATCTCATCATAATAACGCAGCGTCCTGCCTGTCACTCCAGCCAATTTTGCTAATTTCTGTACGGTGTATTCCACGATTGATCACCTCCTGACAAATTCAGTGTACACCTTGACGTTGCGTAAAGGTAAATAGGTTTTTTTGAAAAATAGGCCTATATGTTTACTGTTTAAGTTTGAATATTCTGCATTTTAATTCTTTCGTCTTATATCCCCTCACTTTCATTCCTTTTATAATGGAAACAGAAGTAATGTTTCAATTTTTCTGTAATTTATTGAAATTTTATTTCAGTGTTTTGTAAGCGTTTACTATTAAACAAAAAGAAAGCGAGGGGCTACAAATGAAATTTGGACAAGCATGTAAGTACATAATGATTACCGCATTATTATTCTCCTTCACTCTCCCTCTTTTTACAACGAAAGGGAGTGCAGAAATGACTCAGCAGCCAAAGCATGAGATGAGGGCAGCCTGGATTGCCACGGTTCAAAACATTGACATGCAAGCAGGATTGAACGAAGCAGACTATACAGCATGGGTAGAAGAAACGCTTGATTTTCTAAAAGGTAAAAACTTTAATACGATCATTTATCAGGTAAAACCTACAGCAGATGCTTTTTATCCATCTGAAATCGATCCTTGGTCCAAATATGTGACTGGAGGTGCACAAGGAACAGACCCAGGTTATGACCCGCTCCAAATTATGATTGATGAATCTCATGCGCGCGGTATCGAAGTGCACGCTTGGGTTAATCCTTATCGTGTGACGATGCCTTTTGAAACATTAGAAAGCCTTTCTGAGGAAAATGTTGCAAAGGAACATCCTGAATGGGTGGTTAGATACGGTTTTCAATACTACTTGAATCCTGGTATTCAGGAAGTGCAGGATTACCTGCTTTCAACTGTCGAGGAGCTTGTAACGAACTATGACATTGAAGCGGTTCATATGGATGATTACTTCTATCCATATCGCAGGGCTGGAGAGGAATTCCCGGATCAAGCGCAATTTGAAGCAGATCCGCGCGGTTTTGATAATATCGAAGACTGGAGACGCGACAACGTAAACAACCTAGTGTCGGCCATCAATGACACGATCAAAGAAACAAAGAGCTGGGTACAGTTTGGAATCTCCCCATTTGGTGTTTGGAGAAATATCGCAATGGATCCGACAGGAAGCAATACACAAGCCGGCCAAACAAACTATGATGACCTATATGCGGATACAAGACAATGGATCAAAGACGGCAGTATCGACTACATCACACCGCAAATCTACTGGTCCCGCGGTTTTGCAGCAGCCGATTACTCCATCCTGCTTGACTGGTGGAGCAATGAAGTCGAAGAATATGCCCATAACCATCCGGTGAACCTGTATATCGGAACAGCGGACTACAAGGTTGGAGACAATTTTGACCAGAACTGGGATAACCCATACGAGCTTCCTGAACAGATTCTAGACAACCGCAAAGACGAGAATACGCAAGGACAGATGCATTTCTCCCTTAGACAAATTATCAAAAATAACCTTGGCTATGCAGACATATTAACAAACGAAATCTATATAGAGCCTGCACTCGTTCCTGCAACTCCGTGGAACGGCGAAAAGCTTCCACAAAAGCCAAACACGGTGAAAGCAGTTAAAACAGGAGGCAGTATCACCCTAACAATCGATGATAAAAAGCATTCTGACGCAAGGAAATATGTTATCTACCGTTTCGATGGGATGAAAGAAGGAGATTATAACAATCCTGCGAATATTGTGGATGTTGTGTATGCAACAGAAGGTGTTACCACTTATATTGACAGCACCATTGAGGAAGGCAAACGCTATACGTATGGCGTAACCTCCGTTTCCAATACTGGAGTAGAAAGTAAGGATGCAAAGATTGTGAAGGTTGTAAAATAAAGACACCTCTGAAAAAAGCGCTTGGCGGGCTACATTGCTAACCAAGCGCTTTCTCTTTTCTTATTAGTCCACCGTTACCGCCGTCCCATAAGCAATAATCTCGGATGCATTTGTCATGACGCTCGAGGTTTCCAAACGTACACAAATAATAGCATTCGCCCCTTTGCTCTTTGCATCCTCCACCATCCGGCCGATTGCTTTTTGACGAGCCTCCTGCATCATTTCCGAGTATTCCTTGATTTCACCCCCGACAATCGTTTTCAGTCCTGCCAATAGATCCTTCCCAATATGTTTTGATTGCACCGTACTACCTTTCACAAATCCCTTCAGATCCACAATCTTTTTCCCTGGTACCGACTCAGTAGTCACTATAATCATTTTTGTCATCCTCCTCTTTTTCTTTTGCACGCTCTACAATCAGCACAATGAATAGTGCTAGGAGTGCAAGCACATAAAATATGTAAAACATAACTCCTAACCAAATATTAACTATAAGCAGGGCCACACCGACCACTTGCCCGAGGATTACTACAAGCACCAGCACCTTCTTTAGAGTTTCGATCATCCTCATCCCTCCACCACTACTATTCCCCACCCAACAAGAAACTCCTTGTACCATTGACATTATATTTTCCCGCCTCACTTTTCATACATGAATGGGACAAATTTGCTCATTATAAGATAGAATGCCACTTTAAGGAGAGATGAAAAACATGCAAAATCAACCTACCTCACAAGGACAAAATATGAATCAAAATCAGATGCCGCCAACAATGAACATGAACACACAAGGGACACAAGCTACCCCAAATACGAACCACGGCGGGCACGAGCTATTCGATGCACATGAAGTGATTGCCGGCATTATCAGCATGCTCGACCAATACCAAATGTACGAACAGCATATCCAGGATCCTGCGCTAAAAGATATCGTGAAACGCCAAACAACCTTTGTAACCCAGATGTACAACACCATCGTGGAAAGTTTCCGAACTGGTCAGAAGCCATCCGTTTCTACTCAAGTGTATAAAATGACCCAAACACATGACGTAGTATACGGCATCACACCTTCACAACCAAAAAAGCCGAACCAATCCGTCAATGAGCTTGCTGACAAAGGGCTTTCCGCTTATATGCTTGGACAAACAAAGGGGCTTGCGACGCTGCTTGCCATGACTGCGCTCGAAATGACCAATCCGGTCCTTCGTCGCGTCATTGCAGACAGTGTGCCAAACTTCATTGAAATGAGTTACGAGATTTTTCTTTATCAAAATAAACACGGTTACTATCAAGTACCACAGCTCGCTATGCAGGATATGAATGCTATGCTGCAAAGTTATACAACTGTACCGAATCAGGGGAATATGACTCACTAAAAAATAAAGAAGCCAAGGAGGGAAAGTTCTCCACGGCTTCTTTTTCCAATCACTACTCCTTACCCTTTCAACGCTACCTCGCTAAGTGCTCTAGGACGTGTAGTTTTATACCATTGATAGCACAGGATAACTAAGATGATACCGTCAATCACATCGCCGCCATAGTACATAACCATTGCTCCACTTTCCGCTTGTTCTACAGGCACACCTTTTGGAGGCATAGAATAGATGAATTTCGATAGAATACCATGTCCGGCAAGTGCAAGGATGAAGACGATGGTCCGGTAGAGGTAGCTTCTTCTATGCGCTGTCGGGTCAACATAAATCATCGATATCGTAAACAAATACCCTGCCAAGAACACATGGAAATGTACGAAAAGATACAGCCCTACATGCTGATGCATCGCTTCATACAATGCGGTTGTATATAGAACCCACAATCCTCCGATATTTAAGACAGTAGCAACAGCTGGATCTGTAACGACCGAGATAGGTTTACTCTTTAGGATTCGTGTTAACTTTCTGGAAGCATTAACGCTAAGCGCCCTCATTAAAAGGGTCATAGGTGCCGATAAGGCGAGTAATAGTGGCGCCAACATCCCTAATAATAGATGTGCGTACATATGGTAGGAGAAATCCACATGTGCCCTTTCTGCAATGGGACCTGCCAAAGCAATCACAGCAAAGATAATTCCACTAGTAAACAACAAAGTCCGCTTGAGCGGCCATTTTGTATATTTTCCATTGGATAGTTTCACTCCTGTTATATATAAAAGTAATGCCAATAAAAAAGGAACCACCAGAAGCTGACTGGTCCAACCACCTATCTCTGCCTGATGATGGATGTGTGTGAGTAGGCTCATGAAGCAACCTCTTTGGAACGTTGCCTATTATTCGTTTTAATCGTTAAAATCACACCCACCACTATCATCCCCGCAGCGATCATATTCCAAATTACGTCATAAATTATTACATTATCAACATACCGAATTTGATGAATCCGCATGATCTTGTGTTGAATGATCCCATCATATAATTGAAAAACTCCTGCCCCCAAATAAATACCGCCTATCCACCTTTTCCAAACAAGCGACTTCCTTCTCCTTAAATCAGCAAATAAAAACAAGCCCCCAATCGTCGCAAACCAGCTGAAGGCATGAAATAACCCGTCGGAAACTAAACCCACACTTGTTGTGGACTTATCATAAAAATGATGCCAGTGAAGCAATTGGTGAAAGATCGTTTCATCTATAAAAGCAACCATCCCTAATCCAAAGAGAATCCCCGACCACAAATTACGTCTGCTATAGTTGGATGTATCCATATCCATTTCACCGTTCAACTCCTATTCTTAGAAAATAAACTTTCTTTCATAATTTCCCTAAAACTTGTCTTGTAATCAAGTTCTCACTCTTTTCTATCCACAATTCAGGGGGAATTAGTGAACGGAGCAAAAAAAAACCGGTGAGAATGTAATCCCACCAGCATCTGTTATAAATTATTTCATCTCTTGCGTAATCATAGTCAAGCTATCTGCAGAATGAGCAACCTCTTCAAATGCCTTTCCCAAATCATCTACCACTCCCACAAAAGACAATACTTCTTCGTTGATTTTGTTATTTTGATTACAAGTTTTCCCTAACATATTTAAAATTTCTTCAAAGTGTTTTTCTGTCTGCTTCATGTTATCGTCGCCACTTTTGACTTCGACTCTTATTCTCTCTAAGGACTTTATCAATTCCTCTGCTTGCTTATTCGTATTCAGGATAAGAGAAGAAACATTTGTTACTGATTTTTTTGTCTGTTCGGAAAGTTTTCGAACCTCACCTGCTACCACAGCAAAGCCGCGTCCTGACTCTCCAGCCCTTGCCGCTTCAATGGCAGCATTAAGCGCCAACAAGTTGGTCTGGTCCGCTATTCCTGTCACAATTTCTACGATTTCTTCCATCTGTTTTGATATGGTTAATAATACATCCACATCCCTTGAAATATCATTGACTGAACCATGAATATTTGTCATATTCAACGTTTGTTTATGTATTTGGCCCTTTCCATTTTCCGCATGCTCCTGTGCAAGTATGGAAAGCTCTGTTCCGTTGTTTGAAAGAGACACTATCTCACTAGAACGTGAGAGCAATTGTTGAAACGCCGCGTTCGTCTCTTCTGAAATAGCAGCTAAATTTTCAGATGCGCTCGCTACATTATCCCTAACGTGTCGCTTCTGTTCCTCCACAGCTCCTTTTAATCTTTCTGTTTCCTGATCATATGCCTCTAATACTAACTGCTGCTCCAAATTCAACAGCTTTGAAACGGCTCTGATTGCAAGAAGGCAGTCTTCTTTGTCTGAAATATTCTTATCAATGATGTTTATCAGCGATAAAAGCAAATCTTGGAATGCACACATATACCATTTCGTTTGCAATCCAATCTTTACATGTATTTGAGCTATCTTTATCCTTTTTGCAAAATAGGACTCATCGATCTTCCCATCAAACATTTCGGTAATATGTTGTTTAAGCGTCTTTTTAAGCCTTTCGATGGAGCTATTATCATTAATAATTGTCAATAACGCCGGTTCATTCTCTAGATTCTTGTAAAATCTCGCTACAATATCCTCGATTTGTGCCGTAACAAACGGTTGAATGGCGTTTATAATTTCCAAGTCCCTTTTGTGAAGGTCTATCATTTTTACTTGCTTGAGGATCTCACTATCTCTTTTCACCTCAAGACTCCCTTTTCCCTCTTCAAAACTGAAGCTTTTCCCTTGTTGGCGTTCCCTTTTGAATATCATCCTGACTCCCCTTTTTCATACAAAAAATCCCTCTCACTAGGAGAGGGGACTGCTTCATAACTTCAAGCAATTGTCTATTTTTAATAGTATAGGAATTTATCTCCATAGACAATGGCTTAAATAACTTAACTAGAAAGTTTTAAGAATTGTAGGTGAAGCGGGTTGGTGAAGTCTAGATTACAAGGCTACTTTAAATTCTTCCCAATGTATTTCACAATTTTTCGCAGTTCAGATACAGACGGTCTACCAAATGGACTTGTCTGCCTTTGTTGATAGAGTAGTTTTCCTTTTTCATCAATAAGGAAATAGGCTGGTTCCCCGTGAACTCCATGGTCTTCATATGGAGCATCTTCTCCATGATAATAGACACCATATGCTTCTAACGCTTCAAGTTTCGAGTCTGAAAGGACAGGCATAGTCAAATCATATTCCGATACCATTTCCTTTAGTTTTTCCACTTCCTCTGTGGCTATGGCCAAGACATGTACCTTTTTATCCTCAAAGTACCCCTTGCTTTCCTCTAGTTCCTTCAATTCATTTTGACAGACAGGGCACCATGAACCGCGGAAAAAGACGATCAAATGCCATGCCTCATGCTCCTTTTGGTGAGCGTCAAACGAGAAAGTTTCCCCTGTAGTTTGAGTAAGTTTAAATTCAGGAGCTTTGTCCTTTAATTTAAGATATCCCATGTTCATTTCCTCCTTTTATAATAAATCCAAAATGCCATCTAGTGAATCAAATGTGTAATCTGGGGCTAGCCCCAATTCTTCTTGGGGTAAATGATTTCTGTTAATCCAAGCAGTATGAAAACCAAAGTTTTTGGCGCCGCTGATATCCCATCCATTTGAAGACATAAATAGAACTTCTTCTCTTTTCACACCTATCACTTTCAGCACTCCCGTATAGGAAGCAGGCGTAGGTTTATACTGCTTCGTGTCATCTACACTTATGATGTGATGGAAATACTCTTTCATCCCTGCTTGTTCGACCAAAGGCTCTAACATATTCCGCGACCCGTTTGAGAAGACCGCAAGAACCCTCCCATTCTCTTTAAGCGTGCTTAGCACATTCTGTACTTCATCATAGGCACGCAAAGAAGTATATTGCACCATAAGAGACTCCACTTCTTTGTTAGAAAACGGAATGGCCAATTGCTTTAATGCATATTTCAAAGAATCTTTCGTTACCTCGAAAAATGTTTCATAGTTCCCCATCAGTTGGCGAAGAAACGAATACTCCAACTGTTTTCTCCTCCATATTTCACTGATTTCCGTTCCTTTTCCGTCAAATAATTCATCCGCTTTTTCTTTTACAGAATGAACATCAAATAAGGTTCCATACACATCAAATACGAATGTTGAAATAGTAGGGGGCAACTCTAACACTTCCTTTATGGTATTCTCTTTTTAAAATTCCCTCTTAAGAATAAAGTAAACTGTTTAATATGCTTATAAAAAAACACACCAACCTGACATAGAGGTAGTGTGTTTATCTAATATCATTAATTTAAGTTTCTTAACGTAGGCTTCGTCAACTTACATGCCGGATAGCTAATAGAAGGCGCGTAATAGGATAACTTTCTCATAAAATAGCAGGATTCCGGAAAGTGGTGTTCGAGAAATCGCAGTGTACTTTGATTAATGAGTTCGTCGTCCAAGTAAAGCTCCAGTACTTCGGCCACCAGATTATTAAACTTCACCACTTCGACTGACACTTCCTTTGCGAACCTCATCTGCGCAGGAAAGCCTGGTTCTGTAAAATGCAGATAGCCTTCCATCATGTCATTTTTCACAATAAACTGCGAAAACTTTCCTCTCACATGATTGGCTCGTTCCACCAGTGCAAACTCCACGCCATCCAACATCCTCAATAATAAAGAGGCATGCCCCAACTGATCATCCAGCCACATGCTTAACAATTCGACGAGAGTTAATGCAGGATAATCTTTTCCCTGGACGTAGCTTTCCAGTATCCTCAAGTACTCCCTGTTTTCCAAAAGCGTCCCATTCAAATAAGTCGGTGTCAAATTCAAATTGACCTTATTAAAAAGCCTCAGATTCAACAGATTGCCTTCGAACAAGTAGTACTTGTATGCCACTTCATTCGCCATTTCCGCTAGCCTGATCATCGGTCCCGAATCAACAGGTGCATCTTTAGGAACCTTTCTAAGCTCCTGTTCCACTTTTCCAAAAGTCTCAATAAACGTCTCCGCCTGCTTGACCCATTTCTTTTCTTCCGGTGATAAATAATCTCTTATAAAATAGGCATGGTCCTTTAATATGCCCAGCCAGAATTCATGTTCTTCCCATGGGGTAATCGGTTCATAGCTCATTCTGTCCCCCTCCTCTTACTACAACTTATTTGATAGGGGAGGTTTTCATGATAAAGAAAAGCGCAGCCTAGTCGAAAATAAGCTGCGCCTTACCTTATTATTATTTTTTGCTTCGTCTATAAAGATCCATCGATTTATGACCTTCGTCAATGATTGCTACCATCTCTTGCAGGCGTTTTTCCTGCGTTTCTGCCCTTTTAGCACTATAGACATAGCGCGCCCAATCCTTTTGGTAGCCATATGTCAGTTCGTTATATTTGGCCAATACCGCCCCATTATTTTTCAAGAAGCTCTTAATGTCATCAATGTGAGCGATGTAGTCATCCACACATTGACTCTTTGCACTTGTCTTCTTTTTCGCTTTCTTAGGCGTGGATTTTAGCCCTACTACCGTGAAAACCTCATTCAGGCTGACCATTCTTGAAAATTTAAGCGCGCTGTTTGGCAGGTACTTTTCTTCATCCAGATTTAACTCCGCATAAAAGCTGTCCCGCTCAATGTATTCCGGGTAGACCGAATTCCCCTTTTTCGGATAAGCGACATACACATAGCCGTTATCAGAAAGCAACTGCTTCTCATTTATGATTGGAACGTACCTGTTGAAATCTTCCATGGAGAACATGAATAAGAAAATCAAATCATACTTGTCCTTTTTAATAGAAGTATCGTATTCCAGTCCTTCAAACTCCCCAGTATTCTCAGGCAACTGCAAAAATAAACGGTTCTCATATTTTTGCAGATTCAGTTTATCGATAATCGTTTTTTCAGCATTCATCTCTCTTACATCCCCCTCTGCTTCCTTACATTTCTATCTACTATTATAACAAAATCAGGCATGATCAAACCGTGCTTTTCACTTTGCTCACTTGTTAACAAAATATTCACCTTTTTCTTCCAGATGTGTGACTTTTATCACACTTTTATTTCTTTCCACCTTTTACAATGAAAGTGCATAGATCATTTAGATAAAAATTGGAAAAGGAAGTGACGAGTATGTTTTCTTTTAAAAAATTTTTGGTGTGCTGCTTTGCACTTGTCTTACTTTTAGGGGTTATGACCGGTTGTGGTTCTGATGAGGTTTCGGTGGAAGATGCGGAGGCAGAAGTAACGATTAAGAGTTCGAACTGGGAATTCGATAAAGCTACTTATACCGCTCCTGCCGGCAAACCCGTTGCTATCCACCATGAAAACGTGGAAGGTCACCACGGAATTACCATTAAAGGAACAGATGTGAAGATTCAAGGGGATGGCAGTGTCGTTGCGAACCTTAAGCCTGGGGAATACGAAATCATCTGTGACATCATGTGCGGAACAGGGCACACAGAGATGGTTTCCAAACTGGTTGTGGAATAGAAAGGGGTGTCAGGGATGGCAAATGTACAATATGAACGTCCTGAGAAAACTACCGGCAAGAAGCTTCCTTTGAAAGAAGAGGAAGCTTCATTAAAAGGAACATTGATTGCCGTATTTTTGTTAGGGGCGTTTATCGTCATTTCGTGGGTCAGCGTGTTCAGCTTATTTATTTCACGAAATTAGCAGGTCAGAAAAAGGGGGTACAAATAGATGCATTTACACCGTTATGAAAAATATTGGTTAATTTTTGGCGTTGGGACCTTGGTTGTCTTTTTATCCGTCATTGGGGTTACCGCCTTTGCTCACGGGCACCATCCACCAAGTCATATGGCCACTGTGGATGCGGAGAATGTGAGAGCATCCGCTCCATTTGATGAGCCCGGATTGAAGAAAATCGACGAGAACACCTATGAAGCTACCATCATTGCTATGACATTTGGCTATGAACCTAATAAAATTACCGTCCCAAAAGGCTCTACTGTCAAGTTCCAGCTGACTAGCCAGGATGTCGTCCACAGCTTCACCATCCCGAAGACAAACGTCAACATGATGATCACACCTGGACACATCAACCAATCGGAACATACATTCAAAGAAGCTGGCTCTTACCTTGTCCTTTGCAATGAATATTGCGGCATTGGACATCAGAATATGCAAATGGAAATTGAGGTGACAGATGAATGAGACAGGCAGCGGAAGTAGACATTCATGATTCAAAATTAAGTATGGCCTATATTTATATCGCTTTTGCTGCGCTATTCTTGGGAACAATGGCAGGTGTGGTCCAGGGGCTTGTGCGCGGGGGACTAATTGAACTGCCTTACAGCATCAGCTATTACCAGCTGTTGACGGCTCATGGTGTGTTGCTTGCACTTGTGTTGACGACCTATTTCATCTACGGTTTCCTTCATGCCGGGATGAGCAGAACATTGGGGACGATGACACCTTTTGAAAGAAGATTAGGCTGGGTCGGCTTTTGGGTACTCACGATCGGCACTCTATTAAGCTTTGCAATGATCTTAACGAATGACGCATCGGTCTTATATACTTTTTACGCGCCATTGCAAGCCTCTCCCCTCTATTATGTAGGGTTGACTCTGTTTGTGGTCGGAACATGGATTGGCGGGGCAAGTTTGTTGGCACATTATATCCGCTGGAAAAAGAGAAACCGCGGGCAAATAACACCACTGTTCAGCTTTATGACAGTCGGAACGATTCTATTATGGTATGTCGCTTCCATCGGGGTTGCCGCAACTGTGCTGCTTCAATTCTTACCTTGGTCGCTAGGCCTTGTTGATAACATCAATATCTTATTAAGCCGCACGTTATTCTGGTATTTTGGCCATCCGTTGGTGTACTTCTGGCTACTGCCAGCTTACATCGCTTGGTATGTCTGCATTCCTAAAATCATCGGCGGAAAGCTGTTCAGTGATTCACTAGCTCGCTTGGCTTTTGTGTTGTTCTTGCTGTTCTCCATTCCAGTTGGCTTCCACCATCAACTGATGGAAGCCGGGATCTCTGAGTTTTGGAAATACCTGCAGGTTGTCTTGACCTTTGCGGTAATCGTTCCTTCGCTGCTGACCGCCTTCTCTATTTTCGCAACGTTTGAATTAGCAGGTCGGGCTAAAGGAGCAAGAGGTGCCTTTGGATGGGTACGAAAATTACCTTGGGGTGACGCACGCTTTTTCGCACCATTTATGGGAATGCTGTTTTTCATCCCCGCTGGAACCGGTGGAATTATCAACGCCAGTAACCAAATGAATGCTGTCGTCCATAACACTCTTTGGGTGGTGGGACACTTCCACATTACGGTTGGATCCACCGTTATCCTGACATTCTTCGGAATTGCCTACTGGCTGATTCCAGTACTGCGCGGCAGGGCCTTCACCGCACGCATGAACAAACTTGCAATGACACAGACGATCCTTTGGACGGTCGGAATGTTCTTTATGTCTGGTGCGATGCACTTGCTTGGGTTGTTGGGGGCACCTCGTCGTACTGCCTATACCACTTATCAGGATCATGCGACAGCTGCCGCTTGGTTTGATGGAGTTTTCACAAACCAGGTCACGATGGCACTCGGCGGGGTCATCCTGTTTGTCGCATCCATGCTGATGATCTACATCGTCATCAACCTTGCCTTCTTCGCACCAAAAGCCCATACGGAATTCCCAATCGGCGAAGTGGCGGATGATGCACGGGAAACCCCACGCATTCTTGAAAACTGGAAGCTATGGATCGGAATTGCGGTGGCATTAATCTTGTTCGCTTACACCATTCCGTTAATGGATATGATACAAAATGCACCACCAGGATCACCTCCGTTCAGACCTTGGTGATGGAAGGTGATATGGGCAGTGGGAGGAAGGGGTCCCGCTGCTTTTTTATTTTGTGAAAAAGGGGAATTGGAGTGATCAAATAACCTAGCTGTTGATTGGAGCGATAGGCGAAGACTCCTCGAAAATGCTATCGCATTTTCTTCGTGCGATGTATCGCTGTCGAAGCATTCCTTGTCCTGCGGGAGGAAGGGACAGGGAAGACCCCGCAAGGCGAAGCCTGAGGAGGCTTCCGGACCGCCCGCGGAAAGCGAAGCCTAGCGCGGAAATCAACAGCGGTGTTAAACCATTGCCTAATCTTCCCCTTCCCCTTCTTATAAGCTTTTGCGCTTGCCATTTCTTGTGTTACAATATTGACTATCATAAATGTGGGGAAAATAGCTAAAAAAGCCCGCTCCCCCGGCATTCTTATATAAGGAAGGTTGAAAAACTTGGAACATAACCCAGCAAACTCGAATTTTATTCGAAATATCATAAAAGAGGACCTGGAATCTGGCAAGCGCAACCATGTCATCACCCGCTTCCCTCCAGAGCCAAACGGTTACCTACATATCGGACATGCAAAGTCCATCGTCATCAACTTTGACCTTGCTGACGAGTTCAACGGAAAAACGAACCTGCGCTTTGACGACACCAACCCTTTAAAAGAAGACGTTGAGTATGTTAACTCCATCAAAGAAGACGTAAAATGGCTTGGCTATGATTGGGACGGACTATTCTTTGCATCTGATTACTTTGAAGAGATGTACAATCGCGCTGTTCTTTTAATCAAAAAAGGCAAAGCGTATGTGGACGACCTGTCTGCTGATGAGATCCGTGCTTACCGCGGTACTTTAAAAGAACCAGGAAAAGACAGCCCATACCGCGAGCGTTCTGTGGAAGAAAACCTTGATCTATTTGAGCGCATGCGTAAAGGCGAATTTGGCAGCGGAGAAAAAGTACTTCGTGCAAAAATTGACATGAAGTCACCGAACATCAACTTGCGCGACCCGGTCATCTACCGTATCTCTCATGCAACGCACCATAACACAGGAGACAAATGGTGCATCTACCCGATGTATGCCTTCGCACACCCAATTGAGGATGCGATTGAAGATGTGACTCATTCTATCTGTACCGTGGAGTTTGAAGACCAACGTCCACTGTACAACTGGGTCGTAGCGGAAACGGAAATGGCAGGAACGCCACAGCAAATCGAGTTTGGCCGTTTGAACATCACCAATGCCGTCATGAGTAAGCGTAAGCTGCGCAAGCTTGTGGAAGAAGGAATTGTGGACGGATGGGACGACCCTCGTATGCCGACAATTTCCGGACTGCGCCGTAAAGGTTACACACCTGAAGCAATCCGCGCATTCGTTCGTGAAACAGGTGTTTCTAAAGGATCCGGTTTTGTTGACTCGCAAATGCTTGATCACTTTGTACGTGAAGATTTGAAATTGAAGTCCCCTCGTACCATGGGTGTTGTACGTCCTTTGAAAGTGGTCATCACCAACTACCCAGAAGGACAAGTGGAAATGCTGGATGCGGAAAATAACCCGGAAAATCCCGAAATGGGAACAAGACAAATTCCATTCTCCCGCGAGATTTATATCGAGCAAGAGGATTTCATGGAAGATCCGCCGAAGAAATACTTCCGCCTCTTCCCTGGCAATGAGGTTCGCCTGAAGCATGCTTACTTCATTAAGTGTGAGGACTTTGTAAAAGACGAAGACGGAAATGTAGTGGAGATCCACTGTACGTACGATCCGGAAACGAAGAGCGGCACTGGGTTCACTGGCCGTAAAGTAAAAGGGACATTACACTGGGTAGAAGCTTCCCAAGCGGTCCCTGCTGAATTCCGTTTGTTCGAGCCGTTGCTATTGGATGAGGAGCCTGAGTCGGAAGTGGAAGCTGAAGTTGCAAATGTAGCTGGCACGGAAGAAGAGTCGATGGAAGTTATCGAAAAATCCTTCCTGGACCAAGTAAACCCGAATTCCATGAAAGTGTTGAACGGATTTGTGGAGGAAAACATGAAGGATGTGGCACCACAGGAGAAATTCCAATTCTTCCGCCACGGCTACTTTAATGTGGATCCGAAACATACCACAGCTGACAAGCTTGTGTTTAATGAGATTGTGTCGTTGAAGAGTTCGTTTAAGTTATAGAGTTGAGTGATTGATAGCCCCTGTTCGTGAACGGGGGTTTTTTGTTGGTTGGGTGGGGCGGGCACGTGGCTCAATTGTTGCAAAATTTGCTGAGGTTTGTCGAATGGCGGTTATATGGGTGAAAGTAGTGGATAAAACGAAAAGTTCGCGGATATAATCCAATCTCCGTGGATAAAACGAAAAGTTCGCGGATAAAATCAAATCTCCACGGATAAAACGTATTCTTTCATGCTTCAGGCAGGAATTCATGACTCCACAGGCGAAATAGAGAGGGAATATCTATGAAAAGGAGGCTACCATGATAACAAAAGACAGAGAAAAACCACTCAGGTTGCTCGCGCATGAAGCCGCAATGCGAAGGGTCCCCAAAACCCATCCAAAACACCCTCAACTTGAACAAGAATTCTACCGTTTACACTATGGATACAAAGGCGAACAAGCAATGGACTACTATTCATCCTTCCTGCCCCATGAAGACTATAAAGTGTTGCATGGCCTAAGGATTCCAGACACAAAAGGACGACATTTCCAGATGGACTCACTCCTTATCTCCCCTACTCATTGCCTCATATTAGATTCCAAATATGTTTCAGGAAAAATTGAGTTTGATGAAGATACCGGTAGTCTAATTCGTCACAATGAAGCAGGACAAGAAAGACTTGGAGACCCGTTTGCACAGCTAGCGCGCCACAAAATTCAACTCTCCTCTATCATCAAGGACCTTAAATTGCCCCGATTACCTATCTATACTCAAATCGTCATAACACATAAAAATGCTACCTTATTAAAAAAATCTCCCATCATCTTAAAGAATGTAGTCTTCCACACGAATCTCCCAACAAGAATAAAAGAAATTGATAACACCCAAACCCACACTTACTTTTCAAATAAGGACGCCAACAAGCTTGTGAAAACACTATTAAAAATTCACCAAGATGAGAACTTTAACTTGATGAATTACTATGGACTTTCTTCTTCTTCGTTTATTAGAGGAGTGATTTGCCCTATTTGCTCCCATGCACCTATGCAGAAATCTTATCAGAAGTGGTTGTGCTTAAAATGTGGACATTCAGAAAAAGAGCTTCTTCAACAGACAATTAAGGACTATCCATTACTTGGATTTGGGAACAAGATAACAAACAGAGAGTTCCGAGAGTTCATATGTCTTCATTCCTCACACATTGCTTACAGAGAGCTCCTATCATTAAATATCCCCCACCAAGGCAACAAAAAAGCCCGCATATATTTTATTGAATAAAAATACAAATGACCCCCGCGAAGTTAGACTCCCGGGGGCCTTTTAACATTATATCCTACACAAACCATCTCAAATAAACAATAAACCCAACGATAATAACAACAAATAACGCGATATAAATGTACGTAAGTCGCCTTACATTCCCCTCTGATTTCTTCTGATAATCGTGATCTCCCTTTCCCGCTACCTGAAGTGTTGCAAACAGCCCGCCAACCAAAACTAGCACTCCTAAAACGCCTAAAACTAACATCATATGCTCTCTCTCCATTTCGGAAACTCTCTATACATTGAACGGTAGCTTATAAAAGGTTTTTTTTCAACTATACTAACTTAGTTTATCTGCTTATTACCGCGATATTTTGCTGGATTGTACCTTTTCGAAGGGTTATTGTAACTCTTTTGCCGTGGATTGAAACTTTTATAATGGTCATTATAACTTTTCATCGTGTTATTGTGACATTTACAAAATATCAGCCAATCCCCCGCCTCCATATTGCATAAACTAGTAAAATAGTTATATACTTAAATGAGAATGATAATCAATTTTATCTATTTCCTACAGGGAGTGAATAAGGGTGAAACTGGATTTATTTGATGTAACGATTATTGGTGGCGGTCCTGCAGGCCTTTACTCTGCATTTTATAGTGGTCTTAGAGAAATGAAGACAAAGCTGATTGAGTATCAGCATCAATTAGGCGGAAAAATTCATGTGTATCCTGAGAAAATGATTTGGGATGTCGGGGGACAGACGCCTCTTCCCGGAGCAAAACTGATTGAACAGCTTGTTGAGCAAGGCCTAACCTTCAATCCTGAAGTTGTATTAAGTAGAAAAGTAGAATCTATTACACGAAATGATGAAGGCCTCTTTGTGCTCTTGGATTCCAATGGTGAACGCCATTTATCCAAAACGGTCATTGTTGCTGTAGGTGGAGGCATCCTTCATCCGCAAAAGCTGGCTATTGAAGGAGCAGAGAGATTTGAAGTAACAAATTTAAATTATACCGTTAAGTCACTTCAACGCTTTAAAGACAAAACTGTTATCATATCCGGCGGAGGCAATTCAGCTATAGACTGGGCAAATGAACTGGAGCCGATAGCTAAACAAGTATATGTTACATATCGAAAAGATGCGCTATCCGCTCACGAGGCACAGGTATCACAACTGCTGAACAGCTCGGCAAAATGTCTATTCCACACCTCCATCACGAAGTTAATTGCGAGCGCTGACCATGAAGTAATCGAACGAGTTCAGCTTACCAATCATGAAACCGGGGATATCTCCACCCTTTCTATTGATGAAGTCATTATCAGCCATGGATATGAACGGGACGGAACATTAATCGAGAACAGCGAACTGCCAATTGAAATGGTGGACACATATTACATAGCGGGGAATTCAAAAAGTGAATCCTCCATACCAGGACTCTATGCTGCTGGTGATATTTTAAATCATGATGGGAAATTGCATTTAATTGCTGGGGCTTTCCAGGATGCAGCAAATGCAGTCAACAAAGCAAAACAATATATACAACCTCATGCAAGCAAAGTAGCAATGGTTTCCTCACACAACGAAGTATTTAAAGCTAGAAATAAAGAATTGATTAAGCAAATGATTCGGTAATGCACAAAGCAAGTAACAACCTAAATAAAATGTATGCCAATCGTATCACGGTAGCGATTGGCTTTTTTCTGTTCATTAATAGGTATTAAATTCCAACTAAAAGGCACCTTAAATATTGGCGGCGTACTTGAATGCCATTAATTTCAGAATATTATTAAAAATTAAGTGCGTATTTCTTTTTATTCTGCTGATTATTTATTATAATTATAATGTAAGAATTGATGTTGTCTCATTTTGTGGTTTCGTACGTTGTAAGGCTAGTTATTATGCTATTTACTCTTCTCAAAACAGAAAGGGGAAAAGATGTATGGACAATGAGAACGTTGGAAAGTGCCCATTTACTGGGGAAAGCAGTTCTGAAAAACCGATCAGAGGCACGAAAAACAAAGACTGGTGGCCGAATCAACTTGATTTGAATGTGCTTCACCAGCATGACACAAAGACAAACCCACTTGGGGAAAATTTCAACTACGCAGAGGAATTCCAAAAGATCGATTATGCAGGCCTGAAAGAGGACTTACATAATCTTATGACAGATAGCCAAGACTGGTGGCCGGCGGACTATGGTCATTATGGGCCGTTCTTTATTCGTATGAGTTGGCATGCAGCTGGTACATATCGTCAAGTAGATGGACGCGGAGGCGGCGGAAGCGGATCTCAGCGTTTTGCACCGTTGAACAGTTGGCCTGATAACGGAAACTTGGACAAGGCCCGCCGACTGCTATGGCCGATTAAAAAGAAATATGGCAACAAGCTCTCTTGGGCAGACTTGCTCGTTTTTGCAGGAAATGTTGCGATTGAATCCATGGGCGGAAAAACGATTGGATTCGGTGGCGGCCGTGAAGATATCTGGCACCCTGAAGAAGACATAAACTGGGGTCCGGAGAAGGAATGGCTTGGTGACAACCGTTATTCCGGTGAGCGTGACCTGGAGAACCCGCTTGCTGCCGTGCAAATGGGATTGATTTACGTTAATCCGGAAGGACCAAACGGCGAACCAGATCCCAAGAAAAGTGCCTTTGATATCCGAGATACATTCAAACGAATGGGAATGAATGATGAGGAAACCGTGGCATTGACTGCCGGCGGACATACATTCGGGAAAGCCCACGGTGCCGGAGATCCGTCTCATGTGACAGAAGAGCCTGAAGGAGCAGGCCTTGAACACCAAGGTTTCGGTTGGAAGAGCAGCCATGAAACTGGCCACGGCGCTTTCACCATCACAAGTGGAATTGAGGGTGCATGGACGCCAACTCCTACTCAGTGGGATATGAGCTATTTTGATCTATTGTTCGGATATGAGTGGGAACTGACGAAGAGCCCGGCTGGCGCTTACCAATGGGCACCGATCGATCCAGATGAAGAGCATTTAGCTCCAGACGCTCATGATTCATCCAAAAAAGTAAAAACAATGATGACGACTGCGGACATGGCGATGCGCATGGACCCAGAATACGAAAAGATCTCCCGCCGCTTCCATCAAAATCCGGATGAGTTTGCTGATGCCTTTGCACGCGCATGGTTCAAGCTGCTTCACCGTGACATGGGGCCTCGCGACAGATACTTAGGACCTGAAGTGCCAGAAGAGGAATTCATTTGGCAAGATCCGGTTCCGAAGGTGGACTACACATTAACTGATGCAGAGATTGAAGATCTTAAAGCTAAACTTTTAAATTGCGGACTCTCTGTAAGCGAGCTTGTAAAAACTGCTTGGGCATCTGCGAGCACGTACCGTCATTCGGACAAGCGTGGTGGCGCAAATGGTGCCCGCGTTCGCCTCTCTCCTCAGAAGGACTGGGAAGCAAATGAGCCGGAGCAACTTGCAAAGGCATTGAATGTATTAGAAGACTTACAACAAAGCTTGGAGAAAAACGTCAGCCTTGCTGATCTTATCGTACTTGGCGGAAGTGCAGCCGTTGAGAAAGCTGCCAAGGACGCTGGCTTTGAAGTAAAAGTTCCGTTCACACCTGGTCGCGGTGATGCCACTCAGAATCAAACAGACGAAGAGAACTTCGAAGTGTTGGAGCCTGTATCTGACGCATTCCGCAACTACCATAAGAAAGAATACTCCTTAAAACCGGAAGAATTTATGGTGGACAAGGCGCAACTTATGGACCTTTCTGCGAAGGAATTGACTGTTCTTATCGGAGGCTTACGTGTCCTTGGTGCAAACCACGGTGACACTAAGCATGGCGTATTCACGGAGAAAATCGGTACGCTCACGAACGATTTCTTTTTGACCCTGCTTGACATGGGTGTGGAATGGAAGCCGGTTGAAGGAGAAGGCTACTACGAAGCACGTGATCGCCAAACAGGCGAGCTTGTCCGTACCGCTACAAGAGTAGACCTTGTCTTTGGTTCACACTCCGTCCTACGTGCACTTGTTGAAGTGTACGCACAAGACGACAGCCAAGAGAAGTTTGTAAATGATTTTGTGGCTGCATGGGTGAAAGTGATGGATGCAGATCGTTATGACGTAAAAGTAAATAAATAATACAAAAAAGCCAGATTTAGGTTAAACCCTTCATCTGGCTTTTCTTTATTGAGCAGTACTTTTTTCATAAAGCTTAATCGAGCCACCGTCTGGTCCATAAACAATCCCGCTATTTTTCCAACCGTATCTCTCATAATAGTTTTCTAAATCTGTCGTTAAGTATAGGTTGTCATACCCTTTTTCAGCCGCCACTTCTAATCCGTGCTCCAACAGCTTGGCACCTATCCCCTTCCCTCTATGCCCCTCTGCCACATAAAGACAAGCCAACCATGGACACAGATCCTGACGGCTATTTATATCATTTCTTAAAATCGCATACGTACCAATGATTTGACCATCTTCCACTGCCACATAAAATCGCGGTATATCAGAAGAGGTGGTAGCAGAATGGAGAATCGCATCTTCATAAAACTTAAAGTTCTCCTCACTCCCCCACTGCTGCCAGAAAACTTGGATTGCCTTATCCAATAGTTGATCCTTGTTTCTAATTTCGATAATTTCCAATGTTATGCTCCGTTCGAAGGTATAGTAAAGCTATTCCCTACTATCTTTCTGCTCCGCATAAAACTCATCTATTGCGCGCAGCCAATTAGTGCGGGCAATTTTAGCCGCCGTTTCTGGATCTCGATTCTCGAACGCTTTTAGCATGGATTCATGTTCATCTATAGAAGTATCCGTCAGTATGATCGATTGATGAAAATAAAGACGCAGAACATGTGCTTGTAGATTTGATACTGAGTTAGCCAGATACTGGTTCTGTGCATTTTCTACAATAATATTATGAAACTTTTCATCCTGCTTTAAAGCGGAATAAAAGTCTCCTTTTTTTATAGCGCGGGCAAACGCAGAATTAATTTCACGCAACGTATCAATGGTATCTTGGGTAATTAATGGTGTTGCAAGTTCTGCCGCTAAGGCCTCTAAAGCCCCTAATGGAGGCAGGATCTTGGTTATGTCTTCTTTTTTAACAGAGGTGACTTGCGTGCCGACCCCTGGAAACATTTCTACTAAACCTTGAACATTCAGTAGCTGCAGTGCTTCCCGTATAGGCGTTCTGCTCACACCTAAAGCTTGTGCAAGTTCTGCATCATTCAACTTTTCTTTCGGTTGAAGCGTTCCATCAATGATCCACTCTTGAATTTGAGCAAAGGCGCGCTTTTTGGCAGATACCCGAGTGGGTGATGAATAGTTAGAAGGTATGGGCATTATGATCAACCACCTTTATAAATTTCACAAAAAATAATGATGCATTCGAGTTAGATATGTTAAAAGTGTATAGTATTCTGCTTTTAAATACAATATATTACATGGAACAATTATACGTAATATATTGCATAAATATTTTGCATATGATATCTTGTGTTATGCAATATATTACCTTACTAAAATAATTATCTATATATTTATGCGGGACCAACCAGATCACTAAACTACCAGGAGGACTTAAGATGACAAACAAGATGCCATTTTCATTTGTACTAGCCATTGGTTTTATGCTTTTTGCTTTATTCTTCGGTGCGGGAAATTTAATTTTCCCAGCCATGCTCGGTCAATCCGCAGGGACGAATATTTGGTCTGCTAATGCGGGCTTTATCGTAACAGGTGTTGGCTTACCTTTACTTGGCGTATTAGCGTTGGGATATTCGGGGAAAAGCGATCTCCAGTCCCTAGCGAGCAGGGTACATCCCGTTTTTGGACTAGTTTTTACGGTTATATTATATCTAGCCATTGGGCCACTTTTTGCCATCCCAAGAACGGGAACGGCGTCCTTTGAAATGGGAATCAGACCGTTCTTATCAGAAGAGAGCAGCAGCATTGGGTTATTGATTTTCACCATTCTATTCTTTGGCGTTACCGTCTTCTTTTCTCTGAAATCTACCAAAATAGTTGATATTGTAGGGAAAGTTTTGACGCCACTATTACTACTTTTCATAGGAATTTTAATTGCAACGGCCTTTATTTTTCCTATTGGAAGCTTCCAAGCTCCAACAGAGAGTTATGTAGACGGCTCCTTCTTCAAAGGATTCCAAGAAGGATACCTGACAATGGATGCACTTGCTGCCTTTGTATTCGGAATTGTAGTCATCAATGCCGTGAAAGCAAAAGGTGCGACAACGAAGAAGGAAATCATGATCGCTGTCACAAAAGCAGGGGGTATTGCGGCAGGTCTTCTTGCCATCATCTATACTTCCCTATCCTATATTGGAGCTTCAAGTGTGGAAGCATTAGGATTATTAGAAAATGGAGGAGCAGTGCTATCGGGTGCATCCAATCACTTCTTCGGCGCTTACGGTGGACTATTACTTAGCCTGATCGTTATTGGCGCTTGTTTAACAACAAGTATCGGTCTTATCATTTCATGTTCTTCCTATTTTAATAAACTATTGCCAAGCATTTCTTACAAAACCTTTGTCATCGTGTTATCCACAATCAGTGCCATTTTTGCAAACGTGGGCTTAACGCAATTGATCGCCGTATCCGTTCCAGTGTTAGTAGCGATTTATCCATTTGTTGTCTGCTTGATGGTCTTAACATTCTTGCACTCATTCTTTAATGGAAGAAAAGAAGTATATCAAGGAAGTATGATTTTCACTTCCATTGTGGCATTCTCTGACGCGTTGAAGGCTGCGGGTATGAGCATTGCACCGGTTGAAGATCTTTTTGCTACAATTCTTCCTTTTTATGAAGTAGGTTTAGGGTGGATTTTCCCAGCGATTATTGGGGGTATGTTAGGATTTGTTTTTGGGAAGGTTATAAAAGAAAAGCCAGAACGTGTACAGCTTGAGAGGAAAGCAGGTTAATTACACCATGTAAAAAGACTCAACCAGAGGCATAATGCATAGAACACCGTTTCTAAACTGAAACGGTGTTTTATTTAAAGCTATCCATTTGATTAGTACCAATTCTTAATACCAATTCTTTCGAAATGAACTACTATTAATTAGGAATCAATAGACGAAAAAGGTTAAATGTCTAGTGAATATGTCTTCAGTTTTTCCTTTACTTTTTCATTTGCAAAAGAGGCTTGCACGCTATTCATGTAAATCTGTTTATACTCTACATCACTCATAGCAAATTCATTCCAGACTAAATCACATTCCTTTGTCATCGTTGTGTTCGAAACCGTTCTATTGTCTGTATTAACGGTTACTTTTATTCCATCCCTGTGAAAGTCATAGACTGGATGGTCACTGATTTGGTTTACTGCTTTGGTTTGGACATTACTTGTTGGACACATTTCAAGTACTACCTGTTTTTGCTTCACAATATTATAAGCTTCTACACAATCATGAATGAACACACCGTGCCCAATTCTTTCAGCCCCTAACCATTTAACCGCCTCAAGCACATTTTTTCCGATTCCAGTTTCACCTGCGTGGATCGTGACTCTAAAGCCATATTCTTTAGCCAATCTGATTGGTTCAATAAACTCCCTGCAAAAACCTTCCTCCTCAGAAGCACACAAATCAATTGCCACTACCCCTTTCCCTAAGAATTCTTTCCCCTTCTCCACAACCTCAAAAGCACTTTCCACTGCCATCGTTCTCATACATGACAATATAATATTTCCATATATATCAAAATTCTCTTCTGCCTCTTTCATTCCCTCTATCACACTTAAGATAATTTCTTCTATAGATAATCCCATTTTCGTATGAAGTAAGGGGGCAAATCGAACCTCCATGTATTTTACATTTTCCTTTGCTGCATCTTCATAAAGCTCATAAGTAATTCTTTTCAAATTTTCTTTTGACTGCATTACTAAATTAGGAATAGAAAATCTTTTAAGATATTCATCTAAGGATTCGCAGTTGAGTGGAGCAATTAGTTCTTCCTTTATCTCTTCCGTATCAAAGGAAGGAATACGGATGCCGTCTTTCTTTGCAATGTCAATGATGGTCTCCGGTCTAACACTCCCATCCAAATGGCAGTGAAGTTCAATCTTAGGCATTTTAGAAAAATTCATTGTTGGACCTCCTATTTTTTAACAAAAAAAAATCCTGATTACGAAGAAAGCACAAGATAAAATTCTTGTATTTCCTTCGTAATCAGGAATTATTGGTACCTGGTAGAAACCTCCAAACCATATTATTGGAGTTATACGAATTTAAGTATTTTATTAATAAGTTCTATATAAAAATAATAAAATTCATCTACATTGTCAAGGAGCTAGTTTTACATTCTAATCTCTCAGGAACAATCACTTCTCCTGTTATGTTCGATAATTCAATAATGACACGCATAGTTTTTAGGTCATGAGTGATAATATATCCATGATAAGTTAATTGAATTACCCTCTCTTTTAGCTTTAGGAGGTCCCTGTGTGCATATTGTTGAATCTATAAAAAATTTTCTTCCAGAAGCAAATATCTATGTGTATACCATCATTACTCTTTTGGTTCCTTTGGCCCTGTCTAAGATTACCGGTTATTTGCAAGGCGATAAAGAAAAACCTGTAAATAAACAACAAGATAAGGAAGTTCCTGCTATACTTTCGAATGACTTATCTGCCAATATTGATGAAATAAACAAGAATTTCGGGACAAACAAGGACATTATTACAAGAAAGTTCACCTTTGGGAAAGAACAGACTAGAGCTGCCATAATTTTTGCCAAGGGTCTTGTAGATACAGCAATTATTAATAGTAATATACTAGAACCATTATTAGTAAATCTTCCGGATCATGTAAATCCACCCACTATTCAAATAAAAAATCTTCTACCAATTAGTGAGATTTCCGAAGAAAACCGGATTGATGTGATCAACACAAGTATTCTTAGAGGGCAAACGGTATTATTTTTACAAGATATCGATTATGCTTTTGTATTAAAAACCAGCAATGCTAAAGGTCGTAACTTGGAAGAACCTGTATCTGAGTTGCAGGTTAGAGGACCACGAATAGGCTTTAATGAAAACTTGATAGATAATGTGACCCTTCTTCGGAAAGCGGGCGTTAATACTGAACTACGGTTTATCTCCCTTCAATTAGGCAAACGATTCAACAAAGAGTTAGTCATTACCTATGTAGAAGGGATAGCAAATCCGGAAATCATTGAAAATGTGAAACAAAAAATTGAGTCTATCGATATTGATAATATACCTGAATCAGGATATGTGGAGGAATTAATTGAAGAAAATAATTTCTCCCTTTTTCCACAGGTTCAGAGTACAGAACGTCCTGATCGGGTTGTAGCTGCCCTCACTGAAGGAAGAATTGCCATTATATTAGATGGGACTCCTTTTGCATTAATTGTACCTGCTACTATTAATATGTTTTTGCAATCCCCCGAAGATTACTATGAGCGCTGGATTGCAGGCAGTTTAGTCCGCTTCCTAAGGTATGTAGCTGCCTTTATAGCAGTTTTCACACCTGCATTATACATATCATTCGTATCGTTTCATCAAGGGTTAATACCTACAAAACTCGCCCTTTCCATTATTAGTTCCAGGGAAGGGGTTCCCTTTCCAATCCTTATTGAAGCTCTTCTGATGGAGGTATCTATTGAGATACTGAGAGAAGCAGGTTTAAGGCTGCCGAAACCAATCGGCCAAACGATTGGAATCGTTGGTGGTTTGGTAATTGGAGATGCAGCCGTTCAAGCTGGTATCGTTAGCCCAGTAACTGTTATTGTCGTAGCTCTTACGGCTATTTCCTCCTTTTCGCTTCCACAATATAATTTAAGCATTTCGTTAAGAGTTTTAAGATTCATTGCCATGTTCTTTGCTGCAACATTGGGATTGTATGGGGTTATAGTCTTTTTTATATTTTTCAGCATACACCTTGTTCGCTTAAAAAGCTTTGGAGTTCCTTACCTTAGCCCTGCAGTACCTTATCAGACCAATGATTGGAAGGACTTTTTAATACGACTTCCTATATCAGCTATGAAAAAAAGACCAAAAATCTTCAAGCCAACTGACACTATCCGGAAAGGTTAATTTATTTATTAGGGAAGGACCTATTGATTATGAACCCACAACAGGAAAATCTAATTTCGCCTGCTCAAGCGATTATTATCATCATCAACTATATTCTAGGCGTAGGGATACTTACTTTACCTAGAGCACTTGCTGATGAAGTCGGAACTCCTGATATATGGATTACCATCCTGATTAGCAGCATCTTTCCTTTGGCAGTAGGCTTCATTATTTTAATGCTTAACAATAGATACCCTAAGAAAACATTCTATCAATACAGCTACAAAATTGTTGGTAGGATATTAAGCATCATCATTTGTCTTTCGATGGTCATATATTTTATTACCTTAACAAGTTTTGAAGTGAGGATTTTAGCTGAGGTTACGGAAACATATCTACTGGAAGACACTCCTATCCAAATCTTAATCATTCTCTTTTTATGGCTTACCCTGTATTTAAATGTAGATGGGCTTAATTCAATCGCACGGATGTTTCAGATCATTTTTCCTCTTACTGTTTTTATTTTTATATTATTAGCGTTAATGAGCTTAGGATTATTTGAATTAAAAAACTTAAGGCCAGTTCTTGGCGGTGGTATTGGCCCTGTGTTAAAAGGAATTAAAACGACTTCTTTGTCTTACATCGGCATTGAAATACTAATTATTCTCTCTGCCTTTTTAACTGATCCCAAGAAAGGCAAGAAAGTTGTATTTGTCGGAGTATTAATGCCGACTATATTCTATCTTGTCACTATTGTGATAGTAATTGGAGCCTTATCGCTTGATGGAGTAGGCAATTTAACATGGCCTACGATAACACTGATTCACTCTTTTGAATTTCCTGGAATATTCTTTGAAAGATATGATTCCCTCTTTTTAACGATTTGGATATTACAAATTTTCGCGACAATATCTATTACGTTATATGCAGCATCTTTGGGACTATCGCAGCTTTTCAATAAAGAGATAAAAACCTTTATGTACATTCTCCTTCCCGTTGCCTTCTTTATTTCGATGTTACCTCAAAATCTGCAGCAAGCTTTTTCGCTAGGTGACATGCTGGGAAATGCAGCAATTCTTTTATTTGGCATAATCCCCATTATGCTATTAGTTCTCTCTTTCTTAAGGAGGAAGCACAGTTGAAGCATATATTTATTCTCTTAAGACGCTCTTTCCAACTGGTTATATTAATTCCACTACTTGCCGGCTGCTGGAGTTCTAGGGATATTGAAAAACTGGATCTCTTGATTGGCGTTGGAGTGGATACAGCTCAAGAAGAGAATATTACTTCTTCTTACTATGGAGCGGATTCCCTACTAACTGTTACCTATCAAATGGCAAAAATAAAAAGCAATCAAGGTCAAAATACTAAAAAGCAAGAAGATAAACCCTACACTAACGTAGAACAGACAGGAGCCTCCCTCATCGAAACAGCTCGAGAAATTATACAATTAAGAAAAAACACAGTGAACGGTCAACACCAAAGGTTAATTATCATAAGTAGAGAGGTAGCAGAAAATCGAAGTATAAGAGAAATTCTTGATTTTTTCATCCGTGAACCTGAGGCCAGAATGAGTATGCTTGTCATGATTACAGACGGGCTGGCAAAGGACATATTAGATTATATGGAGACAGACGATATCCCATCTATGCATATATATGATATCACTGAAAACTTTGATAAATCGAATAAGCTACTTGAACGGAAGTCCCTTGCAAAAATAAACGCTTTAATGGAAGCACAAGCAAGTTTTATACTACAAAACGTCGTACAAACGGATGGTGAACTTAAACTGTCCGGTGCTGCTGTAATAAAAGGAAGTACATTGAAGCTTATTGGTTTCTTAACGGAAGAAGAATTAAAAGGAATAAATTGGATTACTGCACAAACTAATGGCGCTATTGTAAAAGTTGAGGAAGAAGGCAGTGATAAACCAATAATTTACGAACAAGAATTATTAAAAAGTAAGATCACTCCCACAATAGAGGACGACAAGCTTTCTTTTCAAGTAAAAGTTAAATCAGAAGGCCTTATCATTGAGGTAGCAACCAACACCGAAAGCTTTTCAGAGGAAAAAACAAGAAGAAAATTAGAGGAGCAAATAGCGGAAGAAATAAAAAAAGAGATTCAGACTACCTTAGAAAGAATTCAAAAAGACTTACAAGTGGATGTCATTGGCTTCCATGATTATGTGAGGATTAAGTACCCAGAATTTTGGAAAGAACATCAAAGTGACTGGGATACTATTTTCAGTCAGGCTCCTATCGATTATGAAGTACAGATCACAATCACTGACTTTGGCTTGGGGATACAGAACTAACAAGATATAAAAAGCACCTTACTAGTTACAGTAAGGTGCTTCTCACGTTTAACCTTAATAGTAGTTTTCACTACTCTACAGAACTATTCCACCGTAACACTCTTCGCAAGGTTACGTGGCTTATCTACGTCACAATCTCTGTGAAGTGCTGCGTAGTAAGAGATCAATTGCAACGGAATAACTGAAACTAGTGGAGATAGCAGTTCGTTTACTGGTGGTACAACGAAGCTGTCTTCTTCTGTTTCTAGGCCTTTCATGGAGATGATACATGGGTTGGCACCACGTGCTACTACCTCTTTCACGTTACCGCGGATGGAAAGATCCACTTGCTCTTGTGTGGAGATGGCGATAACTGGTGTACCATTTTCAATTAAGGCGATAGTTCCGTGCTTTAATTCTCCGCCAGCAAATCCTTCTGCTTGGATGTAGGAGATTTCTTTTAGTTTCAATGCACCTTCAAGACCTACATAGTAGTCCATTGTACGGCCGATGAAGAAGCAGTTTCTTGTTGTTGCCAAGAATTTGCGAGCAATATCTTCAAGCTCTTCTTTAGCGTCACATAGAACTTCCATTGCATTTGCAACGATACCTAGATCTTGCACTAGGTCAAATTCTAGGTTATGTCCTTTAGATTCCGCTAGCACTGCTGCGAAAATGGACAGAACACCAAGTTGTGCAGTGTAAGCTTTTGTAGAAGCTACTGCAATCTCAGGGCCTGCGTGAAGTAGCAATGTGAAATCTGCTTCACGGGATAGTGTTGATCCTTGTACGTTTGTTACTGTAAGTGCTGGGTAACCAAGCTCTTTCACTTGTACAAGTACTGCACGGCTGTCCGCTGTTTCTCCACTTTGAGAGATAAAGATGAATAGCGGTTTTTCAGATAAAATTGGCATGTTGTAGTTGAACTCACTTGCTACGTGTACTTCTACAGGTACCTTTGCAAGCTTTTCAATCATTTGCGCTCCAACAAGACCTGCATGGTAGCTTGTTCCTGCTGCTACGATGTAGATGCGGTCAGATTGGTTAACAGCGTTGATGATGTCAACGTCAATCGTCAATTCACCATTTTCGTTTTGGTATTTTTGGATGAGCTTACGAATTACTAATGGCTGCTCATCGATTTCTTTTAACATGTAATGTGGGTATGTGCCTTTTTCGATATCACTTGCATCAAGTTCAGCAGTGTATGGCGCGCGCTCGACGATCTCACCGTTCAGCTTTTTGATTGTCACCGCTTCTTTCTTTACGATAACCATTTCTTTGTCCATAAGCTCAACAAATTGATCCGTCACCTGGATCATCGCCATTGCGTCACTTGCCACTACGTTGAAGTCACCTTTTCCTACTCCAACTAATAGAGGGCTCTTATTTTTCCCTACATAGATTGTTTCTGGATCTTCGTTGTCCAATAAAGCAATCGCGTAAGAACCTTTAAGAATGGAAAGAGTGCGACGCATCGCTTCTTCCACATGCTGTCCTTCGTTTGCAAACTTCTCGATGATTTGTACAACTACTTCTGTATCTGTTTCACTTACTAGTTCTACGCCTTGTAAGTGTTCGCGTTTTAATTGTGAATAGTTCTCGATAACTCCGTTGTGCACAAGTGTAAAGCGACCAGACGTGCTTTGGTGTGGATGCGCATTTACTTTACTTGGCACACCATGAGTTGCCCAGCGAGTGTGACCAATTCCAGTTGATGCTAAAACGTCATTGTCCACTACTTCGCGAAGGTCTGCAATACGGCCTTTTTCCTTGAATACGTGTACGCCGCTCTCGTTCATTACCGCAATACCAGCAGAGTCATATCCACGGTATTCAAGCTTTTCTAGACCTTTTAAAAGAATTTCTTTTGTATCCTGTGTTCCGATATATCCAACGATTCCGCACATAAATAGTTTCCTCCCTAGAGTTGCAGGGACAAGAAAGCACACCATAGTAAGGGGACAGTCTTGCCCCCACATTACCTATAAAATAATTTTGGTAATCATAGTAACAGTCTTTGTACATAAAGTTGCCTTTATGCTTTAAACTGTCCCTAGAGTCGGTTGTGATTGGCAACCGGGAGGCATCCGCCGATAGATCGATAAACCTCCTCCTCGTCAACTAAGCGTTGTTTCGTCCGTCGCTTAGTTCAGGCGCTTTGTGTATCTAGTTATAGTTGTCTGACTTTAATGCTCCTTTCCATTCTTGAATAGCAACAAATAATATCTTACCTTCCATACCCCAATTCGTCAACAATTATGTGGATTATTTCCAATTACTGCAAAGGTGGGGGCATTTTGACTTATGCTACTGGTGTGAATTGGGTAGTAAGGCCGCCATTGAACAAAATTCCCACACCATATAAAAAAGATATGCATCCACCGCTCCATAAGTGCGGTTTATGCATATCTTTCTCGTACATCTAGACGTTTATTCGGAACTTATTCCATGCCCATTTCCGCGCGCACAACAGCTGCGATACGTTCTACGTACTCATCGCATTGCTCTTGTGTTGGGGCTTCGGCCATTACACGTACAAGTGGCTCTGTACCGGAAGGACGTACAAGGATACGGCCGTTTCCGTTCATTTCCGCTTCTACTTCTTCAATGACAGCTTTCACTTTCTCGTTCTCTGTTACACGGTGCTTGTCCGTCACTCTTATGTTCACAAGCAGTTGAGGGAACTTTGTCATTTCGCCAGCAAGCTCAGACAGGCTCTTCTTCGTGAGCTTCATGATGTTCACAAGCTGAAGGCCTGTTAACATGCCGTCACCAGTAGTGTTGTAGTCAAGGAAGATGATGTGGCCGGATTGCTCCCCACCAAGAAGGTAATTGCCGTTCTTCATCTCTTCTACTACATAACGATCACCAACTGCTGTTTGTTTTGTTTCTACGTTAGCAGCTTCTAATGCTTTGTAGAAACCTAGGTTACTCATGACTGTGGAAACTACTGTGTTATGACGAAGACGACCTTGTTCGCTTAAGTATTTTGCACAGATGAACATGATTTGGTCACCGTCAACGATTTGTCCCTTTTCATCAACTGCGATGATGCGATCTCCGTCGCCATCAAACGCAAGACCGATATCTGCACCTTTTTCAAGCACTAATGACGCTAGTGTCTCAGGGTGAGTAGAACCCACACCGTCATTGATGTTTAATCCATTCGGAGAAGATCCCATTGTGGAGATGTCCGCCTCTAGGTCTGCAAAAAGATGTGTCGCATGAGAAGATGTTGCACCATGTGCACAATCCAGCGCAATGTGGATACCGGAGAAATCCTCATCCACTGTTTGTTTTAGGAATTGAAGGTATTTTTGTCCGCCTTCGAAGTAGTCGTTCACTTGTCCAAGGTCAGCACCGACTGGACGTGGCAGGCTGTCGGTCTCTTCATCCATTAACGCTTCGATTTCTGCTTCCTGCTCATCAGACAGTTTGAATCCGTCTGGTCCGAAAAACTTAATTCCGTTGTCTGCAACCGGATTATGAGAAGCAGAGATCATCACACCAGCTTGGGCACCCAATGCTTTTGTCAGGTAAGCCACACCAGGAGTGGAGATTACACCTAAACGCATGACTTCTGCGCCAATGGATAGTAAACCTGCCACTAACGCTCCTTCCAGCATGTGTCCTGAAATACGCGTGTCACGGCCAATCAACACTTTCGGACGCGTTTGGTCCTTTGTTAACACATAACCTCCCAAACGTCCTACTTTAAATGCCAATTCAGGTGTTAATTCCGAGTTCGCTACTCCGCGCACTCCATCCGTACCAAAATATTTACCCATTTCGTAAATCTCTCCTTTTACTACTCATTAGTTTCTTCTATTAATCTAAACTTTACATTTCTTTTTGGCAGGTCCCACGAAACGTTTTGCGGACCGTTTATCTCAAGAGGGGCTTCATGCTCCCCTGCGTTCAAATCTGTTACATTGATGTACATTTCCATATCAGAGCTATTGACGCCCTCAAGGGTACTTGGGGCACCGAGTACGGTAAGATCCATTAAACCATTTTCCGGGTCAATGAATTCTAATTCCAGCCCCTCTGATAGTCCAATTTGTTGAATAGGAACGTTCGTAAACGTTTTTTGTTCTTCTTTTTCCACTTCCACATTAATCTTCACCTTCTCCGGTACAACGCGCTTCACGCCGTCCGGTACAGGTACATCAACTTCGATGGTTGTGCTCTCTGTGATCTCCGTTAAATCCAATTCTATATTATCAATGAACTCCAACTTGTCAATGGCGCTTTTCGGTCCATAGACAGTTACTTCATTCGGTTCTGCTTCTATCTTGGTAATACTCAGGTCCTCTTTTAATGACCCTTTTCGATTTATTTTCAACGGAACTGATTTAAAAGGACTCGTAATCGGAACATTCACATCTACAACCGGAGGATCAATTTCCACATTCAACGTGTTTCCTTCTCTGTCGTAGACTGTCACACGGGACTGTTGTTCAATGGATTCATTGACGCCTTTAAGGTCCACACGCGCTTTCACCAATGCGATACTCTCAATCAATTCGCGAGATCCTGTTACTTTTACTATATTAGGCTTTACAATAGGTTGTTCTGCCTGATATCCTTCTTCCATTTGGCCTCTGTTAATAAAATCAACGTCCACTGGGAAATCCTCGGAAATTCTTTCATGGATGGTAACGGAAGCTACTGATGGTTCGATTGCTACACTTAATCGTTCAGAAAGATTCCGAGACTCCAACGTTACTTGGTGTGTCCCGATACCTAAATTAGAAAGATCTGCAATTATTTCAAAATCCTTCTGCAAAGCTGTTGGTTTAACAGATGCCGTCGGACCTTCAAGTGTAACCGTAACACTTTGTGGTACACCCGATACCACCAGGTTCTCCCGGTCATATAACGACTCAACCGGAACATCTGTCACCGTTTGCACATCCGTGGAACCGGAAAAAGGAGAAGGTTTGGATTCTGTCTGCTGAGTGACACTATTCTCGATGCTGACGGACATGTATAGCATAAAGGCCAACAACAACGCGATAATTTTCATCACCCAACGGTTATTGATAAACTTATCCATCCTTCTGCCCCCTCCACTGCCAGCGATTCGAAGTAGTGTTCTTCACACTTGTATCCAATTCCTTCTTTAAAAGCTCGCTGAATAATTCAGGTTCTAGGTCACGGTGCAATTCACCGTTTTTTGTAACAGATATACTACCCGTCTCCTCTGATACGATAATAGTGATACTATCTGTCACTTCACTGATTCCAAGTGCTGCCCTATGCCTTGTACCAAGCTCTTTTGAAATAAAAGGACTCTCAGACAACGGCAGGTAACAAGCTGCTGCAGATACTTGGCTCTTTTGCAAAATCACCGCTCCATCATGAAGTGGTGTATTCGGGATGAAAATGTTAATCAGGAGCTCGGAGGAAACTTTTGCATGTAACGGAATACCCGTTTCTATGTAATCTCCCATTCCGGTCTCTCGTTCAATCGAAATCAACGCTCCAATACGGCGTTTTGCCATGTATTGAACGGATTTAACGACTGATTCAATCATTTTTGCATGCTCTTCCTCATCATCTATACCGCTTCTTGAAAACAATTTCCCTCTACCCAATTGTTCCAAGGCGCGACGAAGCTCTGGCTGAAAAATAATGATAATCGCCAGGAATCCCCATGTCAAAGCTTGGTCCATCAACCATTGTAAGGTACTGAATCCTAAGAAGTTACTAATGATCCTTACCACTACAATGACTGTTATTCCTTTTAATAACTGAACCGCCTTTGTCCCACGGATGACCATGATAAGCTTATAGATAACAAACCAAACGAGTAAAATATCTATGATATTTGCAAGATAACTTAAATATGGCATATCTCCAAAAGGTATTTCAAAAGGCATCCTCACACTTCCTTTAACAGTACAAGATTTATCTATCAAGTACGAAAACCGTAACCATGTTATTATAGCATATTTTTAATAATCAGGTAGAAATGGCCTTTTAATTCATGTTTTGCAATATTATTATAATCTCCTTGAAATATAAAAAGATGCTTGAATTGTTTCAAGCATCTCATTTTGATATAGCATTTAAGAGTCGATCTCCGTTACAGGCGCTTTGCTTTCCTGCGGGCGGTCCGGAAACCTCCTCGGGCATCCGCCCTGTGGGGTCTTCCCTGTCCCTTCCTCCCGCGGGAGTCTGCGCGCCTTCCACTGCGATAAACTAGGTTTTTGTCTAGTCGTTAAACACACTGACTGCTTTTTTGAAGCCGTCTTTCATGGTATACCAGATCCATTCAAAAGCCTGGTCGATTTCTTCGATTTCCCCAGTTACTTGGCCTGCGGAAGCGAGGTAGTTTTCACCGTCGATGACTTCACCATTTATGACCGTCACATTTCCTCTAACTTCACCATCAACGCGGATATTCCCGTTTTTCACGACAACATCTCCTTCCACAACCTTACCTTCTGGGACGACAACCGTATCATCCTCGACTACAAGATTTGGCTGGTTGGTAAATGCAAACTTCTCTTCTTGCCAGCCACCAAACAAACTTCCACTCATTAAAATAAAGAAAATGGCGGCAGCTACAAGCATCGGATGGGAACGCACCCAGCGATTCCAACTGATGGTCTTCTTTTCTTTCGGTAAACTATTCATCACTCTTTGCGTGAAATCATTTGGTGCAGATATATGAGAGGTGCTTTGCACAAGCGCAATCGCCTTCTCCAGCTCATGGAACTGCTGGTAACATTCCTTGCAGTTTTGGAGATGTGCTTTCAGCTCTTTTTCTCGTTCTTTTTCTAGATCACCATCTAAATACTCATGCATATACTGGACGATATGTTCCGGGCATTTATTCATTGTTTATAACACCTCCAGAATTAAACATGGCGCAATTGCTGTCTCAGCGCTTCTCGCCCTCTATGGATTCTAGTCTTTACTGTTCCGACCGGAATTTCTAGAATTTCACTGATTTCAATCAATGATAACTCGTCAATGTATTTTAAGACAATAACCGAACGGTATTTGTCCGGAAGCTTTAAAATTTGGCGCTGGATTTCTCCTTGCAGCTCCATCGTTTCCACTTCCTCCTCTGGCAGCGCAATATCTGCGGCAACTTGGGAATACATTGTTAACCCTTCTGTACCTGCTACCTCTGCATCTAAATAATAGTCCGGCTTCTTTTTGCGTATGCGGTCAATTGTCAGGTTTGTTGCAATCCGATATAGCCAAGTCGAAAACTTACGATTCACATCGAAGCTATTGATGTTAATATATGCACGTATAAAAGCTTCTTGTGCAATGTCTTCTGCTTCATGCGAATTGCCAATCATTCGATAGACCAATTGATAAATCTTGTCCTTAAACAATTCCACAATTTCCGCAAATGCATCTTGATCGCCTTTTTTTATTTGTTTTATTCTCTTTCTGATTAGTTCTTCCATTCCGTTCCCCCGTTGTCTGGCGGTCGACTAGTAATACGTGCCATCGCCGTAAAAGGTTTCATTTTTCTTTATAAAATATATTCTAACAAATATTTACTGAAATTGGTTTGAAAAAGGATAAAAGAGGGTAAAAACTACTAATTAGTTTTTTTGAAGCCTAATGAATAAGGGGTGTTGTATAGTGGCCGTCCATGCTACCGTCCATTTACAAGAAGCAATTGAGAGAAAAAGAGAAGAAATGATTCGACTTTCCTCATCCAACCATCTTCAATCCAAGGAAGTAATTGATGCGAGCACCTCGCTTGATTCATTGATAAATCAATACCTATACTTACAAATCAAACGAAAACCAGCAACTTCTTAAGTATTAGTTGCTGGTGTTTTTTTTATAAGTGGAATTTATTAGCTGTTGATTAGAGCAGTAGGCGTAGACTCTTGCGGGAGATTAACGATAGTTTGAGACCCCTGATGCGTTGTGAAGAGGCTCAAATACCATCCCGTGAAAAGCGTAGCCATTTGCGGAAAACACCAGCGGTTATTAACAAATTCAATATTTAAAGAAGTTTTTCACCAAATAAAGATCCCATCAACGCCACAGCCACCGTTGCTGTTTTGTTACGCTCGTCTAAAATTGGGTTAACTTCCACAAATTCTGCTGAAGTCAGGATATTTGCTTCTTCAAGCATTTCCATGGCTAGGTGGCTTTCGCGATAAGAGATACCCCCAAGTACTGGCGTCCCCACACCCGGTGCATCATGAGGATCTAGCCCATCAAGGTCCAACGATAAATGAACTCCATCTGTATCTCGTTCCCTCAAGTAGGCAATAGCCTCTTCCATCACCGCAGCCATACCCATTCGATCAATCTCATGCATCGTAAATACTTTAATTCCTTTTTCTTTAATTAATACTTTCTCGCCTTCATCCAATGATCTTGCACCGATAATGACAATATTCTCTGGCCTGATTTTAGCATGGTCTCCACCGATTTTCGTCAATGTTGAATCACCAATTCCTAAGCTCACTGCAAGCGGCATACCATGAATATTACCGGATGGGGACGTTTCGCCTGTATTCAAGTCTCCATGTGCGTCATACCAGATAACCCCCATGTTGGAATAGTGCTTCGCAAGGCCCGCAATGGTCCCAATAGCGATACTATGATCTCCACCGAAAACAAGAGGAAACCTGCCATTTGAAAGTACTTCGTCCACTTTGGAAGCCAGGTTCTCGCTCGCCTCCGCAACCGCTTTCAAATTTTTAAGATTGCTCTCACCAGTTGTCGTTCTCTCTCTACTGCCAATTTCAATATCACCAAGATCTTCTATCGTCTGTGTTAAATTTTCTAGTCGTTCCACTACCCCTGCATATCTAATCGCACTAGGACCCATATCCACTCCGCGACGTGTCTGCCCCAAGTCCATTGGTACTCCAATAATGCTGATATCTTTCTTCATGAATCGTGTCCCCCTTTATGTAATCTAGTTCTATTGTATAGGGAAACTATCAAATGACTCAACTCGACATAGTTTTGAATATATATGCAGTTTAGAATTGTCGGATTATTGTTGGCAGGAGGGGGAATATGAGGATACTATAAAGATTAGGTCAACCATTCTAAGAATGATCGGCCATTTTTACTTTTCGCCCGATAAGTGGTGTTTTCCGCCTGTATTTTTTTAAAATCGCCCGTAATATTTTATTTTCGCCCGATTTTCCAAATTATCGCCCGTAAATCTGAAAAATCGCCCGTAATTCAAAATTATCGCCCGATTAATTTACGGAGCCCTCTTAGCCTTATGGTACGAGTGAAACCTTTTCGTACTTCCTTTTACCGAATCCCCTTCTAAGTAAGAGCATAGAAAAGAGCATACAAAAAAGCCATAAACCCAATGGTCTATGACTTAAACTTTATTAGCAAGTGGAGCCTAGCGGGATCGAACCGCTGACCTCCTGCGTGCAAAGCAGGCGCTCTCCCAGCTGAGCTAAGGCCCCTTATGTAGTTATAATAAAGCTTTTGCAAAAAAATATGTGCCATGAAGGACTCGAACCTTCGACCCTCTGATTAAAAGTCAGATGCTCTACCGACTGAGCTAATGGCACGTTGGCTGGGCTAGCTGGATTCGAACCAACGCATGTCGCAGTCAAAGTGCGATGCCTTACCGCTTGGCTATAGCCCATTAATTTTAGTTGTTTCTCTATGTACCATATACAGTCATCAGTGATAACTAACTTCACTTATTATCTCTGAACTCAGGAAGTTTATACATTTCTTCAAACAAAAACTCCGGAATTTTCATTTCGAAGTTAAAATGGTGGAGGGGGGCAGATTCGAACTGCCGAACCCAAAGGAGCGGATTTACAGTCCGCCGCGTTTAGCCACTTCGCTACCCCTCCAAGGGATATGGTGGAGGATGACGGGATCGAACCGCCGACCCTCTGCTTGTAAGGCAGATGCTCTCCCAGCTGAGCTAATCCTCCAATGTATTATTAAGGAAAGTTATTTTTGCTATCGCAAAAAAACATAGTTATTTTCACTGTCGTGAAATGGAATATTATTTTCGCTAACGCGATGATAAGGAAAGTTATTTTCACTATCGTGAAAAAACTTTGGTGACCCGTACGGGATTCGAACCCGTGTTACCGCCGTGAAAGGGCGGTGTCTTAACCGCTTGACCAACGGGCCAATTTTTTGTATAAGCTTCCAACCGGGCTCGAACCGGTGACCTCTTCCTTACCATGGAAGTGCTCTACCTAACTGAGCTATGGAAGCATGGCTCCACCAGTAGGATTCGAACCTACGACCCTTCGGTTAACAGCCGAATGCTCTACCGCTGAGCTATGGTGGAACAATACTAGCCTGGCAACGTCCTACTCTCACAGGGGGAGATCCCCCAACTACCATCGGCGCTGAAGAGCTTAACTTCCGTGTTCGGTATGGGAACGGGTGTGACCTCTTCGCCATCATTACCAGACAAATAATATTATACAAAATTGAGAAAGAAAATCAAGATGTTTTTGCATCTTTCTTGTTCCTTCAAAACTAGATAATGTGTTCTATCAAGATATTCATATCGTTCACTTATTTCAATACTTATTGGGTTAAGTCCTCGATCGATTAGTATTCGTCAGCTGCACGTGTCGCCACGCTTCCACCTCGAACCTATCTACCTGATCATCTTTCAGGGATCTTACTTGCCGAAGCAAAAGGAAATCTCATCTTGAGGGGGGCTTCATGCTTAGATGCTTTCAGCACTTATCCCGTCCGCACGTAGCTACCCAGCTATGCCTTTGGCAAGACAACTGGTACACCAGCGGTGCGTCCATCCCGGTCCTCTCGTACTAAGGACAGCTCCTCTCAAATTTCCTGCGCCCACGACGGATAGGGACCGAACTGTCTCACGACGTTCTGAACCCAGCTCGCGTACCGCTTTAATGGGCGAACAGCCCAACCCTTGGGACCGACTACAGCCCCAGGATGCGATGAGCCGACATCGAGGTGCCAAACCTCCCCGTCGATGTGGACTCTTGGGGGAGATAAGCCTGTTATCCCCGGGGTAGCTTTTATCCGTTGAGCGATGGCCCTTCCATGCGGAACCACCGGATCACTAAGCCCGACTTTCGTCCCTGCTCGACTTGTAGGTCTCGCAGTCAAGCTCCCTTGTGCCTTTACACTCTGCGAATGATTTCCAACCATTCTGAGGGAACCTTTGGGCGCCTCCGTTACTCTTTAGGAGGCGACCGCCCCAGTCAAACTGCCCACCTGACACTGTCTCCCAGCCCGATAAGGGCTGCGGGTTAGAATTTCAATACAGCCAGGGTAGTATCCCACCGACGCCTCCACCGAAGCTAGCGCTCCGGCTTCTCAGGCTCCTACCTATTCTGTACAAGCTGTACCAAAATTCAATATCAGGCTACAGTAAAGCTCCACGGGGTCTTTCCGTCCTGTCGCGGGTAACCTGCATCTTCACAGGTACTATAATTTCACCGAGTCTCTGGTTGAGACAGTGCCCAGATCGTTACGCCTTTCGTGCGGGTCGGAACTTACCCGACAAGGAATTTCGCTACCTTAGGACCGTTATAGTTACGGCCGCCGTTTACTGGGGCTTCGGTTCAAAGCTTCGCTTGCGCTAACCTCTCCCCTTAACCTTCCAGCACCGGGCAGGCGTCAGCCCCTATACTTCGCCTTACGGCTTCGCAGAGACCTGTGTTTTTGCTAAACAGTCGCCTGGGCCTATTCACTGCGGCTCTCTCGGGCTTTAACACCCTAACAGAGCACCCCTTCTCCCGAAGTTACGGGGTCATTTTGCCGAGTTCCTTAACCAGAGTTCTCTCGCTCACCTTAGGATTCTCTCCTCGCCTACCTGTGTCGGTTTGCGGTACGGGCACCATACTCCTCGCTAGAGGCTTTTCTTGGCAGTGTGAAATCAGGAACTTCGGTACTATATTTCCCTCGCTATCACAGCTCAGCCTTAATGAGAAGCGGATTTGCCTACTTCTCAGCCTTACTGCTTAGACGCGCATATCCAACAGCGCGCTTACCCTATCCTTCTGCGTCCCCCCATTGCTCAAGCGGAGTGGAGGTGGTACAGGAATATCAACCTGTTATCCATCGCCTACGCCTTTCGGCCTCGGCTTAGGTCCCGACTAACCCTGAGCGGACGAGCCTTCCTCAGGAAACCTTAGGCATTCGGTGGAAGGGATTCTCACCCTTCTTTCGCTACTCATACCGGCATTCTCACTTCTAAGCGCTCCACCAGTCCTTACGGTCTAGCTTCAACGCCCTTAGAACGCTCTCCTACCACTGTTCGTAAGAACAGTCCGCAGCTTCGGTGATACGTTTAGCCCCGGTACATTTTCGGCGCAGAGTCACTCGACCAGTGAGCTATTACGCACTCTTTAAATGGTGGCTGCTTCTAAGCCAACATCCTGGTTGTCTAAGCAACTCCACATCCTTTTCCACTTAACGTATACTTGGGGACCTTAGCTGGCGGTCTGGGCTGTTTCCCTCTTGACTACGGATCTTATCACTCGCAGTCTGACTCCCATGGATAAGTCTTTGGCATTCGGAGTTTGACTGAATTCGGTAATCCGATGAGGACCCCTAGTCCAATCAGTGCTCTACCTCCAAGACTCTAACACATGAGGCTAGCCCTAAAGCTATTTCGGAGAGAACCAGCTATCTCCAGGTTCGATTGGCATTTCACCCCTACCCACACCTCATCCGCTCACTTTTCAACGTGAGTCGGTTCGGGCCTCCATTCAGTGTTACCTGAACTTCACCCTGGACATGGGTAGATCACCTGGTTTCGGGTCTACGACCACGTACTCATGCGCCCTATTCAGACTCGCTTTCGCTACGGCTCCGTCTCATCGACTTAACCTTGCACGTAATCGTAACTCGCCGGTTCATTCTACAAAAGGCACGCTATCACCCATTAACGGGCTCTAACTACTTGTAGGCACACGGTTTCAGGATCTATTTCACTCCCCTTCCGGGGTGCTTTTCACCTTTCCCTCACGGTACTGGTTCACTATCGGTCACTAGGGAGTATTTAGCCTTGGGAGATGGTCCTCCCTGCTTCCGACGGGATTTCTCGTGTCCCGCCGTACTCAGGATCCACTCAGGAGGGAACGAAGTTTCAACTACAGGGTTTTTACCTTCTATGACGGACCTTTCCAGATCGCTTCATTTACCCCGTTCCTTTGTAACTCCATGTTGAGTGTCCTACAACCCCAAGAGGCAAGCCTCTTGGTTTGGGCTAATTCCGTTTCGCTCGCCGCTACTCAGGAAATCGCATTTGCTTTCTCTTCCTCCGGGTACTAAGATGTTTCAGTTCCCCGGGTCTGCCTTCCATACCCTATGTATTCAGATAAGGATACTGCTCCATTACGAGCAGTGGGTTTCCCCATTCGGAAATCTCCGGATCAAAGCTTACTTACAGCTCCCCGAAGCATATCGGTGTTAGTCCCGTCCTTCATCGGCTCCTAGTGCCAAGGCATCCACCGTGCGCCCTTAATAACTTAACCGTTGACCAATATGGTCATGTGTCGATATCAGCGATGATATCTATAAAGAAAATTACTAAGATGAACGATATTCTGTGAATATCTTGATATTAGTTACATTATCTAGTTTTCAAGGAACAACAAGGACAATTCGTAAGAATTGTCTAAGGATAAATCCGAAGATTTATCTACATTGAGAGAATGCTCTCTCAAAACTAAACAAAACAACAAGCGTACATTCCTTAGAAAGGAGGTGATCCAGCCGCATCTTCCGATACGGCTACCTTGTTACGACTTCACCCCAATCATCTGTCCCACCTTAGGCGGCTGGCTCCAAAAGGTTACCCCACCGACTTCGGGTGTTACAAACTCTCGTGGTGTGACGGGCGGTGTGTACAAGGCCCGGGAACGTATTCACCGCGGCATGCTGATCCGCGATTACTAGCGATTCCGGCTTCATGCAGGCGAGTTGCAGCCTGCAATCCGAACTGAGAACGGTTTTATGGGATTGGCTCGACCTCGCGGTTTTGCTGCCCTTTGTACCGTCCATTGTAGCACGTGTGTAGCCCAGGTCATAAGGGGCATGATGATTTGACGTCATCCCCACCTTCCTCCGGTTTGTCACCGGCAGTCACCTTAGAGTGCCCAACTGAATGCTGGCAACTAAGATCAAGGGTTGCGCTCGTTGCGGGACTTAACCCAACATCTCACGACACGAGCTGACGACAACCATGCACCACCTGTCACTCTGTCCCCCGAAGGGGAACGTCCTATCTCTAGGAGTGTCAGAGGATGTCAAGACCTGGTAAGGTTCTTCGCGTTGCTTCGAATTAAACCACATGCTCCACCGCTTGTGCGGGCCCCCGTCAATTCCTTTGAGTTTCAGTCTTGCGACCGTACTCCCCAGGCGGAGTGCTTAATGCGTTAGCTGCAGCACTAAAGGGCGGAAACCCTCTAACACTTAGCACTCATCGTTTACGGCGTGGACTACCAGGGTATCTAATCCTGTTTGCTCCCCACGCTTTCGCGCCTCAGTGTCAGTTACAGACCAGAAAGTCGCCTTCGCCACTGGTGTTCCTCCAAATCTCTACGCATTTCACCGCTACACTTGGAATTCCACTTTCCTCTTCTGCACTCAAGTCCCCCAGTTTCCAATGACCCTCCACGGTTGAGCCGTGGGCTTTCACATCAGACTTAAAGGACCACCTGCGCGCGCTTTACGCCCAATAATTCCGGACAACGCTTGCCACCTACGTATTACCGCGGCTGCTGGCACGTAGTTAGCCGTGGCTTTCTGGTTAGGTACCGTCAAGGTGCGAGCAGTTACTCTCGCACTTGTTCTTCCCTAACAACAGAGCTTTACGACCCGAAGGCCTTCATCGCTCACGCGGCGTTGCTCCATCAGACTTTCGTCCATTGTGGAAGATTCCCTACTGCTGCCTCCCGTAGGAGTCTGGGCCGTGTCTCAGTCCCAGTGTGGCCGATCACCCTCTCAGGTCGGCTACGCATCGTCGCCTTGGTGAGCCATTACCTCACCAACTAGCTAATGCGCCGCGGGCCCATCTGTAAGTGATAGCCGAAACCATCTTTCAATAAAGAACCAGGAGGTTCCTTATATTATCCGGTATTAGCTCCGGTTTCCCGAAGTTATCCCAGTCTTACAGGCAGGTTGCCCACGTGTTACTCACCCGTCCGCCGCTGACCTTTCAAAAGCAAGCTTTTAAAAGGTCCGCTCGACTTGCATGTATTAGGCACGCCGCCAGCGTTCGTCCTGAGCCAGGATCAAACTCTCCAATAAAGAGTCTGAGCTTTTGCTCAAAATTTGCTAGCTTGTGTTACTAAAAAATCATTTGTCGTGTTCCGTAGAACCGACGTTATGACGCTGTTGTTTTGTTTAGTTTTCAAAGATCATTTCAATCACTTTGTCGCTCAGAAGCGACTTTACTAATGTAACACATTGGCTCAGTTGATGTCAATATGTTTTTTGTTTTTGTCTTGCAAGCGTTTATGTATCTCGCAGCGACGAATAATAATATACCACGGTTTTTCTTTTACCGTCAACTACTTTTAAAAAGTTTTTTCAATTTGTTTTCGTGACGTACTTTCTTCTTCTATACAAGTGTTGGATGAGCAAATAAGAAGCCGCAATTTCTGCGGCTGATCACGTGTAGCTTTAATAGAATTCCCTTTCTCTAAAGACGGCTTTGGATCGGATATATTTCATACACTCTGTTGGTGGAGCAATACGGGTGAACATTTTGTAGAGAATTTGATAGCGTTCTTCCATGGCATGCTTAACTACTCTATCGATGCGATGATCATCAAAATCATGTAAGAGTTCTTCAAGTTCTCTTCTTAACAAGTATTCCATTTCTTTCACTTCTTTATTGTTTAACAGCATCCCTAACATTTCTTCACCTCGAAAAAATACTTTATAGTGTATTTTTTCCACCAAACCGGTTTTTATGAAACATTTTCCTAAATATTTTTTGCATAAGATTTGTCCTATTGAATATTTATGAGAGTAGATACTGTGGACAAGGGGGCTAAGCATGACTAATTTCTATGTTATTAACGGAAGAAAGCTTAAGCAATTATCCATCATCATTTTGGCGGCATTCTTCACTGCAGGGATTTTATATATAGAGAACTTCTCCAATCAGCCGGTGTTTTCAACCAAAGATGGACCCCGGGCAATCTATAAAGGGGAAGGCAATAACAAGGAGGTTGCTTTGTCCTTTGATATTAGCTGGGGGGATGAGAAAGCTCTTCCCATCTTGGATTTATTGAAACAAAATAGCGTAACTGGTGTGACATTCTTCTTATCTGCCTCATGGGCGGAGAGGCATCCGGATATCGTGAAACGTATTGTGGAAGATGGGCATGAAATCGGGAGCATGGGGTATGCGTATGAGAATTACCGGGACCTTGAAGACTTGAAAGTGAAGAGAGACATCTTAAAGGCCTTGGATGTATTCGAGAAGCTAGAGGTCAAGAAGGTCAATTTGCTTCGCCCGCCTAAAGGTGCTTTTGATAAACGTGTACTTGAGATTGCCAATTCACTCGGGTTTACTGTGGTGCATTGGAGTATCGATTCTCACGACCTGATTAATCCTGGGAAGGAAATTATCGTGGATAATGTGACAAAGAATTTGAGCAATGGGGATATCGTTCTTCTTCATGCGTCTGATTCTGCCAAACAAACCGAGGACGCTTTACCAGAGATTATTCGGTATATCAAAGACAAAGGGTACGAAATAAGTAGCGTCACGGAACTGATCAACAACACTAAAGCCAAAAGCAAGGAAGTTCAATAACTCCCATTAAAAAAACGGCTCCTCTCCCAATCGGAGAAGCGCCGTTTTCTTATTTTGCTGCAGAGGTTTTATTCAACCGGTGCAATAATAATAACTGATAGGAATTACATGCTAATAAAGGGAACAGCATGAATAACAGCCACCCTGGTTCATTTTCCCTAAGTGCTGGGAACCACTCGATAGTTGTTACCACCACCATAAAGAACAACGCAGGAATAAATGCGTGTTTATTGGTCTGCGCCTTTTTCACATAGGCTACGAGCAACCCGTATACCAAAAGAAAAATCGGAAATGCGAAATAAGGAAGTAAGGAATCTCCTTCATTTGCAAATGATATATAACGGAAATACACAAGATCAAATAGTACGAAAATGATAAGCACTAATTGTACGGCACTCCAAAGGGATTTGAATATTCCCAAGCCGAATCGATGAATCGTTAAATAAGCGAAGAACCCCATTTGACTGATGATGCTGAATATCAAACCTACTCCTATGTACCAGGCAATAATGGATAGGAATTGAAGGTATTCTCCATTTGCAAATTGTGCTGTATGTTGATCCCAGCGGACTATGAACGCAACAATAACGGTAGTTACCGCTCCGACTAGCAGCGTGGAAAGAAATAATCGAACCCAATTACGACTGTTCACTTTCTTTTCCTCCATTTAACACAGATTAAAGACACTAGTTACCATTTTACCAATGTAACCAATAAAAATCCATCATCCCTACCCTGCAAATTTGTATATTTGATTAATTTTGTCACATATTAATCGTATGAAATAACATGTTGGGAGGAGTTTTCTTAATGAAAAGCTACCTTTTACCGCTTCTCCTTCTTTCCCTCCTTCTTACTGGTTGTGCAGAGAATGAAAAAGGCGGTCAAATGGATTATGACGAAACCAAAAAAATGGTTGTTGATATATTAAAGACAGACGATGGAAAAAAAGCGATTGAAGAAATCATGGCTGACGATAAGATGAAGGCTAACTTTGTTTTGGATCAGGAAGTGGTGACAAAATCGATCGAGCAAACATTGGATAGCGAGAAAGGCGCGGAATTTTGGAAAAAGGCGTTTGAAGATCCTAAGTTTGCCGAGACTTTTGCAAAGAGCATGCAAAAAGAGCATGAGAAACTTATTAAAGATTTAATGAAGGACCCTGAATATCAAGCTATGATGGTGCAAATTCTGCAAGACCCTGAGATGGAAAAGCAAATGATAACCGTCATGAGCGGACAAGAATATAAGAAACATCTTCAACAAGTGATCACTGAAACTTTCGAGAGTCCGTTGTTTAAAGCCAAACTACAAGACCTATTGTTAAAAGCCGCTTCTGAAATGCAAGGCGGGGAAGGACAAGGTGGCGGTGGGCAAGGTGAAGAAGGTGGCGGCTCGGAAGGTGGACAGGAATCCGGCGGCGGTTCAGAAGGTGGATAAAAAACAAGCAGACCCAAAAATTATAAGGGTCTGCTTGTTTTGCTTTACGTTAATTCCACCACTTTTGATGCAATGCTTAAATAGATTTTCCCAAGATCATGTTCTTCTTGGTAGATGGACGGTGCAAAGTCATCGTCATTCCAGTCCGGTTGTTGTAATGGAAGTTGTCCAAGAAGCGGTGCCTGCAACTCTTCTGCAAGCTTGTCTCCTCCACCTTTTCCAAATACATACTCTTTTTCACCCGTCTTCTTGCTTTCAAAGTAGGCCATGTTTTCAATGACCCCAATTACTTCATGGTCCGTTTTAATCGCCATTGCCCCAGCTCTAGCTGCAACGAATGCTGCTGTCGGATGAGGAGTCGTTACGATTAATTCTTTACAGGACGGAAGCATGGAATGCACATCTAGCGCCACATCCCCTGTTCCTGGAGGCAAGTCTAGCAGCAGGTAGTCTAAGTCTCCCCACTCCACTTCATTAAAGAAGCTGTTCAACATTTTGCCAAGCATCGGACCTCTCCAAATAACCGGTGAGTTGTCCTCTACGAAAAAGCCCATGGAGATTACTTGTACCCCAAAACGTTCCACCGGGATGATCTTTTCCCCGCGCACGACCGGACGTTTCGTAATGCCCATCATATCAGGCACGCTAAAGCCATAAATGTCTGCATCAATTAAGCCGACTTTTTTCCCTAAACGCGCCAATGAAACCGCCAAGTTGACAGATACAGTTGATTTTCCAACGCCACCTTTTCCGGATGCAATAGCCAGGAAGGTTGTTTTGTTGCTTGATAGAAGTGTTTCTTCCTCTTTAGGAGCCTCCACGCCAAAACGCGCGACTACTTCTTGCGGAAGTTCCATGAAACGAAGGCCAACCGTTGCCGCCCCCGCTTCTTTTAAAAGATTAACGATGGTACTTTGCAATTGCATTTGCTCTGCCGTACCAGTCTTGGCAAGCGCCACCTTCACACTGACATGATTCTTTTCTTCTTTGATGGAGATTTCTTGTATCGCGTTTGTTTCTTCAAATGTTCTATGTAAAAACGGATCATGTAGATCTTTTAATAACTGTACTACTTTAGCTTCTGTTAACACTGTGACCCCACCCTTATGTGATAATAGTCTATTTTCAGAATTGAATTCGTTTACAATTTTAGTATAACATACAGACCGCTTGAATTTATCGATATGTGCCTATAAAAAATCCCCCTTTTTGTTACTCAGGAGGATCTGGAAGCTCTTGTTCATTTGTATAATGACGCATCACTCCGTTATAGATGGAAGCTGCTAGGGATTTTTGGTATTCTTCAGTATTCAATAAAGCCCGTTCGGAGGGATTGGACAGAAAGCCCACTTCTACTAAAGCACCCGGTATTTCGGCATTTTTCAAGATGAAAAGAGTATTCATTGATTTTGCATAACGGTCTGTGTTTTCCAAGTTGACCCTGAACTCTTCTTGGATAAATTTTGCCAATCGTTCATTTTCCTTGTGTTTCGTCCCATGGTAGAAGGTTTGTGCCCCTCTCCATCTTGGTGACGGGATGGCGTTCAGGTGAATGCTGAGAAAAAGGTCTCCGTCGGATTCATTAATCAACTCAATCCGTTTACGCAAATCCTCTACCTTTCTGCGGCTATAGCCTTTTGTTGCAGGATCGGCAAGGTCAATGTCCTCTTCTCTAGTCATCAATACCAAAGCCCCTTGCTCCTGAAGGTAATCTTTCACATAACGGGAAACTTCTAGCGCCACATCTTTTTCTAAAACATCGCCGCCGACCGCCCCTCCATCAGGTCCACCGTGGCCAGGATCAAGGATGATAATCTTTCCGCTTAACGGCAGACTCCACTGCTCCCATGTATCCTTTGAAAATAATTGATATTGAAAAACAGCGGTCACCGTTAAGATTACCGTTAGAAAAGCCCAGAATTTCCACCTTTGCATATGTATCCCTCCCGCATGTCCACTCTTTACACTATATGGGACAAGGGGGAAGTTTATGATAATTAGTGCAACCTCATGCGGTACCTTTTTTCACCTTTATGGAAGCCTTCGCGCCACCAGTAATCAACAAAGGCGTCGCATGTCATATAAAAAGATTCATGAACCATATCATTATCACCGATGGAACCCCAGTACAAGAAATAATCGTATAAGGTATCAATCAAATATTTCTCTTCCAAATGGCAGCGCGTTTTCACCTGCGCTGCATTTTCACCATAATACCCAAACTTGCTATATGAAGCACCTAAAAGATAAGCTTCGATTGCTACATCTAGACAGCCCTCTTCTATGGCAGTTACCTGTTTTTTGTTTTTTAAGTATGGCGAGAAACAATCCTTCACCTTTGTTCGTAAAACCTCGAGTGATATTTCACGCAGCATCTTGCGCTCGTATTTCATTTGCTTTTCCCTGCGCTTTTCCTTAAAGGTTGTTACTACAGTCATTTCTTTCACACCCTTTCCCGATTAGTTTCCTAATGGGCGAGGGCTTTCATGCGTGTAAAGAATGAGTACGTTTTTCCAAGTATGGAATTGAAAAAAAACCTGCACAACCAGGCGCAGGCGAAAGGACTATTCTGTTTGGTGAAGCGCATCTTCACGGGCTTGTTCTATCTTCAAATACGCTTCCTCCATAATTTTCCCCAGTTCATTCATAAACTGCTCCTGCTGACCTTCCTCATCTATTAGGATGGATTGGATAAGGTTCTCCGTATAGCTTTTGAGTTCCTCTTTGCTTTTTTCTGCTTCTATAGAAGTAAAATTGGCAAGCTCCTTATTAGCCTGATTTAATGAAACGGCGATTTCTTCTTTTAGAATCGCCATTTGTGCTTCTTTTTCTGTCAGGATCTCTTCTTCCAAAGCTTGAATGGATTCCTGTTGCTTCCCTTCAAACCAACTTGTGAGCAAAGTTTTAATATTGGAACTGGCATAGGCCGTTTTCCATTCTGCTGTAAAAAGAAGTGCCAAGACCATCATCGTCACTATAAACAGTCTCTGCTGGCGCTTATTAGTCATTAATGCTTTCCATTACTTCATCAAGACTTGCTTTTGCCTCTTCTTCCAATTCTAAAGCCTTCGCTGTGATGATACTTTGCTGTTCACTCACCAGTTCATTGATGATAGTTGTCAATGCTTCACGCAGGTCGCTCAACTTGTATGTGATCTGCCGCTCCAGATTATGTCTGCTTACCTGTTCTTCCATCGCAAGCTGTACGGACAGTTCTTCTTTAGCCTGTGCAATCGCATCTTCCAATTCGGTAACCGCGGAATCTTTTGCGGAGGTCAACTCTTGTGTCATTTCATTAACTGCAGCTTGTCCTGTTTCACTCGTGTAATTCTGGAAGCTTTCCTCGACAGTACCCATTGCTTCATTTCCTTGGTTCTGAATTGCAAAATAACCTTCAAGGAAAATATGTTGATACACTTCGTAGTTCATGTTTGCAAGCAACGCTGCTTTTTCTTCGTCCAGTGAAGCAATATGCTCCTCTTTCGCACTCATAATTTCCGTGCTGGCCCTTGTGAGTTCTGCTACCATTTTGTCATTGATTTGCATGCCGGCACCAACTTTAAGTTGTTCGGTACTTGCTGCCCAGTCTGCAAATGCCTCACTAGCTGCCGCTTCATTATCTGCCAAAATCGATTGCTGTGTACTGCCGAATAATCCGTCATACCATTGTCTCAATGGCGATCCTTCACTTGCACTTGCAAACGTCATACCCACTCCAGACACTAAACCTACCGCTACTGTACCTGCTACTAATTTCTTTTTCCACGTCATCCTATATCTCTCCTTTAAGGTTTATTATTTTCATCTAATAATTCTGCGAGATATTGCTCAAGTTCCTGGGTCAATTCTTCGTCCAGCTTCGATTGGCGTTCATCGTAATAGCTGTCCAGTGTATTCTGTTTTAATTGTGTTTTCGCTTGTGTGAGCTGTTGTATGTAATCTGCTTGGTGGTTTTGTATATTGCTCTTTGTTGAGGTGGTGGTGGACTTGAAGAACTCTTTTATTTCTAAGGAGTGTTGGGAGTTGTCTATTTCTTGTAGTGGTTCTGAAAAGATGTTGTTGAAGCTTTCATGGTCAAGATAGCCTTTGATATTATCTGTCATCCAATCTTTAAGTCCGTGCCAGCTAGTAGCTTGAACTTGAGTGCCAGCAAAGAAAAAGCATGTCAGGACCAAAAATGTGACCAATAACTTTGTTTTTATGACTACTTACCTCCTTTTCTTCTTTATTAAGAACTAATGATAAAGCAAGTTCTAAATTTTATTAAGTTGCATAGTGCCTATTTTATTCACTATATAGAACAGGCGGATTTGGTTGTTTTTTCCTAATTTTTACTTAGTTTCCAGGTTTGTATGTGAAATACTGCTTAGGTAGAATGGAGGGGGGGCTTGGTGTTTAGTCGTTAATTTCAAAGGAACTCAATGCGGACACGTCTTCATCAGCTGTATAAGAACCCCTCTCGCACAAAAAATAGCCAACTCTTGTCTTCATCGACCGTATGAGGACCCCTCTCGCACAAAATTCAACCAACTCATGTCTTCATCAGGCGTATGAAGACCTCTCTCGCACAAATCTCGGCCCACTCACGTCTTCATCAGCCGTATGAGGACCCCTCTCGCACAAAATTCAACCCACTCACGTCTTCATCAGCCGTATCAGGACCCCTCTCACACAAAATACAGCCTTCTCACGTCTTCATCAGCCGTATCAGGACCGCTCTCACACAAAATACACCCTTCTCACGTCTTCATCAGCCTTATGAGGACCCCTCTCGCACAAAATACACCCCTCACAAGTCCGCCTTAACACCAAAAAACCCCCAACCACAAAGGGTCGGGGGTTTTCCATATTGGAATCCGAAGATTAACGTTTTGAGAACTGAGGTGCACGACGAGCGCCCTTAAGTCCGTATTTTTTACGCTCTTTCATACGCGCGTCACGAGTTAGGAACCCTGCACGCTTTAAAGTAGCACGGAACTCAGGATCAGCTTGCAATAATGCACGAGCGATTCCGTGACGGATCGCACCAGCTTGACCAGTGTATCCTCCACCGTCAACGTTTACTAATACATCGTAGTTACCTTCTGTTTCAGTAACTGCCAATGGTTGTTTAACAACGTTACGTAGAGCTTCGAATGGGATGTAGTTTTCGATATCACGATCGTTGATCACGATTTGTCCGTTACCAGGAACTAGACGTACACGTGCAACGGAGCTTTTACGACGACCTGTGCCGTAGTATTGTACTTGTGCCAAAGTTATACCCTCCTTATTAATTAACCGCGAAGTTCGTAAACTTCAGGTTGTTGTGCTTGGTGTGGATGCTCGCTTCCAGCATACACATTCAATTTTTTAGCTTGTTGGCGGCCAAGACTTCCTTTTGGAAGCATGCCTTTGATTGCTAGTTCTAACATCTTTGTAGGATAGTTAGTACGCATTTCCAAAGCCGTTCTTTGTTTAAGTCCACCTGGGTGCATTGTGTGACGGTAGTAGATCTTACCGTTCAACTTGTTACCTGTTAAGTGGATTTTTTCTGCATTGATAATGATTACATGATCTCCAGTGTCTACGTTTGGAGTAAAAGTTGGTTTATGTTTACCACGTAAAATGGATGCAACTTCACTTGCAAGACGACCTAAAGTTTGACCTTCAGCGTCAACCACGTACCATTTACGATTAATTTCGCTAGCTTTCGCCATAAACGTTGTACGCATTAAATTTCCCTCCTAAAAAAAATAAAGCTTTTATTTTTCATTTCTTAATATATTTTATTCATCACGATGAAACTCTTCCGGGGCTTGATCGTGGGGTTAAAATACATACCATGTGATATCTTATCTCTTTTTCGCGAGATTGTCAAGAAGATGTTACACCAGGATTAGTTGTCATCATAAACCACGTTCCATAAGTATAAACCGTGTGCTGGTGCCGTTCTTCCTGCCGCTCCCCGATCTCTTGCTTCCAAGATCGAAAAAATATCTCTTGGTAATTTTTTACCTTGTCCAATTTCAAGTAAAGTACCAACAATGATCCGGACCATATTGTATAAAAAGCCGTTGCCGATAATCTGGAATTCAAGATCCTCGCCTTTCAACTCCACATCAAGTGAGTAAATGATCCTCACCTTGTCCTCTACCTCTGTTTTGGCTGAACAAAAGCTCGTGAAGTCGTGTTCGCCAATAAAATGCCCACACGCCTCCTTCACAGCTTCCAAATCCAACGGGTACGGATAGTGATACACCTGATCCCGATCAAATACATTAAAATCCTTTGCCAGGCTCACCTTGTAACGATATTCCTTTTTTACCACATCAAAACGCGCGTGGAAGTCCCCTGAGACAGACTCCACTTTCTTCACCCAAATATCTTTAGGCAGATGGGCATTCAGCGCCTTCTGCCAGGCAGCCTCCGGAATGTCCAGAAGCGAGTCAAAGTGCAGGACCTGTCCGACCGCATGAACACCTGCATCCGTGCGACCAGAAGCGGAAACCTTAACCTCTGTCCCCTTATGGATTCGGGATAAAGCCCTCTGGACTTCCAGCTGGACTGTACGCTTCTCTTTTTGAATCTGATAGCCTTCAAACCCCGCGCCGTCATAGGTTAGGATACATTTTAATCTATTCATCATATCTAACTCCATTATGTTCGGATAAGAACTAAGATAAACGTAAGGACAGCTAAGGTTACCATCAATAAAGTATCTTTCAACTGCCATTCCAGCAAACGGAATTTCGTTCTTCCTTCGCCGCCTTTGTATCCGCGTGCTTCCATCGCCGTAGCAAGCTCCTCAGCGCGTTTAAACGCACTGATGAACAAAGGGACAAGCAAAGGGATCAACGCCTTTACACGCTCCTTCAGAGGCCCTACAGTAAAGTCTGCTCCCCTTGCACTCTGCGCTTTCATGATCTTATCGGTCTCCTGCATCAATGTCGGGATGAATCGCAAGGAAATTGACATCATCAGGGCAAGCTCATGGACAGGTACACCCACCTTTTTAAACGGACCAAATAACGTCTCCATCCCGTCTGTCACCTCAATTGGTGTAGTGGTCAAGGTAAGGATGGTAGTGATTGTGATCAAGAATAAAAAGCGTAAGGATATAAATATAGCCTGTATGATGCCTTCTTCGTACACCTGAATAAAGCCTACTTCAAAGAGCACCGTTCCTTCTTTCGTCAAAAAAACATGAAATAGCATCGTAAAAATAATGATCCAAATAATCGGTTTGAGTCCTTTTAATATAAAGGGGATTGGTATTCTGGTAAGCAACACAACCGTCAACGTAAAGGCAGCAAGTATCGCATACCCCCACACATTATTGGCAAGAAACACAACCATGACGAAAATAAAGACAAGCAGCAGTTTTGCCCTCGGGTCCATCCGGTGAATAAGAGAGGTTCCCGGCACATAACGGCCGATGATCAAGTTATTCAAATCCCTCATCCCCCTTTTTCAAGCGGGAGGAAATCGCTTCTGCCACTTCTTCCACCGTCAGACACACTTCGCTGAATTCTAGATTCAAACGTGAGCCCAGCTCTTTCATAAACAGAACCGTCTCAGGAACGTCCAATCCAAGCTTCTTAATTTCCTCGGCCTGACTGAAAATCTCCCTTGGTGTCCCTTTTAACCCAACAGTCCCTTTGTTCATGACCACAACGGAATCTGCGTACTTTGCCGCATCCTCCATGCTGTGGGTCACTAGGATGGTGGTGAGGTTCTGCTCTTTGTGCAATTTATAAAAAAGGTCCATGATTTCTTTACGTCCTCGTGGATCCAGCCCTGCTGTGGGCTCGTCCAGTACTAGGACCTCCGGCTGCATCGCAAGTACTCCGGCAATGGCCACACGGCGCATCTGGCCGCCACTTAAATCAAACGGAGAAGACTCCAGATATCTATCAGGCAGACCAACAAGCTTAAGCGCCTCTCTTGCCCGCCTTTTTGCTTCCTCTTCCGGAACACCAAAATTAAGCGGACCAAAACAAACATCCTTCTCCACCGTTTCATCAAACAGCTGATGCTCAGGAAATTGAAAAACAATCCCTACCTTTTTGCGCAATGCCTTGATGTTCTTTTCCTTCTTATTAGCGTGCAACGTGATGTCGCCCACTTGAATACTGCCGTTTGTAGGTCGTAACAGTCCATTAAGGTGTTGCAACAAGGTAGACTTCCCGGAACCTGTATGACCAATAATGGCGGTATAGGAGTTCTCAGGAATCAACATGTCCACATCAAAAAGGGCGACCCTTTCAAAAGGAGTATTCAGCTGATAGCGATGTTCTAAATCTTTGATTGTAATTTGCATAACTCATCCATCAGCCTTTCCCTATTAGTTGGATCTGTTTCAAACTCCACGCCCAACTCTTGCAGTTTATTCGCTAAGATGATAGGAAAAGGCAAATCAAGACCTATCTCCACAAGCTTGTCTCCCATACGGAAAACTTCCTCCGGGGTTCCCTCGCCGTATACTTCTCCGCCGTTTAACACTATAATTCGATCTGCCCTCGCTGCCTCTTCCAGGTCATGAGTAATAGATATTACCGTTACCCCAACCTGCTGCCTAAGCTCTTCTATTGTGTCAATTACTTCCTTCCGTCCGATAGGATCGAGCATACTTGTAGCTTCATCTAAAATAATGATGGACGGCCTTAAAGCAATTAAGCCAGCAATGGCCACACGCTGCTTCTGGCCTCCAGAGAGCTGATGTGGTTCTTGGGTTAAAAAAGATTCCATCCCTACTTTTTCAATTCCCTCTGCCACACGCGTAAGCATTTCTTCGCGGGGGACGCCAATATTTTCTAAACCAAACGCAACATCGTCCTCTACCGTCGAACCTACGAATTGATTATCAGGATTTTGAAAGACCATTCCAACCTGTCTTCTAATATCCCAAATGGTTTCCTCCGTTAACTCTGTTCCTTGAACTGTTACAGACCCTTCTGTCGGAAGCTGTAAGCCGTTCAGGATTCTAGCCAACGTGGACTTGCCGGAGCCGTTATGGCCAACAATCGCTGTCCATTCTCCTTGCTCCACTTTCAGATTAATATTCTTTAACGTATCCTCTTCTTGGTTTGCATAGCGGAAGGACAAACCCTTCACTTCTAAGATGGCCATCGAACATACACTCCTCTCTTCTCCGCTTAACTAACTCTCTCTACTATAGACATAACCTTCTAAAAAAGAAAATAAGTACTGTTCTGCTCCAAAAATGTAAAAGCAAAGGGTTTAGGATATACTCCCTGTTGCTTTGCGTTCCAGGTGTTCGCTTTCCGCGGGAAGGTGCTTGAGCCTCCTCACATCGTTGCGGGGTCTCAACCAACCTTTTCTCCCCCGCTGGAGTCTCACACCTTGCACTCCAAGCAACCGGGGGTTACTGGTTACAATTCATAGATAGTCGAGACTTTAACCCCTTCTTGATCTCCAAATCTATATTCAATGAAATTTGTAGCTGGTGATTGGAGCAAAAGGCGTAGACTCCTGCAGGGGAGTAGCGACAATGTTGAGACCCCGCAGGGCGCAGCCCGAGGAGGCTCAAGGTCGCCCCGCGGAAAGCGCAGCCTTTTGCGGAGATCACCAGCGATGTATCAAACAGTCTTCTAATAAAATGGACAAAAAAATAAAGGGCATAGATCAGTCATTACAACTGTCCGCCCTTATTTATGACTGACTATAGCAAGTTAAAAGATTCGTTGCCTCCTCTTCAACCCACTATCATCTAATATATATTATACAAGTTCAATGATAACCATTGGAGCTCCGTCTCCACGACGAGGTCCAAGTTTCATGATACGAGTGTATCCACCTTGACGCTCTTCATAACGTGGAGCGATATCAGCGAATAACTTTTGAACTGCGTCTTGACCAGTTTCTGCGTTCGCTACTTCATGACGAACGTAAGAAGCTGCTTGACGACGAGCATGCAAGTCACCACGCTTACCAAGAGTGATCATTTTTTCTACTAAAGAACGTAATTCTTTCGCACGTGCTTCTGTAGTTTCAATGCGCTCACTGATGATCAAGTCAGTAGTTAAGTCACGTAACATTGCTTTACGCTGTGCGCTAGTACGACCTAATTTTCTGTAACCCATGTTGATGTTCCCTCCTTCTGTAGAAAGTAATGAAACGTTCAAATACATAAAGATGCCTAGTTTTACGAATAAAAACTAGTCATCTTTACGCAGGCCAAGACCAAGCTCTTCTAATTTGTGCTTGACTTCCTCTAAGGACTTACGGCCTAAGTTGCGAACTTTCATCATATCTTCTTCTGTCTTATTTGCAAGTTCTTGAACAGTGTTGATGCCAGCACGCTTCAGGCAGTTGTAAGAACGAACGGATAGATCCAATTCTTCGATAGTCATCTCTAGAACTTTCTCTTTCTGATCTTCTTCTTTTTCTACCATGATTTCCGCGTTTTGCGCTTCATCTGTCAGACCTACAAATATATTTAAGTGTTCAGTTAAAATCTTTGCCCCAAGTGCTACTGCTTCTTGTGGACCGTTACTACCATCTGTCCATACATCTAATGTAAGCTTGTCATAGTTAGAGACTTGGCCTACACGTGTATTTTCAACATAATAAGAAACGCGAGAAACTGGAGTGAAAATAGAATCAATCGGAATTACACCGATCGGTTGATCTTCACGTTTGTTTCCGTCCGCCGTTACATACCCGCGACCGCGTTTAGCAGTGAAACGGATACGCAAGTGAGCGTCCTTCGCCAACGTTGCGATATGAAGGTCAGGGTTAAGAACTTCCACATCGCTGTCATGTGTAATGTCAGCAGCTGTTACAGCTCCTTCTCCTTGAACATCAATCTCTAACGTCTTCTCATCATCTGAATAGATTTTTAATGCTAGCTTCTTAACGTTCAAAATAACTGTTGTAACATCTTCAACGACGCCTTCAATTGTTGAGAACTCATGCAGTACACCATCTATTTGGATAGATGTTACAGCGGCACCAGGAAGTGAGGATAAAAGAATACGACGTAAGGAGTTACCCAAAGTTGTTCCATATCCACGCTCAAGTGGCTCGACGACGAATTTACCATAGTTGGCGTCATCGCTGATTTCAACCGTTTCGATTTTTGGTTTTTCGATTTCTAACATTCATAACCCTCCTTCAAAACGTCGAAACCCCGGAAAGACATAGAATGTCTTACCGAAATTCCCCATAGGTATGTCCCGATTGTGCACAACAACAACATTTAATTATCTCTGTATATTTTTAAACTGTATCATCAGCCATTATTGACATGTATACAAAATCTATACAGACAAATTAAACACGGCGACGTTTTGGTGGACGGCAACCGTTATGAGGTACTGGGGTTACGTCTCTGATAGCAGTTACTTCAAGACCAGCTGCTTGTAAAGCACGGATTGCTGCTTCACGACCAGCTCCAGGGCCTTTAACTGTAACTTCAAGAGTTTTTAAACCGTGCTCCATGCAAGCTTTAGCTGCTGTTTCAGCTGCCATTTGCGCTGCGAATGGAGTAGATTTACGAGAACCTCTGAAGCCAAGAGCACCTGCACTAGACCACCCAATTGCATTTCCGTGAGAGTCAGTAATCGTTACGATTGTGTTATTGAATGTTGAACGGATATGCGCGATACCTTGCTCAATATTCTTTTTCACACGGCGTTTACGTGTATTAGTTTTGCGTGCCATATTTAACTTACCTCCTTACTTACTTAAAATTATTTCTTTTTGTTCGCTACAGTACGACGAGGTCCTTTACGTGTACGAGCATTGTTTTTAGTGTTTTGACCGCGAACCGGTAAACCACGACGGTGACGAAGACCACGGTAGCAACCGATCTCGATTAGACGTTTAATGTTAAGAGATACTTCACGACGAAGGTCACCCTCAACTTTAATTTTATCTACAACATCACGAATTTTTCCTAATTCTTCTTCCGTTAAGTCGCGAACGCGAGTGTCTTCAGAAACACCTGCTTCAGCTAAAACTTTCTCAGCTGTAGAACGACCGATACCGAAAACATATGTTAATGAAATTACAACGCGCTTGTCGCGAGGAACATCAACACCAGCAATACGTGCCATATATGCGCACCTCCCTCAAGTTATCCTTGTTTTTGTTTGTGTTTCGGGTTTTCACAAATAACCATGACTTTGCCTTTTCTACGAATAACTTTACATTTTTCGCAGATTGGCTTAACAGATGGTCTCACTTTCATCTTATATTACCTCCCTGATAGTACGGAGTGCTAAAATAGGTTTATTTAAAACGATACGTAATTCTACCGCGTGTTAAATCGTATGGAGAAAGCTCCACCGTTACTTTATCTCCTGGTAGGATTCGAATAAAGTGCATACGTATTTTCCCAGATACATGGGCCAACACAGTATGACCATTTTCCAATTCTACTTTAAACATAGCATTTGGTAAAGTCTCAATGACCGTACCTTCTACTTCAATTACATCGTCTTTCGCCATTAATTAAGTTCTCCCTTCTTCAAATCAGTAACAAGCTCATTGACAAACTTGGTCACTGCAAAGCGCAGCTTTCCATTTGTCACACGGCCTGTTTCCTTCATACTGTTCTGAACTTCTGGAGACACGTAATCAAAAAATTCAAGATGATGAATGTTCTTTTTCTTTGGGCGGTCAAACTTCCGCTTGTCTCCATCCGCTAGGACGACAAAACGCTCATCAAGAATTTTAATAATTACGGCATACTGTCCGGCATCTCTGCCTTGAGTAATCGAAACAATTTGGCCTACTTGCAAAGTCGAATCAGATTCGATCATGCAATATCACCTCTTAGGCTTTTGTTAAGATCTCGTAGCCTGTTTCTGTAATAGCGACCGTATGTTCAAAATGAGCACACATTTTACCGTCAACAGTAACAACAGTCCAGTCATCTGCTAGCGTTTTTACGTAGCGGGTGCCTGCATTGACCATTGGTTCAATTGCAAGAACCATACCAGGTTTTAACCGTGGACCTTTGTTAGGAGGTCCGTAATGAGGAATTTGTGGGTCTTCATGTAAGTCTTGACCAATTCCATGCCCTACATACTCTCTCACAATTGAAAAATCGTGAGCTTCCGCATACGTTTGAATCGCATGGGAAACATCAGAGAGACGAGCGCCCGGTTTTACTTCCTTGATGCCTTCATACAATGATTGTTCCGTGACTTCAAGTAATCGCTTTGTTTCATCGGATATGTTACCAACAGCATACGTCCAAGCGGAGTCACCGTGGTAGCCATTATACTTAGCACCAATATCTATGCTAATGATATCTCCGTCTTTCAGTACACGATCGCCGGGAATACCATGAACAAGTTCTTCATTGACAGAAGCGCAGATGCTTCCGCGAAAACCATTATACCCCTTAAACGAAGGAATTGCATCATGTTTGCGGATGAATTTCTCAGCAATATCATCCAATTGCTTCGTTGTTACACCAGGTACAATGTGCTTTTTTAATTCTTGGTGTGTTAGAGCGACAATTCTACCTGCTTCTCTCATGATCTCAAGTTCACGAGGAGTTTTACAGATAATCATTACGCCTGACCTCCAAGAAGTTCTTCTATATCAGCGAATACTTTATCGATCGCTTGTTGGCCATTGATATTGCGAAGATAGCCTTTGGACTCGTAGAAGTCTAACAATGGCTTAGATTGTTTAACGTTCACTTCAAGACGGTTACCCACTGTCTCTTCGTTGTCATCAGCACGTTGATAAAGTTCTCCTCCACACTTGTCACAAACGCCATCCTTTGCAGGCGGGTTGAATACCAAGTGGTAAGTAGAACCACAATCTTTACAAATACGACGCCCAGTTAAACGCTCCATAAGAATGCTTTGGTCTACATTGACATTGATGACATAGTCAATTTTACGACCTAGTTCTTCTAGGATTTGCTCAAGAGCATCTGCTTGAGGAACCGTTCTTGGGAAACCATCTAATAGAAAGCCGTCTTTGCAATCTTCTTTTTCTAATCTTTCACGAACGATACCGATCGTCACTTCATCCGGAACAAGCTGACCTTGATCCATGAAAGACTTAGCTTTCATGCCTAGTTCAGTTTCTTCCTTCATAGCAGCACGAAACATATCTCCAGTAGAGATATGAGGGATATTGTACTTTTCGACAATTCGTTCTGCTTGAGTACCTTTACCGGCACCCGGAAGTCCCATTAGAACTAAATTCATCTTTTTGCCCCCTCAGTATCTTGTGAAGCATATTGGGATAAAGTTATCCCAATTACTTCATTACTTGATAAAACCTTTATAATGACGCTTCACTAACTGGCTTTCTAGCTGCTTCATCGTCTCAAGTGCAACACCTACGACGATCAGTAGACTAGTACCGCCAATCTGCACTGCTGCAGGAAGACCGGCAAAGCTCATAAAGATAATAGGTAGGATAGAAATAGCTGCTAAGAATAAAGCACCAACAAATGTTAGTCGGTAGATAATCTTTGTCAAATATTCCTGTGTATTCATACCAGGACGAATTCCTGGAATATATCCGCCTTGTTTCTTTAAGTTTTCTGCCATCTGTTCAGGATTAGACTGAACAAATGTGTAGAAGTAAGTGAAGGCAATTATAAGAGCTACATATACAACCATACCGATTGGATTCGTGTAGTCAAAAGAACTAATAATCCATCTTGTCACAGCATTCTCGTTAAAGAATGAAGCAATTGTCGGTGGTGTAATGATAAAGGATACTGCAAAGATAACCGGAATTACCCCTGCTGCATTAACCTTCAAAGGTAAGTGTGTAGTGTGTCCTCCACCAGTAGGAGCGCGACCTGCCATCTTCTTCGCATACTGAATAGGAATTTTACGTAACGCTTGCTGAATGAAGATTACACCTACAATAACAGCTAAGATTGCAAGTACGATGAGTGCAACAATAACAAGATTCAAGAACAACTGATCACCAGCATCCTGGATCAAAGATGCGTAAATCTGATTTGCGCCGGTTGGGATTGCAGATACGATACCAGCGAAGATAAGAATGGAGATTCCGTTTCCTACGCCATGTGCCGTGATTTGCTCACCAAGCCACATCAAGAATGCAGTTCCTGCTGTTAACACTAATGATATTAGCAGATAAGTAGTGAAAGTCGGATTCATAATCAATTGACCATTGGCCATTGTGTTGAACCCGATTGACATACCAATTGCCTGGATGAAACCAAGTACAATAGTAAAATACCTAGTGAATTGAGCTAGTTTGCGACGTCCAGCTTCTCCTTGTTTAGACCACTCCGTAAACTTCGGAACAACATCCATTTGCAATAATTGCACGATGATGGACGCTGTGATGTATGGCATTACACCCATGGCTAGAATAGAGAAGTTCTGAAGAGCTCCACCACCAAAAGTATTCAGGATACCAAAGACACTAAGTTCATCCTGGAATTTCAAAATGTCAGAGTTTACCCCTGGTACTGGGATAAACGTACCGATACGGAATATTACTAACATTAAAAGGGTGAAGACAATTTTCTTTCTTATATCACCCACGCGCATAAAATTGGAGAATGTCTGGAACATTAGATCACCTCAACTGAACCGCCAGCTGCTTCGATAGCTTCCTTAGCTGCTGAGGAAAATTTATGAGCACGAACTGTAAGCTTTTTCTCGATAGAACCGTTACCCAATACTTTAAGACCAGCGTTTAATTTGCTAACTAAACCTGTTTCAAGAAGTAATTCAGGAGTAACTTCAGTTCCTTCGTCAAAGCGGTTTAAAGTATCAAGGTTGATGATTGCATACTCTTTGCGATTGATGTTCGTGAATCCGCGCTTTGGTAAGCGTTGGAATAGAGGTGTTTGACCACCTTCGAATCCAGGACGAACGCCACCGCCTGAGCGTGCATTTTGACCTTTATGACCTTTACCAGAAGTTTTTCCGTTACCAGAACCAGTTCCGCGACCTACACGGTTGCGCTCTTTACGAGATCCTTCGTTAGGTTTTAACTCATGAAGTTTCATTGTGGCACCTCCTTATTTAAAAAACCTTATCTATTTATTGCTCTTTCACAGTAACAAGGTGAGATACCTTGTTAATCATTCCACGGATAGCTGCGTTATCCTCATGGACAACTGTTTGGTGCATCTTTTTCAAACCAAGAGTTTGAACAGTCGCACGTTGATCTTGTGGACGACCGATTACACTGCGAGTGAGGGTGATTTCCAATTTGTTCGCCATTTTGTTTCCCTCCTTATCCTAACAGTTCTTCTACCGTTTTACCACGCAATTTAGCAACGTCCTCTGCACGTTTCAATTGCTTCAATCCGTTTAGTGTTGCACGGATCATGTTGATTGGTGTGTTAGATCCTAAAGATTTAGAAAGGATGTCTTGAACACCCGCTAACTCAAGTACCGCACGAACTGGTCCTCCAGCGATAACCCCAGTACCTTCAGAAGCAGGTTTCAATAGGATTTCTCCAGAACCGAATTCTCCAAGTACTTGGTGAGGAATTGTTGTACCAACGATAGGTACAGCAACTAAGTTCTTTTTCGCATCTTCAATTGCTTTACGGATTGCTTCAGGTACCTCTTGAGCTTTACCAGTACCAAAACCAACATTACCGTTTTTGTCTCCAACTACTACAAGAGCAGCAAAGCGGAAACGACGTCCACCTTTTACTACTTTCGCAACACGGTTAACCGTAACAACGCGTTCTTCAAGTTCTAATTTGTTTGGGTCAATACTACGACGCATCAGTGTCCCTCCTTTTCCGATTAAAATTCTAGACCAGCCTCACGTGCAGCATCTGCTAATGCTTTCACACGGCCGTGATATAAGTATCCACCGCGGTCGAATACTACTGATTTGATTCCTTTTTCAATTGCGCGCTTTGCAACAAGTTCTCCAACTGCTTTCGCGGACTCAACGTTGCTACCGTTTGCTGTTACATCTTTATCAAGTGTAGAAGCACTTGCGATTGTTACAGCGTTAGCATCGTCAATCACTTGAGCGTAGATGTGTTGGTTTGAACGGAACACATTTAAACGTGGACGAGTTGCAGTTCCTGATAACTTAGCACGAACACGAGTGTGTCTTTTTTTACGAGTAGAATTCTTATCAGGTTTTGTAATCATCGTGCAGTCACTCCTTTCTATCTGCTTATGCCGTATTACTTAGCAGTTTTACCTTCTTTACGACGTACTTGTTCACCTTCATAACGAATACCTTTACCTTTGTAAGGCTCTGGTGGGCGAACGTCACGAATGTTAGCTGCTAAAGCACCTACGCGCTCTTTATCAATACCTTTAATAACGATCTTTGTGTTTGCCGGTACTTCCACTTCAATCCCCTGTTCAGGAGTGATTTCAACTGGATGAGAGTAACCAACGTTAAGAACTAGTTTGTTACCTTGCTTAGATGCACGGTAACCTACCCCGATTAGTTCCAATCCTCTTTCGAAACCAGCTGTTACACCTTGAACCATGTTGTTTAAAAGTGCACGAGTTGTTCCGTGGATTGTACGGTGTTCTTTGCTATCAGAAGGACGTACTACTGTTAATACGTTCTCTTCCACTGTAATAGCCATTTCTTGGCTGAATGTACGAGTTAATTCACCTTTAGGACCTTTTACGGTAACTGTGTTGTTGTCGTTTGTGATTGTAACCCCAGTTGGGATTTCAATAGGTTTTTTACCTACACGTGACATAGTTACACCTCCGTTCATTTAAAGAAATATATTACCAAACGTACGCTAATACTTCTCCACCAGCTTGTTTTTGACGAGCTTCTTTATCAGTGATAACACCTTGAGAAGTAGAGATGATCGCAATACCTAAACCGTTTAATACACGAGGTACTTCATTTGCTTTTGCATAAACACGAAGACCAGGCTTACTGATACGCTTAAGACCAGTAATTACACGCTCGTTGTTAGCACCGTATTTTAGGAAAATACGAATGATACCTTGTTTGTTGTCTTCGATAAATTCTACGTCACGTACGAAACCTTCACGCTTTAAGATTTCAGCAACTTCTTTTTTGATTTTAGAAGCAGGAAGTTCTAGCTTCTCGTGACGTACCATGTTCGCATTGCGGATGCGAGTAAGCATATCTGCAATAGGATCTGTCATAACCATTTAATTTACCTCCTTCCCAATTATCGGGTTTTACCAACTTGCTTTTTTAACGCCAGGAATTTGGCCTTTATAAGCTAATTCACGGAAACAAATACGGCAAAGCTTAAATTTACGGATTACAGAGTGGGGACGTCCACAACGTTCGCAACGAGTATAAGCTTGCACATTATGTTTAGGTGTGCGTTTTTGTTTCGCAATCATTGATTTTTTAGCCACATTTTCGCCTCCCTCTACCACACGCTGGTATTATTTTTGGAATGGCATTCCGAATGATGTTAAAAGCTCACGAGCTTCTTCATCAGTGTTAGCAGTAGTAACGATAACGATATCCATACCACGAACCTTGCTAACTTTATCGTAATCAATTTCAGGGAAGATAAGTTGCTCTTTCACTCCAAGAGTGTAGTTTCCACGACCATCGAAAGACTTCTTGGAGATTCCACGGAAGTCACGTACACGTGGTAGGGAAACAGATACTAACTTATCTAGGAATTCGTACATACGCTCGCCGCGTAATGTAACTTTCGCACCGATAGGCATTCCTTCACGAAGACGGAAACCAGCGATAGATTTCTTTGCTTTTGTAACCATAGGTTTTTGACCAGTAATTGAAGCTAATTCTTCAACAGCTGTGTCTAATGCCTTAGAGTTTGATACTGCATCACCAACACCCATGTTGATAACGATTTTCTCAAGCTTTGGAGCTTGCATCACGGATTTATAGTTAAACTTGCCCATTAGAGCAGGAATAATTTCGCTTTGATACTTTTCTTTTAGGCGGTTCATCAAAAGTACCTCCTTTCTTCAACGTTCTATTTATCTAATTGTTCACCTGATTTTGTTGCAACACGTACTTTTTTACCGTCTACTACCTTGTATCCTACACGAGTCGGTTCACCGGACTTAGGATCTAAAGGCATAACGTTTGATACATGAATAGGTGCCTCACGGTTGATGATTCCACCTTGAGGATTTTCTTGTGATGGTTTAGCGTGCTTTTTGATCACGTTGATTCCTTCTACAAGAACACGGTCTTTCTTAGGATAAGATTCAAGAATTACTCCTTGTTTACCTTTATCCTTACCAGAGATAACTACAACTTTATCACCTTTTTTGACATGCATCCTTTCGCACCTCCTTGACAAACATCTTTTCGATTTATTACAGAACTTCTGGAGCTAAAGATACAATCTTCATGTAGTTGTTATCACGTAGTTCACGTGCAACTGGTCCGAAGATACGAGTTCCACGAGGGCTCTTATCATCCTTGATGATTACGCATGCGTTCTCATCGAAACGGATGTATGAACCGTCATTACGACGAACTCCGCGCTTTGTACGTACAACAACAGCCTTCACTACGTCACCTTTTTTAACAACGCCTCCTGGTGTTGCTTGTTTCACTGTACAAACGATTACATCACCAATGTTAGCGTAGCGACGACCAGATCCACCTAGTACTTTAATAGCAAGCACTTCACGAGCACCTGAGTTATCAGCAACTTTCAAACGAGATTCTTGTTGAATCATGCATGGTACCTCCCTTCGGAATTAGATATCCGAACTTATATATTAGATAATTACAGCTTTCTCTACAACCTCTAGCAAACGGAAACGCTTCGTAGAAGATAATGGACGAGTCTCCATGATTTTTACGATGTCGCCAGTTTTAGCCATGCTATTCTCATCATGCGCTTTGTACTTTTTAGAGTACTTAACACGTTTGCCGTAGAGTGCGTGAGTTTTATAAGTTTCTACAAGGACTGTGATTGTTTTGTCCATTTTATCAGACACAACACGACCAGTGTAAACTTTACGTTGGTTACGTTCACTCATTTTCGCGAACCTCCTCTTGATTATTTGTTAGAAGCGATCTCTCTCTCGCGAACTACTGTTTTCATACGAGCGATTGACTTACGTACTTCGCGAATACGAGCAGTGTTTTCTAATTGACCAGTCGCTAATTGAAAGCGTAGGTTAAATAACTCTTCTTTTAAAGATTTCACTTTTTGTTCAATCTCGGCAGTGGTTAAGTCGCGTAGTTCATTAGCTTTCATTAGATTCACCACCAATTTCTTCACGTTTTACGAACTTACATTTAACTGGCAACTTGTGCATAGCTAAACGTAATGCTTCACGAGCTACTTCTTCAGATACACCTGAAATTTCAAACATAACCTTTCCAGGTTTAACAACTGCTACCCATCCTTCTGGAGCACCTTTACCGGAACCCATTCGGACCTCTAGAGGTTTTGCAGTGTATGGTTTTGAAGGGAAAATTTTAATCCAAACTTTACCGCCACGTTTCATGTAACGAGTCATCGCACGACGCGCAGCTTCGATTTGACGGTTTGTGATCCAAGAAGCTTCAAGAGATTGTAATCCGAACTCTCCGAAATGTACTTCTGTACCGCCTTTCGCTTTACCACGCATTTTTCCACGATGTTCGCGGCGATATTTTACGCGTTTTGGTAATAACATAATTATTTTCCTCCTTCCTCAGTTTTCTTCTTCGTAGGAAGGACCTCTCCACGGTAGATCCATACTTTCACACCTAATTTACCGTAAGTTGTATCAGCTTCTGCTGTACCATAGTCAATATCAGCGCGAAGAGTATGAAGTGGAACTGTACCCTCACTATAATGTTCAGAACGAGCGATATCTGCTCCGCCTAAGCGACCAGAAACCATCGTTTTAATACCTTTCGCACCAGCGCGCATTGCACGTTGAAGTGATTGCTTTTGAGCACGACGGAAAGATACACGGTTTTCTAATTGACGAGCGATGTTTTCAGCTACTAATTTAGCATCCAAATCTGCTCTCTTAATTTCTAGGATGTTGATGTGTACACGTTTACCAGTTAATTGGTTAAGTGCTTTACGTAACGCTTCAACTTCCGTACCACCTTTACCAATAACCATACCTGGTTTAGCAGTGTGAACAGTAACGTTCAAACGGTTTGCTGCACGTTCGATTTCTACTTTAGAAACAGATGCGTCATTTAGACGTTTTGCGATGTATTCGCGAACTTTGATGTCTTCATGTAGCAGGTTAGCATAATCTTTGCCTGCGTACCATTTGGACTCCCAGTCACGAATGACTCCTACACGAAGACCGATCGGATTTACCTTTTGACCCACTGGTTATCCCTCCTTCTTTTCTGATACCACGATTGTAATGTGGCTAGTACGTTTGTTAATTTGACTCGCACGACCCATTGCACGAGGGCGGAAACGTTTCAAAGTTGGACCTTCGTTAACGTATGCCTCAGTTACAACAAGTGAGTTTGCGTCCATTTCAAAATTGTGCTCTGCATTTGCAATAGCGGACTTTAGAACCTTTTCGATTACTGGTGAAGCTGCCTTTGGAGTTAATGCCAAAATAGCTACCGCTTCGCCTACTTGCTTGCCTCGAATTAAATCCATAACTAGACGAGCTTTACGAGGAGCAATACGAACTGTTCTTGCAACAGCTTTAGCTTGCATGTAAAAGCCTCCTCTCTAATTAGCGTTTTGTTTTCTTATCATCATTTCCGTGACCTTTGTAAGCACGAGATGGAGCGAATTCTCCAAGCTTGTGACCTACCATGTCTTCTGTCACATATACAGGTACGTGTTTACGGCCATCATATACAGCGATTGTATGTCCGATAAATTGTGGGAAAATAGTAGAACGACGAGACCAAGTTTTAACAACTTGCTTACCATCAGTTTCATTTAACTTTTCAATCTTGTTCATTAAATGATCATCTACAAAAGGCCCTTTTTTCAAGCTGCGACCCATGTGGAAACCTCCCTTCGTGATTGCTCTACGGCTCCGTTGAACCGTAGTACAACCCCGTTATTTTTTACGACGACGAACGATAAATTTGTCAGACTTGTTCTTTTTCTTACGAGTTTTGAATCCAAGAGTCGGTTTGCCCCAAGGAGTCATAGGTGACTTACGTCCGATTGGAGAACGTCCTTCACCACCACCGTGTGGGTGATCGTTAGGGTTCATTACAGAACCACGTACAGTTGGGCGAATACCCATCCAACGAGAACGTCCTGCTTTACCAATGTTGATAAGTTCGTGTTGTTCGTTACCAACTTGACCTACAGTAGCGCGGCAAGTGGAAAGAATCATACGAGTTTCACCAGAAGTTAAACGTACAAGTACGTATTTACCTTCTTTACCAAGTACTTGAGCAGAAGTTCCTGCAGAGCGAACTAATTGTCCACCTTTACCTGGTTTTAACTCGATGTTGTGGATTACAGTACCAACTGGGATGTTGATTAGTGGTAATGCATTTCCTACTTTGATGTCTGCTTCAGGACCAGCCATTATAGTCATTCCTACTTCTAAGTTCTTAGGAGCAAGGATGTAACGCTTTTCCCCATCTGCATAGTTGATTAACGCGATATTAGCGGAACGGTTAGGATCGTACTCGATTGTAGCAACGCGTCCTGGTATACCATCTTTATCACGTTTAAAGTCGATGACGCGGTATTGACGTTTGTGTCCACCACCTTGGTGACGTACAGTCAATTTACCTTGGTTATTACGACCACCTTTTCTGTGTAACGGTGCAAGCAAGCTTTTTTCTGGTTTGTCTGTAGTGATCTCAGCAAAATCAGAAACTGTCATGCCACGACGTCCATTAGAGGTTGGTTTGTATTTTTTAATCGCCATCATGTTCCCTCCTTTTCGATGATGTTTTTATTTTTTGTATTAAACCTCGAAGAATTCGATTTCTTTGCTATCAGCTTTTAAAGTTACGATAGCTTTTCTACGACGGTTAGTTAATCCGCTATGACGACCTACACGACGGAATTTACCTTTGTAGTTCATGATGTTTACTTTTTCAACGTCTACGCCAAAGATCGCTTCAACAGCATCTTTAACTTCAGTTTTATTAGCTCTAACATCTACTTCAAAAGTGTATTTCTTTTCAGTCATTAAATCTGTAGAACGCTCAGTAATCACGGGGCGCTTAAGAACATCACGATGATCTCTCATTATGCAAGCACCTCCTCTAATTTTTGAACAGCGTCTTTCGTAAAGATTACTTTATCGTGGTTTACAACGTCTAATACGTTCACACCAGTTACTGTAACAACTGTTACTCCAGGGATGTTACGAGCAGATAAAGCAACGTTTTCGTCAGCGTCAGCTGTTACGATCAACGCTTTACGATTGATTTCTAAACCTTTTAATACAGAAGTCATTTCTTTTGTTTTTGGTGCATCAAAAGCTAATCCTTCTAATACTAATAGTTCGTTTTCTAATACCTTAGATGATAATGCAGATTTGATAGCTAAGCGACGAACTTTCTTAGGAAGTTTGTAGCTGTAGCTTCTTGGTGTAGGACCGAATACGATACCACCACCACGCCATTGTGGAGAGCGGATAGACCCTTGACGAGCACGACCAGTACCCTTTTGACGCCATGGTTTGCGTCCACCACCTGCTACTTCAGAACGTCCTTTTACTTTTGCAGTACCTTGACGTTGAGATGCTCTTTGCATAACGATCGCATCGAACAATACGCTGTTATTTGGCTCAATACCGAATACAGCATCTGCTAATTCAACTTCACCAACGTTAGCGCCAGCTTGGTTGTATAATGCTACTTTAGGCATTTGTAGTTCCTCCTTTCCTAAACAATTAGTTTGCTTTTATAGCACTTTTAATTGTGATTAAAGATTTTTTTGGACCAGGTACGTTACCTTTAACAAGTAATAGGTTACGTTCTGCGTCTACTTTCACGATCTCAAGGTTCTGGATAGTAATGCGCTCTCCACCCATACGTCCAGGTAATAGTTTACCTTTGAATACACGGTTTGGAGCAACAGGTCCCATAGAACCAGGACGACGGTGATAACGGGAACCGTGAGTCATTGGGCCGCGAGATTGGTTGTGGCGCTTAATTGAGCCTTGGAAACCTTTACCCTTTGAAATTCCTGTTACATCTACTACATCGCCTTCTGCGAAAATATCAACTTTGACTTCTTGACCAACTTCTAAGTTAGCTCCACTGATTTCACGAATGAAGCGCTTAGGTGCTGTGTTCGCTTTAGCAACGTGTCCTTTTAAAGGCTTGTTCGCTAATTTATCGCGTTTGTCAGCAAAACCAATCTGAATCGCTTCGTATCCGTCTGTTTCAACAGTTTTAACTTGAAGTACAACGTTTGGTGTAGCTTCAATTACTGTTACAGGGATAAGATCGCCGTTTTCAGCAAAAACTTGAGTCATACCAACTTTTCTTCCTAAGATTCCTTTGGTCATCAGTCACACCTCCTAGATTAATTAAGTAATTTATTGATTAAAGCTTGATTTCGATATCTACACCAGATGGTAGGTCTAAACGCATTAAGCTGTCAACCGTTTGTGGTGTTGGATTAATGATGTCGATTAAGCGCTTATGAGTGCGCATTTCGAATTGCTCACGAGAATCTTTATATTTGTGTACCGCACGTAAGATTGTGTATACAGATCTTTCCGTTGGTAACGGAATAGGACCAGAAACAGTTGCACCTGAACGTTTTGCAGTTTCAACGATCTTCTCAGAAGATTGATCTAGAATTCTGTGATCATAAGCTTTTAAACGAATGCGAATCTTTTCTTTTGCCATTATTTTTCCCTCCTTTTTTCGCCTATATTATTGATAGACATTCTCCGTGAAAATTAACCTGTCACACTCGCCATGGCAAAGCGGCCGGGTGTGCCAGCAACCTTTCACATCATCGCAGTCAAAGACCAACATTACCTATTATACATGGTGTTAATAGACAATGCAACTATATTTCAAAAATATCTCTGAGCACTTTTCATATTATAACGAGAAGTTAGGGTTATTGCAACCGGTGGGCAGGAGATTTATTTGTTTCAGTTTTTTCCAGTGGAAATTGGGTGTTATTTATATAGAAGAAAGAGGTTATTTTGTTGATTGGTATTATTGATTTATTAGGATTGTGATCAGTGATTGAACTGATGGATTACTGGTAGGAGTGGTATGTGATTTGTACTTTTTTGTTGGGTATTGCGGGCTGCTCATAACAGAATTTGACCGAACCAAAAAATAAAATGACCGAACGGGTAAAATGGTTTTCTGAAGAGACTTACAGAGTGTCCGAACCTCCCGTTTAGATTAGTTGTTTTTGTCCGAAGGCAAGCTGAAAGTGACCGAACTATTTTTCAAACACATATATTGAAGCATTTCTATATAAAACTAGCTATTTCTGGCGTTTAATAATTCTATTGTCTACTTCTGCGGATTTTCCATTCGTCACAATACACTTCAGAGAATAGAGTGAAAGTGAAATCAGGATTCCAAGCAACTCCTCACCCTCCAGCGCTGACCCAAAACCCAAAATCAAAATTCCAAAATCAAAAATCAAAAAACCGGCACCCCTCAATCGGGATGCCGGTCTATTAAAAGATCTAAGATAGATCCAAAGATTACTCTTGGATAGTCGCTACTACGCCAGCGCCTACAGTACGTCCACCTTCACGAATAGAGAACTTAGTTCCTTCTTCGATAGCGATTGGAGAGATAAGTTCAACAGTCATCTCAACGTTGTCGCCAGGCATAACCATTTCGATGCCTTCAGGTAGGTTACAAATACCAGTTACGTCAGTTGTACGGAAGTAGAACTGAGGACGGTAGTTTGTGAAGAATGGAGTGTGACGTCCACCCTCTTCTTTAGATAGTACATAAACTTCAGCTTTGAACTTTGTGTGTGGAGTGATTGTACCAGGCTTAGCTAATACTTGTCCACGTTGGATGTCGTCACGAGCAACCCCACGAAGAAGTGCACCGATGTTGTCTCCAGCTTCAGCATAGTCAAGAAGCTTACGGAACATTTCTACTCCAGTTACAGTAGTAGATTTAGGCTCTTCAGTTAAACCGATGATTTCAATAGTGTCACCAACTTTAACTTGTCCACGCTCAACACGTCCAGTAGCAACTGTTCCACGACCAGTGATAGAGAATACGTCCTCAACTGGCATCATGAATGGCTTTTCAGTGTCACGAGCTGGTGTTGGGATGTAGTCATCAACTGCAGCCATAAGCTCAACGATTCTTTCTTCCCACTCAGCGTCTCCTTCAAGAGCTTTAAGAGCAGAACCTTTGATTACAGGAACATCGTCTCCAGGGAAATCGTACTCAGAAAGAAGGTCACGAACTTCCATTTCAACTAATTCTAATAATTCTTCGTCGTCTACCATGTCGCATTTGTTTAAGAATACTACTAGGTAAGGTACACCTACTTGACGAGAAAGAAGGATGTGCTCACGAGTTTGTGGCATTGGGCCGTCAGCAGCAGATACTACTAGGATTCCGCCGTCCATTTGAGCAGCTCCAGTGATCATGTTTTTAACATAGTCAGCATGTCCTGGGCAGTCAACGTGTGCATAGTGACGGTTGTCAGTTTCGTACTCAACGTGAGCTGTAGAAATTGTGATTCCACGCTCTCTTTCTTCTGGAGCAGCATCGATCATGTCGTATGCCATTGCAGCACCTTTACCGCTCTTCTTAGCAAGAACAGTTGTGATTGCAGCTGTTAAAGTTGTTTTACCGTGGTCAACGTGACCGATTGTACCGATATTAGCATGAGTCTTGGATCTATCGAATTTCTCTTTACCCATTGTTATATCCTCCTTGGAATTTCATTAGTTTTTATTTTATATGTTATTAATAAGTGATTTCCACTTATTAACCTACATACTATTTATAAAACAAGATTAGGTGAAAATCAATTATTCACCTTTATTTTTTTTGATGATTTCTTCAGAAATTGACTTTGGTACTTCTTCATAGTGATCGAAATGCATTGTGAACACTCCGCGTCCTTGTGTGTTAGAACGTAGGGATGTTGCATAACCAAACATTTCAGATAGTGGAACCATAGCGCGAACAACTTGAGCGTTACCGCGAGCTTCCATACCTTCTACACGACCACGACGGGAAGTGATACCACCCATGATGTCTCCCATGTACTCTTCAGGTGTCACTACTTCAACTTTCATGACAGGCTCAAGGATTACAGGGTTACATTTGGATACTGCATTTTTAAGAGCTAAAGATGCAGCTACTTTAAACGCCATCTCAGAGGAGTCAACGTCATGGTAAGAACCGTCAACCAATGCAGCTTTAACATCGATTAGAGGGTAACCAGCAAGTACACCGTTTTTCATGGAATCTTCCAAACCAGCTTGAACAGCAGGTACGTATTCACGAGGTACTACCCCACCTACGATTTTGTTTTCAAATTCAAAGCCTGCTCCTTCTTCGTTTGGTTCGAATTCGATCCAAACGTGTCCGAATTGACCACGTCCACCAGATTGACGAGCAAATTTACCTTCAACCTTAGCAGATCCGCGGAACGTTTCACGGTAAGCAACCTGAGGTGCACCAACGTTTGCTTCTACTTTGAATTCACGCTTCATACGATCAACTAGGATGTCAAGGTGAAGCTCACCCATACCTGCGATGATTGTTTGACCAGTTTCCTGATCTGTATGTGCACGGAAAGTAGGATCTTCTTCTTGTAGCTTTTGAAGAGCAGTTGTCATTTTATCTTGGTCAGCCTTAGATTTAGGCTCAACAGATAATTGGATAACCGGCTCTGGGAATTCCATGGACTCCAAGATAACTTGGTTTTTGTCGTCACATAGAGTGTCACCAGTAGTTGTGTCTTTAAGACCAACTGCAGCAGCGATATCTCCAGAATATACAACAGGAATCTCTTCACGGCTGTTTGCGTGCATTTGCAGAATACGTCCTACACGCTCACGCTTACCTTTTGTAGAGTTGATAACGTAAGAACCGGAGTTTAATGTACCAGAGTACACACGGAAGAACGTTAATTTTCCTACATAAGGGTCAGTCATAACTTTGAACGCTAGAGCAGCGAATGGGTTTTCGTCGCCAGGTTCACGAGTTACTTCCTCTTCAGTGTCAGGAATAGTACCTTTAATTGCAGGTACGTCTGTTGGCGCTGGAAGATAATCGATAACAGCGTCAAGCATTAACTGAACACCTTTGTTTTTGAAAGCAGAACCACAGATTACAGGGTAGAAGTTAACGTCACAAGTACCTTTACGGATAGTAGCTTTCAACTCTTCAGTAGTAAGCTCTTCTCCTTCTAGGTATTTCATCATTAATTCTTCATCTAATTCTGCTACTGCTTCCACTAAGCGTTGACGATATTCGTCAGCTTTGTCTTTGTACTCAGCTGGAATTTCTTTCGCTTCAGAACGAGTACCTAGGTCGTCCTCGTAGAAGTAAGCTTGCATTTCTACTAGGTCGATGATACCTTCAAACTCATCTTCAGCTCCGATAGGAAGTTGAATTGGATGAGCATTAGCTTGAAGGCGGTCATGGATAGTTCCTACAGAGTATAAGAAATCTGCACCGATCTTGTCCATTTTGTTAACGAACACGATACGTGGAACACCATAAGTTGTAGCTTGGCGCCAAACTGTTTCAGTTTGAGGCTCAACTCCAGATTGTGCATCAAGAACAGCTACCGCACCATCAAGTACACGTAGGGAACGTTCTACTTCAACAGTGAAGTCTACGTGACCAGGTGTATCGATAATGTTTACGCGATGGCCTTTCCATTGAGCTGTTGTCGCAGCAGATGTGATCGTGATTCCACGCTCTTGCTCCTGCTCCATCCAGTCCATTTGAGAAGCACCTTCGTGAGTTTCACCAATTTTGTGAATACGTCCTGTGTAGAACAAAACACGCTCAGTTGTCGTTGTTTTACCAGCATCGATGTGAGCCATGATACCGATATTACGTGTTTTATCTAAGGAGAACTCTCTTGCCATAGTGTATTTCTCCTTCCTAAGTAACTAGATTTAATTTATACCTAAAGCTGTTAAGTACTTGTCTTAACAGCTCCAGATAGTATGTGATCTTACCAGCGGTAGTGAGCAAACGCTTTGTTTGCTTCTGCCATTTTGTGCATATCTTCACGCTTCTTAACAGAAGCTCCAGTGTTGTTAGCAGCATCAAGGATTTCGTTAGCTAAACGCTCTTCCATCGTTTTCTCTCCACGAAGACGAGAGTAGTTAACTAAATAACGAAGTCCAAGAGTTGTACGACGATCTGGGCGCACCTCTACAGGTACTTGGTAGTTTGCTCCACCTACACGGCGTGCTCTAACTTCAAGAACAGGCATGATGTTTTTCATAGCTTGTTCGAACACTTCCATAGGTTCTTGTCCGGAACGCTCACCAACTAGTTTGAATGCGTTATAGATGATAGCTTGAGATTTTCCTCTCTTACCATCGATCATTAATTTATTTACAAGACGAGTTACTAATTTAGAGTTGTATAACGGATCTGGTAATACGTCTCTTTTTGCAACAGGGCCTTTACGTGGCATAATATTTTCCTCCTTTCGGGTAACTTAATGTTAAGCAGTTTGAAGTTTATTACTTCTTAGGTGCTTTTGGTCTCTTAGTACCATATTTAGAACGACCTTGCATACGGTTGTTAACTCCCGCCGTATCAAGTGCTCCACGAACGATGTGGTAACGTACCCCTGGTAAATCTTTTACACGACCGCCGCGAATTAATACTACGCTGTGCTCTTGTAGGTTGTGACCGATACCTGGGATATAAGCAGTTACCTCAATTTGGTTAGTTAAACGAACACGAGCATATTTACGTAATGCGGAGTTCGGTTTCTTTGGAGTCATTGTACCAACACGAGTACACACACCACGTTTTTGAGGTGAAGACACATCAGTTTGAGCCTTCTTGAAACTGTTATAACCTTTGTTCAAAGCTGGAGATTTTGACTTTACAACTTTACTTGTACGTCCTTTGCGGACTAACTGGTTAATAGTAGGCATTAATATTTCCTCCTTCCTAATGTTTTAAGACCACATATCCAGGTGGTTCATTTTTAGGTAAAAAACAAAGTCTTTGCGAATCTGCACTCACAAAAACAGTTTTTAATGAATGATCGCAACAGCGGAGGCACCCACTTCAATCCCGCAAGCTTTTCCGAGTTTTTTCATCGAATCTACTTTTAAGACTGGTATGTTGTGCTCATTGGCAGTTTGGACAACTTTCTGTGTGACAATCACATCCGCGTCCTCTGCAATGACAACCTCTTTTACTGTTCCGGATTTCAGCGCCTTCACCGTTTGTTTTGTACCAACAATGAAGGTGTTTGCCTGCATCACTTTTTCATAAGACATTAACATATCCTCCAAAGCAACAGGTTATATAAGCACCTTTGCTATATTACCATCTCTATTTTTGAATGTCAACACTTTATCGAATAACATTGAAAAGATTGTCGGGGGATACCCGACAATCTTTCTTTTATTCTACCGTTACAGGTTCTTCTTTACCGACTTCTTTCGTTAGATCGAATTTGCGGTAGCGGTTCATACCTGTACCAGCTGGAACTAGTTTACCGATGATAACATTCTCTTTCAGACCTAGTAACTCGTCGCGTTTTCCTTTAATCGCAGCGTCTGTAAGGACTCTAGTCGTTTCCTGGAAGGAAGCTGCAGATAAGAAGGAATCCGTTTCAAGAGAAGCTTTTGTGATACCTAGTAATACCGGACGTCCAGTTGCAGGTGTTCTGCCTTCAAGAAGGACACGCTCGTTTGCATCAGTGAATTGGTGAACATCAAGCAGTGTTCCTGGTAGTACATCTGTATCACCAGCATCAATAACACGTACCTTACGTAGCATCTGGCGAACCATAACCTCTACGTGCTTGTCACCGATTTCTACCCCTTGCATACGGTATACTTTTTGAACTTCAAGCAATAGATACTCCTGTACAGATACCATATCTTTGACTTTCAGTAGTTCTTTCGGATCGATGGAACCTTCTGTTAGTTCCTGACCACGTAATACTTCTGAATTTACGCCTACTTTAAGGCGGCCAGTGTATGGTACTGTGTAGTTTCTCGTTTCCACTTCACCTTGGACAGTGATTTCTTGCTGACGATCGCGACCTTCGTTGATGGAAGTAACAACACCATCAATTTCAGAGATGACCGCTTGACCTTTAGGATTACGCGCTTCGAAGATCTCTTGGATACGCGGTAAACCTTGTGTAATATCGTCTCCTGCAACCCCACCTGTATGGAATGTACGCATCGTCAACTGAGTTCCCGGCTCACCGATAGATTGGGCAGCAATAATACCAACTGCTTCTCCCACTTCTACTTCTAAGCCAGTCGCAAGGTTGCGGCCGTAACATTTTTTACATACACCATGACGAGTGTCACATGTAAATACAGAGCGGATCCAAACATCTTCCACGCCTGCTTCTACAATGGTTGTAGCAAGGTCTTCAGTAATTAAATCGTTACCCGCAACAAGAACTTCCCCAGTTTCAGGGTGCTTCACAGCTTTTCTTGCATAACGGCCGATTAAACGTTCTTCTAATTTCTCTACTACTTCTGTGCCATCTTTCAGAGCAGTGATGTGTAGACCACGGTCTGTTCCACAATCTATCTCACGAACGATAACATCTTGTGCCACGTCTACAAGTCGACGAGTCAAGTAACCGGAATCGGCAGTTTTCAGTGCTGTATCGGCAAGACCTTTACGCGCACCATGAGTAGAGATAAAGTATTCCAATACCGTAAGACCTTCACGGAAACTGGATTTGATCGGTAATTCAATGATACGTCCAGATGGATTGGCCATTAGTCCACGCATACCCGCTAACTGTGTAAAGTTAGATGCGTTACCACGGGCACCGGAATCACTCATCATGAAGATGTGGTTCAGGCGTGGCAAGGACTCCATTAGCAACCCTTGGATCTTGTCTTTCGCAGCACTCCAGATGGAGATAACGCGGTCATAACGTTCTTCCTCTGTGATCAAACCACGGCGGAACTGCTTAAGAACTGTATCAACTTTTGTTTGTGCTTCAACCAAGATTTCATCTTTCTCTTTAAGAACTACGATATCTGCTACACCAACTGTGATACCAGCTTTAGTAGAGTAACGGAATCCAAGGTTTTTCATGCGGTCAAGCATTTCGGATGTTTGCGTGATCTTGAAGCGTTTGAACACTTCAGCAATGATGTTACCAAGGATTTTCTTCTTAAATGGATCAATTAATTCTTGTGCTTGTATCGCTTCTTTTACATTCGCACCTTTTTCCACAAAGTACTTTTCAGGAGTGTTTACTTCTAAGTTGAACTTTGTCGGTTCGTTAATGTAAGGGAATGACGGCGGCAGGATTTCGTTGAAAATCAACTTTCCTACTGTCGTAATGAGAAGCTTTTGTTTTTGCTCTTCAGTGAATGTTTCGTTATTTAAGGATCCTGCATATACCGCTACACGAGTGTGCAGATGTACATAGCCGTTTGAATAAGCGATAAGCGCTTCATTCGTATCCTTAAACACCATTCCTTCACCTACAGCATTTTCTCGCTCTAGTGTTAAGTAGTAGTTACCAAGTACCATATCCTGGGAAGGTGTTACTACAGGTTTTCCATCCTTAGGGTTAAGGATGTTTTGTGCAGCAAGCATCAAGATGCGTGCTTCAGCCTGTGCTTCAGCAGAAAGAGGTACGTGAACAGCCATTTGGTCTCCGTCAAAGTCCGCGTTGTATGCAGTACATACAAGTGGGTGAAGGCGGATAGCACGGCCTTCTACAAGTGTAGGTTCAAATGCTTGAATACCTAGTCTGTGTAGAGTTGGTGCGCGGTTTAGTAATACCGGATGTTCCCTGATAACGGATTCCAATACGTCCCAAACCTCTGGTTGTACGCGTTCGATCTTACGCTTCGCACTCTTAATGTTATGTGCAAGCCCGCGTTCTACAAGTTCTTTCATGACGAAAGGCTTGAATAGCTCAAGGGCCATTTCTTTCGGTAATCCACATTGATACATTTTCAGGTTAGGTCCTACTACGATAACGGAACGACCAGAGTAGTCAACACGTTTTCCTAGTAAGTTCTGACGGAAACGACCTTGCTTCCCTTTCAGCATATGAGAAAGAGATTTCAATGGACGGTTACCAGGTCCTGTTACCGGACGGCCACGGCGACCATTGTCGATAAGTGCGTCAACAGCTTCTTGTAACATACGTTTTTCGTTCTGTACGATGATGCTTGGAGCACCAAGGTCAAGAAGGCGTTTTAAACGGTTGTTACGGTTGATTACACGGCGATACAAGTCATTTAAGTCGGAAGTCGCAAAACGACCACCGTCCAATTGAACCATTGGACGTAATTCAGGAGGGATAACCGGTAGCACATCAAGGATCATCCAAGATGGTTCATTGCCGGATCCTCTGAAGGATTCCAATACTTCCAGACGCTTAATTGCTCTTGTACGGCGTTGACCTTGAGCAGTTTTTAGCTCTTCTTTTAGCGTATCTACTTCTTTTTCTAGGTCGATGTCAAAAAGAAGTTTCTTGATTGCTTCTGCACCCATGGCTGCTTGGAATGTTTGACCATACTTTTCACGGTATGCACGGAATTCCTTTTCAGAAAGCAGTTGCTTCTTCTCCAAAGGAGTATCGCCTGTTTCTGTTACAACGTAAGATGCAAAATAAATTACTTCCTCAAGCGCACGTGGGGACATGTCAAGAACAAGACCCATGCGGCTAGGGATTCCTTTGAAGTACCAGATGTGGGATACAGGAGCAGCAAGTTCGATATGACCCATGCGCTCACGACGTACTTTCGCTCTTGTTACTTCTACACCACAGCGGTCACAGACAACGCCCTTATAACGGACGCGCTTGTATTTACCACAGTGACATTCCCAGTCCTTTGTAGGACCGAAAATTCTTTCGCAGAATAACCCATCTTTTTCTGGCTTTAATGTACGATAGTTAATTGTCTCAGGCTTCTTGACTTCCCCGAAAGACCAGGATCTGATCTTGTCGGGTGAAGCAAGGCCTATTTTCATATATTCAAAATTATTAACATCTAGCAAGGGGCCTACCTCCCTTATAATCTACAGGTTCTACCCAAATGCTTATCTTTAAAGTACTGTTGGCCATCAGTCTTTAGCGACAGTTTCTTTTACTTCTTCTACTTTATCTGAATCAAGGGAAATACCTTCGGAAGCTTGTTCTTCATCTTCCTCAAGATCTCTCATTTCGATCTCTTCTTCATCGCCTGATAGGATTTTTACATCCATACCTAAACTTTGAAGTTCTTTGATCAATACTTTGAAGGATTCAGGTACACCTGGTTCAGGTACATTTTCACCTTTAACGATCGCCTCGTACGTTTTCACACGTCCTACTACGTCATCAGATTTAACTGTAAGGATTTCTTGTAGTGTATAAGCGGCACCGTAAGCCTCAAGTGCCCAAACCTCCATCTCACCGAAACGTTGTCCACCAAATTGCGCTTTACCGCCAAGTGGTTGTTGCGTAACAAGTGAGTATGGTCCAGTGGAACGTGCGTGAAGCTTATCATCAACCATGTGTGCAAGTTTAATCATATACATGATCCCTACAGATACACGGCTGTCGAACGGCTCACCTGTTCTTCCGTCATACAATACTGTTTTTGCATCTCTTGCCATGCCAGCCTCTTCAAGTGTGCTCCAAACGTCTTCTTCACGCGCGCCATCAAATACGGCGGAAGCAACGTGGATGCCCAATGTTCTTGCTGCCATTCCTAGGTGAAGCTCCAATACCTGCCCGATGTTCATACGAGAAGGTACCCCTAGTGGGTTTAACATGATGTCAATTGGTGTTCCATCTGGCAAGTAAGGCATATCTTCTTCCGGTAAGATACGAGAGATTACCCCTTTGTTACCATGTCGTCCGGCCATTTTGTCACCTTCAGAGATTTTACGTTTCTGAACGATGTATGCACGAACTAATTGGTTAACACCTGGTGGCAATTCGTCACCATCTTCACGGTTGAATACTTTTACATCAAGTACGATACCGCCACCACCATGTGGAACTCTTAGTGATGTATCACGTACTTCTCTTGCTTTCTCACCGAAGATTGCGTGTAATAGACGTTCTTCTGCAGTAAGTTCCGTAACCCCTTTAGGTGTTACTTTTCCTACTAATAGGTCTCCGTCTTTTACTTCCGCACCCACTCGGATAATTCCGCGGTCGTCAAGGTTTTTAAGTGCCTCTTCCCCGACATTCGGGATATCACGTGTGATTTCTTCTGGTCCAAGTTTAGTGTCACGTGCTTCTGACTCATATTCTTCAATATGAATGGAAGTGTACACATCATCTTTTACCAGACGCTCACTCATGATGATAGCATCCTCATAGTTATATCCGTCCCATGTCATGAAACCGACCATTACGTTACGGCCAAGTGCCAATTCACCTTTTTCCATGGATGGTCCGTCTGCAAGGATTTCTCCTTTTGTTACAACGTCACCGACAGAAACGATTGGACGTTGGTTATAGCAAGTTCCTTGGTTAGAACGAATGAACTTAAGCATTCTGTACTTATCAAGGTTGCCTTTTACCTGTTGTCCATCGACTTCTTCCATACGACGCACCCAAACTTCGCGGGCTTCTACACGTTCTACAACACCAGGGTGTTTACAAATAACGGCAGCTCCGGAGTCTTTAGCGGAAACGTGCTCCATCCCAGTACCAACAATCGGGGATTCCGGTTGTAATAAAGGTACAGCTTGACGTTGCATGTTCGCTCCCATTAGGGCACGGTTGGAGTCATCGTTTTCCAAGAAAGGAATACAAGCTGTCGCAGCAGATACAACCTGCTTAGGAGAAACGTCCATATAGTCGATTCTCTCACTTACAACAACCGTGTTCTCCCCGCGGAAACGGGAAACTACATTCTCATCAAGGAAAGTTCCATCTTCACCAAGGCGTGCGTTCGCTTGGGCTACTACATAATTATCTTCTTCATCTGCAGTCAAGTAATCAATTTGGTCCGTCACACGGCCCGTTTCAGGGTCAACTCTTCTGTAAGGAGTTTCGATAAAACCAAATTTATTCACTTTCGCAAAAGAAGAAAGGGAGTTGATTAGTCCAATGTTTGGTCCCTCAGGAGTCTCGATCGGACACATACGGCCATAGTGAGAGTAGTGAACGTCACGTACTTCAAAGCCGGCACGCTCACGCGTCAAACCACCAGGTCCAAGCGCAGACAATCTACGTTTATGTGTTAATTCAGCTAATGGATTCGTTTGATCCATGAACTGAGATAACTGAGAGCTTCCGAAGAACTCTTTAATAGATGCAATAACAGGTCTGATATTGATTAATTGTTGCGGAGTGATGGTGTTAGTGTCCTGAATGGACATTCTTTCACGAACCACACGCTCCATTCTGGATAGACCGATACGGAACTGATTTTGAAGAAGTTCTCCAACAGAACGTAAACGACGGTTACCAAGGTGATCGATATCATCTGTATCGCCTACACCGTGTAAAAGGTCAAAGAAGTAACTAATAGAAGCAATGATGTCCGCCGGAGCGATATGCTTTACTTTTTCTTCTATAAAACCGTTGCCTAAAACGACGATTTCTTTTTCACCTTCTGCATCATTCGGTGCATATATCTTAATAGATTGCATAGGCACTTCATCTTCCACTACTCCACCATGCGGATGGAAAGAAGTCAGGCCGATGCCGTCTTCAATGTTAGGTAGAATGCGGTCTAAAGTTCTACGATCTAACAGTGTACCTTTTTCTACAATGATTTCCCCAGTTTCAGGGTCTACAAGTGTTTCAGCGATACGTTGATTAAAAAGTCTGTTCTTGATATGAAGCTTTTTATTAATCTTGTATCTTCCAACACTTGCTAAATCATAGCGTTTAGGATCGAAAAATCTAGACTCTAATAAACTTTTCGCGTTTTCAACCGTTGGTGGTTCACCAGGGCGTAGACGCTCATATATTTCTAGTAATGCCTTTTCAGTGCTTTCTGTGTTATCCTTATCTAAAGTATTGCGAAGGTACTCGTTTTCGCCCAGAAGATCAATGATTTCCTGGTCGGAACCGAATCCAAGAGCACGCAAAAGAACCGTTACTGGTAGTTTACGAGTACGATCTATACGAACATATACAACATCTTTAGCGTCAGTCTCGTATTCTAACCATGCACCACGGTTTGGAATAACAGTAGCCGAAAAGCCTTTTTTACCATTTTTATCTACTTTTCCGCTGTAATACACACTTGGAGAACGCACTAACTGAGATACAATAACACGTTCTGCACCATTAATAACGAACGTACCAGTATCCGTCATCAACGGGAAATCACCCATAAATACATCCTGGTCTTTTACTTCACCAGTTTCTTTGTTAATGAGACGAACCTTCACACGTAAAGGAGCTGAGTATGTAACATCTCTTTCCTTTGATTCTTCAACAGAATATTTAGGTTCCCCTAAGCTATAATCGATGAATTCTAAAGATAGATTTCCTGTGAAGTCTTCAATTGGGGAAATGTCATGAAACATTTCTCTTAATCCTTCATCAAGGAACCATTGATAAGAAGATGTTTGAATCTCTATTAGATTTGGTAAATCTAATACTTCACTAATGCGAGCATAACTTCTGCGTTGGCGGTGTCGTCCGTATTGAACTAGTTGACCTGTCAACTGATTCACCCCTCGTATCAAGCGTTATTAAATAGTAGTTCAAAAAATATAAACCACTCAAAGCCAAACATAAAAAAACATTCAACATGAAAACAATACTGCTAAAAGAATCCATGTTAAAAATAAAAAATGGTTTCAATACAGAAAACCACGTTTTTACAATCGCTCTATTGATTTTACTATCTTTTCCAAGCATACTAATTTTATACATGCAAAATACATAAAAATATTAGTGCTCAGAAAAATACATATTGGCATTAAACAATGCTACCATAACAAAAAAACCAAGTCAACCCTTTTTTGATTTGATGATGGAGTAGCCTTTTTTCTTTGTCACAACTTCCACTTCCTCAAACAATGATTCCAATTTCTCCATTGCAGAAGGAGCTCCCTGTTTCTTTTGGATCACAATCCACAGCTCACCTTTTGGCGCCAAGTGCGTCCATGCTTTTTCTAAAATTTCATGAACAACTTTTTTGCCAGCGCGTATCGGTGGATTAGAAAGTATTGCCGCATAATCGGTGGAAGTGACATTTTCATAGATATCACTAGTAAAAACAGTGATATTCTCCACTTTGTTAATAGAACCGTTTTCCTTGGCAAGCTCAACAGCTCTTTCATTGACATCAATCATATCCACGTGACGATGTGGATAGAATTTAGCAAGAGACAATCCAATCGGACCATAACCACAGCCAACATCTAGAATGCGACCTTCCACTTCCGGTTCTTCAAAAGCCTCTATCAGCACTCTTGATCCAAAGTCCACTTCTTTTTTTGAAAAAACACCGCTATCCGTTATGAAAGAAAAGTTGTTACCTTTTAAATCAAATTTCCATTGTTGACGGTCGCTTTCCACAGATGGCTTGTTTGTATAATAATGATTCGTCATATTTAGTCTCCTTATCTGAAAAGCTACCTTTTGCTTTTCAACAAATCAACTTCATATATTAGTACCCTTGAAAAAGACAGTAACCAAACGATCCTTACATCAAGTGTGGCACCGTTTAAAAAAAGCCCGCTAACACGTAGCGAGCTTTCCTTTTTAAGAGCCTGTAATTACTTAACTTCTACAGAAGCTCCAACTTCTTCAAGTTTAGCTTTGATTTCTTCAGCTTCTTCTTTAGCAATACCTTCTTTAAGAGCTTTAGGAGCGTTGTCTACAACTTCTTTAGCTTCTTTAAGACCAAGGCCAGTGATTTCACGTACTACTTTGATAACCTTGATTTTTTGTCCGCCAGCGCTAGCTAGGATTACGTCGAATTCAGTTTGCTCAGCAGCAGCTTCAGTAGCTACACCAGCAGCAGCTACAGGAGCAGCAGCAGTTACACCAAATTCTTCTTCGATTGCTTTTACTAGGTCGTTTAATTCTAAAACAGTCATATTTTTAACCGCTTCAATGATTTGTTCGTGTGTCATTGTTAATTTCCTCCTTAGATATTATAAGTTTTTTGTTTTTCTTACTTAACTTGCTAGATTGAAATTAAGCGCCTTGCTCTTCTTTTTGATCTGCAACTGCTTTCGTAACAAGAGCCAAGTTGCGGATTGGAGCTTGAAGGACGCTAAGCAACATGGAAAGAAGACCTTCGCGGGATGGAAGTTCAGCAAGAGCTTTCACTTCTTCAACCGTTGCAACATTTCCTTCGATTACACCAGCTTTGATTTCTAATGCTTCGTGTTTTTTCGCGAAGTCATTAAGGATCTTAGCAGGAGCTACTACATCTTCAGTAGAGAATGCGATAGCGTTAGGTCCTGTTAATGCGTCGTTAAGTCCGTTGATATCTGCTGCTTCAGCCGCACGGCGAGTTAAAGAGTTTTTGTAAACCTTGAACTCAACACCTGCTTCACGAAGTTGTTTACGAAGTTCAGTTACTTCCGCAACGTTAAGTCCACGGTAGTCAACTACGATAGTAGATACAGAACCTTTAAACTTGTCAGCGATTTCTCCAACAGCTTGTTTTTTTACTTCAACTGCTTTGCTCATCGTTACACCTCCTAAAAAGTTGGTTACCACTTATACCGACCGGTGTACATAAAGAATGCCTCCACGCAGGTGGAGGCAGAAGTTTTATCGTTAAAAGCACAAGGCTTTAAATCGTAAAAATTCACACCTCGGTAGGAAATTAAGCCATTTGGCACCTACTGTCTACGGTACAAACAATATCATTTTATAAACACAACGATTATTATAACCGTCTAGTTATCTTGTGTCAATATGTTAGTTTTTGGTAGCTACGAAAGTAGAAGTGTCAACTTTTACTCCAGGTCCCATTGTAGAAGTAACGGCAACGTTCTTCATGAATGTACCTTTTGCAGCAGCCGGTTTAGCTTTTAGTAAAGTCTCGTAGATAGTTGTGAAGTTTTCAACAAGCTTCGCATCTTCGAAAGAGATTTTACCTACTGGCACGTGGATGTTACCGGATTTATCAAGGCGGTATTCAACTTTACCAGCTTTGATCTCGTTAACAGCTTTAGTTACATCAAATGTAACTGTACCAGTTTTAGGGTTTGGCATTAGGCCTTTAGGTCCTAATACGCGTCCTAGTTTACCAACTTCACCCATCATGTCCGGTGTAGCAACGATTACGTCGAAATCGAACCAACCTTGGTTGATTTTCGCGATCATGTCAGCATCCCCAACATAGTCAGCTCCAGCAGCTTCTGCTTCTTTCGCTTTTTCGCCTTTAGCGAAAACTAGGACTTTTTGAGTTTTACCAGTTCCATGAGGAAGCACTACTGCTCCACGGATCTGTTGGTCATTTTTACGAGGGTCAACTCCAAGACGGAATGCAACTTCCACAGTAGCGTCGAACTTCGCAGTGTTTGTTTTCTTTACTAATTCGATAGCTTCGTTAACAGAGTAAGCCGTTTGACGGTCTACAAGTTTCGCAGCTTCGATGTACTTTTTACCTCTTTTAGCCATTTTAAACGTCCTCCTTATGTGGTTTTAGCGGAATAACCTCCCACGAATAAAGGTTGCGAATTGGCCGTAAACCAAAATCCGCAACCCTGAACAGCAGTTAAATCAAAAGCAATGGGATTAGTCTTCGATAGTGATACCCATGCTACGAGCAGTACCTTCAACCATGCGCATTGCAGCTTCTACGCTTGCAGCGTTTAGATCTGGCATTTTCGTCTCCGCAATTTCGCGTACTTTATCACGCTTAACTGTTGCAACTTTATTACGGTTTGGTTCACCAGAACCAGACTCAATACCAGCTGCTTTTTTAAGTAAAACTGCAGCAGGTGGAGTTTTCGTAATAAATGTAAATGAACGGTCTTCAAAAACCGTGATTTCAACAGGGATAATCAATCCAGCTTGATCTGCTGTACGAGCGTTAAACTCTTTACAGAAACCCATGATGTTAACACCTGCTTGACCTAGTGCTGGTCCAACTGGTGGTGCTGGGTTAGCTTTCGCTGCTGGAATTTGTAGCTTTACCATTTTAATTACTTTTTTAGCCACGAGACACACCTCCTTAAGTCCGTGATGTGGTATCTGGGATTTCTCCCTCCCACTCAACTCATTCTTTATATATTTAATAAAGAATATTTTTTTATTAATAGTCTCTATTTCAGAGACATACTGACCTTTGAAATAATATCATTTTTACGAAACTATTTCAAGTTTTTTTACATTATAATTTTTCGATCTGTGTAAAGTCAAGCTCCACAGGGGTTTCACGGCCGAACATATTTACAAGAACTTTCACTTTATGCTTGTCTTTGTCCATCTCTACGATGTGTCCAGTGAAGTTTGCAAAAGGTCCTTCTGTTACTTTTACGGATTCTTTGAGATCGAAGTCTACTTCTACTTGCTTCTCCATCATGCCCATTCTCTTCAGGATAAATGCAATTTCATCATCCAATAGAGGTGTTGGTTTGGAACCCGATCCGCTTGATCCTACGAAACCTGTTACGCCAGGTGTGTTACGTACGACATACCAAGAGTCGTCTGTCATGACGATTTCTACTAGAACGTAACCTGGGAATACTTTTTTCTTGGTTACTTTCTTTTTGCCGTTTTTGATGTCTGTTTCTTCTTCTTCAGGAACTACGACACGGAAGATCTTGTCTTGCATCCCCATTGATTCTACTCGTTTTTCTAAGTTTGCTTTTACTTTATTCTCGTATCCGGAATAAGTATGAACAACGTACCAGTTTTTCTCCATTGTTTAGGACTTGTGTCCGTCCCTCCCTTTTCTAGCATTTTATTTTTGAGACTATAAATATTAGTATTCCGTTGGACTCCCTGTTGATTTTCGTTTTGGGTGTTCGCTTATCCTTTGGGCGGTGCTTGAGCCTCCTCACAACGCTCGGGGGTCTCAAGCTACCACTATCTCCCTCAGGAGTCTCACACCCTTCACTACAATCCACAGGGGAAGTTTGGCTAATCGAAAGGAATACCACCTATATAAAATCAGTAAAACTATTAAAACACCGGGGTGTTTTTTTCCAAATGAAAAAACCCGTTGAACGGGCTTTTTGTCAGAAAGTATTATTTACATTATACCATGATATAACATTACTTATTCAAGAGCAAAAAGAATAAGGAAAAAATTATTGTTCGCTCTTAAGTGATTAGTTAATCAAAGCACGGATTAACTCGGAAATACCTAAGTCAATAACCCAGAAAAACACTGCTACAAACAATACTGTTGTTACTACTGTAATTGTGTAGCGAGTAAGTTCCTGGCGTTTTGGCCAGCTTACTTTTTTCATTTCGCGAGCTACATCACGAAAAAAATTAGTCAAACGTCCCATCCATGTAACCTCCAACCCCAGATACTGATCTATTTTGTCTCCCGATGAACGGTGTGAGCATTACAAACCTTACAAAATTTCTTTATCTCTAATCGCTCTGCACTTTGTGACTTTCCTTTAACTGTTGAGTAGTTACGGGAAGAACACGCCGCGCAAGCAAGTGCTACCTTACTTTGCATGTGTTACACCACCAAAACATAGATGTCCCTAAAAATGTAACATAGGCGTAATAATTAGTCAATGTGATTTGAAGGCGCAACCATCTTACATAAACACAAGAGAATTTACTACTTATAAAGTAATCTCTCTCAGTTCCAAGTATCTTTCTAACTTTCGTTTTACCCTTTGCAATGCGTTATCGATGGATTTCACATGCCGGTTTAAATCTTCTGAAATTTCTTGATAGGAACGTCCGTCCAGGTACAGGGCGAGAACCTTTCTCTCAAGGTCGCTCAGCAACTCTCCCATCTTAACTTCTATATCATCAAATTCCTCTTGATTTATAATCAATTCTTCAGGGTCCATTACTTTAGCCCCTGAAATGACATCCATTAATGTACGGTCTGATTCCTCATCATAGATAGGCTTGTCCAAGGAAACGTACGAATTCAACGGAATGTGCTTCTGTCTTGTAGCAGTCTTAATCGCAGTAATGATTTGTCTTGTGATACAAAGTTCGGCAAACGCCTTGAAAGAAGTCAACTTGTCCTCTTTAAAGTCCCGGATTGCCTTGTATAGACCTATCATCCCTTCTTGCACGATATCCTCGCGATCTGCACCAATAAGAAAATAGGATCTAGCCTTCGCGCGAACGAAGTTCTTATACTTGTTGATTAAATAATCCAGCGCTTCACTATCACCTAAATGCACAAGTTCTACCATCTGTTCGTCTTCCATAAGCTCTAATATCCTGTTAGCATTTCTTGGATCGCTCACTATCACACCTATCCCTCCGACTGAATCAGTAGATAGAAATATTATACAGTAGGCATAAATTGACCGTCAACCACTCATCGCTGTCCTCGACGCCATTTTTCGAAAATTGCTGAAATTTCATTGTCCAATTCTATGCGTTTTGACGGCTTTTCGTTGGTAAATTTTGTTACACGTTTTTTTATTCTTGCTTCGATAGCGTCTGACTCATTCAGCAGTTCACGAGCCGATTTTCGCAATGCACCCTGTCCGAAGATGGCCCATTGTTCTGTAAAGTCAGAAGTGGCCACATGGATTTGTGTTCGAATGTCACTTAAACTGATGGCAAGTTTTTCGATTCTTTCATCGGCTGTTTCGTTTTCACGAGTATAAATGACTTCCACTCGATGATTTTTGTATTTCGTCTCTATCCCCTGTGACATATGCGCGTCAAAGACAATAATCACCTTATATCCTGTATATGCCTGGTACTCTGCCATTCTAGAAATAAGGATATCACGGGCCATTGCCAGGTCCTGATCTTTCAGGACCCTCAGCTCCGGCCACGCACCGATAATGTTATATCCATCTACCAGTAGAATATCCATTCTTCCTTACTCTCCTGCCGACAATCTTTTGCGGAAAACCTCATACATTAATAGACTTGCTGCGACAGAAGCATTTAGTGACGTAACTTTCCCCACCATCGGTAAAGAGACAAGGAAATCGCATTTTTCTTTTAAAAGTCTTGCCATTCCTTTTCCTTCACTGCCGATAATAAGCCCAAGCGGCAAGGAGCCGTCCATTTTCGTATAATCAACGGTTCCTTTAGCGTCTGTTCCGAAGATCCAAAGTCCTCGCTCTTTTAGCTCGTCCACTGTCCTGGCAAGGTTGGTTACTCGCACTACCGGGATGTGCTCGATGGCTCCTGTGGAGGATTTGGCTACCGTGGCGGTCAACCCTACCGCTCTCCTCTTAGGAATGATGATGCCGTGTGCCCCTACTGCATCTGCTGTACGCATGATGGAACCTAAGTTATGCGGATCTTCTATTTCATCTAGTATGAGAAAGAAAGGATCTTCGTTTCGCTGTTCTGCAACCTTATACAGATCGTCAAGCTCGGCATAATCATAGGCAGCGACAGAAGCGACAACTCCTTGATGATTTCCCTCTACCATCTGGTCAATCTTTTTGCGGGGAACGAATTGTACGAGGACATTCGCTTCCTTCGCCATAGCGATTACCTGTTGGATAGAGCCTTTTTGACCACCTTCTGCTATCCATAGCTTGTTGATTTCACGATTTGATTTTAGTGCCTCTAGCACCGGGTTACGCCCCATAATAAATTCTTTTTCTTTTGTCATCTCTATTCACCTCTCTTGCTGTCTACCAGTTCTATGCAGGTAAACACGATTTCTTCCATGCGGTCTATGTCTTCGCTTAAATAATGATAGCCAATCAGTGCTTCAAATGCGGTGGAGTAGCGGTAAGTCTGCACGTCCGTATTTTTTGGTACCGAACCGGACTTCGCATTGCGTCCCCGTCTGATCACACCTTGTTCTTCTTCCGTGAAAAATTCACGATCCATCAGCTGGTGAAGCAGATGTGCCTGCGATTTCGCAGACACATAGTTTGTTGCAGCCCGATGTAGCTGATTTGGACGGATCTTCCCGGATTTCAAAAGATGGTGGCGGATGTATCCTTCATACACCGCATCCCCCATATAGGCAAGCGCGAGACTATTTAATTGCTTTGCATCTACTTGTGTATTGCTCATTGTTACTATTATCCTCTTTTCCATCGTGTGCCTTGTGCAGTATCTTCGAGGATGATATTTTTCGCTTTTAATTCGTCACGAATTTCATCCGCTCTTGCAAAGTCACGGTTTTTCCTTGCATCAATGCGCTGCTGGATTAAGCTTTCGATTTCCTCATCCAATAGTTCTTCCTCTGCAGTAAGGGATACACCGATGACGGAAAATAATTCTTCAAACTGTGCAATGAAAGCCTTTAACACTTTTTCAGAAGTATTCTTCCCGTTTAAGTAAAGGTTGGCTTGCTTCGCCATATCAAATAGAACGGAAATCGCATTGGCTGTATTAAAATCATCATCCATTACTTTGATGAATTCATTTTTAAACTCTTCTACCTTTTGTAACCACTCCGTATCATCTGTTGCAAGGTCTACTGTATTGTCCAAACGATGCTTTAAGTTAGCATAAGCTGTTCGGATACGCTCAAGGCCGTTATTGGTGCTTTGAAGCAACTCTTCGTTATAGTTGATGGGATGACGATAGTGAACCGAAAGCATAAAGAAACGCAATAATTGCGGGTCATGCTTTTTGATAATGTCATGAACCAGCACGAAGTTACCGAGCGATTTGGACATTTTTTCGTTATCAATATTAATATACCCATTATGCAGCCAATACTTAGCAAATGTCTTGCCTGTCAACGCCTCGGATTGGGCGATTTCATTTTCATGATGCGGGAAGGACAAGTCCTGTCCGCCTGCATGGATATCAATGGTGTCTCCAAGGTATTTGCGAGCCATTGCCGAGCACTCGATATGCCAACCTGGTCTGCCTTTCCCCCATGGACTTTCCCAATGGATTTCTCCCTCTTTTGCCGCTTTCCAAAGGACAAAATCAAGTGCATCTTGTTTCTTATCTCCCACTTCGATACGAGTTCCAAGCTGAAGGTCCTCTATCGGTTGATGTGAAAGCTTTCCATACTCCTTAAATTCGCGAGTTTTGTAATAAACATCTCCACCGGACTCATAGGCATATCCTTTTTCAATCAATGCCTCAATAAACTCAATGATAATGTCCATGCTTTCCGTTACTCTTGGGTGCACAGTTGCTTGTTTGCAACCCAGGGCAGAGACATCTTCATGGTACGCCGCGATAAACCTTTCTGCAATGGTCGGCACATCTTCTCCTAATTCCTTGGCAGCCTTGATCAGCTTATCATCCACATCTGTAAAATTAGATACATAGTTCACTTCAAAGCCGCGGTATTCTAAGTATCTTCTAACCGTATCAAACACGATTGGGGGCCTTGCATTTCCGATATGAATGTAGTTATATACGGTCGGTCCGCACACATACATCTTTACCTTGCCCTCTTCAAGCGGGACAAACTTTTCCTTTTGACGCGTTAATGTATTATAAAGATGAATGGTCATCTATTTTCTTCCTCTCTTTTAAAAGTAGCAGTTCATTTTGCAGGCGGGCAATCTGATTTTCCAATTCCACAAACCGATCACCTGTCGGATCTGGCATTTCGTGATGATTTAAATCCCTTTTCACCTTTACTCCGTCTTGAATGACGATTTTGCCTGGAATGCCGACAACAGTGGAGTTGGCAGGTACATCTTTTAATACAACCGAACCCGCTCCAACCTTAGAGTTTTCACCAATCGTAATGGATCCCAATACTTTGGCACCTGTTGCAATCAGTGCGTTGTCCTGAATGGTTGGGTGTCGTTTTCCTTTTTCTTTCCCGGTACCGCCGAGGGTTACTCCTTGGAAGACAGTAACATTATTCCCAATTTCACAGGTTTCTCCTATGACAACTCCCATTCCGTGGTCAATAAAAAATCTGCGGCCGATTTTGGCACCTGGATGAATTTCAATTCCGGTGAAAAACCGGCTCACTTGGGAGATGACTCTTGCGATGAAAAACATTTTCCGTTTAAAAAAAGCGTGCGCGATCCGGTGGGCCCATACAGCATGTAGACCCGAGTAAGTTAAAATTACTTCGAAGTAATTTCTTGCAGCGGGATCTTGTTCAAATACCACTTCAATGTCTTCCTTTAGTTTGCGAAACATGGAGTGAACCTCCTTTCTTTTTTCCAATTATTAATTTTGAATTGGTTAACTTCCTGTTTCCTTTCGCTCCGGGAGTTCGCTTTCCGCGGGGCGGTGCTTGAGCCTCCTCACTTCGTTGCGGAGTCTCAACCTACCGCTACCTACCGCCGGAGTCTCACTCCCTGCTCTTCAGTCAACAGGGGATTAGGTGATACTATTTGGATCACCATTTTCTCAAAATAAAAACGCCTCCGTGTCATTGACACAGAGACGCTTATAGCGCGGTTCCACTCTGTTTGGATATGGGTTGCTAATAAAAGGACCCACATCCCCACTTAAGCCTCGTAACGGGAGGTTGCCGCTGTCACTTACTCGGCTATAAGGCCTTTTAGTAACAGACTCTGAGGTGCATTTCAAAAAAGTCATCACATGAATCGCTTACAGCCATGGCGATTCTCTCTGGAAAGGATGTACTTTTCCTACTCTCCTCTTCAACATTCATTAATGGTTATCTCGTTTTTAAAGATGGTAGTTCTATCATATTATGTTTTACGGAAAATGTTAACCAATTAGCTTCGACAATCTCGCTAAAACTGTTTCTTTCCCTAATAGATGGATCGTTTGCGGCAGGTCACGACCATGTGTTTGGCCAGTCGTTGCCACCCGGATTGGCATGAAAAGCTTTTTCCCTTTATGTCCGGTTGCTTTTTGAACGGCCTTCGTTGCAGCTTTGATGTTGTCTACAGAAAAGTCCTCCATCGTTTCCAATTCATTATGGAAGGCAGCCATTACTTCCGGTACTTGTTCTTCAGCTAAGACAGCTTTTGCCTCTTCATCGTATTCGATGTGCGTTTGGAAGAACATTTCCGTCAGTTCCACAATTTCTGCTCCAAAACTCATCTGCTCTTGGTAAAGTCCGATAAGTTCTTTTGCCCAAACCTTCTGATCCTCTGTCATTGTCTCTTCCAGACGACCTGCTTTTATTAGGTGCGGCAAGGACATGTCAACAAGTCGATCCAGGTCCATTGTTTTGATGTATTGGTTGTTCATCCATGTTAATTTGTTTGTATCAAATACAGCTGGTGATTTGGATAAACGAGCCGTATCAAAGATCTCAATGAATTGATCCTTGGAGAAGACTTCCTCTTCGCCGACCGGAGACCAACCAAGCAAGGCAATAAAGTTGAACAAAGCTTCAGGCAAATAGCCAAGCTCCTCATATTGCTCAATAAACTGGATGATGGACTCATCACGTTTACTTAATTTCTTGCGGCTTTCGTTCACAATCAATGTCATATGACCGAACACAGGAACATCCCAGCCTAGAGCTTCAAAAATCATGATTTGTTTTGGCGTGTTCGAGATATGATCATCTCCACGAAGAACGTGGGAAATCTGCATCAAATGGTCATCAACCGCCACGGCAAAATTGTAAGTAGGTGTTCCGTCCTTTTTCACGATAACAAAGTCACCAATGCCGTCGGATTCAAAAGATACGTCTCCTTTAACCATGTCATTGAACTTAATTTCTTTTCCCTTTGGAACGCGGAAGCGAATGCTTGGTTCTCTTCCTTCTGCTTCAAATGCTTGTTGCTCTTCTGCAGTTAAGTTGCTGTGCTTGCCCGAGTAATTAGGGTTCTCTCCGCGGGCAATCTGTTCTTCGCGCTCCGCCTCAAGCTCCTCTTCCGTACAATAGCATTTATAGGCAAGATTTTTTTCTAAAAGCTCGTTATAAAATTTGGTGTAGATGTCATTACGTTCTGATTGGCGGTATGGTCCATACTCGCCACCTACATCGACGCTTTCATCCCAGTCCATTCCAAGCCACTTTAAATATTTCAGCTGGCTTTCTTCTCCACCTGCGATATTACGCTTTTTGTCTGTATCTTCAATGCGGATAATGAATTTCCCGTCTTGGCTGCGTGCAAACAGGTAGTTGAATAGTGCGGTTCTGGCGTTTCCTATATGTAAGTGCCCTGTTGGACTTGGGGCATATCGTACACGAACTGTCATGTTTGTTACCTCCATTTTCCGTCGGCTTTCGGGCCCTGACGGTTTTTAAAACTAAGCATTATTTTAACATAAAAATGCTGAAGCACGTAGCTATTTCTTTCTATGGCTTTGTTATAACGCCGCTGTTGATTTCCGCAAATGGCTTCGCTTTCCTAGGGGCTGACGTGAGCCTCCTTCGGCTTACGCCTGCGGGGTCTCCACCTAGCGCTATCTCCCTCAGGATAAGGAAGGCTTCGGCAGCGAAACATCGCACGAAGAAAATGCGTAGCATTTTCGAGGAGTCTTCGCCTTTTGCTCCAATCAACAGCTAGATATCACGTCTTACAAAAACTATCTCTTTATCAAAAGGACAGCTGCTTGGGCGGCGATTCCTTCTTCTCTGCCGGTGAAGCCGAGTTTTTCGGTGGTGGTCGCTTTCACGTTGACCTGTTCCACGTCCGCTTCTAGTAATTCCGCTATTCGTTTGCGCATCGGTTCGATATGTGGGGCCATTTTTGGTTTTTGTGCAATGATGGTACAGTCCACATTTCCAAGTGTATAGCCTTTTTCTTTTACTATTGCCCATACCTGTTCCATTAAAACAGCGGAGTCTGCATTTTTAAATGCCGGATCAGTGTCAGGGAAGTGTTTTCCGATATCTCCTTCTCCGATTGCGCCTAGGCATGCATCAGAGATTGTATGTAAAAGTACGTCGGCATCAGAGTGTCCGAGTAGCCCTTTTTCGTAAGGGATAGTGATGCCTCCGATTATTAGTGGTCTGCCTTCTGCAAACTGATGTACGTCAAAACCTTGTCCAATTCGAAACATAGTGCACCTCATCTATTATAGAATATTATTTTTGTAGAAAAGCTTTTGCAAGGATTATGTCTTCGGGTGTGGTCAGCTTGAAGTTTTCGTATTCACCTTCTACTATGTGTACCGGCACATGGATGCGTTCTACGAGACTTGCTTCGTCGGTCCCTAAGTAGTTCTCTGCTTTTGCCTTATCATGCGCCTCTTTTAGGATAGCATATCGAAAAGCTTGAGGTGTTTGAATGGACCATAAACTAGACCGCTCCACTGTTTGTTCCACCACTCCCGCCTTGCTAACACGTTTGATCGTATCTTTAACAGGCACCCCTACTATAGCTGCCCCTTCTTTGGCCGCTTTTTTCACTAGATGGTGAATGACTTCTTGAGAAATAAAAGGCCTTGCTCCATCATGAACAAGTACAATTTCTGCTGATTGAAGCGATGTAAGCCCATTATACACGCTATCCTGCCGCTCTTCTCCACCAATGACCATTTCTTTTATTTTTTGTACGGGATATTGGTGTTGAAGTTCTTTGAATATATCTTTTTCTTTTTCATTGATGACTAGTTTGATTTCCATGCACCAAGGATCCGCTTCAAAGACGGATAAGGTATGTATGATGACAGGTTTCCCCTCAAGCTCGATGAACTGCTTGTTTTTTCCAGCCTTCATCCGCTTGCCCTGTCCTGCTGCTAGTACGATTACTTGATAGTTCATTATATACTCTCCCGTGGGTGTTGAATTTTAGCACAAAATAACTTTTACCCTCTAAGCAAAGCTTAAGAGGGTAAAGGTTACTACTATTTACTTATAAGGCTGCCCGTTCCAGTTGTTTGGGCTTGGCAAAGATCATTCGTCCGGCAGATGTCTGGAGGACGCTTGTGACTAGAACTTGGATGTGCTTGCCGATATAATCACGGCCTTCTTCTACTACAATCATAGTTCCGTCATCAAGGTACGCGACACCTTGATTATGTTCTTTTCCGTCTTTAATGACTTGTACAGTCAGCTCTTCGCCAGGAAGCACGACAGGCTTTACCGCATTTGCTAGGTCGTTGATATTTAATACTTCCACACCTTGGAGCTCACATACTTTGTTTAAATTAAAGTCATTGGTAACGACAACACCGGACGTTAATTTTGCTAGCTTCACAAGCTTGGAGTCCACTTCCTGAATGTCTTCAAAATTACCTTCATATATCTCTACTTTTATCGCTAATTCCTTTTGGATCCTGTTTAGAATATCTAAACCACGGCGACCACGATTACGTTTTAATACGTCTGATGAGTCAGCGATATGCTGAAGCTCTTCTAGAACAAATCGCGGAATGACGATGGTCCCTTCTAGAAAACCGGTTTGGCAAATATCCGCAACCCGGCCATCAATAATAACGCTTGTATCCAAGATTTTCAGCTTCTTTGAGGATAAATCCAACTCGTCATCTTCTACTGATTTTTTCTTCCCGAATTTTGAGGAAATAGAAAATAGATTTACCAGTTCATCTCGTTTTTTGAAACCTACTTGAAAACCAAGATATCCTAATAGAATGGTAATGAAAATAGGGAATATGGCGCTGACAAATGGGATTCTCTCTAATGGAATAACTGCCAGATAAGCGACAATCAGTCCGAAAATCAGCCCTAAACTACCAAATAACACATCGGTAACAGGCGCTTTCACTAAAGATTCCTCAATCCATTTAATGAATCCTACAACATAATCCACTAACCAAAAAGTAAGGATAAAAAATATAATTGCTCCTAAAATAGCAACAGTATAAGGCTTCGTAAGAAAAGGGATATCCCCTAGATTCAAGAGTGAAAACAGCTCGGGAATGAAAAAGATCCCCAATGTTCCGCCAAGAATTAAAAAGAACAGTTGAACCGTACGCCTTAACATTGCCTCACCTCCCTTTATTCATTATAAACAGTTTCCTTTAAATAAAACGTCGAAAAAACTTTTAATTTACTTTTGTAAGGATTTTGTCACATTCCTGGTTTTACGGCTTACATTTGTCGATCAATTAATAACTGATCCTGTATCCGTTTCAATCCCTCTTTAATTTTCCGGGCCCGTACCTCACCAATCCCATCCACATCATCTAATTCCTCCACTGTAGCGTTCAGAATCTGCTTCAAATTCCAGAACTTGCAGACAAGGTTTTCGATGACAAGCGGTGGAAGTCTTGGAATCTTATGCAAAACTCGATATCCTCTTGGGAGGACGATTTCATCTGGATTCATAAATCCTGAATACCCAAGCATCTTCAAGATAACAGCATCATCTAATAAATCCGTATTTGCCAACTCCTGCAAACGCCTTAAAATCATGAATGCATCCATCTCTTTATCAACGCAATAATCTTTTATGAGGAGAATGGCTTCTTCTTCAATATGGGCAAGAAGTTCTGTCATTTGCAGCCGGATCAGTCTGCCTTCCGTTCCAAGCTCATTGATATAGCTTAAAATTTCATTTTTAATCCTTAGTACCATTTCTATACGATGTATCACCTGTAAAAGTTCCGATAATGATACTTGTTCTTCAAATTCTAAAGCACCAAGATTGGTAATCCCTTGATCTAGTACGGTTTTATATTTTTCCAATGTTTGTATTGCTTGGTTCGCCTTTGTAAAAATAACCCCGATATCCCGCAGTGCATAACGGAAGTCGCCTTTATACAAGGTAATGACATTACGGCGCTGGGAGATGGCGACAACAAGACAGCCAGTCTGCTTAGCCACACGTTCTGCCGTTCGATGCCTCATTCCAGTTTCTGTGGAAATGATAGTGGAATTAGGTGTTAGTTGCGCGTTAGCATAGAGTATCTTCGTCCCTTTTTCATTCAAGATGATGGCACCATCCATTTTGGCCAACTCATATACATAAGCCGGGCTGAATGGACAATTGATCGAAAAGCCGCCGTCTACCATCTCTTTCACTTTATCATTGAAACCCACGACCACAAGTCCGCCGGTTTGAGAACGAAGAATATTGTTAATCCCTTCCCGAATAGGTGTTCCGGGTGCGATAAACTGTAAGGTATCTGCCATTATTTTTTCTTTCTGCCGTTGTTCTTCCATCTCTATCCCCCTAGAGTATATTGAAGAGCCTGTTCGATGGTGTTGACTCCTATCACATTAACCTCTTTCGGAATGGTCCAGCCTCCCAGGTTTTTCGCCGGTATGATTACTCGTTTGAACCCAAGCTTTGCCGCTTCTTGAACACGTTGCTCAATGCGGGACACCCTTCTAATCTCACCTGTCAGTCCCACTTCCCCTATCACCACATCTGTTGGTTCAGACGTTTGGTTACGGAAACTGGAGGCAATGCTGACCGCAACAGCAAGGTCAATGGCCGGCTCATCGAGTTTAACCCCTCCTGCCACTTTCAAGTAGGCATCCTGATTTTGCAGCAACAGCCCGACTCTTTTTTCAAGCACTGCCATTATAAGCGATACCCTGTTGTGATCGATTCCTGTCGCCATTCTTCTTGGATTTCCGTACCCCGTTGGAGAGATCAATGCCTGGATTTCTACCAATACGGGCCTTGTACCTTCCATAGACGCTACTACGGTGGAACCTGCAGCTCCTTTTGACCGTTCTTCTAAAAAGATTTCAGACGGGTTCTTCACTTCCGTCAAACCTTCTTCCTTCATTTCAAAAATACCAATCTCATTTGTCGAACCGAATCTATTTTTAACCGAACGCAAAATACGATACGTATGGTGCCTTTCTCCTTCAAAATATAACACCGTATCCACCATATGTTCTAAAAGACGGGGCCCTGCAATAGAACCTTCTTTCGTGACATGACCTACGATGAAGACAGCAATATTCTTTGTCTTAGCGATCCGCATCAACTCAGCCGTACATTCTCTAACCTGTGACACACTCCCAGGAGCGGAGGTAACAGCAGGATGGTAAACGGTTTGGATGGAATCGACAACAAGCAAGGTCGGTTGTACATCGTCCACCGCTTTTGCAACAAGTTCAAAGTCCGTTTCTGATAAAACAAACAACTCTTCTGCCTGTACACCTAAACGGTCTGCCCGCAGCTTTGTTTGCTGAACAGATTCTTCCCCCGATATGTATAGGACACGATGTTTTTTTAATGCTAGTTGACTGCACACCTGCAGCAATAAAGTCGACTTTCCAATACCGGGGTCTCCTCCAATCAGTACAAGGGATCCTTGGACCAACCCGCCACCAAGCACTCTATTGCACTCATCCATATCTGTATATATCCTGGATTGCTTTATATTTTCCACTTTGGTGATGGATTCTGCTTTTCTTGCCAGTGTAGAGGAAGACGTTGTAAAACCTCCGCGCCTCGGCGTCCTGGACTCTTCTAGCTCCTCCACCATCGTATTCCACGCGTTGCACCCAGGACATTTCCCCATCCACTTAGGTGACTCATACCCGCATTCCTTACACATAAACTTTGTCTTACGCTTTGCCATCCAAAAACCCTCTCTATTTGAACAATAATCTTTATGAAAAGAGTGTTATAAAAATACCATTGTTTTCCTTCTTTTATGATACCTTATTTCACATAAATTACGCTAATCTTAACCATTGGAAAATACAAGAAAGGAGGAAAGCCCTTATATCAAGAGCTTACCTCCACTTCTATACAGCCATGCAAACGACCAGCAACCTTATTTTACTATCTCCACATCACGGACAACAAATTCCCCATCTACAACATCCAAGGAGATTTTCTTGCCTTTCTCAATATTACCTTTTAACAGTTCTTCTGAAAGTTTATCTTCCACATGTTTTTGGATCGCACGGCGCAACGGTCTTGCACCGTATTCCGGATCGTATCCTTCTTCTGAAATCTTTTCTTTTGCAGCTTCTGTCAGCTCCAAATCGATATCCTGCTCTTTCAGGCGTTTCGTTAACTGCTCAGAAAGCAGGGTAACGATTTCTTTCAAGTGTGTCTTCTCTAAAGAGTGGAACACTATCATTTCATCAACACGGTTCAGGAACTCCGGACGGAACGCCTTTTTCAGCTCCTCCATCACTTTCCCTTTCATGTCTTTATAGTTTTGGTTTTCATCCTGTACATTAAAGCCGACGTATTTGTTGCGCTTTAATGCGTCTGCCCCAACATTTGACGTCATAATGACAAGCGTGTTTCGGAAGTCCACTGTACGACCCTTTGAATCCGTCAGGCGGCCATCCTCTAACACTTGTAATAAAATATTGAACACATCAGGATGTGCCTTTTCAATTTCATCTAAAAGAATAACAGAATACGGTTTACGTCGAACCTTCTCCGTCAGCTGGCCGCCTTCATCATATCCGACATACCCTGGAGGGGAACCGACAAGACGGGAAGTCGAATGCTTCTCCATATACTCAGACATATCAATACGGATCATGGCATCCTCATCACCAAAGATAGATTCCGCCAGTGCTCTTGCAAGCTCTGTTTTACCTACCCCAGTCGGCCCAAGGAATATGAAGGAACCAATTGGACGTTTCGGATCCTTCAAGCCGGCACGTGCTCGACGAACGGCTTTTGATACTGCTTTAACCGCTTCATCCTGTCCGATAACACGGGAGTGCAATAAAGATTCCATGTTTAACAGTTTATCTGTTTCTGTTTGTGCAAGTTTTGAAACCGGAATTCCCGTCCAGCTAGAGACCACCATCGCAATATCTTCTACTGTCACCTCGGAATTCTCTTGTCCTTGCTTTTCTTTCCACGTTTTCTTCGTTTCTTCTAATTGTTCACGAAGACGTTGTTCGGTATCTCTTAAAGACGCAGCTTTTTCAAACTCCTGGCTCTGCACTGCAGCATCCTTCTCGTTCCTCACTGACTCAAGCTTCACTTCTAACTCCTTCAAGTTAGGAGGAGTGGTGAAAGAACGAAGGCGAACTTTTGATCCCGCCTCATCAATTAGATCAATCGCTTTATCCGGCAGGAAGCGGTCAGAAATGTAACGGTCGGAAAGCTTAACCGCCTGCTCAATCGCCTCATCCGTGATGGATACACGATGGTGCGCTTCATAACGGTCACGCAGTCCTGTCAGAATCTGAATGGACTCCGCTGTTGTCGGCTCATCCACTGTGATCGGCTGGAAACGACGCTCAAGTGCTGCATCTTTTTCGATATATTTACGGTACTCATCAAGCGTTGTGGCACCGATACATTGCAACTCTCCACGAGCTAAGGATGGTTTTAAGATATTGGATGCGTCAATGGCACCCTCTGCTCCACCGGCACCGATTAATGTATGAAGTTCGTCAATGAAAAGAATGATGTTACCTGCTTGACGGATCTCATCCATCACCTTTTTCAAGCGGTCCTCAAACTCCCCACGATATTTCGTACCAGCTACAACCGTACCCATGTCAAGTGTCATTACACGCTTATCTCGAAGGATTTCCGGTACTTCATTGCTCACAATTTGCTGTGCAAGTCCTTCTGCAATGGCCGTTTTACCTACACCAGGCTCCCCGATCAACACCGGGTTATTTTTTGTTCTGCGGCTAAGTACCTCAATTACACGCTGAATTTCTTTGCTTCGTCCGATAACAGGATCCAAGCTGCCTTCACGTGCGACTGCTGTCAGGTCCCTTGCCAGGCTATCAAGTGTAGGCGTATTCACATTGGCAGAAGCTCCACCTGAATGTCCTCCGGAAGACTCATTGCTTCCAAGCAGCTGCAACACTTGCTGGCGAGCCTTGTTTAAGCTCACTCCCAAGTTGTTCAATACTCGTGCCGCAACCCCTTCTCCCTCACGGATCAAACCAAGCAGCACGTGCTCTGTTCCTACATAAGAATGACCAAGTTTACGGGCTTCATCCATGGAAAGCTCAATGACCTTCTTCGCTCTTGGTGTATAGTGAGGAATCGATTGGCCACTGTCCTGCCCTCTTCCAATAAGATTTTCTACTTCTTTTTGAATTTTTTCCGGTCCCAAGCCAAGGGCAATTAATGCTTTTGCAGCAATCCCTTCCCCTTCTCTTACCAGTCCAAGTAAGATATGCTCTGTTCCAATATTATTATGGCCTAGGCGCAATGCCTCTTCCTGTGCCAATGCCAATACTTTTTGCGCTCTTTCTGTAAATCGACCAAACATCATATCCATTCGCCTCCCGAATATTTTATCTATTTAATCGCATTCTTTCCCGAATCAAGCTGGCCCTGCGAACATCTCTTTCATTAGGCTTTAATGGCCCTCCTGCATATTGCTGCAAGAAGCCCGGTTGAGTTAATATCATTAATTCATTCAAAATGGATCTAGATATGTCGGTGATATAGCCTAAGTCTATACCAAGCCTCACATTCGACAAACATTTTGCCGCCTCTTTCGTTTCTATTATACGACTGTGTGCCAACAATCCGTATGAGCGAAATACTCTATCTTCTAATTGTATGTTCGAAGTTTTGACTAATGCTTCTCTGGCAGAGCGCTCTTGAGAAATAAGTTGTTGTACCACACCCATAAGGTCCTGAACAATATCCTCTTCTGACTTGCCGAGTGTCATTTGGTTGGAAATCTGAAAGATGTTCCCTAAAGCTTCGCTACCTTCCCCATAAATTCCTCTAACAACTAATCCCAATTGATTAATTGCCGGAACAATTCTGTTCATCTGCTGCGTCAACACCAGTGCGGGCAAGTGCATCATGACGGAAGCTCTTAGCCCCGTCCCCACATTTGTCGGGCAACTCGTTAAGTATCCTCGTTTTTCATCAAACGCATAATCAATCTTTTCTTCTATCCAATCATCCAATGAATTGGCTACCTGCAACGCTTCATTTAACTGCAGGCCGGGAAACAAGCATTGAATCCTGATATGATCCTCCTCATTTATCATAATGCTCACTTCTTCATTCGGTGATAACAAACATGCTCCAAATGCCGAATCCTCCGCCAGTTGTGGACTGATTAAGTGCTTTTCTACCAACACTCGCTTCTCTAAAGCATTCAATTCCTCCATAAGGAGAAACTCCAACTCCCCGAGATCCTGAAACTTCTTTTCCCCAAAATGCTGTTTCATAATAGCAACAATCTGCTGTGCTTCCTCGTTGCTCGACACGGTCGGAAACTGCATCTCTTCAAGGTTCCTGGCAAGCCTTACTCTGCTGCTAAGGACGATATCTGAATCCGGACCCTCCTGCTTCATCCAGGAACTGACCGCATTGTTCAAAAAGTGTTCAAGAGACATCTACTGCTCCCCCTCTCTTTTTTCACTCAGTTGCCTTTCCAATTCTCTAATTCTATCTCTAGTATTCGCCGCACTCTCGAATTCTTCCTGTAAAATAAGTTCTTGCAACTCTTCTCTAAGCGCATCAATTTCTTTCCTCACATGCATGCTCCCGCCAATTCGTTTCGGAATCTTCCCGGCATGCACCGTGTTTCCGCTATGCAATCTTTTTAAAATGGGCTGCATTTTGTCGGAGAAAGTATGATAACATTCCGAACAACCAAACCGGCCAATTTTCGTAAACTGCTGAAACGTCATCTTACAACGCTCGCATTGCAAAATTTTTGGCGGATCAAGTTCTTCCTGTTGTGGATTTGGAATCGCCTGTTCCGTATTCAACAACCCGGCAATCAGGTTATTGATGGAAAAACCAGATCCACCAGTAAACATCGACATACTGCCTTTTTCTTGAGCACATTGCTCACATATATGAATCTCGGATTTTTCACCATTAATAATCTTTGTAAAATGCAAAGCAGCTGGACGCTCATTACATTCTTGACATACCATTTTTATCCCCCCTACCGATACTTCAGTGTAGTCAGCATGGCCGTTAACATCCTTGCCCGCAGCTCATCTCTTTCAGGCAAGCCCAAATATAAGACAGAGCGGTCCATGACACTAACCATTATCTTCGCTTCCCTAGCGGAAATCACCTTCTCCTCCACCAACCGGAAGATAACATCCTCCGCACTGGCCTGGGAAACTCTCACATCTATTAGTTCTATAAGCTGGTCGATCAAATGCAAATGATCATGCGGCTTAATCTTAATAATCCTAATATAGCCACCGCCCCCACGCTTGCTCTCCACCAAATATCCTCGTTCAATTGTAAATCTAGTATTGATCACATAATTAATTTGAGAGGGCACACATTCAAACTTATCTGCAATCTCACTGCGTTTGATCTCAGCAGAATTCTCTCTGCTCCCCTCCAACACCTGTTTCAAATATTGCTCAATGACATCAGATATGTTTCTCATGCTATCCTCCTATCTGACCTTGACTATCTTTGACTATATGTAAAATATATAAGACCTTCCGAAAAAATTCAATAGATAACCTTTCGCTAAAAACTGTCATTCTGTGTGGTTTGGTTTTAGTGCGTCCTTTATGTAGGGTGAAAGTTGAGGGCAGAGTTTCTTGCAGAGAAGCCTCTCTCAAACAGAATTCCACTTTTGGGAGGTGTTTAAACGTCAATTGGTCAAAATTGTTCAAAAGAAGTTTTAGAGGGGGGACGGGTGGTTGAAGGGGGGCGTTTTAAAATTATAGTTCAAGTTTTGGTTTATCCGCGAACTTTTTGTTTTATCCGCTATCTGTTTGGTTTATCCACGAACTTTTCGATTTATCCGCTATCTTTTTGGTTTATCCACGAACTTTTCCATTTATCCGCTAAGTTAGACGATTTAACCGTCATTCGACACAAATATACAAAAATGGCACCTCACCTCCAACAAAGAAAGCACAAAAAAACCAGCGCAATAAGCACTGGTCATCCATAAATTTGCCTGGCAACGTCCTACTCTCACAGGGGGAGATCCCCCAACTACCATCGGCGCTGAAGAGCTTAACTTCCGTGTTCGGTATGGGAACGGGTGTGACCTCTTCGCCATCATTACCAGACATATTCAGTTGAAGGTTGATCCTTCAAAACTAGATAATGTGTTCATATCAAGATATTCATATCGTTCACTTATTTCGATACTTATTTGGGTTAAGTCCTCGATCGATTAGTATTCGTCAGCTGCACGTGTCGCCACGCTTCCACCTCGAACCTATCTACCTGATCATCTTTCAGGGATCTTACTTGCCGAAGCAAAAGGAAATCTCATCTTGAGGGGGGCTTCATGCTTAGATGCTTTCAGCACTTATCCCGTCCGCACGTAGCTACCCAGCTATGCCTTTGGCAAGACAACTGGTACACCAGCGGTGCGTCCATCCCGGTCCTCTCGTACTAAGGACAGCTCCTCTCAAATTTCCTGCGCCCACGACGGATAGGGACCGAACTGTCTCACGACGTTCTGAACCCAGCTCGCGTACCGCTTTAATGGGCGAACAGCCCAACCCTTGGGACCGACTACAGCCCCAGGATGCGATGAGCCGACATCGAGGTGCCAAACCTCCCCGTCGATGTGGACTCTTGGGGGAGATAAGCCTGTTATCCCCGGGGTAGCTTTTATCCGTTGAGCGATGGCCCTTCCATGCGGAACCACCGGATCACTAAGCCCGACTTTCGTCCCTGCTCGACTTGTAGGTCTCGCAGTCAAGCTCCCTTGTGCCTTTACACTCTGCGAATGATTTCCAACCATTCTGAGGGAACCTTTGGGCGCCTCCGTTACTCTTTAGGAGGCGACCGCCCCAGTCAAACTGCCCACCTGACACTGTCTCCCAGCCCGATAAGGGCTGCGGGTTAGAATTTCAATACAGCCAGGGTAGTATCCCACCGACGCCTCCACCGAAGCTAGCGCTCCGGCTTCTCAGGCTCCTACCTATCCTGTACAAGCTGTACCAAAATTCAATATCAGGCTACAGTAAAGCTCCACGGGGTCTTTCCGTCCTGTCGCGGGTAACCTGCATCTTCACAGGTACTATAATTTCACCGAGTCTCTGGTTGAGACAGTGCCCAGATCGTTACGCCTTTCGTGCGGGTCGGAACTTACCCGACAAGGAATTTCGCTACCTTAGGACCGTTATAGTTACGGCCGCCGTTTACTGGGGCTTCGGTTCAAAGCTTCGCTTGCGCTAACCTCTCCCCTTAACCTTCCAGCACCGGGCAGGCGTCAGCCCCTATACTTCGCCTTACGGCTTCGCAGAGACCTGTGTTTTTGCTAAACAGTCGCCTGGGCCTATTCACTGCGGCTCTCTCGGGCTTTAACACCCTAACAGAGCACCCCTTCTCCCGAAGTTACGGGGTCATTTTGCCGAGTTCCTTAACCAGAGTTCTCTCGCTCACCTTAGGATTCTCTCCTCGCCTACCTGTGTCGGTTTGCGGTACGGGCACCATACTCCTCGCTAGAGGCTTTTCTTGGCAGTGTGAAATCAGGAACTTCGGTACTATATTTCCCTCGCTATCACAGCTCAGCCTTAATGAGAAGCGGATTTGCCTACTTCTCAGCCTTACTGCTTAGACGCGCATATCCAACAGCGCGCTTACCCTATCCTTCTGCGTCCCCCCATTGCTCAAACGGAGTGGAGGTGGTACAGGAATATCAACCTGTTATCCATCGCCTACGCCTTTCGGCCTCGGCTTAGGTCCCGACTAACCCTGAGCGGACGAGCCTTCCTCAGGAAACCTTAGGCATTCGGTGGAAGGGATTCTCACCCTTCTTTCGCTACTCATACCGGCATTCTCACTTCTAAGCGCTCCACCAGTCCTTACGGTCTAGCTTCAACGCCCTTAGAACGCTCTCCTACCACTGTTCGTAAGAACAGTCCGCAGCTTCGGTGATACGTTTAGCCCCGGTACATTTTCGGCGCAGAGTCACTCGACCAGTGAGCTATTACGCACTCTTTAAATGGTGGCTGCTTCTAAGCCAACATCCTGGTTGTCTAAGCAACTCCACATCCTTTTCCACTTAACGTATACTTGGGGACCTTAGCTGGCGGTCTGGGCTGTTTCCCTCTTGACTACGGATCTTATCACTCGCAGTCTGACTCCCATGGATAAGTCTTTGGCATTCGGAGTTTGACTGAATTCGGTAATCCGATGAGGACCCCTAGTCCAATCAGTGCTCTACCTCCAAGACTCTAACACATGAGGCTAGCCCTAAAGCTATTTCGGAGAGAACCAGCTATCTCCAGGTTCGATTGGCATTTCACCCCTACCCACACCTCATCCGCTCACTTTTCAACGTGAGTCGGTTCGGGCCTCCATTCAGTGTTACCTGAACTTCACCCTGGACATGGGTAGATCACCTGGTTTCGGGTCTACGACCACGTACTCATGCGCCCTATTCAGACTCGCTTTCGCTACGGCTCCGTCTCATCGACTTAACCTTGCACGTAATCGTAACTCGCCGGTTCATTCTACAAAAGGCACGCTATCACCCATTAACGGGCTCTAACTACTTGTAGGCACACGGTTTCAGGATCTATTTCACTCCCCTTCCGGGGTGCTTTTCACCTTTCCCTCACGGTACTGGTTCACTATCGGTCACTAGGGAGTATTTAGCCTTGGGAGATGGTCCTCCCTGCTTCCGACGGGATTTCTCGTGTCCCGCCGTACTCAGGATCCACTCAGGAGGGAACGAAGTTTCAACTACAGGGTTTTTACCTTCTATGACGGACCTTTCCAGATCGCTTCATTTACCCCGTTCCTTTGTAACTCCATGTTGAGTGTCCTACAACCCCAAGAGGCAAGCCTCTTGGTTTGGGCTAATTCCGTTTCGCTCGCCGCTACTCAGGAAATCGCGTTTGCTTTCTCTTCCTCCGGGTACTAAGATGTTTCAGTTCCCCGGGTCTGCCTTCCATACCCTATGTATTCAGATAAGGATACTGCTCCATTACGAGCAGTGGGTTTCCCCATTCGGAAATCTCCGGATCAAAGCTTACTTACAGCTCCCCGAAGCATATCGGTGTTAGTCCCGTCCTTCATCGGCTCCTAGTGCCAAGGCATCCACCGTGCGCCCTTAATAACTTAACCGTTGACCAATATGGTCATGTGTCGATATCAGCGATGATATCTATAAAGAAAATTACTAAGATGAACGATATTCTGTGAATATCTTGATATTAGTTACATTATCTAGTTTTCAAGGAACAACTGGGACAATTCGTAAGAATTGTCTAAGGATAAATCCGAAGATTTATCTAATATGAGAGAATGCTCTCTCAAAACTAAACAAAACAACAAGCGTACATTCCTTAGAAAGGAGGTGATCCAGCCGCACCTTCCGATACGGCTACCTTGTTACGACTTCACCCCAATCATCTGTCCCACCTTAGGCGGCTGGCTCCAAAAGGTTACCCCACCGACTTCGGGTGTTACAAACTCTCGTGGTGTGACGGGCGGTGTGTACAAGGCCCGGGAACGTATTCACCGCGGCATGCTGATCCGCGATTACTAGCGATTCCGGCTTCATGCAGGCGAGTTGCAGCCTGCAATCCGAACTGAGAACGGTTTTATGGGATTGGCTCGACCTCGCGGTTTTGCTGCCCTTTGTACCGTCCATTGTAGCACGTGTGTAGCCCAGGTCATAAGGGGCATGATGATTTGACGTCATCCCCACCTTCCTCCGGTTTGTCACCGGCAGTCACCTTAGAGTGCCCAACTGAATGCTGGCAACTAAGATCAAGGGTTGCGCTCGTTGCGGGACTTAACCCAACATCTCACGACACGAGCTGACGACAACCATGCACCACCTGTCACTCTGTCCCCCGAAGGGGAACGTCCTATCTCTAGGAGTGTCAGAGGATGTCAAGACCTGGTAAGGTTCTTCGCGTTGCTTCGAATTAAACCACATGCTCCACCGCTTGTGCGGGCCCCCGTCAATTCCTTTGAGTTTCAGTCTTGCGACCGTACTCCCCAGGCGGAGTGCTTAATGCGTTAGCTGCAGCACTAAAGGGCGGAAACCCTCTAACACTTAGCACTCATCGTTTACGGCGTGGACTACCAGGGTATCTAATCCTGTTTGCTCCCCACGCTTTCGCGCCTCAGTGTCAGTTACAGACCAGAAAGTCGCCTTCGCCACTGGTGTTCCTCCAAATCTCTACGCATTTCACCGCTACACTTGGAATTCCACTTTCCTCTTCTGCACTCAAGTCCCCCAGTTTCCAATGACCCTCCACGGTTGAGCCGTGGGCTTTCACATCAGACTTAAAGGACCACCTGCGCGCGCTTTACGCCCAATAATTCCGGACAACGCTTGCCACCTACGTATTACCGCGGCTGCTGGCACGTAGTTAGCCGTGGCTTTCTGGTTAGGTACCGTCAAGGTGCGAGCAGTTACTCTCGCACTTGTTCTTCCCTAACAACAGAGCTTTACGACCCGAAGGCCTTCATCGCTCACGCGGCGTTGCTCCATCAGACTTTCGTCCATTGTGGAAGATTCCCTACTGCTGCCTCCCGTAGGAGTCTGGGCCGTGTCTCAGTCCCAGTGTGGCCGATCACCCTCTCAGGTCGGCTACGCATCGTCGCCTTGGTGAGCCGTTACCTCACCAACTAGCTAATGCGCCGCGGGCCCATCTGTAAGTGATAGCCGAAACCATCTTTCAATAAAGAACCAGGAGGTTCCTTATATTATCCGGTATTAGCTCCGGTTTCCCGAAGTTATCCCAGTCTTACAGGCAGGTTGCCCACGTGTTACTCACCCGTCCGCCGCTGACCTTTCAAAAGCAAGCTTTTAAAAGGTCCGCTCGACTTGCATGTATTAGGCACGCCGCCAGCGTTCGTCCTGAGCCAGGATCAAACTCTCCAATAAAGAGTCTGAGCTTTTGCTCAAAATTTGCTAGCTTGTGTTACTTAAAATCATTTTGTCGTGTTCCGTAGAACCGACGTTATGACGCTGTTGTTTTGTTTAGTTTTCAAAGATCATTTACTCTGTCGTCTCTCTCAAGGCGACTTTATTATCTTACCAAATCAATCAGTTTATGTCAACAACTTTTTTCATTTCTTTTTTTCGGTAGAAACGATGTCGTTTGTGACAACGAATATTAATATACCATCGCTAGAATACAAAGGCAATAGGTTTTTTCGATTATTTTCGTTAAATGATAATGTTGTAATAGTCTCATTATTCAGTGCGTGGTTTCCCCCTAAACTGAACGGTCACCATCAATCGTCAACCCTATCAAAAACGCCGCGCTGCAAATAAGCAGCGCGGCGTTACTTTATAAAATTAACGGTGTCTCATTTGCGGGAATAACAATACATCTCTAATAGAAGGAGAGTTTGTTAACAGCATAACAAGGCGGTCGATACCGATTCCGAGTCCACCTGTTGGCGGCATACCGTATTCTAATGCCTCGATGAAGTCGTGATCCATTTCATGAGCTTCGTCATTACCTTGTTCTTTTTCTTTTAGCTGCGCTTCGAAACGCTCTTTTTGATCGATTGGATCGTTAAGCTCTGTGAAGGCATTTGCATGCTCACGGCCAACAATGAACAATTCAAAACGATCTGTGAAGCGCGGGTCTTCTGCATTCTTCTTAGCTAGTGGAGAAATTTCCACTGGGTGTCCGTAGATGAATGTAGGTTGAATAAGCGTCTCTTCTACTTTTTGCTCGAAGAATTCGTTCAAGATATGACCGAACTGCATATGTTCTGTGATTTGAATGCCATGTTCTTTTGCTAGAGCACGAGCTTCCTCATCAGTCATCTGCTGCCAGAAGTCTACGCCTGTTGCTTCTTTAACTGCGTCAACCATGTGCAGTCGTTTCCACTCAGGAGTCAGATCGATTTCGCTGTCGGCATACTGAACCTTCGTGCTGCCTAACACTTCCTTGGCAATGTGAGCAACAAGGTTCTCTGTCAGGCTCATGATATCCTTATAGTCAGCGTACGCTTCATATAGTTCAATCATGGTGAATTCAGGGTTGTGTCGAGTGGATACACCTTCGTTACGGAATACACGGCCGATTTCATAGACTTTCTCCAAGCCGCCGACAATCAGGCGTTTTAGATGAAGCTCAATGGCAATACGCATGTATAACGTCATATCCAATGTGTTGTGATGAGTAATGAACGGACGTGCTGATGCTCCACCGGCGATAGAGTGCATCATCGGTGTTTCAACTTCTAGGTAGCCATGGTCGTCCAGGTAACGGCGCATCGCTTGGATAATCTTAGAGCGGGCGATGAACGTTTCTCTGCTCTCTGGGTTTGTGATTAAGTCAAGATAGCGTTGACGGTAACGTTGTTCTACGTCTTTAAGTCCGTGGTACTTCTCAGGCAGTGGACGCAATGCTTTTGTCAGCAATTCAAAAGATGTTGCTTTAATAGAAAGTTCGCCTACTTTTGTTTTGAAAACAAAACCTGTTACTCCGACAATGTCCCCGATATCTGCAGAGTTGAAGATTTCGTATGCTTCATCGCCTACAGCATCTTTACGGATGTATAACTGAATTTGGCCGGTAAGGTCTTGGATGTGCGCAAAGCCTGCTTTTCCTTTGCCGCGCTTTGTCATGATGCGACCAGCAAGTGTTACAGCAATTTCCTTTTCGTCCAATTGTTCTTTTTCGATTTCTCCGTACTGGTTAATCAGTTCTTTAGAATCATTTGTACGTTCAAATCTAGCTCCGAACGGATCTAATCCTTTATCGCGGTGTTTTTGTAATTTTTCTCTCCTAACCATCAACTGGTCATTCAAGTTTAATTCTTCTTGACTCATTTTATTCAACTCCAACTAGTAATTTATCTACTCATTTATGTAGCAGCTTTTCTTTTATCTATCATATAGACTTTCCAACTATAAATAAAGCTAAAACTGCCAGTAGCAACTTACTGGCAGTTCCATCGTGTTTTTGGGTACAGTCGCCGAGCGCCGTTTAGACTACTTGGGAAGTCATTGCTTCTTTTGCCTCAGCCTCTTCTACAAGGTGATCAAGTAAATTTACAAGGTCCATTCTTGTGTTGCATTCATTAATAGAGTTACGAACTAATGCGTTCCCGCGGATGCCTTTTAAGTACCATGCCGCATGTTTGCGCATTTCGCGTACTGCTGTATTTTCTCCCTTTAGGTCGATAAGACGATCAAGGTGCAGCTTACACACATCCATTTTTTCACGAACAGATGGTTCCCCGACGAGCTTTCCAGTTTCCAAGTACTGTACCGTACTGTAAATCATCCAGGGGTTTCCGAGGGCCGCGCGACCGATCATGACACCATCTACTCCCGTTTCCTCGAGCATTCTTTTTGCATCCTGAGGAGTTTGAACGTCACCATTGCCGATGACAGGGATGTTGACCGCTTCTTTCACCTGCTTGATGATGTCCCAGTCTGCATGTCCCTCATACATTTGTACTCTAGTACGGCCATGGACCGCTACCGCTTGCCCGCCTGCGCGTTCAACGGCACGGGCATTTTCAATGGCAAAGATATGCTCTTCGTCCCAACCTGTGCGCATTTTAACTGTGACCGGCTTGTCTACTGCATCTACAACAGCTGCAACCATCTCATAAATTTTGTTCGGATCAAGCAGCCATTTGGCACCTGCGTCACACTTGACGATTTTTGGTACCGGGCATCCCATATTTATATCAATAATGTCTGCTGTGGTGTTTTTGTCTACGAATTTCGCCGCTTCCACAAGCGTATCTTTCTCGCCACCGAAGATTTGCAGACTTAGTGGTTTCTCGCGCTCATCAATATAAAGCATGCCCATCGTTCTGGCATTTTTATAGAGGATCGCTTTGTCACTGACCATCTCGGCACAGACAAGGCCCGCTCCGAATTCTTTAACCGTCAGGCGGAACGCGGCATTACACACTCCTGCCATTGGCGCTAAGACCACTTGGTTTTTCATGGTGATATCGCCGATTTTCAACATCAGTTATTGACCTCCTCCCTGTTTAGTTCTGGTGGTTCGAGTTCCTTTACCGTGATATTCAGTTCCTTGGCAATCGACTGAACAAGCTCCTCTGAAGGAACGCGGTTTCCCCGTTCAACCTCTCCTAGTACAGAGACTGAAATATGAAGATTTTTTGCAAATGATTCTTGGGTATATCCTTTTAGCTTTCGGTAAGCCCGGATACGTCTTCCCCACTTTTCGGCTTCCATACATGTACCCCTTCTCTATCTTGTTGTGCAAGAAGTTCTTTTCTATCTATCTCTATGGGCAGATCTTTACTTTCCACGATCTCCATTAAAGGAACAAAAACAAAAGCTCTTTCCCACATTCTTGGATGAGGGATAATAAGCTCTTCTGTTTCAATATTTTCTTGGTTATACAATAAAATGTCAAGGTCTAAAGTACGAGGGCCCCAGCGCACCTCTCTTTTCCTCCCAAAAAAATGCTCAAACTCTTGCAATACCTTTAATAGATCAACAGGTGCCAACTGAGTGTTTACTTTAATTACCATATTTAAAAATTTGTCCTGTTCTGTATACCCGACAGGATCTGTTTCATAAATGGAAGATTCCTTATCTAAAGTTATCTTTTCATGCTGATGGATTTGTTCCACTGCATTGTGAAGGTACCGGGCACGGTTTCCTTGATTGGACCCCAGCGCAATATAAGCTGTATTCATCACGAACGGCCCCTCGTTATTTCTACTGCGACAGATTCATAGTGTCCCGGGATCGGAGGATCCGGCTTGATTGCTTTAATGGTACAACTTTTAATTAATTCAAAGGATGATAAAATATCCTCTGAAATTCGCTCCGCAACGGTTTCTACTAGTTTGTGCGTTTCACCCTCGACTACTTTTTTACATGTATTATATAGATCTGCATAGTTCACCGACTGGGTAAGATCATCCGTTTTGCCTGCTTTGGATAGATCAAGTTCTACTGTCAGATCAATGATAAACCGTTGGCCAAGTTTCGTTTCTTCCGGAAATACGCCATGGTAGCCGTAGAATTTCATCTGATTTACATATATTTTATCGATAGGTAACCTCTCCTTCAGAAAGCATGGCATCCATCATTTTCGCCATACGCGCAATTTCTTTCACATCATGTACTCGGACGATGTGGCAACCCTTCTGTATACCAAGGCACACCGTGGCCCCAGTCCCTTCCATTCTTTCCTCAGCAGGGAGATTTAACACATGACCGATAAACCTTTTTCTAGATGTACCAAGCAGCAACGGGTAACCAAGTGTATGGAAATGGTCGAGCTTTTGCATCACTTTAATATTGTCTTCATATGTCTTGGCAAACCCTATCCCCGGGTCCAAAATGATGTTTTCATCCTTCACCCCGGCACGCTTGACCAATGTAATGCTCTCAAACAAATCACTGATCATATCCGGAATCAACTGGTGGTAGTCCCGTTCTTTCCGGTTTTGCATAAGGATGATCGGTACTTGGAGCTCAGCTGCAACAGCAGGCATGTCGGGGTCTCCCTTTGCCCCCCATACATCATTGATGATGTGGGCTCCTGCCTGTATTGCCTGCCTTGCAACTTCCGCCTTATAGGTGTCGATGGAAATGGGTACTTGCACTTCCTTAGATATAGCCTGTATAACCGGAATGACCCGCTCCAGTTCCTGCTCAAGGCTCACCTTCTCCGCACCGGGCCTGGTCGATTCCCCGCCAATATCAAGGATATCCGCCCCTTGCTCCACAAGTTCCTTTGCACGCAAGACCGCACGTTCCACTTCATTGTATTTGCCTCCATCAGAAAAAGAGTCCGGAGTGGCATTCAAGATCCCCATGATTAAGGTTTTTTCACCTAACGGCAAGTTATATGGTCCACATGTCAGCTTCGTTTGATATAAGTTCGTATTTCCCATTTTTCCAATCTACCTTCTTTACCTGTTGATAAGACATCAATTGTTGTTCTGTACTCTGTTTATACAAATCCTTCAGACAAGTGAGCCACGATGAACTCACCGCAGGAAATACTGTGTCATCAAGTTTAGCAATCCGAATTATTTCCTGGGTGGAGTTGGTAATAAATACTTCATCCGCTTCTAAAAGTTCCTCTTTCGGAAACTTCCCTTCCTTCACATCCAGGTTGAGAAGGGAGCATAAGTGCAGGATGAACTTTCTGGTCACTCCATTTAAGATTCCTGTCGAAATGCTCGGGGTATAGATGGTATCCCCTTTTATCCAAAAGATATTAGAGACTAACCCTTCTGCCACATAATCCTCCTCTGTAAGAAAGATTCCTTCTACATCCTGGCTTGTGCCTAATTCCCTTTTACCTAATAGATTATTTAAGTAGTGGTGAGACTTTAACCTTGTATCACCTTCAGGGGTATTGCGTCTCCGGTTCAAAACTACCGCATTCTTACTCCCTGGATTGTGTTCAGGTACAGGCCTTGTGAACAACAGCAAGGACGGGGCCTTGTATGTTTCAGTAGGAAGCCCCCAGTTGCTGATGCCAGCCGTGACATTCAGCCGGATTACACCATCCGTTATACCGTTTTTCTCCAATGCCTCTGTTACCAAATCGTATAGCTGCTCATTTGAATGGTCCCACTCTATATAGACGGACCCTAATCCGTCCCTTAAACGTTTCAGGTGATCGTGGAACAAGAACGGGATACCGTTATACGTACGGAACGTTTCAAAAAGACCCACTCCGTATAAAAAACCGTGATCCATTACAGATACATTTGTCTCTTCTATCGGCTGCCAGCTTCCATCTTTATAAACAATCATGTTATACCTTTTTGGTAGAGTAGGTGGCAATAAAGTTGCGCAACAACTCTTTCCCTACTGAGGTCATGATGGATTCGGGGTGGAATTGCACTCCTTCAATCGGCAACTCTTTATGACGGATGGCCATTATTTCATCTTGATCTGTCCATGCTGTTATCTCAAAGCATTCCGGTAGGGTTTCCTTTTTTACGATCAAAGAGTGGTATCTTGTCGCAACAAAGGGATTCGCCAATGTTTGAAAAATCGTTTTTCCATCATGATGCATTTCAGACGTCTTTCCATGCATCAATCTTTCCGCTTGGATCACATCTCCGCCAAAAACCTGTGCAATAGATTGATGTCCAAGGCATACGCCAAATATAGGCTTCTTGCCGGCAAAATGCTTAATTACTTCTAAACTGATTCCTGCCTCATTCGGTGAACAAGGTCCAGGAGAAATCATTAAAAATTCAGGGTTGAGTGCTTCGATTTCCTCAATGGTAATTTCGTCATTACGCTTTACCACCAGTTTCTCGCCAAGCTCTCCTAAATATTGCACCAAATTATACGTAAATGAATCATAGTTATCGATCATTAAAATCATACTCTCACCTCTGCTCGTTTTTTTACCTCTTCTTCACTCAGCTCTTTCGCTTTCCATAGGGCTGCGGCTTTCTTTAAGGATTCTTTATATTCCCGCCTCGGCACAGAATCAATGACCACTCCAGCACCGGCCTGAACATAGGCCATGCCTTCTTTGGCAATCATCGTCCGGATGGAGATGTTTAGTTCCATCTCTCCATCATAACCAATCCACCCTATGGAACCAGTATATACAGAACGCCTTACCGGCTCAAGCTCTTCTATGATCTCCATCGTCCTTACCTTAGGTGCACCAGTTATCGTACCGCCAGGGAAGGTCGCCTCGATGATATCAGAAATGTTTTTTCCTTCTCTCAATACCCCTTGGACATTCGAGACAATGTGCATGACATGCGAATACTTTTCGATCGCCATGAATTCATTCACTTCTACCGTACCGTATTCGCAGACCCGGCCCAGGTCGTTGCGCTCAAGATCTACTAGCATGACATGTTCGGCACGCTCTTTTTCATTATCAATCAACTCTTGTGCAAGCCTGCTGTCCTCTTCATCCGTCATCCCGCGGGATCTTGTACCTGCTATCGGCCGCGTACTTACCACATCATCTTTTTTCTTGACTAAAAGTTCCGGCGAACCGCTGACAAGCTGGAAATCAGGGAATTGCATATACCCCATATATGGAGAAGGGTTGATTTTTCTCAAAGACGAGTAGACTTCCATAGGATGAGTCAAAAGCGGTTCTCCTTGTCTGACAGAAAGATTCACTTGAAAAACATCACCTTGTGCAATATATGCTTGAATCTTTTTCACAGCTTTTATGAAGTCCTCTTCTGTAAAAGAAACCTCTCTGTTTTCGACCGGTTGTCTCTGGGGCGTATACGGATAGAACGCTTCTTCTTCCACCGGCTGTTCCCATTGTTTTTTATATAACTCTAGTCGTGTGATAGCTGCTTTTTCTTGTCCTTCTGGAGCATGGCTAATCAAATAGAGCACACTTTCTTTTTTGTCATACACAAAAACATCATCAAACAACAGGAAATAAAGGTCCGGCAAAGCCAGGTCATCTTCAGCGATTTCTGGTAAACGTTCAATATACCTGACGCAATCATAGGTCAAATAACCAATCGCTCCTCCTGTAAAATCTGGAAAGCCTTGTAGTTTTTGAATAGATCGCTCTGAAATGACCTCTTGTAACAAGGATAATGGATTTCCAGTCCTCTTTTCTTTTTTTCCATCCAGATAATCTATGTGCAGCTCTTGTCCTTTTCCTTGAATGGTGGCAATTGGGTCAAGCCCGATGATATGGTATCTTCCCCCACGCCCACTCTCTAAAAGAACATGATATGGCTTGTCCTTTGCGAGTGCTTTATATTTAGCAAACCATTGATTTTCGTTTATCGTTAACTTGATCCCAACAGGCACCTTTTGCATTCTTGCTGTCACGCTCCTAAATTGCATACTACCCTTATATTACATGAAAATTACACTCTGATGCACGATAAAAAGAAAAGGGAAACAGCTCAACTGACTGTTCCCCTTAAGATAACCTATTCTTCAAACTGATATAATGGTGTGCTCAAATAGCGTTCCCCGTTACTTGGGATTATTGCCAGCACCTTTTTGCCTTTTCCAAGCTCTTTGGCCACTTGCAAGGCCGCAGATATAGCAGCTCCGGAAGAAATACCTCCAAGCAACCCTTCACGTTTAGCAGCAAGGCGAGCATATTCAAACGCTTCTTCATTTTTCACGGTAATCACTTGATCGTAGATGTTTGTATCCAAGATAGAAGGAACAAATCCTGCACCAATTCCCTGAATTTTGTGGGGCCCGGGTTTACCGCCGGAGAGTACCGGGGAATCTGCCGGCTCCACCGCCACAATTTTAATACCCGGGAATGCCTCCTTTAAGACTCCCCCGGCACCTGTGATAGTACCGCCTGTTCCAATACCAGAGACAAAGGCATCGAGACCGTCGCTGAATTGCTCGACAATCTCTTTCCCTGTCGTGTTACGGTGTATCTCAGGGTTTGCCGGATTATTGAATTGCTGCGGCATGAATAATCCTTTTTCTTTAGCCAATTCTTCCGCTTTTCGAATCGCGCCGCCCATGCCTTCCGGACCTGGTGTAAGTACCAGTTCTGCTCCATACGCACGAAGGAGATTTCGTCTCTCCAAGCTCATCGTCTCAGGCATGACCAGGATAGCCTTCAGCCCTTTAGCTGCCGCAATCATCGCAAGTCCGATTCCGGTATTCCCACTAGTAGGCTCAATAATCGTGTCGCCTTCTTTTAACTTGCCATCCTCAATCGCAGCATCAAGCATTGCTAAGGCAATACGATCTTTAACACTGCTTCCCGGATTCATAAATTCAAGCTTCAAATACACATCAGCCATGTCTTCGTCTACAATTCGATTTAGCTTTACGACGGGAGTCTTCCCGACTAACTCATCAATAGAATTTGCTACTCGTACCATTTATTCTTCCCCCTGTCTTTAAAACTTAGTGTTTTTGTCGGATTAATCCCATTTAACACCATTAAATCTGAATTGTCAATTTATTTGGTTCGACCTATTGTGCAGACGGTAGGTTCCACTCCACCCCAACCTCGTCCCAGAAGATGGAGGCATCTACAGAACCGTCCATATGTTCCATCGCAAGGTGTCGGCGAATCTGGTCTTTAACTTCATCAAAGGAATACGTGACGCCATCCATTTTTTCATGAAGGTAAATGATAGCGTACTTCTCATCAACAGAAATTGGATCGCTCCACGTGTTCTCTTTTAAGTTTGCAGCTTCTGTCATATAGGCTGTCGGATACACTTGCGATTCATGCGTCAAAAACCCAAGATCGCCTCCTTGGTTTGCCGTCAACTCATCTGTTGAGACTTCCATTGCAAGGGAAGTAAAATTGGATCCATCCTCTAATTCTTTTACAACAGCTTCTGCCTCATCCTTCGTCTCTACGATAATATGCGAGAGATGAAAAGCGTCCTCTATCGTATAAAGCTGCTTGTTCTCTTCATAGTAACTTTCAAGCTCAGCTTCTGGTATGTTGACATCCTTCACAAGCAGTTCTTCAAGCAATAAACTGGAACGAATCTGCTCCTTCACCAGCTCTTCAGAAGTATTTGTATGCAAAGGAGAACGACTGTACATTGTTTTGATCATTTTCCATTCTCTGTCGACCGACTGTTCCGAAACCGTCACTTTATATTTCTTCGCAATTTGTTTGACCACTTCATTATTAACCATTTTCGTGAGCATTTCCTGCCCATACATACCTTCAAGTTCCTCTAACATATCTTTTCTTGTAATGACCGTATCACCCACTGTTGCAACGATATTCGCCTGACCATTAACGAATGCACTTGCATCAGATGCCTCTCTCAAGGAGAAAGTCTGCTTTACCACTACTGCTAGCGTGAGGCAATTAATAATCACGAGACCAAAGATAATATTCCATACCCACTTTTGTTTTAATCTCCGCTTTTCGTTCATATGTGCCCCCTAGCCTTTTACTTGTTCCCTCATCGCTTCTAATTCTTCTTTGCTGAAAAGATACTTGGCATTACAGAAGTGACAGTGTGTTTCTGCTTGACCGTCTTCCTCAATAATTTCTGTGATATCTTTTTCTCCTAGAGAAATGATCGCTTGTTCGAAGCGTTCTTTTGAACATGTACATTTGAACTCTATCGGCATGGTTTCTAGAACCTTAACATTTCCTTCTCCAAGGATTTCTGTCAAAAGTTCTTCCGGCGTTAAGCCTCTTTCAATCAACTTGGAAACAGGGGTCATATTGTTTATTTTCTCTTCAATTACGGTGATCGTCTCTTCTGACGTTCCCGGTAAAAGTTGAATGATGAAACCTCCAGCTGCAAGAATCGTATTATCGGGGTTAACAAGTACCCCAACTCCGACTGCAGATGGTACCTGCTCGGAAGAAACAAGATAATAAGTAAAGTCCTCTCCAAGCTCTCCTGAAATCAATTCTGTTTGACCGGAAAAATGCTCTCTTAGTCCAAGGTCTTTAACAACAGAAAGTGTTCCGTTGGTTCCGACCGCACGCGCCACATCAAGCTTGCCGTGCTGATTCAAGTCAAAATGCGTTTGAGGGTTGGTAACATAGCCGCGAACTTGGCCTTTTGCGTTGCTGTCGACTAAAATTACCCCAATAGGCCCACCGCCATCTATTTTCACGGTAAGTTTATTTTCACCTTTTAGCATTGCTCCCATCATAACGGATGCAGTCATGGCACGGCCTAATGCAGCGGAAGCTGTTGGCCATGTTTGATGGCGTTGTTGAGCCTCTCCCACAGTTTCTGTTGTTCTAATTCCATATGCACGTACTTGGCCATCAAAAGCCAAAGCTTTTACGAGATAGTCTGACATGTTAGTTAGCTCCTTTCGTGTTTCAATCCTCTTTAGTATTCTTCATATAAATTAAATGCAATCCCTTTAACGTCAAGAAAGGATCCACAACATCAATAACATCTGACTCATTGCCGATAAGGGCAGCAAGACCACCGGTTGCAATAACTTTAGGTGTTACATCACTTTGTTTCTTCATTCGATTTACGATTCCCTCAACCTGGCCAACATAGCCAAAAAGAATGCCCGCTTGCATCGCGCTTACGGTGTTTTTGCCTATTACTCCATCTGGTCTGGCAATTTCTATTCTTGGAAGCTTGGATGCACGGGAGTATAGCGCTTCTGTGGAAATGCTGATTCCCGGTGCGATTGCCCCGCCCATATATTGCTTGTCCTCGTTTATGTAGCAATAGGTAGTTGCGGTTCCAAAATCCACAATCACTAAGGGGCTTCCATAAAGATGAATCCCCGCCACGGCATTGACGATTCTGTCGGCTCCTACTTCTCTTGGGTTTTCATACTTTATATTTAAACCTGTTTTGATTCCTGGTCCTACGATGAGTGGTTTTAGATGAAAGTATTTTTGGCACATTCTTTCAAGGGAGAACATGATTGGTGGCACAACGGAAGAAATGATGATTCCTTCGAAGTCTTTAAAGGTTAAGCCTACATGTTCGAGCAGGGATTTGAAGATCATCCCGAATTCGTCTTCTGTTTTGTTGCGGCTTGTTTCGACACGCCAATGATGTTTAAGTTCTTCTCCGTCATATACACCAATTACGGTGTTGGTATTTCCGACATCTAACACAAATAACATTTATATCCCCACCATGCTTTAAAATTAGTTTCATTATACTATATGGTAACCTAACTGACTCAATAGAAATAATTATTCCTCGGGAAATCATGATTCGACAAGATTCTGGTTTTAGGATTTACTCCTGTTTCCTTTCGTTCCGGGGTTCGCTTTCCGCGGGGCGACCTTGAGCCTCCTCACTTCGTTGCGGGGTCTCAACAATGCCGCTTCTCCCCCGCAGGAGTCTCACCCCTGCACTTCAGTCAACAGGGGTATTCTATTCACCTTAGGATTACATAAAAAAGGTGCCTGAATTTTACTCCAGGCACCTTTTTGTTTATTCAGGTTTGTTTTCGTCAGTCGATTCAGTTTTGATGTCATCTTTTTTAGAGTTGATGTTCACTTTTACATCATCGCCACCGTCTGCTTTTACAGGAAGTTCTGGAAGCTTCCCTTTGTCATATAGGTGTCTAATTTGTTCTGCATCAAGTGTTTCAACTTCTAATAGCGTTTGTGCTACAAGCTCCAGCTTATCACGGTTTTCCGTAAGAATCTGCTTGGCTCTTTCATAACACTCTTTGATGAAACGTTGAATCTCCATGTCAATTTGGTGTGCAATGGCATCACTGTAGTTTTGCTCATTTTGAATATCACGACCAAGGAAGACTTGCCCTCCTGAAGCTTGACCAAATTGCAATGGACCAAGTTTTTCACTCATTCCGTATTCTGTAACCATTTTACGAGCTATTCCTGTAGCACGTTGGAAGTCATTATGGGCACCAGTACTTGCTTCGCCAAATGTGATTTCCTCTGCAACACGACCACCTAATAGACCTGTGATCTTATCTAATAGCTCGGGTTTTGTCATAAAGTAACGATCTTCTTTTGGAAGCATGACCGCATAACCGCCAGCCTGCCCACGTGGTACGATTGTAACTTTATGCACCGTATCCGCTTCATCCAACACGACACCGATAATGGTATGACCTGCTTCATGATAGGCAACAATATTGCGCTCTTTTTTGGAGATAACTCTGCTCTTTTTAGCAGGTCCAGCAATAACTCTATCAATAGCTTCATCAATATCCAACATATCAATATGCTTCTTGTCGCGTCTAGCAGCCACAAGTGCAGCTTCATTCAACAAGTTTTCAAGGTCCGCCCCGGAGAATCCAGGGGTACGCATCGCAATCGTCTTCATATTGATACTATCATCAAAAGGCTTATTTCTCGCATGTACTTTTAGTACTGCTTCACGGCCTTTCAAGTCAGGGCGATCGACAGTGATTTGACGGTCAAAACGACCAGGTCTTAATAATGCCGGGTCAAGAATGTCCGGTCTGTTCGTTGCGGCAACGATGATGATACCTTCGTTCGCTCCGAAACCATCCATTTCAACAAGCAATTGGTTTAATGTTTGTTCACGCTCATCATGACCTCCACCTAGGCCTGCGCCACGTTGACGACCTACTGCATCGATCTCATCGATGAAAATGATACATGGAGCGTTCTTTTTTGCATTTTCGAAAAGGTCACGTACACGGGATGCACCGACCCCAACGAACATTTCCACAAAGTCAGAACCACTGATAGAGAAGAATGGCACGCCAGCTTCTCCAGCAACTGCTCTTGCAAGTAACGTTTTACCTGTACCAGGAGGTCCGACAAGCAGAACCCCTTTAGGGATACGGGCACCAAGCTCAGAGAATTTACGTGGATCCTTTAAGAATTCCACAACCTCGACAAGCTCTTGCTTTTCTTCATCTGCACCTGCAACGTCCTTAAACTTAACTTTTTTCTTCTCTTCGCTATACAGCTTTGCCTTACTTTTACCAAAGTTCATGACACGACTTCCGCCGCCCTGTGCTTGATTAAGTAAGAAGAAGAATAAGATAAAGATAATGACAAAAGGAATGATGGAAGTAAAGAAGGTTACCCAACCGCTTGTTTCTTCCGCCGGGTCAACTGTCATTTGAATGTTTTGTTCTTCTGCAATATTTTCCACGCGCTCTAGAGCACTGGCACTATTCGGGAAGACCGTTACAAATGTCTCTCCTTCTTTAGCGCCTTCCAACTTACCGCGTGCTTCATACACCGAACGCGTTGGTTGGATGGTGAATTCCTCCACCTTATTTTCTTCAAGATTCTGGATGAATGTATTATAGGTGATCGGTTTTTCGCTCGTGTCAGGGCTATTGAAAAAGCTCACAACACCAATGACCACTAAAAATATTAATAAATAAAAGATGGTATTACGAAATATTCTGTTCATCCCTTACCTCCTCCCACGATAGCCAAACTAAACCAATAGTAACATAGTAAATTAATCCAATTCAAGGAATCTGTATTGGGATAGCTTATTCTTCTACGTTAGAATAAATTTCAGGTTTCAATACTCCGATATACGGAAGGTTACGATATTTTTCAGCATAATCAAGGCCATATCCTACAACGAACTCATCTGGTACGATGAACCCAACATAGTCAGCTGTGATATCGGCTTTTCTTCCACTTGGTTTATCAAGCAGAGTAACAATCTTGATGGATTTCGCTTTACGGTAGCGGAATAGTTCCACTAGGTAGCTTAACGTCAAGCCACTGTCGATGATGTCCTCAATAATAAGGATGTCTCTTCCTTCTACTGAAGTATCCAGGTCTTTTAGGATTTTCACTTCACCAGAGGAAACAGTGGAGTTTCCGTAGCTTGAAACGTCCATGAAATCCATTTCTAAATATGTATCCATACGTTTGATAAGGTCGCCCATGAAAGGCATTGCGCCTTTTAATACGCCGATTGCCAAAGGAAAACGGTCACTGTAGTCCTCTGTTAATTGTGCACCTAATTCTCTAACCTTTACTTGAAGCTCTTCTTCACTAAAGAGTACTTTTTCGATATCTTTGTTCATTTCTTTGTTGCCTCCCAAACTTTTTGACTCGTCTTACATGTTAATACTAAAACAGGACCCACCATTTCCTCTGTTGCTTCAAAAGTAGAACGTTTAAGCATGGGCATCCATAAAATCTCTTGGTTGGCATCGACGATTAAAGGCCATGTATCTCGTTGTTCCAGAGGTATTTTACCTTCAATAAAGATGCTTTTGATTTTTTTGGAGCCGTTTGTCCCCTTCAGCTTAATTCGATCCCCGTCAAGACGGGTTCTTGCATATAGTGGAAGGGTGACTTTCGATAAATCGATCACTGCTTGATTTTCTTTGACATCTTGAGGTTTATCTTGTGTCCAAATCTCGCTGGTGATCATAAAATCGGTTGGCAGCTTCACATAACCAGGGACTTCAAGCAGATGCTTGTAGGCTTTATCACATTTATCCTTATCAAATGTCAATATGCATTCATTATAGGATTTGATAACCTGTAAGCCATTTGGGAAATGCAGCCTTCCAGAAGGGTGTTCACTTTCCAATAAGGATAATAAATTATCAATATGTATAGAGGAAAGAGATGGAGGGATTTCATTATTATAGAGATAGTTTAATATTAGTTGAATCCCTCGCCTTTGTAAAGGTTTAGCCATGAAAAGCAAAGGTTTTCTGTCCAATACCACCCTATCGTTCTCTTTACTCTTAATAACGTCAATCCATTCCTTTTCCATTAATGCCCCTATGTATTGTTCACTTTCTTGTATCTGCTCGCTGAAAGCTTGGAACCTCTGATGAAGCCCGGGAAATTCCTCCTTCAGAATTGGCAGAATGTGATGCCGCAGCCTGTTTCTTCTGTACGCGTCCTTGTCATTGCTTGGATCCTGCCTGAATGGAACTTCATGTGCTTTTAGATATTCCATGATTTCAGACTTTGTGACTGTCAAGAACGGCCTTACGATTACGCCAGCTCCAAAATTCCGTTTCGGAAGAATGCCGGCATATCCACTCATCGATGATCCTCTTCCAAGTCTCATCAGAATGGTTTCCACTTGATCGTCTGCATGATGACCGAGCGCGAGAACGTCAGCTCGGTATTTCCTCATCACTTTTTCATAAAAAGCATAGCGACATTCTCTTGCTGCAACTTGAACGGAGAGCTTCTTCTCATTTTGATAGGCAGACACATCTATTTGTTCTGCTTCAAATAGAATTTCCCTCTTTTCACATTGCTCCTTCACAAAATCCATATCCTCTTCGGATTCCGCCCCTCGGAACATGTGATCGACGTGGGCTACCACCAGCTTTAAGCGTTTAGCTTCTTTAATGGAATCCAAATAATGAAGCAAACCCATGGAATCTGCTCCGCCACTGACACCAACCACCACAGTTGAGTGGGATGGCAGCAAGTCATATTTATCTATGAATGTCGAGACAGTTTCCCACATAAAGTGTACCCATTCCTTTAATCTACGCGTATAATTTCTATTTTATCCTACCATTTGACTTCTTCTCCTGCAAAAATAGATGCTTATCCAAAAACATCCATACTGCTTTATACCCTCAAACACATCCTCAAAACGCTTATTCCTACATTATCTGGCCGTATAAATAGAAGAAATATGCAAACAGTATGACCGATAACAGCACGGCAGTTTCCATCCATCCTTTACTTGATGTTTTTGTTGGAACTGGCTGCCTTTGTGTACTGTCACCGCTTCTAGAGGCTCGACTCGTACTTGAGGCAGGTCCTTGTTTAGCTTTGTTGTTTACCGTTCGCTGTGCCGCCCCCTTTTGAGAGGCGCTTGAGTTTCGTTGGCTCATAACAGAAAGCATTCCGCTTTTCATTTCCTGTGCAGAGGAATATTCACCAGCTAACGCTCTCATCAGGACAACTTTATACCTTTTCAACCAAACTTCTTTGTCAATCTGCTCTTCCAACTGCTTGAGTCCGCTTTCCCCGTTCTTTTGGAACTGTTTCGGGTAACAGATATGTATCATGATCATCGCTACAGCAAAAAGATCATACGTAGCTTCTGCCTTTCTAGATCCCAGTCCCCAATACCCCCGATCAAAAAACTCCGTGAATTCTTTAATCGCCCGGCCATGCTGGGTTGTTCCCCCGACATCTACAAGACGTACCTTAGGAGGGGTTGACGTCACAATGAGATTATCTGGTTTCAGATCTCCAAATACCCAACCCTCTTTATGGAGCGTTTCGAGATCTGTAAGTAATTGAAGAATCAAAATACCTGCCCACTCCATCCCTCTCTTCTGAACAAAAGAGAGAAGAGGCTCCCCTTCCAGGTATTCCATGACATAGAAGGAGAAAGATTGTTTTCCCCTCAACTGCTCCCAATCATCGACATCTAACAAAGAAGGCCCCAGGGAGAACCCTCGGACCTTCGAAAAATGACGCAGGACATTAACCTCAGAAGTGATGGACATGCTGTTTTCACTTATTTTTAATGCAGCTAATCCCTTTGAACTCCTGGTTAGATATACATACCCCGTCGCACCGTACCCGAGTGTTCTGACAATGGTGTATCTTTCTTTATGCCATTTTCCGATAATGGTCGTCCCTTGAGGCAGATTACCTACCGGATTCTTCATAGTATTGTTCATCATCGGAAATCATGCTCCTCAGGTTACGTGTTTCTTTAAAATAAGGAATGGCTTCTTGAATGGCAGGACCTGTTGGTGTGATCCCACCTGTCGATAGTTTTGGAAAAATACTGGACAGCGATTCTAATCTCGGTGTCCAATCTAAGATCTTCTCCACTTCTTGGCGTTTTCCCGGGAAAACAAAGGCTGAAAACTGGTTATCACCAATTCTTGCATTCAAACTCAGCGCCAAATCCAAAAGTGCTTCCTTGACGGTTGGAAGCTTGGACTTCATGCTGGCACTAGTATCAACAAGAATCAGCACCTGCAGGGAAACCGTTTCACCCAGTTCATCCACCACTTCCATCACTTCCCCGCGTTTCTCCGGCGGAAGATCCTCCATGGAAGTTTCGGAACCCAATATTTGTTGAAGCTCCTTATTAATAACCCCCTGTAAAGTTTGGGTCATCGCTTTTCTGGTCACCATCTGGACTGTCTGAGATAAGTTTTTGGCATACACAATTTGACTGACGCCGCCACCAGACATTGCGATTCCCTCTATCTCTTGCATTCCTCTTTCATCTATCGTATCCTCATCCATCACCCCTATAACATTCACTGTAATACCCTGCTCCTTCGCAAGGGCTGCCATGGCAATTGGGTCGTCCCCTGAGTTTGAGCATCCATCTGTAATTAATAAAATTTGTTTTAACGTTCCTTTATACACGTTTCGTCCCCTCCTAATGCGTATAATTTACATTAGCCATCATGGACGAAACAGAATTAATTTATACCTTTTGTACGCAATTTACCTTCTAAGAGGTATTCACCCCAACCACTTCCTTTTTACTCATTAATGCTAGGGCAAACTTGAACTCTGCTTGTAGATAGATTGGCAGTTTAGAGAGTTGGCCTATTCGTTCCTTCCCTGACACTGGTTCATTTGGCATTGCTGACAGAATCTTTTCTTTTCCATTCTCGTTCGTTGCTTTCATTCTGGATAAAAGACTAATCTCTTTGTCCATCACATTTCGGGCAATCACTGCCAGTGAATTCATCTTTCTCCTCATCACGCTTCCGGCATTACCTAATTGGTTGGCCCCTCTTCCCAGCATGATCTCTGCCGTGCTTGCAAGCTTCAGAGCTTGTCTCCCCAGCATTTTCTTAGGACCAACGGACACCACACCAACATTTTTACTTTCCATTACCTCCACAATCTCACGACGGCTGCCCATTTCTTTCACAAGACCCGTTACCATTCTAGATAAAATTTTCAACATTTAAAGCGCCTCCTTCATTCCTTGGTTTTTGGATAAATAGTGATAGGCAGGAATGGCTGCCCATTTCGGAATATTCCTCTCTATTTTTGCTACCACAACCGTCATATCGTCCTGGATCTGACCAGATCTTGTTCGAATGACCTCCTCCATAATGATATCTGCCATTTCTTGCGGGTCGTCCGTTCTGATTTCGGATACTTTTCTCTTCATCCACAAATCATAGTTCTCTACATGCTTTGGTCCTTCAAAAATTCCGTCGCTCATCATAATCAGTAGATCACCAGCTTTCAACTGGGAACTCACGACGTCCACATCGAATTCTTGAATAATACCCATTGGTAGATTACTTGCTTCAATTTTAATTACCTTATCTCCCCTCTTCACAAAACTTGGAGTCGAACCAACTTTCAAAAACTTAGCAGAAGCATCTTGAAGATCAATCATTGCTAGATCGAGCGTCGTAAAAATCTCATCAGTCGTCCTTAATGATAGGACCGAGTTTACCGATTTGATTGCTACTTTTTCTTTGATTCCAGACTGTAGAATCTCTTGAAGCAACTTTAATGTCTCTTTACTTTCATAGTGCGCACGCTCACCATTTCCCATCCCGTCACTAATGGCAATGGCGTATTTTCCATGCCCTAATTCTATTGTGGAATAGCTATCCCCCGATATCAGTCCTCCTCCTTTTGCGGCATGCGCAACGCCTGTGTCGACTACAAACGCTTTTGCAGAGCCGAATGATACATGACAGTAACCATTGTTATCCGCATTACACTCTTCTTTTTTAACGATAATATTCTCTCGCAATATATCTGAAAGCATCGGAGCGATGAGTTTTTCACACTCACCCCGCCCTTCGCAGTATGGAACGGTCATTTCAATATCCACATTCCCCTGCTCGACGCTGTAAATTTCGACTTGTTCAATTTCAATTCCGAACGCTTGGAGGGCATCTAGTATTTGATCTTCCTGTACATAGTGATTCTCCCTCTCCCGCTGAATCTCCCTTGCGAAATCCTCCATCACTTGTGAAACTCCCATTAATTGATCAGCTACCAACCTCCTACTCTCCATTAATTGTTTTTTCAGCTTCTCACTCGCGTGGAACTGGGCCAGCTCGTTTTTGATTACGGTTTTTACTTTCTCTGCTTTGACGCAATGACGATCCCACTCCTTTTGCAGTTTGACATTGAGACTGATGGTTCCTTCCTCTGTATCCTCCATTAAGTGAGTCATATAATCATAGGTTTTCTGGAAATTCTGTGTCCAGCACTGCTCCTTTTTAAAGCAATTTTGACACGTCTTCTCTGTAACATTACTCAAAAAGAGATCCACTTCTTTTTCCGAATTTGGATGTTCAAATTGAAATTTTGAAAAACTGTTGGATAGCGCTTGGAAAACGTGTGAAAATTGTTCCACCCTATTCGCAGTCACATCACGGATCTTCCGCATGTATTGCTGTTGCTCTGCTGTATGTTCGGCTGTTCCGGGAATGGATTTAGCCAGGTTCGCAATAGCCCGTTGCGGGGTTAGCAGAAAGAGCGCAACAGCTACCATCGACTCCATGATGGTAGGAACAAGCAGCGTCATCCCCTCCCCATAAATGCCGATTAGTAATGTGCCTAGAAGCAGTCCCACCGATACACCAAGCTTGTTTCCTTCCCGTAACAGCCCTCCTAACAGACCGGCAAAAGCCAGCAAACTCATCTGATATAGGTTGGATACAGTTGCTAAGCTTAGAATGAGACCTGTCACCACGCCAACCGTCGAACCAATGGTGGCTCCAGCGACAAAAGCAAAGATTAGTACAAGATATCGAGATAATATATGTTCAACAGATAGATCATAGGCTGTCCAGCCGATAGTCCCTGTCAAAACCGAAGCGAACAAAATAATGAGACAAATAATTTCCTCTGTTTTAAATGCCTGTCTCTTTTTCCTCATGGTGATGAGCGGCAGGCTTTGGAAAAAGATGAGTGTGAGGATAAATCCAAGCCCCGCCTCTACTCCAATCATCAGCCAATCATACGTCACAATTCCTGTTGTAAAATAAATCATCGTTGTCTTGGATAGAAAGGCTGAGAGGAAGACTAGAAACGGCATTGCCTTAAGAGGCTCTATCTTTAATGCCTGTGCCCATTTGAAAAGGAGAACAAATAATATCATCCCACCAAGCACATAGGCGGCGGTCAGTGCCGAGATAGTGGCCGATCCGACCATTAAGGCAATTAATGTGAGTCCCGCCCGTTTCTTTTTCAAAAAATACACAGCTGCAAAAAATGGTAATGCAAACGGTGTGATTTCATTAAGGATTAAAGCTCGTCCGAGTAAGAACCCGATAAAGACTAAAAGAAATCCTTGGTGAAATAGAATGGACGTAAGTTTCGTTTTCGTCGTATGGATCGACTTCATAAATGTTTTTCTGATTTTCCCAAACTGAAGATTGGAAACCGGTTCCCCCAAATCTCTTTCTAGTCCCTGCATGATATCCACTCCCATATTTTATCTATTGGGGTCATTATACAAGCTCAAAAGGAAAAGATTTGTCAAAAGAACCGTCCAGAACCTAAGAAGTGTTCGACGTATTACAAGGAAAAGAGGGAAAAGCTGTCATGAAATCATCGCATTTGCTATTCACTCTCATCAGTTTTTGTAACTTCTCTAGGTAATTGCTAGGATAATGTTCTAATTATTCTTACATTTTTAAAACGTATTGACATATGAATGATAAGTTAGTATGATAATTCTTGTGTCTTGTGAGAGATTACTAATTTCTCCTGCATTATTTATAAATTTGGCGGTGTAGCGACGAGCGACACTTCACCGAATTTGCTTCGAGTTGTCCCGACGGATTCACTTCCTGGCTTTACTTGCAGAGGAAGGGACACAGACCATTAACACTGGTCGCCAGTGAATCTAATGAAACACTTATAAATTTGGCGGTGTAGCTCAGCTGGCTAGAGCGTACGGTTCATACCCGTGAGGTCGTGGGTTCGACTCCCTCCGCCGCTACCAACTTTATAAGGCCCATTGGTCAAGCGGTTAAGACACCGCCCTTTCACGGCGGTAACACGGGTTCGAATCCCGTATGGGTCATAAAATAAAAGCTGCCACAGCTTCAGGGAATACCTGATACTGTGGCAGCTTTTTTGTGTTTGGGCACTTTCTAAAAGTGGTTTTGGGTAACTTTCTTTTTATTTCGGGGTCGATCCATCCATATTAACTGTTCCAACTATTCATATTTAGCGAGAATATTCGTTTATCTATCGTAAATGGAATATATCCATTGTAAAGCCAATATATCCATTGCAAAAATGATATATCCATTGTAAAGCCGATATATCCATCATAAAAGAGATTTATCCATTATAGTACCCTAAGGTAAATTTCCCCCTTGCTGAATGAATAACCTTAGTTGATTGTAGTGGAAGGCGCGAAGACTCCCGCGGGAGGAAGGGACAGGGAATACCCCACAGGCGAAGCCGAGGAGGCTCCCGGACCGCCCGCAGGAAAGCGAAGCGCCTGGACCGGAAATCAACCCGTCCTAGAACTCCCCCCTACCAAACCCAAAAAAACACGCCCCTCAATAATCCAGGGCGTGCTCAAACATTACGTTTTATATATGAGATTTTCAGCAGCAAGTTACTTTCTACTTGCTCCACGACCTCCACGTTTTGATTCCGTGCTACGCTTCAGGGTAGATAAACGATCTTCGCTATCTTTCAAGAATCTAGCCATCTTCTGTTCGAAGTTTTCCTTTGGTTTGAATTCTTCTCTTCTTCCTCGTGGTGGACGTTGATTTGAGCGTTGTTGATTGTTGTTCGGACGTTGTGATGGTGCAGCAGAGCGTGGTTGTGGCTCACGATACGTGTCGCTTGCCTTTTTAATGGATAGACCAATTTTGCCATCCTTCTCCACGTTGATTACTTTCACCTGTACTTCGTCACCAACTTTAAGATGGTCGTTAATATCCTTCACATAGTTGTCTGCAACTTCACTGATGTGAACAAGACCAGTAGTTCCTCCTGGCAACTCAACGAACGCGCCAAAATTAGTTATACCTGTTACCTTACCCTGTAACTTGCTGCCTACTTCGATTGACATAAAAAAAATGCTCCTCCTTAAAATCATAAAAATAAATCACTTTACCTACCATTATACCTAGAGCAAAATTGAGGTGTCAATATGACGACTAATCTGACGACGAATCGTCAGGCATATTGAAGATGATTTCATCCTCTTCTGACATGAAATAATCTCTACGTGCGATCTTCGCAATATAATCATCATCGTTCAGTTTTACAATTTCCTCTTCTAAACGCTGTTGTTCTTTTTTCAGTTTTGCCAGCTCTTGTGCGACTACTTCTTTTCTATCTTCTTTTTCTTGAAGAATAGCTCGTTGGTCGAAGAGTGTTTTTCCCATTAGTATTCCAAAGACTAATGCTAAACAAAAGAATAATGATAAACGGCGATAAAGTCCACGGCGTCTTTTTTGTTGTTTCAATTGCTGGTCCTGTTTTTGTTTGGAATAATCGGAATGGATTTTTGCTACCTTTTCATCTTTTGCCGCGCTCATCTTATCATTCCTCTCCTAGCGCTTTTTCCAAAAGTTCTTTACTCTATTTATTATACTATGTTTCCTATTCTTTACTAGTGTGAAAAATCCTTCAAGTTTTTTGAAAACAATGTGTAAATATTTTTTGACAACGTTCGGGACCAACTTCCATACTAGCATAAGGATCCACCTGAATGGTAATGAACAAATTTTAACAATCCGCCAAATGACCAAAAGCAGAAAACGGACTGTTGAGTAAAGGAACTTCCAAATACCTAATAATAATACGATAAGTGCTTGTACTAATAGTTGAATGGGCTTCACTATCAGCATTCTTACCATCTTTTCCAAGAAACGATACAAATTGATGACAAGTTGTATGATGGATTCTAGCAGGCTTAAATAAAAATACCGGAATAAGCTTTGATAAGCTGCAAAGCCGCATACGAGTGCAATGAGAATATAAAAACGGATTTCCCCTTCATTGACCCTTAGTAAAACATAAAAACCTATAAGGGCTTGCAAGAGCCAAAACAGGATGTCGTGAATGAACACGACCCATTTGGCTCTTTTTTCCCGTTTCAGAAAACGTCCATACGTATCGATGGCCGCTCCAAGCCATGCCCCCATCCCAATCATGGCAAGCATTGTATAAAGTTGGGTGGTAAGTGTCATTTGAACAACTTACTAAAGAACCCTTTAGCTTTCTCCGCCTGTTGATCATCTAAATAAATGATTTCCATGATCTTACCTTTGATGGAAACGACGCCACTTTCTACATCTAGGTTTTTCATCTGAAGGTTTTGACCCCTGACAGAGAGAAATCCCATGACGGTTTCGAGCAGAAACTCTTCGTTATCAAAACTTTCCACTTGCTTTACACCTGTGATATCCAACATTCTGCGGCTTCTCATCACGATGTCTTGCTCTTGGACAGTCTGCTTGTTTCCTTGATTCGGATCATAGTATTGGTTCATATTCATCCCTCACCCATCTAGTACTTGAAGATAGTACATGTATATGAGAGGGATATATTTTTAGAACAAGCCTGTCCGTTACTCTTCGGTTTGTTCCACTCTTTCTTCTTTTACAATCGTGTACATCATGGCTGCGTCTTCTTTTTTCGCATTCTCCTGAATGTTGTCGATGGAAGCAGTAACGATTTTTTGGCCAAAGTGAATCTTCAATTCATCTCCCGCTTTTACATTGCTGCTGGCTTTCGCTTGTACGTTGTTGATATAGATACGTCCTTGTTCTGCCACTTCTTTAGCAAGTGTACGACGCTTAATGATTCTTGATACTTTCAAAAATTTATCTAAACGCATTTTCTAACTCCCCCTATTATTAAATGTCTGTTAAACACCGCTGGTGATTTCCGCACTAGGCTTCGCTTTCCACGGGGCACTTGCGGAGCCTCCTCGGCAAGCCTGCGGGGTCTCCGCGAAGTGCTACCTCCCGCAGGAGTCTTCGCCATGTGCTTCAATCACCAGCTAGGATATCTGCATAGGAACCGAGAATCTTCATCAATTTATAACCCGTTCTTTTTTGCTTCTTCCCAGATAGCATCTAATTGTTCTAATGATAGATTCTCGAAGGAGTGCCCTAATTCCTTTACCTTCTTTTCAATAAAAGTAAACCTGCGATAAAATTTCCGGTTGGTTTGGGCCACCGCTTCTTCTGGATCTATTTTATAGTATCTTGCAATGTTGACGAGGGCAAAAAGTACGTCTCCGAATTCTGCGGCCACAAGGTCAGAACTTGAATCCTTTGCCAATTCTTCCTGCAACTCAGCGATTTCCTCGTTTACTTTATCCCACAGTGGTGCAACATCATCCCAATCGAACCCAACTTTTCCGGCTTTTTTCTGATATTGGAATGCTTTCGTAAGATTAGGAAGCCCTTTTGCAACGGAATCTAGAATGGACTGCTCGGCCCTTTCTCCCTTTTCCTCTGCTTTGATTGCTTCCCAATTGGTGATAACATCGTCTGCATCCTCAACAGAAGTGTGGGCAAATACATGAGGATGTCTGCGGATCATCTTCTCATTGACTCCTTCTATTACATCTTCTATGCTAAAATACCCTTCATCCTCGCCAATTTGGGCATGTAGCAGTACTTGTAAAAGAACGTCCCCAAGTTCCTCAATGATCCCATCTGTGTCTTCCTCATCAATGGCATCGAGCAATTCATATGCTTCTTCAATTAAATATTTTTTCAAAGATTCATGCGTTTGCTTCTGATCCCACGGGCAGCCATCAGGACCTCTTAAAGTCGCAATGGTTTTTCTAAAAGAAGAGAATTGTTTATAGAGTACCTCCTCCTCTTTCACTGCCGGGACATAGACGCTTGTCAGGTTATTGATTTCTGCCACCCTATCAAGTTCATATAACGGTACCTCTGTAATCTGTTCTAAGGAAGATCCCGCTGCCGTTACAATCGTCACGGGATAGTCATCAGGCAAGACCTCCATCAAGGTGAGTTTCACTTCTGAAGCAATGAAAGCATCATATACCTGGCAGAAAATCATCGCCTGGGTCGGTTCAATCGCTTCTTTTACAAGCGCGGTTGCATCATGAAATTGAAAGCCGTCAATCGGATCAAGCCCTACTGCTGTAAACATCGGGTCAAGGAAGCTTTGTCCGCCTTTGATGTCGAGAGTAATACTGCCTTCTTTTTCTTTTTCAAGCAAGATTTGCACGGTTTTTTCCGCAACAAGCGGATGTCCAGGAACAGCATACACAATTTCCTTATCTGCACTAAGATTGATCAGTTCTTCTGCAATTCTTTCATATACTGTGCCGAATGTACCTTCCTGTTCATAGATGGCATCAAACGACTCGTAGGTGAGCCCTTCCCGTTCAAGCTCCTCAATAACAGGATGCTCTTTCGTTCGAAGGTAAAGATGTTCCGCCTTCATTAATTGCTTGTACACTCCCATGGGAAGCTGTTCAAGATCCCCTGCACCAAGCCCCAGAACCTTTATCATATTCATAAATGGACACCAACTTTATTATTATTTTAAAAGCTTCACCAATTTCTTTCCTAGTGGGAGAAGCATAAGTTCTTCTTTTGTAAAAAAGTGATTTTTTATTAAAATTAATAGGTAGGTGAGTCCTCCGATTATCACTCCCACTATGCTTTGGAAGGTGGCCATCGTACGGCTATCGCCTATGAGTGAATCTGTCAGAAGCAGATAGACTGTCAAAACGGCAGACATCATCGCGATGCTTACAAGCAAGGGGACGGTTGGCATTCTCTCAAAAATAGAAGTGCCTGTCTTCTTTTTTAACGCCAGGATCATCATGATGGCGACTGAACTGAACGCCAACAATGTAGCGATCGCCGCTCCCAATGTCGAATGGTCGGGAATCAATAAGACATTCAGCAAATATTTAAAGCCGATCCCGATACCTACGAAAAGAGCCGGAAGATAAGGGTTGCCAAGCCCCTGCAAAATAGCAGCTGCTGTCAGGGAAATGCTGCAAAAGAGAATCGACAAACCAAGGACCATTAGAACGTGGTAGCCGTTTTCATTGGAAAAAAGCATCATATTCACCGGTTTGATCAGCCAGGCCAGACCCACAGCTGCTCCTGCTCCCACCACAATACTTACACGGATGGAGAGACTTATCTTTTCTTTCACGTCCTTCCCCTTAGAGAGAATTATGTATGGGACAAGAGATAGCGAGAATGCCGTTGCCACCACCGTTCCAAGTTGAATAAGCGGTTGTCCCCTGTCATAGACCCCTTTAAGCTCTTTAGCTTGTTGTTCGTTGATTCCTGCTTCCAATAACCCCGCGTAAATAGTGAACGCGTCCACCATCTGAAAAAGGACCAGCAACAACGAACTGATGCAAATGGTAAAGCCTTGAAGCATCAAAACCTTTACAATAGACTTCGAAGACGGAAGCATATTTGAAGGTACATCCGTATGCTTTTGCTTCCTTTTCCTCTTTTGATAAAAGAACAACAGAGCAAGTACGGCTGCAAATCCCCCAATGACTGAACCGAATATGGCACCTGCACCTACTTCATAGAGGGAAAATCCTCCGTTCATAAGCAGATAGGATAGCACCAAGATCGTCCCTACTCTAATTACCTGTTCACTGACTTGCGAAACGGCTGTCGGTGTCATTTCCCCAAGTCCCTGAAAGCTTCCTCTCCAGACAGAGACCAAAGGCAACACCAAAAAAGAGAACGCAACAATTTTAATTAATATGGAGAGTTCCAAATCTCCCATAAAAGCTGCCAAGTGGGTCGCACCAAAGTAAAGCAACAGGAAAAAGCTCAAACCCACAAGTGTCAAGAAACCAAAGGACACCCAGCGTATTTTCCGTGCCGCTTGCTCCCTTGTGCTCTCCGGGTGTTCTGCGATGATTTTAGAAATGACAACCGGAAAGCCATATGTAGATAAAATGATAGCCACCCCATAAAAGGGATATACCTGCTGATAAATATAAAAGCCGATATCTCCTACGATGTTTTGAAAAGGAACGCGATATGCTGCACTGAGGATTTTAATAATAATCCCTGCAATCGTCAGTATCATAGCGCCTTTAAAGACCTTTTGATAGGAGTGTGGTGATAAATCATTCATAAAAAAGCCCGCCTTAAAGGTATTCGTACAATTGTATAATTATAGCATATTAGCAAGGTTTAGAGACATAAGAAAAGAAGCAACAGACACGCATGCCCGTTGCTTCCACTTAATTATTATTGCTCCATCTGTCTTGCAAGGAAGCCTGCAGCTGTTTCCACTGCTTTCTGTTCCACTTCTCCAAGCGACTTATCTTTGGACATGATCACCACTGCCCCAATCGGATCTCCGTTCGCCACGATAGGTCCAATGGTATAAGATGAAAGTGGTTCTACGTGCCCGTCGACAATTGCCAACTGCTGTTCATCCGTTTTTAACACGGAATTGCGATCTTCCATGGATTTCTCCACGACTTCGCTGATGCTTTTGTTCAAGTATTCCTTTTTAGAGCTCCCAGCGACAGCAATAAACGTATCGCGATCACAGATTAACACCGGGTGGCCCAGGCTATCATAGAGAGCTTCCGCATATTCCTTAGCGAAATCGCTAAGTTCACTAATTGGAGAGTATTTCTTTAAGATTACCTCTCCATCCCGATCGACGAAAATCTCAAGCGGGTCACCCTCGCGAATACGCAGGGTTCTTCTTATTTCTTTAGGAATTACAACGCGACCGAGGTCATCAATACGACGTACAATACCAGTTGCTTTCATTGTCTTAAGTTGCCTCCTTCATCCGATGATAAAAAGAGATGAGTTAAATTGGTGGAATTGATCAATATGTCCTGCTTTTGAAGAATTCACCATTCGTTGAAGTTAGTATCCTACACTCAGGGAGTTATATACATGTTGGAAAAGTTTTTTTCTGATAGTAAATTCCCCCAGTATTTATATAGACGTTTCTTCACAAACTCAAACCTATGAGGAAGCATTCACGCTTTCTTTTTTTACTTTTTCTAGTCCTTTTATCATGGAAATGGCCACCTGTATCCACTCTTCTGTCGCAGATCGTTTCGTCTGGATGACAATCTTCAGGTGCTTTCCTTCCATACCGAGGCTCACCATCCTACCAAACTCATTTCCTAATAAGAATAGCTTTTGGCCATCAATAATGGCGCTTGCTTCCTCTGAAAGAAGAATGACCAACTCTTGTTTTGTTTGTTTGATGGTATCCACTTTTTCCTTTAGACCATAGACTCTCATCTCTGATACTTGGAATAAATAATCGACTTCTTTTGGGTAGTTACCGAAACGGTCCTTCATTTCATCTTGAAGCTCCAAAAGATCCTCTTTAGACTCTAATCCGCGGAAACGCTTATACATATCGATCTTTTGCTTACTGTCCGGGATATAGGACTCAGGAATGTACGCATCAAGCTCCACATCAATGGAGATTTCATGCGCCTTTTTGGCATCTTTCGGACCTTGGCGCTGCTCGATTGCTTCTTTTAGCATCTGGGAATACATATCAAATCCGACTGAATCAATAAATCCGTGTTGCTGGGCACCTAACAGATTTCCAGCTCCGCGAATGGAAAGGTCACGCATGGCAATTTTGAATCCTGAACCAAGCTCTGTGAATTCCTTGATGGATTGCAGGCGTTTCTCAGCCACTTCTGTGAGCACTTTATCTTTTCGATACGTGAAATAGGCATATGCCACACGATTGGACCTTCCTACGCGTCCTCTGAGCTGATAAAGCTGGGACAATCCCATTCTATCTGCATCAAAGACGATCAATGTATTAACATTTGGAATGTCCACACCTGTTTCAATGATGGTCGTACTGACAAGCACTTCCGCTTCTCCTTCAAGAAACTGAATCATCACCGACTCTAGTTCGTTTTCGGTCATTTTTCCATGTGCATAGGTGACACGCGCCTCTGGAACAAGCATGGAGATCTCATCCGCTTTTCGCTCGATATCTTCCACCCTGTTATATAAGAAATAAATTTGACCGCCTCGTGCCAGCTCTCTTTCAATCGCTTCCTTTACCAGGTTCCCGTTATATTCCATCACATACGTTTGCACTGGGAAACGGTTTTCCGGCGGTGTCTCAATGACAGACAAGTCACGCACCCCGAGCATCGACATATGAAGGGTCCGCGGAATTGGCGTTGCAGTCAGGGTAAGCACATCGATATTAGCTTTAAGCTGTTTGATTTTTTCCTTATGGGTAACTCCAAAACGCTGTTCTTCATCAATAATTAACAAGCCTAGGTCTTTGTATTTAATATCTTTGGACAATAATCGGTGTGTCCCAACAACAATATCCACCGTTCCATTTCCAAGCCCTTTCATCGTTTCCGTCTGTTGTTTTCTTGATCGGAAACGGCTCAACAGGCCTATATTAATAGGGTAATCTTGGAATCTTTCCCTGATCGTTTCATAATGCTGTTGTGCCAAAATAGTGGTTGGAACCAAAATGGCTACCTGTTTGCCGTCTGTAATCGCCTTAAAAGCAGCCCTGATGGCAACTTCCGTTTTACCATAGCCCACATCTCCGCACAGCAATCGATCCATCGGGCGAGTTTTTTCCATATCCAATTTGATTTCATGGATGGATCGCAACTGATCTTCTGTCTCCTGATAAGGGAAGGTTGCTTCAAACTCTCTTTGCATTTCTCCATCTGGTGAAAAGGCATGACCGACACTCGCTTCTCTTTCGGCATATAGCTTGATCAGGTCATCTGCAATGTCTTGGACAGACGACTCCACTTTATTTTTGACCTTTTTCCAGTCGGTGCCACCAAGCTTATAAACTTTCGGTTCTTTTCCTTCAGAACCTACATATTTCTGCACCTGATCTATTTGCTCAACAGGGACATAAAGTTTATCAGAACCTTGATATTTAATATGAATATAATCTTTATGAAGGCCATTAATATCTAGTGTTTCAATTCCTAAATATTTACCGATTCCGTGGTTGATATGGACCACATAATCGCCAACATTCAATTCGGTGTAATTTTTAATTCGTTCTGCGTTCGATAGCTTTTGTCTGTTTTTAGGCTTTTTTGCTTTCTTCTTAAAAAGCTCTTCCTCTGTGATGACCGCAAGCTTTTGCATCGGTAATTCAAAACCTGATTGCAGGTCTCCCTCCACAAGTTGGACCTCGCCATGGGCAAAGGCCGACCCTTTGGAAAGCTTTCTAATATCCATTTCATAATCAGCAAACACTGTCTCTAGCTTTTCCATCCGCTCTTGGTTGGAAGCAAGGACCACAATCGCATAGTTTGCTTTTCTCCAACGCTCAATTTCCGATTTTAGCAGGTGCATCTGCCCGTGGAAATGCTGCATACTCTTAGAAGACATATTAATCAAGTTTTCTGGATGAGTATGCGGCACTGCTCGTAAGAAAAGGGATAGATAAAGAAAAGGTTGCTTTTTGCTATGTACTATCTGGGCAAAAGAATGGGAAAACTTCAGGTCATGCACCGCTTTTCCTTCTGCCAATAGCTCTACAAGCCACTCTGCTTCCTCTTTGTCAAGACTTTCTGCCGTTTCATGGATTCTGCTGATTTCATCCATGATCACTAAGCCGCCCCGAGGAATGTAATCTAGTAAACTAGCTGGTGAACTGTAAAAGAATGAAAGATATTTGTACAGCTCTGAAAACACTTGTCCGTTGCGTATTTGTTCTAGTTCATAGGAGATATTTTCCGTTAACAACTGTTTTACTTTATCATTTTTCACCTTTTTAATCGTTTTGGCCAGTTCCTTTTCCAAAACCTCCAGGCCATTCGCAAGCTCTTGATCTGTAAGGAGCATCTCCGTTGCTGGACCAATGGTTACCGTATCCATATGTTTTTGAGAACGTTGATCTTCTACCGTAAAATAACGGATCGACTCCACTTCGTCATCAAAAAGTTCAATCCGAACGGCATATTCCTCTGTGATAGGGTAGATGTCGATGATTCCGCCTCTAATACTGAAATCTCCTGGCGTTGCCACCATTCCTACGCGCTGATATCCGAACCTGACGAGACGTTCTGCTAAGTTATCGAGTTCCAACGTCTTATCCACTTCAATGGTCAACAACGTTTGCTGCCATTTTTCTTTAGATGGGAGGATTCTTTTTAACCCTGCGATGGGTGCGATAATAATCCCATTATTTTTAGTAGCCCAATGGTTAAGGGCCTCTACGCGCTGTGCTTTAAGTTCTGGACTGGCGATTCCGATTTCTGCCGCCAACACATCGTTTACAGGGTAAAGATACAGTTGATCCTCCGGCAGGAAGCTTGCCAAGTCGTCATACACCTTTTGGGCATGAAATAAATTATGGGTGATGAGCAGGATTGGCGCCTTTCTTTCTTCATACAACGCCGCAATTAACATGGATCTTGCCGAATTAGAAATTCCTGAAATCAACTGTTCTTGCAACCCCTCTTGCAGGCCAACCAAAACCGACTGGAAATCATCATTTTCACTGAAATATGGAATAAAACCCTTCATGACAAACACCCTCCCCTCTCTATGATTAATGTTTTATATTCTTCTTTTTTATCATTGAGCTTCTCAGACGCAAAAAGGCTTTGGTGTCTCACCAAAGCTAATTTATCTGCTCTATTGTATGAACCGTTCTTGTTCATGCCAGTCAGGGTTCCGGTCAAGGGCTTCCTGGCAATCCTCACAAATCGTTTTAACATGTACATCACCATTTTGTTGATATGCTATCATTTCATGTCGTTCTGTATCCGACAGTTGATGAAAACCCAGTTCTTCTGAAAATACCGATTTGGAATCGATGGTGCCGACTTTATAGCCGCAATGTCTGCAATGATAATGGATAGCCATCCCTTTTCCCTCCACTTTTCTGCAAGGCCTAGAAAATGGCCTCTTTTACCAATAGTATGAACAGTGGGAAACATTGTTATACAAGGTGTGTTGGGTTTGAAGAAGCTCAGAAAAGCTACCTTAACATTCTATTACTGATTAAAAGTGTTCATTACTTGAAGGAATTCTTTTGACAAGTTTTCTTCACAAGCTTCTGCCGCTTTTTTTATACTGTCATCGATTGCCGGACGCTCTTCAGCGTGAAATTTCCCAAGCACATAATCTGAAATGGAAGGTCCGTTTTTCGGACGGTCAATTCCCATTCTAATACGGTTGAAATTCTGGGTCTGTAGGTGCTGTATCAAGGACTTAATACCATTATGCCCCCCGGCACTACCCTTTTGGCGAAGACGCAGCTTTCCCGCAGGCAAGTCTAAGTCATCATATATTATCACAAGATCCTCTACATCTAGCTTATAGAAGTCTAATAACGGGCGAACACATTCCCCCGATAAATTCATATATGTAAGAGGCTTCACTAATAGTACTTTTTCGCCGTTTATGGTACCTTGTCCGAAAACCCCTTTGAATTTGGACTGTGTTAATGGGATGTTCCATTTGTCTGCTAATTCATCTATTACCATAAATCCGATATTGTGCCTTGTTTCTTCATATTGACGGCCTGGATTTCCAAGCCCCACAAATATTTTCATTATTTTTCCTCCTGAAACGTCTTGCTCTTTACCAAATAAGGATTGCAAAAATTTTTTCATGAATACCTCCCACAAACCTATTCGCTATCTTTCATTTTACTTGAACATGGGGTGAAAAGGAAATGAGAAGGGGTCTAGTCGATTAAAACAACTCTATATTACTGGAGTTTAGAAGCCACTGGGTGGTTAAAGAGCGCTATACGACTGTTTGCGCGTTTTCTTCGCGCCTTCGGGCATATAGAAGCCCTCTATTTGACCGTTTACTCTTTTCACTCTTGCCTTCGGGCGTATAGAAGCATTCTATTTGACCGTTTACTCTTTTCACTCTTGCCTTCGGGCGTATAGAAGCCCTCTATTTGACCGTTTACCGCTTTTCCTCGTGCCTTCGGGCATATAGAAGCCCTCTATTTGACCGTTTACTCTTTTTCCTTGTGGCTTTGGGCATTTTTAATCATCTAATTTCCTTAGCTACTAACCTCCATAATTGAACTCCTCATGCCACAGTGTTTAGAAAATCTTCTCCGCAACAAGAGAAAAGACGTAACCTTAAAGGTTACGCCTCCTCTGTGCTTTCCTTGTTTTCTCTACCTTCTACAAGTTCAGGCTCGCCTGGTTCTTGTTCTTCGCCAGGATCGATTTCCTCTTCTTGTCGTGGAGGTAAGATGGAAGCAACCACTTCATCATCTTCATGATTGAAGCTGTATTTACCTGATTTTAAATCGCCGATTGTGATATTTTCATTCACGTCTAGTTCCGTTACATCCACATCAATGGAATCCGGTACGTTGTTTGGAAGTACTTTGATGGAGACTTCATGGAGAACTTGTTGCAAGACTCCCCCATCTTTCACACCTTTTGCATCGCCTGTAACGTGAACCGTAACATCTACATCAATCTCTGATTTAAAATCAACCACATGGAAGTCCAAGTGGACGAATTCCAGGCTTTTCAACGGGTTAATCTGATAATCGTAAAGCATTACTTTGCGCTTATCTGAGCCGATTTCAAGCGAAATGATGCCGTTTCGTCCTGTTTCACGAATCGTTTTAATAAATTCCTTACTATTGACAGTAATAGATTTATTTTCTGTATCATTCCCGTAAACAACCGCTGGAATTAATCCTTCCTCACGGATTTTGGTTTTTGAAGATCCTTTGAATTCTGTACGTTCATTTGCATGTAATACTGACATTCTTATCACCTTCCTGGGAAAATAAAATACTTGTCTCTCATTCAATTTCCCCAATTTACGGAAGGTTAAACATGATTCTTACGATTAATCAAATAAAGTACTAACGGATTTCTCTTCATGCACACGAATAATTGCTTCAGCAATAAGTTGTGCAACAGACAATTGCGTGATTTTTTCTATTTTCTTCTCTTCTGGTAAAGAGATGGTGTTTGTGATTACCAACTCTTTAATTTTAGAGTTTTGAATACGTTCAATCGCAGGGCCTGACAGTACTGGGTGTGTACAGCATGCATATACTTCTTTTGCTCCATTTTCAATCAAGGCATTTGCCGCTAATGTTATGGTTCCCGCAGTATCAATCATGTCATCGATCAAGATTGCCGTTCTTCCTTCGATATGACCAACAATGTTCATAACCTCTGCAACATTTGGACGAGGTCTGCGTTTGTCGATGATCGCAATCGGCGCTTTCAAGCGATCTGCTAGCTTTCTTGCTCTTGTTACCCCACCATGGTCAGGGGATACGATTACAAGGTCTTCTAGCTGCTTGCTATCGAAGTATTCCGCCAGAATTGGAACACCCATTAAGTGGTCAATCAGGATATCAAAGAATCCTTGAATTTGCGGTGCATGCAGATCAAGCGTGATGACGCGGTCTGCTCCAGCAGTTTCTAATAGGTTTGCCACTAGTTTAGCCGTGATCGGCTCACGAGCTCGCGCTTTACGGTCTTGTCTTCCATAACCGTAGTATGGCATTACAATGTTAATCGTTTTTGCAGAAGCACGTTTTAGTGCGTCAATCATGATAAGCGTCTCCATGATATGTTCGTTTACAGGTGCGCTTGTAGATTGGATAACATACACGTCACAACCACGGATGCTTTCCTCGATGTTTATTTGGACTTCTCCATCACTGAAACGGGCAACGGAACATTTTCCGATTGGAACACCTACATGTTGAGCAATTTCTTCCGCTAAGGCTGTGTTGGAATTTAACGTAAAAATCTTTAGATTAGAATCTGCATACTTTGGCATGATATCTTGAACCCTCCGCTAGGTTTTTTTAATGGCTTCTTTTAATGACTTTGTTAAACACCGCTGTTGATTTCCGCACCGAGCTTCGCTTTCCTAGGGGCGCTGCTTGAGCCTCCTCACAACGCTCGGGGGTCTCAAGCTACCGCTATCTCCCTCAGAAGTCTTCGCCCTATGCTCCAATCAACAGCTGTAAAACTCTCTAAAATAGTCGATTTATTTATTGTTAAGCTTGTTTACGTAGTTTTCTTTGTTTACTTGGCGTGCGCGTGCGATGGAGAGGGCTTCTCCTGGCACATCTTCTGTGATAGTGGAGCCTGCTGCAACATAGGCGTTTTTGCCGATTGTTACAGGTGCCACCAAGTTGGAGTTGCAACCTACAAACACACCATCTTCAATTTTGGTTAAGTATTTCTTTTTTCCATCATAGTTGACGGTGATAGACCCGCATCCAAGGTTTACATCCGCTCCAACTTCCGCATCTCCAATATAGCTAAGATGAGAAGCCTTGCTTCCGTTTCCAAATGTCGCTTTTTTCACTTCCACAAAGTTACCGAGCTTTACTTCATTTCCAATTTTGGAATCAGGTCTCACGTGAGCAAACGGTCCGATATTTACATCGACTCCAATTTCGCTGTCATGTGCCACAGATTGGCGGATGGTTGTACGGTCCCCGATTTGGCAGTCTTTAATCTCGGAGTTCGGTCCGATGATGCAATCTTCCCCGATTTTCGTCTCACCCAAGATAACGGTGCCAGGGTTGATGACAGTATCTCTGCCAATCTCTGCATCTGCTGAGATATACGTATTATCTGGATCAATGATGCTAACTCCATTGATCATATGTTTTTTATTAATTCTTTTCTTCATGGTTTTTTCGGCCTGAGAAAGTGCCACTCTGTCATTGACTCCAAGTGTTTCATCAAAGTCCAATGTTTGGTAGGCAGAAACGATATCGCCTTGTTCTTTCAATATTTCAATAACATCTGGAAGGTAATATTCTCCTTGCACATTGTCATTGGAAACATTGTTTAGCGCTGTAAAAAGTGCCTCATTGTCGAAGCAGTAAGTACCTGTATTGATTTCTGTCACTTTACGCTCATCTTCGTTAGCGTCCTTGTGCTCCACAATTTTCCCGACATGTCCTTCGCTATTGCGGATAATGCGTCCATACCCGGTAGGATCTTCTGCATAAGCTGTCAGAATGGTAGCTTTTGCCCCCGTGTTTTCGTGAAGATCAAGCAGTTCCTGCATCGTTTCCGGTGTAATAAGTGGAGTATCTCCACAAATGACCAGTGTTACGCCTTTTTTATCTTGTAACATTGGCGCAGCTTGCATGACTGCATGCGCTGTTCCCAACTGTTCTGCCTGAAGGGCATACTCGCTTTTTGTTCCAAGATGGCTCTTTACTGTCTCCGCTCCATGTCCGACCACTGTTACAATCTTCTCAAAATTGAGTGCAGAAACATGATCCACGACATGTTGAACCATAGGCTTGCCACAAACAGGGTGTAACACTTTATATAATTTGGATTTCATCCGTGTACCTTGTCCAGCTGCTAATATTACGGCATATCGATTTATCATAACGGCCTCCATTTTCACCTAATTATCCATTACGAATATATCCTAAAACGGTGCCCATTTCAAGGAAGTACACGAAAGTACATTTTTTTGTCAAAAAAAGACCAAAAGAAAAAACAGGCCGCATAACAGCCTGTTTCACCTTTTTATCAATCAAGAAGCACCCGCTTCTTCGTATTCTACTTCTAATTCGCCTAAGCGGTGGTACTCTGCTAGAACCGCTTCTTGGATTTTTCCACGCGTCCCGGAGTTGATCGGGTGCGCGATATCGCGGAATTCTCCATCCGGCGTACGTTTACTTGGCATTGCAACGAACAAGCCATTGTTTCCATCAATTACACGGATGTCATGAACAACGAATTCATGATCTAATGTAATAGATGCGATAGCTCTCATGCGACCATCGGTATTTACGCGGCGTAATCTTACGTCAGTTACTTCCATTCTGTTCACCACCTTTTGTCCCAATAAAAAACTTAGTATTATAAATTCTCTAAATTTTCTAGAATTCCTTCTTATTTTCAAAATTTTTTTGAAAATTTTGGGCAAATTGGTGTAAAAAGAACAGATTCTATTTTACTAGAGCGATAACTTCTATCTCCACAAGAACATCTTTCGGTAATCGTGCAACCTCCACACATGATCTTGCAGGTTTGTGTGTAGAGAAATACTCTCCATACACTTCATTTATTTCTCCAAATTGATTCATATCTTTAATGAAAACAGTGGCTTTCACTACTGTTTCCAAGGAAGCACCGGCTTCTTCTAAAACCGCTTGCAAGTTCTTGAATACTTGATGAGTTTGTTCTTTCACATCCCCTTCAAGTAATTCTCCATTTGGCAATAACGGTATTTGACCTGAACTGTAAAAAAGATTGTTGACGATGATCCCCTGGGAATATGGACCTATCGCTTTTGGAGCGGCATCTGTATGAACAACTTTCATGAACTTACACACCCTTTAGTTTATTGTAATATTTTCTTTCACATGCTGAAGATAGTTACCTTGCTGCACTTCTATCTGTCGGTCTCTTTCACTGACCTTTTCCAACTTAGCCAAGGAAACATAGTCATCCACCAGGCGTTCTTCGATGTTTTCAGACTCCACTAGAATACCGATGCCCGCTACGTTCGCTTGAAACTCAGCAAGCAAGTTCACCATTCCGCTGACCGTCCCGCCGGCCTTCATAAAGTCATCGATAATCAAGACATTCGAGCCCGTTTCTAAGCTTCTTTTTGCCAGGACCATCGTTTGAATTCGTTTGGATGAACCAGAAACATAATTAATGCTCACTGTAGAACCTTCTGTGACCCTGCTGTCACGTCTTACAATAACAACCGGCACATTTAAAAAGCTTGCCACTGCATGTGCAAGTGGAATCCCTTTTGTCGCCATCGTCATCACAACATCCACTTTTTTATGACTGAATGCTGTTGCGAACATTTTCCCGACTTTGTTTAAAACTTTCGGGTTGCCAAGAATATCCGTCATATATAAGTAACCGCCAGGCAGCAATCTTTCCGGTTTTGCGATCATTTCGCACAATTCTTCTAGATAGGCAGATGCCTCTTCATGACTTACATATGGGATATACCTGACACCGCCAGCAGCACCTGGGACCGTCACAAGCGTTCCGATTCCTTGCTGTTCGAATGTTTGTTTAATGATTCCAAGATCTTCACTGATGGAAGACTTTGCAGACCCATAACGGTCAGCAAAGAAGGAAAGCGGAACTAACCCTTGTGGATGCTGCAGCAAATAATGCGTCATGTCCACAAGACGACCACTTCGACGTAATTTCATGCTTTTTCCTCCTAAAATCCGAATATTCTAATGTAAATATAACATTAATATCCGGATTTAATCAAGACTGTTCCGCTCGCCAAGGATTCTGACGGCAAACACTTGATCACAGAACCCTCTCAATCCATTGCAAATGCGGTGCATTCTAGAGTCATATTGAATAATTCCGAAGACAGTCGGGCCACTACCACTCATCAAAACGGCATCTGCCCCGAATTTCTTCATCTGTTCTTTTATATGTGCCACTTCAGGATAAAGCCTTAATGTAACACTCTCCAAGACATTGCCAACAAGCCCGATCATTTTCTCATAATCATTTTCATGGATGGCAGCAAGCATTCCTTCTACATCGGGATGCTCAACCTTACTAAGGTCGAGGTTATTATACACTTCTGCTGTTGATACGCCAATTGTCGGCTTCGCAAGAACAATCCAACTATGAGGCGGAGCAGGGATATGTTGAACAATTTCTCCTCGTCCTGTTGCAAGCGCCGTTCCCCCATATACACAAAACGACACATCAGAACCAATTTCAGCTCCAATCTCGGCCAGTTCGTCTAAGGTAAGCCCCAGTTTCCAAAGCCTGTTCAAACCGCGTAGCGTGGCAGCCGCGTCACTGCTTCCGCCAGCTAATCCTGCTGCAACAGGAATCACCTTTGTAATTCCAATGGAAACCCCTTGCTTCACGTTAAACCGTTCCTTCAACAGGGCCGCTGCCTGGTAGGCCAAATTTCGATTATCGTCTGGAACATATCGATTATGAGATAGAATGGTGATTTGACCATCCTTTCGCTCTGACAGTTCGATACGGTCAGCTAAATCAATGGTGGTCATAATCATCTTTACTTCATGGAATCCGTCTGGACGCTTATGTAGCACATCTAGCGATAAGTTTATTTTCGCTGGTGCTTTTTCTAACAGTCTCACTTTCTTCACCTTCTTCATTCGTCTCCAATTATCTATGTATTGTACCATATTCCTTGTCAGAAATATCTCCATGAATGGGAAATATTATGTTTTCAAAAGTGATCTGCTTTTTCTGAGTTGCCAAAAAACCGAAGTGGCTTTCACTTCGGTTCTCCATTTATCTATTTATGTTGATTTTGTACAAGTTGTCGCTCTGCCAATTCTATGGCACGTTTTACCATGTTGCCGGCATCCTTGGCTTTGATTCCGCCCCAGCCTTCGCTTTGGACGACATCATAGAAACCAAGTTCTTTTGCCAGTTCCTCTTTTAGCTGATGAGACATTATGCTTCGTCTTCTGCTCATGATAAAAGCCCTCCTCATTGATCGATAAACGCGACAGTATTAGTATTGGAGGGGTTTTGTGTTTTTATAAGCGGTTATATATGTATTTTTAGGAGGGTTGCTTTAAACGCCGCTGTTGATTTCCGCAAACGGCTTCGCTTTCCTAGGGGCGCTGCTGGAGCCTCCTCGGCAAGCCTGCGGGGTCTCCACCTAGCGCTATCTCCCTCAGGAGTCTTCGCCTTTTGCTCCAATCACCAGCTATATGTTATTAAAAGGGCAAAATAAAAAGCAGCAAACATAGTTGTCTACTGCCCACTTATGGCCATATTGCCTTCTTCGAAAAATGTAAGTTGTACCGTCTCTGTGAGGACATCTGCATAGCTGTAGGATACACGTTCAAAAGCATTTTCGTCTTGATCTAGTTCTATTACAAATACTGATGGATAAGTTTCTGCTAATATCCCTATGCGCTCAATTGTCTTTCTACGACCACCGTTAGCACGAAGAGTTAACTTTTTACCTAAATTAGAATCTAACGTTCTTTTGATATCTACTAACGTTTTTCCCATTTTACTCCACCTCACTATACTATAGTTAGTGTAACATAATTTTAACAAAAAATCAAATAAAACTTAAAATTATAACAACCACAAAAGCAACCTGTCAATACATTTCTGTCTACAATTATCTTCATATGTCTACATTTACTATGCGCATATAGGGGACTAATTATGTATAAAATTATAAATTACCTTTTTATCCTTACCAGGAGTGGTTTTTAGATTAAATTCATTGGGCTAAAATACGACAAAAAACCCTTAACTTCACAACGTTAAGAGTCATCATCCGCATCTTCATCTTCTTTATAAGGTCTAAAAGGCATCCCCGTTCGTAAAACCCCTCTTGTTTCAATACCTCCAAGTCCCTTATCTCCTGTTAATGTATTTTTCAATAAATCCCATACATTTACTCGTTCCATAAAAGGAGTAAAACAAATTCTACCCACTATATAAACCGGATCGAGCGCATGTATATTCACTCGAGATGGGGAGCTTGCAAAGTTTGCGCCTGCCTGTATCAATGATTCAAAGTGGGACTGGCACGCGCCTGCAAAAATGACTAATTGATCGAGGTTTGGTTGGATCCGGCGAGCTTCTTTCACGGTTTGCACAAAATGCCAAGAGTGGCGATATGCTTTGAGGTCGTTCACTTTCCCCTTGCTCTTGGAGTATGCATCATGACCGGTGATGACTAAGATATCCGGTCGATACTTTTCCATCAATTCGGTTATTTTTAGAGGCATTTCTTTTTCATTTGCATGTACTCCGTTGACAGGGACGCCGATTCTTTCGTAAAGCTCCAAGCACTTTTTCAAATACAAAGGATCTCCATCCAAATGCAAGACCTTTCCTGGCACTTGAAAATAGTTTTGCTCTGTACTATAGCCACCTGTTGCCTCGTATTCATTTTTTTCCCGAATTAGCTGATAGTCCTGTTGCAGGAGTAGCAAAGATCTGTTGACCTTGGATTCCGCCCTTTGCTTCCTGGTCATCTGCTCTTTTCCATCTACTACTTTCAGGTCTTCGTAAGGGGCATCTGCCATCAGCCTGACATCTTCCCCATATAATAAAACAACACGCTGTTTTAATTCATTCTCATGTATATCCATCACACGAAATAAAAGATCATAATTATAAGATTTTCGTGCAACAATGTCTCCAATTTTCAGCATCATTTTTCCCTCCAACTGGGAGAAGGCATTTACCCCAACGGTCTATCTAACCTAGAGTATGCAGGTAACTTTACGTGTGTGAGCACTTTCCTTGGTGTAATGAAGGTTGTGAACGCATTGGCTCGAACTCATTTTCAGGGAATTATAAAACTGCCACATCTGGAGGGAATACTTGATGTTGTGGCAGTTTTTTTGTGCTTTCTTATTAATTTGGGACAAAACCATTCATATTAGCTGGGTTAGTTACTCGAATATCGGTTGAATTTTCGTTTATCCATTGTAAATTGATTTTATCCATTGTAAAGACACTTATATCCATCGTAAAAACTATTTATCCATTACAAAAGTGATTTATCCATTGTAAAAAAGATTTATCCATTTTTTAATAATGAATATTCACTGCTGAATGCATAACCCAAGTTGATTGGAGTGGAAGGCGCGCAGACGCCCGCGGGAGGAAGGGACAGGTGAGACTCCGCAACGAAGTGAGGAGGCTCACGGACCGCCCGCAGGCAAGCGAAGCGCCTGGAACGGAGATCAACTGGATTTCATAAACAAAAAAACGACCCTAATCAGGTCGTTTCCGTTTTAAACAGTGGGAACAATTCATCACTCAAAGCACCAAATTCTTCAATGGAAAGCGTCTCCCCGCGCCTTTTTGGATCGATGGAAGTAGTGGCAAGGGCCGCTTCAATTCCTTGTTTCTTTGCTTTTCCATCAGGCAGGTTGCTTTGCAAGTTATTTAAGATCGTTTTTCTTCGTTGTCCAAAGCTTGCGCGAACCACTTCAAAGAAGAAGTCCTCATCCTTCACACGTACAGGCGGCTCCTCCCGAACGACGAGACGAATGACAGCAGAGTCCACATTAGGTTGTGGCACAAACACCGTTTTGGGGACAATCATCACTGTTTCCGCTTGTGTAAAATACTGCACTGCAATCGAAAGGGACCCATATTCCTTGGTACCGGGCTTTGCGGCCATTCGCTCTGCCACTTCCTTTTGCAGCATGACAGTAATGCTTTTAAGGGGTAAACCCTCTTGCAACAACTTCATGATGATAGGGGTGGTAACGTAGTATGGAAGGTTGGCTATCACTCTCACTTCTTCATACGCCTTTAACTCTTCACCAATCAGTTCTGTTACATCCGCCTTTAGAATATCTTTATGAATAACCGTAACATTATCATAAGGAGAGAGGGTGTCTTCTAAGATTGGCAACAGTCTCTGATCAATTTCAAACGCGAAAACCTTTCCGGCTCTTTTTGCAATCTGTTCTGTTAACGCACCAATCCCCGGACCTATTTCAATGGCAGCTGTTTTTTCCGACACTTCCCCATACTCCACAATATTCCTTAGGATATTTGTGTCGATCAGGAAGTTCTGTCCCAAACTCTTTTTAAAAGAGAAGCCGTACTTATCCAATATTTCTTTCGTTCTTTTCGGTGTGGCAATATCTTTATGCATTTATTGCTCCTCCTGGTCAATTTTCGTTACTGCTTGTTTTAATCTTTCTAAAGAGATATGGAACATCTGCAGACGCTTTTGCAATTGCTTGCCATTTGTATATCCAATGTTCAGTTCTACGCCGATGCGTTCTCTTCTACTTTTAGCTTGCGGACCTGCAACAAGCCCGTAATAGACAAGGGCTTCAAAGGGTATCTCTTCTGTCTCTTGTTCATATTCTTGATGCAGCCCTTCAAGCGCTTGTTGAATGTCACTCACTGTGGCGTGTTCTACCCCTATTCCTTTGCCTTTTTTGCCGCGGGCCTTATCCTTAGGCAAAAAAGCGTGTTTACAGCCGGGAACAGCCTGTCTGATGGTATGGCGGATTTTTTCACCAGGATAGTCAGGATCTGTGAAGACAATGACGCCTCTGGTGTCCTGGGCATGCCTAATACGATTCAATATCTCCTCATTGATGGCCGAACCACCTGTTTCAATAGTATCAGCATCAACAGCCCGCTTGATGGCAACCGTATCATCTTTTCCTTCCACCACAATAATTTCTTTTATTTTCATTTTTTCCTCCAAAAGAGTGAAACTTTTCGTCTATGGTAAACGTCTAATGTTATGAACAGCAAAAACAAACAATAGTATGTATTCTACTTTATTTTGTCTTTTATTACTAATATTTATTTTAACAGAAAAAAGCAGAGGTATGAAGAAACCCCTGCTTGAACGAACTATCACCTATCATTAATCAAGTATCTTGATTTTCACTTTCTTCCTACCCCAACGATAAGCAGCATCTTTATCAGGAAAGAAAACATCAATTTTGTGGCCTTTGATTGCTCCACCAGTATCTCCGGCAACAGCATATCCATAGCCCTCCACATAGACTTTTGTCCCTAAAGGAATGACACTTGGATCTACTGCAATTACCTTTGCTCCCGGATTTGTTCTTAAATTAATGCCCGTACTTGTCACACCGCTACATCCATTACAAAAAGCTGTATAGGCAGTAGAGGAAACATAAAACTCTTTAGAACTTGATTCCGTGCTACGTGACACAACCTGTTGAGGTTTTGGTTGTGGCGGAGCTTTTGTTCCGACAGCAACGATGCGATCTAACGATTCTTTCACCGTTTCTGTTTTCACCAATTCACGGGAAACTTCCTTGCCGTTCTCTAATATGACTTCATAATGATTTGCAACGGTGCCGTTTTCACCTTGCTGGACCACTTGCTCTTTTCCCTTATCAAGGGAACTATCATTTTGTGTTACAACACCAAATTCAATAGGCTCTTCCACTACATCGGTGACCTTTTCAACTCTAGTAATATTAACTACAGTATCTTTTGCTACCAATTCTTCTAGACTAGGCTCCACTCGGTCAAGATCATTTACTGTGATATCGTGCTGTTCTAAAAAGTCAGCGACCGTAGTCGAAGTAGACCATACTTGTTGTTTTTTTCCCCCGACATCTAAAGTCACTTCAAATGCCTTTTCAATGGCGATGACTAAATTGTCTTTAAGTGGGGTATTTAAATCTTGACTAACTTTATCATGCTCTTTTATATCTATATCTCTTTCTGCTAAGAAATCTTGTACTGTCTCTGCTGTCGTATACATTGCGTGTTCCTCATCATCGATGACAAGTTTCACTTCTTTCGCAGGATCCCAGACAATCTGCATGGAATCGCTGACAACGGTATCCTTTGAAGGCTCCAATTTGTCCTCAGGATGGACTTCTATGTCCAACTCTTTTAGAATATCCGCTACAGTTTTTGCGTGCGTGCGCACCGTGACTTCCTCACCGTCCACATTCACTGTTACAGCAGCCTTTGTGCCATGAAAGACACCAAAGCCAAGTATGGTTGAGAAGACTATGAAACTAGTTAAAGTAATGGCCAGTTTCGTCCTGCTCAACTTACCAGAAAACAGTTTTTTCATGCTATGTAACATGTAAAAAAACGCCTCCTTCTCCTCGAATGGATTATATAGACAGTTATGTAACTTGTCAACCCTTTCCATTGGCTCGACCGTAATGTCTATTATGCGGAAAATTCTCACAAAAGGGAAGTGAAAACTATCGACACGATTATCCTATGAGGAGAAGTAGAGAGGTAGAACTTATTTGTTTTCCCTCGAATTGGACAAGTATCCGCCATTTTTGACAAGTTTCTTTGTCATTTTATGCCGAATAATTTCTTAGCATTTGCTGTTGTTTTTTCTGCTACTTCCTCTATCGTTAATTCTTTCAACTCTGCAATTTGTTCTGCAACGAGCCTCACATACCCTGGCTCATTTCTTTTCCCTCGATATGGATGGGGCGTAAGATATGGGCAGTCTGTTTCGATGAGTAGCTTTTCCATCGGAATCTCTTTTACCACTTCTTTTGGTTTTTTCGCATTTTTAAATGTGACAGGCCCGCCAAATGAAATATAGAAATTCATTTCCATGCATTCTTTCGCCACTTCCAAGCTGCCTGTAAAGCAGTGCATGATTCCTCCCACTTCTTTGGCATCTTCTTCTTTCAAAATTTGCACCACATCTGCTGTTGCGTCCCTGTTATGGATGACGATAGGTAGATTCACTTTTTTCGCCAGCTGGATCTGTTTGCGAAACACTTCCTTTTGTATTTCTTTCGGGGATTTGTCCCAATGATAATCAAGCCCCATTTCTCCAATTGCCACTACTTTTTCATGGGAGGCGAGATCCTCTATCCAAGCCAGGTCGTCTTCGGTCATATCTATCGCATCAACCGGATGCCAACCAACCGCTGCATAAAGAAAATCATATTTTTCCACAAGCTCCATCGCTCTTGTGATTGTCTTCCGGTCAAAACCTACCACAACCATGTTCGTTACTTTTTCAGCTTGGGCACGGTCAATTACCTCTTGTAAATCTTCCTCATATTGATCTGCATTTAAATGCACATGTGTATCAAATAACATATAAAACACTCCCGTTAAATATTGGTTGAACTGATAATTAAATCCTTTTTCTAAAATAATATAAACAAATAGTATTCAAAAAAAGAAACAAAGAGGTGCAACCCGTTGTTACACGTGAAACACCTCTTAACGTTTTAAAATTATTTTATCCAAAAACTAATTATTTAACTTTAGCACCTAGCGGCAGAGACGCGTCCACAGAAGCCAAGGATAATACGCCATCCTTTTCACCTGCTAGGATCATTCCTTCTGATAACTCTCCGCGTAGTTTAACAGGCTTCAAGTTCGTTACGCAAATAACTCGCTTTCCAACCAGCTCCTCTGGCTTGTAAAACTTCGCGATTCCGGACACTACCTGTCTCTTTTCATATCCAAGATCTAACTGAAGCTTTAATAGCTTGTCGGCCTTTTTCACTGGCTCACAGTGCGTCACTTCCGCAACACGCAAATCTATTTTCATAAAATCATCAAACGTGATTTCTTCAGATGCCGGCGGTGCTTCTTCTACCACTTTTTCCTCCGCCTTTTCTGCCGGTGCAGAAGGCTGCATCACTTGTTTAATATGCTCCACCTCTTCTTTTACATCAAGGCGTGGGAAAATAGGGTCTGCTTTCACTGTCTTTGTTCCCGCAGAAATCTGACCGAATGAAGATAAACTTTCCCAAGTCGTCAATGACTCTTTAACTCCAAGTTGCGCGAAGATCTTACCTGGTGTTCTAGTCAGGAACGGCTTAAGGAGGATCCCGATGAATCTTAGTGACTCCGCAAGATGGGCCATGGCAGAAGCCAACTGATCTTTCGTCTCATCATTTTTTGCCAGCACCCATGGTTGTGTTTCATCTATATATTTGTTCGTTCTGCTCACAAGCTGCCAGATAGAAGATAACGCTACAGAGAATTCCATGTTTTCCATCGCATTTTCATACTGTTGAACCGTGTTAACTGCAAGATCGCTTAACGTCTGGTCAAACTCTGTTATATTACCGTTGTAAACAGGAACTTCACCCTCAAAGTACTTATCAATCATGGCAACCGTTCTGTTCAGTAAGTTTCCAAGGTCATTGGCAAGGTCAAAGTTCACTCTTTCCACGAAGCCCTCCGGTGTGAAGACACCATCCGCTCCAAACGGAACTTCTCTTAAAAGATAATATCTCAACGCGTCAAGTCCATAACGGTCAATTAAAGTAACTGGGTCCACAACATTTCCTTTAGACTTGGACATTTTTCCATCTTTCATTAAAAGCCAACCATGTGCAAAAACTTTCTTTGGAAGTGGCAGATCCAATGCCATCAACATGATAGGCCAGTAAATCGTGTGAAAGCGGACAATTTCTTTTCCTACAAGGTGAACATCTGCAGGCCAATATTTCATATATTTTTCATCATTGTCCGTTCCATAACCAAGTGCCGTAATATAGTTGGACAATGCATCAATCCACACATAAATTACGTGCTTTGGATCTCCAGGGACTTTTACTCCCCAGTCGAATGAAGTTCTAGAAACGGCAAGGTCTTCAAGGCCTGGTTTGATGAAGTTGTTAACCATTTCATTTTTTCTGGATTCTGGTTGGATGAATTCCGGATTTTCATCGTAATATTGCAGCAGGCGGTCCACATATTTACCCATGCGGAAGAAGTAAGACTGCTCTCTCACCAACTCAACCGGATGGCCGCTGTCAGGACTCTTTCCTCCCACTACTTTTCCATTTTCATGAATCGGATCTACAAGCTGATGTTCTCTGTAGTATGTTTCATCTGGAACAGAATACCATCCTTCATATTCATCCAAATAAATATCGCCTTGATCTAGTAACTGTTTGAAAATCTTCTCTACTACTTCTTTATGGCGGCTTTCCGTTGTACGAATGAAATCATCATAAGATATATCAAGCTTTTCCCAAAGATCTTTAATGCCTGACACAATATCGTCTACATATTGTTGAGAAGTAACACCTTTTTCTTCGGCTTTTCGCTGAATCTTTTGTCCGTGCTCATCTGTACCGGTTAAGTACATCACATCAAAGCCCTTAAGACGTTTATAACGGGCCATCGCATCTCCCGCCACTGTCGTATACGCATGACCAATATGTAAATTACCACTTGGATAATAGATAGGTGTTGTAATGTAAAAAGTTTTTTTATCGGCTACCATCAAAAATTACCTCCCTATAATCGAAACATATAAAAGTAGAAAACTCCCGCCCGATGGACGAGAGCGATGATCGTTTTCAACTTCCTATATATATCAACATCATAACCTATTTTTTATAACTATTATACATGGTTTACCCCAGTATTGTTAAGGATTGAGCAAAAACTTTTTCTATCCTCTTTCATTTCTGCAACTCTTGATGGAGTGTTACTTCCACTTCGACATTTGTCGAAAAATTTGTCGAATAAACTAGTTGAAATTTGTCGAATGATGTTTATAATTAAGTTAGTATTCTATTGAAAATTAGTAAGTAATTGTAAATGTTAACCTGGGACAGATTCCAGTAAACCCTTATTACAAAGCTGTTTTTCCGCTTTTGGAATACATTTTTTAAAAGAAATACAAATATTTTCAAACATAATTGTTGACGGATTTTGTAAAAATTGTTATGATGGAAACACGTTAGATTTGTCGAATAATGACGAAAATGATAGATTAATAATACTAAATAAAACTTATAATTTGGAGAGGGGTATTTTTCTTATGAAATCTACTGGTATTGTACGTAAAGTTGACGAGTTAGGCCGCGTGGTTATTCCTATCGAGCTTCGCAGAACTTTAGGAATTGCAGAAAAAGACGCTTTGGAGATTTATGTTGATGACGAAAAAATCATCTTGAAAAAATATAAGCCAAACATGACTTGCCAAGTTACTGGTGAAGTTTCTGACAACAACCTTACTCTTGCAGATGGAAAAATCATCTTAAGCCGTGAAGGTGCAGAAAAAATTATCCAAGAGATCCAAAACAACTTACAAGCTAAGTAATGTGAACAACAAAAGAGGGTGCTCCGGCACCCTCTTTTTTATATGCAAAAATATTCCGTTGAACGCCTTCCGATATCCGTTCCAGATATTCGCTTTCCGCGAGACGGTGCTTGAGCCTCCTCCAACGCTTCAGGGGTCTCAACCTACCGTTACTCCCCCGCTGGAGTCTCATACCTTGCACTACAATCTTCAGGGAGAATCTTATTACTATTCCACATGAAATGCTTGGTATACTTCTCGTTTTGGGAGGTTTCGTTCTTTGGAGACTTGTTTGATAGCTTCTTTGGATGAATGGCCTTCTGTCTCCATTACCTGTTGGACATGCTCTATAATTGAAAGGTCCTGCCACCAGGATTCTGTTTCATCGCTGTCTTCTTCACTACTTCCTTCTATTATAATGCAACACTCACCCTTGATTCCTTGTTCCTCATAAAGAGCCAATACATCAGAGATGCTGCCTCTTGTGAACTCTTCAAATTTTTTCGTAAGTTCGCGGCTCATAACGATGGACCGGTTACCAAGAATGTCATGCATCAGGCTGAGTGTGTCCTTCAAACGATGTGGGGATTCGTAAAGAATAAAGGTATCTGTGAACTTTTTCAGCCGCTCCAGTTCCTTTTTCTTTTCCTTCTTTTGACGATCAAGGAAACCATAAAAATAAAAAGGCTGTGAAACTAATCCGGATGCGATTAAAGCTGTTAGTGCTGCGTTTGCTCCTGGCAAAGGAACGACATACAGCTTTTCTTCGAGTGCTTCTACCACTATTTCATAACCAGGATCTGAGATGGACGGCATGCCGGCATCACTGACGAGACCAATGTCCTTGCCATCTTTTAATAGATCAATTATTTTTCTACCGCTTTGTTCTTTGTTGTGTTCGTGATAACTGATCAGTGGAGTGGTTATTTCAAAATAGTTACATAGTTTTTTGGTGTTTCTTGTATCTTCTGCAGCGATATAGTCGACTTCTTTAAGCATCCTTAGGGAACGGTAGGTGATGTCTTCTAGGTTCCCAATTGGGGTAGGTATAAGATAAAGTCTGCCTTGAGTGTAAGATTCGCTGAAGCTATTTTGTTGCCATAAATCCATAATGTATCCCTCTTTTATGATTAAACTTGTTCTTCTCCAAAAAGCATTTTCCTTACTTCTGGTGTGTATTCGCCTTTTTCGTCGTACACCAAAAGTGGTGGGAGGATTTTTAAGTCGGGATTGCCGTCCTTAATTCCTTCTATTAGAAGTGTGTTTGCGGGTTTTCCTAGTTTAGAATGAACAAATTGAAGACGCTTTGGTTCTATGCGGTATTTTCTCATCAAGGAGATGATATCAAGTAGCCTGCCAGGACGATGTACAAAAGCGACTTTACCGCCTTGTTTCGTAATTTGGCTGCAAACCCGTACCACATCCTGCAGTGTGCATTCTATTTCATGCCTTGCGATGGCATAGTGAATATTACTGTTTATCTTTTCTTCCTGCTCTGTTAAAGGAAAATAAGGAGGATTGCACGTCACCACATCATATTTCTTGTTCTCTAACATTGCCGGAAGCTCTTTCAAATCCATATTAATGATTTTCAAACGATCCTCTAACCCATTATAAGAAAAGCTTCGCTCAGCCATGCCGGCAAGCCGTTCTTGGATTTCTACTCCTGTGATATTCCCTCTTGTCCGCTTACTTAATAGTAGCGGGATAATGCCATTGCCTGTGCAAAGGTCCATAATGTTTCCTTTTTGGATCGGAACATACACAAATTGTGCCAATAGGACAGCATCCAACGAAAAGGAAAACACAGAGGGACTCTGTATTATCCGCAAATTCTCCGCCAACAAATAATCCAAACGCTCATCGCCTATAAGGTCTACCTCTTTCATCAAACAAAACCCTTTCGTACCATAATCTTTCCCTATTATAACGCAATCCCCACAAAAAACATAAAAGAGAATGTGGGTAAGTATAGCTTACTCCATTCACCTGTAGATTGGAGTGCAAGGTGTGAGACTCCAGCGGGGGAGTAACGGTAGATTGAGCCCCGTGAAACGTTGTGAGGAGGCTCACGGACCGCCCGCAGGCATGCGAAGCGCCTGGAACGGAAATCAAACGTACTAAGACAAACAAACAAAAAGCCGCCACCCCGTTACGGAGAAGCGACTCTCTACTTCTTATTAAGAAAAGACAAGCAAAACATACAATCCCCTTCTTTGCGGGGACTGCCGAAATTCAGGTTGCAAATATGAAACCCTTCCTGATAGAGCCTGGCCAAATTATCATAACCCTCGCCCACATCCGTCTGTTTTTGCTCCTGCTGCTTTCTCTTGCGTTTATGTTCCGGCAATGGAGCCTGCTCCTCCACAGCCGTCATCTGCTCTAGACGTTTGCGGAGGTGGCTATTTTCCACTAGCACACTGTTATTCTCTTCTATAATCAGGGCAAGGTGTTCTTTTAAATCTCCAAGCTGTTTATATAGATGTCCGATCTGTTCTTCCATATTGCTGACAGAATCAAATATTTCCTTCTTGTCCAAGTTTTCCACCTCTTAATCTGTGGCTTGCGTTGAAACGGCTCCCTCTTGAAGTAATTCGTCTAGAGAAAATTCGACCACTCGGTCCTTCCCGGACAACTCCACTTGAAGCACGCGTTCGAGTATATTCAATCCTACAACCCGGCCTACCCCATTTGGTGTTTTTATTACTTCATCCAAATCCGGTAATTGTTCTTTGGCGGACTCGTATTCGTCATTTTCATACTTCAGACAGCACATTAGACGACCACATAGTCCAGAAATCTTGGAAGGATTCAACGACAGGTTTTGATCCTTCGCCATTTTGATGGATACCGGTTCAAAGTCTCCCAGGAATGTGGAACAGCAAAGCATGCGTCCACAAGGGCCGATACCACCCAAAAGTTTGGCTTCATCACGAACACCAATTTGTCTAAGTTCGATTCTGGTACGGAATATGGAAGCAAGGTCTTTTACAAGTTCCCTGAAATCCACACGTCCATCGGCTGTGAAATAGAAGATGATCTTATTTCGATCAAATGTGTATTCCACATCGACTAGCTTCATGTCCAGCCCATGGTCATTTACTTTACCGAAACATACATCAAACGCTTCGTTTGCAGCCTTTTTATTTTCTTCTACAATAAGTCGGTCTTTCTGATCAGCAATGCGGAGTACTTTTTTCAAAGGCAGTACGACATCATTTTCTTCGACTTTCTTTTGACCGATGACAGCCTTTCCGAACTCCACGCCTCTTACTGTTTCCACAATGACAAACTCATTATCTTTTATATCAAGCCCATTTGGGTCAAAATAGTATATTTTTCCTGCTTTTTTAAAACGAACTCCCACTACTTCATACAAACTAATATCCCTCCTGCAAGTTTAACGCTAATTGTTCCATGAGAAGGTGCGGATTCACATTCGATGCCAACCGAGATTTGCTCTGTAATATATAGGACAATTGCTCGGTCACTCGCTGTTGAGTCGTCTGGAGTGCCAACTTTTGAATCAATTCTTTCTCGTCGACAAACACCAGCTGCTCCTCTTTGGATAACTGAGCATACAGCATATCTTTATAAATAAATAGCATTAAATCTAAACCTATCTCCAGTTGCTTTCTATCGGAAAAATGGGGCATCCATTTTTCTTGTATAAATAGCAAAGATGCCTGAGGACGATTAAATATTGCTTCATACAATTTTATCACTAAGCTTCTAGCCAGCGCAAACCAATCATCTCGACATAATTCTACTGCTTCCTCTAAACTATTCGTTAAAGATGCCGCTGACTTGGCTAATGGCAGTGGAATATCTTCCGCTGTAAGCTTTGCTACCAGTCCTTCTGATGTTAATGCGCGGAATGATAACGGCTGACACCTGGAGATGATGGTATTTAACATTTGATTGACATTTTCCGTCAATAAGAAAGCAAACGTTTCTTGGTTCGGTTCTTCCAAGAATTTCAGTAAACTATTGGCTGCATTGGTCGTCATCTTATCTGCATGATCAATAATATAGATTTTCCTCTTAGATTCCAAACCAGTTTTCGTGAATTCCTCTTGCAAGAATTGAATTTGTTGCTTCTTTATAGAGTTACCATCCGGTTCCACGACATGGACATCTGGATGATTCCTCGAATCTATTCGCTTACAATTTGAACAGCTCTGACACGGATTGACTCCTTGTAAGTCTTTACACAATAAGCTTTTTGCAAATAGGTAGCTTACTTCTTTTTTTCCGGTGCCCTTCATCCCATCCAGCAAATATGCATGGGCTATTCTATTCCGCTCTAAACTGTTTGTAACAATTCTTGCAACGGTAGGCTGGTTTTGTAGATCCGACCAACTTTTAATCACTGTTTATCACTCACTAACCTACATATATAAATTGATGAGCAACCCTTTGATCTCACCAATACTGCTTAATATGTTTATTCTTGACTCTTCTTGGCTCATGACCTTTTCCGTTAGGCCGAGAAGTTCCTCGTCCACCTGCTTTACCACTTGCAGATGCCTTGAATGTCCATCATGTGACCAATGGTGGGACTGGTTTAACTCCATTCCAAATTCAACCGCTTCTTCCATAAAACGTTTTACAAGTGTTTTATACTTGGCCAAGTCTTGGAAAGAGCGAGAATTCCCCAAGCGGTCGCCTACTAATTCTATATCTTTCATCAGTACCTGCAACTGTTGGTTATGCAACTTGCTGGAGTGTCTTTGCATGACCTCCCCAAAGGCAGTGGTGGCAGCAGAGCCGCTTCTCATATCCAACCTTGCATTGTCTACGTTTGTTCTAAGATCGGTTGAAATTTTCATGACTTCCATGTCCCTTTCCCATATCGTTTCCTGGAACTTATCTGAAAAAAGCAGCCTTTCAGCCGCTTAAACGTTAGAATTGATGAAAATGCTCAATAGGTAATACAAAGACCGTTGCGCCGCCCACTTCCACCTCTACCGGGTATGGAACATAGGAATCTGCATTCCCACCCATAGGTGAAACAGGTGCAACCAATTGCTGACGGTGCTGGCAATTGTCTTTAATGATATCCAATGCCTTTTGTACGCGAACGTCTTCCGTTCCAATCATAAACGTGGTATTTCCAGACTTCAAAAAGCCGCCTGTACTCGCAAGTTTTGTTGCACGGAAATTATGTTCCACCAAAGCATTCATTAAACGATTACTGTCTTTATCCTGGATAACTGCCATAATCATCTTCATTTAAAGTGCCTCCTTTATTTTACCATTAAATATCTTTCACTTCATTATTTCGTATATGGTAATTTATTTTTATGATAGGAATTAGAATCCGTGTTTGGAAAAATAGGAGATGAGAACCTCTCGAGCTTGGTTGCATACGGATTCGAAATCCATGGACGCATCCACCACCCTAATTCTTTCTCCATACTTTTCTTTTACAAGATCATATCCTTCTTTCACTTTATAATGGAAATCTAGTTTTTCTTGATCTAAACGGTTTATTTCTCGATTATTATTCGCTGCTATTCGCTTAAGTCCTGCTTCCGGCTCTATGTCAAAATAAATCGTTAGCGAAGGCAACATTTTTTCTGTTGCGAACTCATTGATGCTAAGCACGTCTTCTACACCAATTCCCCTCGCATACCCTTGATACGCAAGAGAACTATCGATAAAACGGTCACACAGGACAATCTTATTTTCCTTCAATGCAGGTATGACCCGCTCCACCAAGTGCTGACGGCGAGCAGCAGCATATAGCAATGCTTCCGTTCTCGCATCCATCTCGGTATTGTCACAATCTAATATAACATGACGGATCTGTTCGGCTATTGCGATGCCGCCTGGTTCCCTTGTTAGTAAGATGGGATATTCCTGTTCAGTCAATTCAGCTGCCAACTTTTGAATGACAGACGTCTTCCCTGCACCCTCAGGTCCTTCAAATGTAATAAATAATCCCTTCACAATCCTGTTACTCCTTTATCTTCTTATATATATAAATATAATTACTTTTAAACGCTTCGCTTGCTTGAAACCTCGCACCGATCTGCTGAAGAGCCTTTATGTATTCCACCGTGGAGCTTGTTATCTTCTCCCCATTAAATAAAAGTGGGATTCCAGGAGGATACGGCACGATCGCTTCGGCAGCGACTTCACCAATTGCTTCCTCTATCAGGCATTTTACCCTTTGATAGTCCGCTTGTTCGCTGAAAGGAATGGAAAGTTCACTAATCTCAGCCGGAAAGGGAGGAAGTATAATCTGTTCCTTTCTCAAGCTTCCTTCTGTTTCTTTGGATACAGCCCGGACTATTCTCTCTATCATATCATGTTTTTTCTCATTAACCGCTAGTGGCAAAATAATTAATACATTTTTAGGGTCTGCCAGCTCCACAAAAAGGCCTTCCTTTTCTAAAAGAGTGGAAAGTTCAAACCCACTCAGCCCGTTGTTGGAGCGCAATGTAAGCTTTAAAGGGTCGACAAGTAAACGATTGTCTCTTGGCTTAACCACTTCTACTTCCTTTACCGTCTTCAGCGCATGGTGGACGCCTTTAATATCTTCTACAATTGTTTCTATCACCTGTGGGGACATACTTGCAAGATGGTATCTGGCAATATCCAAGGATGCCATTAAAGGATAAGAAGGGCTGCTCGATTGCAACATTTTAAGATAATGAAAGATTCTTTCTTTCACCACCATTTTCCCCTGTACATGCAACCATGAACCCATCGTCATTGCAGGCAGTGTCTTATGCGCAGATTGCACCACCACATCCGCTCCACTTGCCAATGCCGAATTAGGAAAAGGTTCCCCTAATAGAAAGTGGGCACCATGCGCTTCATCCACTAAAACAGGTATATTATAACTATGTATAGCCTTTACGACATCTTCCAAATCTATTGCCACCCCATAATAATTAGGGTTGGTCAACACCACAGCCGTTACACCTTCTGTCGTTTCCAATGCCTTGTATAGATAAGCTAAGTCGACAGAGACGGCAACACCCATATTATCATCCACTTCACATGGTAAAAAAACGGGATCTGCTCCTGCAAGCTCCAATCCATTCAAAACTGACTTATGACAATTTCTCTGCACCAGGACCTTGCTACCTCTCCTGCATGTAGCTAAAATCATGGCCAAGTTTCCTACTGTGGAACCATTCACGAGAAAAAATGTTTGTTCAGAACCATATAAGTCACTGGCCAAGTGCTGCGCCTCAGCTATCATGCCCTCTGGATCATGTAAATCATCCATCCCTGTAATCTCCGTCACATCCAACTTCAATATATCGTTAAAATAAACCCTTGCTTTCTCAGGAAAAACAGTACCAAACTTATGACCAGGGACATGCCCAGACAATGGTGTAGCTTCCCAATGACTCTTTAATCCTGAAAACAAAGGTGTCTTTTTTTGATCTAACATGTGCACACCCTCTAAATTAATCGTTTCACTCCCTCCATTATAACGGATAGAACTTTAGACTTATAGTCACCCGCTAATCAAGTCGATGGTTACAAAAATAAAAGCCCTATTTTCTAGGACTTTTCATCATAATAAACTATTAAATTTAAAGGTTCTTTTTAAATGATTGGGAATCGACACTACGAATAAATTTTTGGAATGGTGATCTTTTTCAACTGTTTTAGATAAAACTTATATTTTGGATCTTCCACATCCGTCTGAAGCATCGTTTCCTCACATTCCGTGCAGATAAACTCGGTGTATAAATGGATTCCTTTTTCTTTTTGTTCTTCACAAACTATACACGTTTCCCCAAATGATGAATGAATGGCTGACTTCATGTCTCTTTCTCCACCTCCATCCACTATTCTAACCAGATCTAAAAATTGTATACTACTTTAGTAAAATCCCAGCCTACCAATCTCCTACATCTAGTGTATGTAAAGCCTACTAGTCTGTGTTTGTCTTTGAATAAAAAAAGATGGGGGCGGTGTGTTGGGGTGGAATTGGGATCGAGGTGACAGGTCTTGTTTTTATGAACCGTGTTTTACAGTTCAACTTTTCGAATTATCCACGAACTTTTCCATTTATCCGCGAACTTTCTAGTTTATCCACGAACTTTTCCATTTATCCGCTAAGTTAGACGATTTAACCGTTATTCGACACAAATATACAAAAATGGCACCTCATCTCCAACAAAGAAAGCACAAAAAAAACCAGCGCATTAAGCACTGGTCTTCCATAAATTTGCCTGGCAACGTCCTACTCTCACAGGGGGAGATCCCCCAACTACCATCGGCGCTGAAGAGCTTAACTTCCGTGTTCGGTATGGGAACGGGTGTGACCTCTTCGCCATCATTACCAGACATATTCAGTTGAAGGTTGATCCTTCAAAACTAGATAATGTGTTCATATCAAGAAATTCATATCGTTCACTTATTTCGATACTTAATTGGGTTAAGTCCTCGATCGATTAGTATTCGTCAGCTGCACGTGTCGCCACGCTTCCACCTCGAACCTATCTACCTGATCATCTTTCAGGGATCTTACTTGCCGAAGCAAAAGGAAATCTCATCTTGAGGGGGGCTTCATGCTTAGATGCTTTCAGCACTTATCCCGTCCGCACGTAGCTACCCAGCTATGCCTTTGGCAAGACAACTGGTACACCAGCGGTGCGTCCATCCCGGTCCTCTCGTACTAAGGACAGCTCCTCTCAAATTTCCTGCGCCCACGACGGATAGGGACCGAACTGTCTCACGACGTTCTGAACCCAGCTCGCGTACCGCTTTAATGGGCGAACAGCCCAACCCTTGGGACCGACTACAGCCCCAGGATGCGATGAGCCGACATCGAGGTGCCAAACCTCCCCGTCGATGTGGACTCTTGGGGGAGATAAGCCTGTTATCCCCGGGGTAGCTTTTATCCGTTGAGCGATGGCCCTTCCATGCGGAACCACCGGATCACTAAGCCCGACTTTCGTCCCTGCTCGACTTGTAGGTCTCGCAGTCAAGCTCCCTTGTGCCTTTACACTCTGCGAATGATTTCCAACCATTCTGAGGGAACCTTTGGGCGCCTCCGTTACTCTTTAGGAGGCGACCGCCCCAGTCAAACTGCCCACCTGACACTGTCTCCCAGCCCGATAAGGGCTGCGGGTTAGAATTTCAATACAGCCAGGGTAGTATCCCACCGACGCCTCCACCGAAGCTAGCGCTCCGGCTTCTCAGGCTCCTACCTATCCTGTACAAGCTGTACCAAAATTCAATATCAGGCTACAGTAAAGCTCCACGGGGTCTTTCCGTCCTGTCGCGGGTAACCTGCATCTTCACAGGTACTATAATTTCACCGAGTCTCTGGTTGAGACAGTGCCCAGATCGTTACGCCTTTCGTGCGGGTCGGAACTTACCCGACAAGGAATTTCGCTACCTTAGGACCGTTATAGTTACGGCCGCCGTTTACTGGGGCTTCGGTTCAAAGCTTCGCTTGCGCTAACCTCTCCCCTTAACCTTCCAGCACCGGGCAGGCGTCAGCCCCTATACTTCGCCTTACGGCTTCGCAGAGACCTGTGTTTTTGCTAAACAGTCGCCTGGGCCTATTCACTGCGGCTCTCTCGGGCTTTAACACCCTAACAGAGCACCCCTTCTCCCGAAGTTACGGGGTCATTTTGCCGAGTTCCTTAACCAGAGTTCTCTCGCTCACCTTAGGATTCTCTCCTCGCCTACCTGTGTCGGTTTGCGGTACGGGCACCATACTCCTCGCTAGAGGCTTTTCTTGGCAGTGTGAAATCAGGAACTTCGGTACTATATTTCCCTCGCTATCACAGCTCAGCCTTAATGAGAAGCGGATTTGCCTACTTCTCAGCCTTACTGCTTAGACGCGCATATCCAACAGCGCGCTTACCCTATCCTTCTGCGTCCCCCCATTGCTCAAACGGAGTGGAGGTGGTACAGGAATATCAACCTGTTATCCATCGCCTACGCCTTTCGGCCTCGGCTTAGGTCCCGACTAACCCTGAGCGGACGAGCCTTCCTCAGGAAACCTTAGGCATTCGGTGGAAGGGATTCTCACCCTTCTTTCGCTACTCATACCGGCATTCTCACTTCTAAGCGCTCCACCAGTCCTTACGGTCTAGCTTCAACGCCCTTAGAACGCTCTCCTACCACTGTTCGTAAGAACAGTCCGCAGCTTCGGTGATACGTTTAGCCCCGGTACATTTTCGGCGCAGAGTCACTCGACCAGTGAGCTATTACGCACTCTTTAAATGGTGGCTGCTTCTAAGCCAACATCCTGGTTGTCTAAGCAACTCCACATCCTTTTCCACTTAACGTATACTTGGGGACCTTAGCTGGCGGTCTGGGCTGTTTCCCTCTTGACTACGGATCTTATCACTCGCAGTCTGACTCCCATGGATAAGTCTTTGGCATTCGGAGTTTGACTGAATTCGGTAATCCGATGAGGACCCCTAGTCCAATCAGTGCTCTACCTCCAAGACTCTAACACATGAGGCTAGCCCTAAAGCTATTTCGGAGAGAACCAGCTATCTCCAGGTTCGATTGGCATTTCACCCCTACCCACACCTCATCCGCTCACTTTTCAACGTGAGTCGGTTCGGGCCTCCATTCAGTGTTACCTGAACTTCACCCTGGACATGGGTAGATCACCTGGTTTCGGGTCTACGACCACGTACTCATGCGCCCTATTCAGACTCGCTTTCGCTACGGCTCCGTCTCATCGACTTAACCTTGCACGTAATCGTAACTCGCCGGTTCATTCTACAAAAGGCACGCTATCACCCATTAACGGGCTCTAACTACTTGTAGGCACACGGTTTCAGGATCTATTTCACTCCCCTTCCGGGGTGCTTTTCACCTTTCCCTCACGGTACTGGTTCACTATCGGTCACTAGGGAGTATTTAGCCTTGGGAGATGGTCCTCCCTGCTTCCGACGGGATTTCTCGTGTCCCGCCGTACTCAGGATCCACTCAGGAGGGAACGAAGTTTCAACTACAGGGTTTTTACCTTCTATGACGGACCTTTCCAGATCGCTTCATTTACCCCGTTCCTTTGTAACTCCATGTTGAGTGTCCTACAACCCCAAGAGGCAAGCCTCTTGGTTTGGGCTAATTCCGTTTCGCTCGCCGCTACTCAGGAAATCGCGTTTGCTTTCTCTTCCTCCGGGTACTAAGATGTTTCAGTTCCCCGGGTCTGCCTTCCATACCCTATGTATTCAGATAAGGATACTGCTCCATTACGAGCAGTGGGTTTCCCCATTCGGAAATCTCCGGATCAAAGCTTACTTACAGCTCCCCGAAGCATATCGGTGTTAGTCCCGTCCTTCATCGGCTCCTAGTGCCAAGGCATCCACCGTGCGCCCTTAATAACTTAACCGTTGACCAATATGGTCATGTGTCGATATCAGCGATGATATCTATAAAGAAAATTACTAAGATGAACGATATTCTGTGAATATCTTGATATTAGTTACATTATCTAGTTTTCAAGGAACAACTGGGACAATTCGTAAGAATTGTCTAAGGATAAATCCGAAGATTTATCTAATATGAGAGAATGCTCTCTCAAAACTAAACAAAACAACAAGCGTACATTCCTTAGAAAGGAGGTGATCCAGCCGCACCTTCCGATACGGCTACCTTGTTACGACTTCACCCCAATCATCTGTCCCACCTTAGGCGGCTGGCTCCAAAAGGTTACCCCACCGACTTCGGGTGTTACAAACTCTCGTGGTGTGACGGGCGGTGTGTACAAGGCCCGGGAACGTATTCACCGCGGCATGCTGATCCGCGATTACTAGCGATTCCGGCTTCATGCAGGCGAGTTGCAGCCTGCAATCCGAACTGAGAACGGTTTTATGGGATTGGCTCGACCTCGCGGTTTTGCTGCCCTTTGTACCGTCCATTGTAGCACGTGTGTAGCCCAGGTCATAAGGGGCATGATGATTTGACGTCATCCCCACCTTCCTCCGGTTTGTCACCGGCAGTCACCTTAGAGTGCCCAACTGAATGCTGGCAACTAAGATCAAGGGTTGCGCTCGTTGCGGGACTTAACCCAACATCTCACGACACGAGCTGACGACAACCATGCACCACCTGTCACTCTGTCCCCCGAAGGGGAACGTCCTATCTCTAGGAGTGTCAGAGGATGTCAAGACCTGGTAAGGTTCTTCGCGTTGCTTCGAATTAAACCACATGCTCCACCGCTTGTGCGGGCCCCCGTCAATTCCTTTGAGTTTCAGTCTTGCGACCGTACTCCCCAGGCGGAGTGCTTAATGCGTTAGCTGCAGCACTAAAGGGCGGAAACCCTCTAACACTTAGCACTCATCGTTTACGGCGTGGACTACCAGGGTATCTAATCCTGTTTGCTCCCCACGCTTTCGCGCCTCAGTGTCAGTTACAGACCAGAAAGTCGCCTTCGCCACTGGTGTTCCTCCAAATCTCTACGCATTTCACCGCTACACTTGGAATTCCACTTTCCTCTTCTGCACTCAAGTCCCCCAGTTTCCAATGACCCTCCACGGTTGAGCCGTGGGCTTTCACATCAGACTTAAAGGACCACCTGCGCGCGCTTTACGCCCAATAATTCCGGACAACGCTTGCCACCTACGTATTACCGCGGCTGCTGGCACGTAGTTAGCCGTGGCTTTCTGGTTAGGTACCGTCAAGGTGCGAGCAGTTACTCTCGCACTTGTTCTTCCCTAACAACAGAGCTTTACGACCCGAAGGCCTTCATCGCTCACGCGGCGTTGCTCCATCAGACTTTCGTCCATTGTGGAAGATTCCCTACTGCTGCCTCCCGTAGGAGTCTGGGCCGTGTCTCAGTCCCAGTGTGGCCGATCACCCTCTCAGGTCGGCTACGCATCGTCGCCTTGGTGAGCCGTTACCTCACCAACTAGCTAATGCGCCGCGGGCCCATCTGTAAGTGATAGCCGAAACCATCTTTCAACAAAGAACCAGGAGGTTCTTTATATTATCCGGTATTAGCTCCGGTTTCCCGAAGTTATCCCAGTCTTACAGGCAGGTTGCCCACGTGTTACTCACCCGTCCGCCGCTGACCTTTCAAAAGCAAGCTTTTGAAAGGTCCGCTCGACTTGCATGTATTAGGCACGCCGCCAGCGTTCGTCCTGAGCCAGGATCAAACTCTCCAATAAAGAGTCTGAGCTTTTGCTCAAAATTTGCTAGCTTGTGTTACTTAAATCATTTTGTCGTGTTCCGTAGAACCGACGTTATGACGCTGTTGTTTTGTTTAGTTTTCAAAGAACTCTTTTTGGTCGTTCTCTCGAAGCGACTTTATTATCTTACCACACACTTTCGAATGAAGTCAACAACTTTTTAAAAGTTATTTTCAAAGGATGTATGCGGTCGTTTGTGACAACGGAATCTAATATACCATCTTTAATAAAGGTAAGTCAACGAAAAAAATAAAAAAACCTCCTTTTTTTCTAGGAGGGCGGTGTTATCAGTTTATTAGACTTAAACCGTCACTAAAAAACAGTCAAACTTACCTTCTTATAATATATACATTTGAATGATCACCAATGATACGACGCCCGGTATCCCCAGCAGACCTGAGACTGCAGCGGTAGCAGGATTGATTGGTACATAAATCCCCATCGAGTTTCCGAATGCATTTAAAAAGAATAGAAAAAGTGCACCGATCATTACTTTTATAAGCGCCTGTCCTGCAAAGCGCAACGGTTTTATCGGTGTCCCCACCAACAGAACAAGCAGGATCAACCCGCATATCACACCTATTACAAGTAACGGTTCCATCATAATCCCTCCTCTTGCCAGCTTGTACTAAACTATATGAATGTTAGAAGAGATTAAGAACTCGCTACTTTAATAACAAGATTTTGAATGCATAAAAAAAGCAGCTAAGGAAATCCCCAGCTACTTCTTTACCATACGAGTTCGGACTTCCCTTAATAGGAAGAGATACTTTGCTTCTGCAACTTTCAATTGACAGATGACTTCTTCTGAAGGATCGACGCTTTTATCTACCAAACTTTTTTGTTTGGCCCAGCGATTCTTACAGTCTTCCGTTGTTTCCATCAACTTGGCATCATATTGTTTTTTTAAGCGGTCTTTTTTTCGAAAAAACATAGGTTATGATAACCCCTTTGTCTGAGATCATGAATCGTTTTCTTACATTTAACTTACCTTATATTTCTCTTCTGCCTTCAAGGGCTTTGGATAACGTTACCTCATCTGCATATTCTAGATCTCCTCCAACAGGAAGTCCATGAGCAATACGGGTCATTTTTATTCCGGATGGCTTTAATAGTCTAGAAATATACATCGCGGTTGCTTCGCCTTCAATATTTGGGTTGGTTGCAAGGATGAGTTCTTGCACTTCATCATCTTGCAATCGTTTAATAAGTTCCGGTATTTTGATATCCTCTGGACCGATTCCATCCATTGGGGATATTGCTCCGTGAAGGACATGATAAAGACCATTATAGTCCCGCATTTTTTCCATCGCGATAACATCTTTCGTTTCCTGTACCACGCAGATAATGGTTCTGTCTCTTCTATTATCCTCACATATATAGCAAGGATCTTTATCTGTGATATGTCCGCATATAGAACAATAGGAAAGGTTTCTCTTTGCATTTACTAATGCTTTTGCAAAGTCCAATACGGTATCTTCTTTCATGTTAAGTACGAAAAAAGCCAGACGAGCGGCCGTTTTCGGGCCGATACCTGGCAATTTCATAAAGCTGTCAATCAGCTTTGATATAGGCTCAGGATAATGCATAAAGGTCCTCCTAGAATAGTCCTGGCATGTTTAACCCTTTAGTGAACTGGCCCATTGTATCGTTTGTCAGCTCTTCCATTTTCTTAAGGGCATCGTTTGTTGCAGCAAGAACTAAGTCTTGAAGCATTTCGATATCTTCCGGGTCTACTACTTCTTCCTTAATATTCACTTCAATGATTTCTTTTTGACCATTGACTACCACTGTGACCATTCCACCGCCAGCAGTTCCTTCCATTGTCTTTTCAGCTAGCTCTTCCTGTGCTTTCGCCATATCCTTTTGCATCTTTTGCATTTGTTTCATCATTTTTTGCATGTTACCCATTCCGCCGCCACGCATCATAATAAATTCCTCCTAATATCTTTTTATTATTGTTTATTATTCTTTAATTTCTACAAGATCGGGGCCGACAAGTTTCTTCGCTTCTTCAATGAACGGGTCATCTTGCGTTTCGCTGCCCTCTTCATCATTTTTTTGTCCGCGAATAAAGCCCTCTCGGATCTTCAGCCATTCTTCTTCGGGAACGGCCAGCATGTCATATGATTTTCCGGTAAGATCCAGGATAATTTGTTCCAGGTTTTGCTTAACCGGTTCATCTGATGCCATCTTGCAATGTATCTCATATTTAAACTTTAACACAAAAGCACTGCTTGCTGCAGCTACAGGTTCACTGTCCGTCAATAATGCAGCATGAGATACTTTATTTTGCTTGCGAAGTGCTTCAAGCAATTGTGCCCAGCTGCCTTTAATGCTTTCCAAGTCACCTCTTGTTGCCTGCTTCAGCACTTCCTGGATTCGACCTGTCGCGGGCTTGAAGCCATTTCTGGAGCCTCCCCCACTTCTTGAAGGGGCCTTACTTGGTGCATTTGCTTTTGCCGCTCCCCCTACATTCCCTGCTGCAAGCTCTTTTACTTTGCTTTCGAGCATAGCAATCTTCTTTTGCAAAAGATTTACCTGGTCTTGATTCGCCGATTCCTTCGCTTGGGCTTCAAGCTGACAAAGCTTCACAATCGCCACTTCGAGGTAAATACGCGGATGATTGGTCCACTTCATTTCCTGCTGGCTTTTATTCAGGATATCAATCGTCTCATAGATAGTTTCTGCAGGTATTTCCTCTGCAAACCGTTGAAAGGCTTCGTCCACCTGTACCCTGTCCAAAATTTGTTCCAAGTTAGGTGCCGTTTTATATAAAAGCATGTCCCGGTAATAGAAAATAAGATCTTCTAAAAACCTTGCAGGATCTTTACCTGATTGGAATACCTGATTCAGAGAATCCAGCGCTTGGGCCACATTTTTGTGATACAGGCCGTTTACGATATCTGTCATAAAGCTTTGGGAGACAGATCCCGTTATGGCTAGTGCATCTTGAACAGTTAACAAACCGTTACTGAAGGAGATGGCCTGATCCATCAAACTGAGGGCATCACGCATCCCCCCTTCAGCCGCTCGGGCAATGATCGCCAATGCTTGGGGCTCTGCCTCTATTTCTTGAGCTTGTAAAACAGTAGCCAGCCTACCGACAATAGACTCACCCGTAATCCTTTTAAAATCAAATCGCTGACAACGCGAGATGATAGTAAGCGGAATCTTATGGGGCTCGGTTGTAGCCAAAATAAAGATAACGTGTTTTGGTGGTTCTTCTAACGTTTTAAGTAACGCGTTGAATGCACCGATGGAAAGCATATGTACTTCATCTATAATATATACTTTATATTTTACAGAACTTGGAGCATATTTGACTTTGTCGCGGATGTCCCGGATTTCGTCTACACCATTATTGGAGGCTGCATCTATTTCGATGACATCTGAAATGGAACCGTCCGTAATTCCTTTACAGGCGGAACATTCGTTGCATGGTTCTGCAACTGGTGCATGTTCGCAGTTGACTGCTTTTGCTAGTATTTTTGCCGCACTTGTTTTTCCTGTTCCTCTTGGACCGGAGAACAAGTAGGCGTGAGAAAACTTCTGTTGAAGCAGGGCGTTTTGTAAGGTTTTGGTTATATGTTCTTGTCCCACGACATCTGCAAAGGTTTGTGGTCTAAAAACACGATATAAAGCTTGATATGCCACCAATATGCCCTCCTTCTTTTTTATCCTCTTTCATTATACCGTATGGCTTGTGGAAAATAAAATGTTTGTTCCATGTCTATCATTATTAATTGACTCTATATATTTACCGTTCCTTTCCGCTGCATGCACTCGCTTTCCGCGGGGCGATACTTGAGCCTCCTCAGCTTCGCCTGTGGGGTCTCAACCTACCGCTACCTCCCGCCGGAGTGGATTGCCTTTCGCTCCAATCCACTAGTCTGTTTTACATTTTATATATGAAAAAACTCACCCCAGAGATTGGAGTGAGTTTGGTTTGTATTATTAAACTGCCGTGCACCTTCTGTCGATTAGTCACCATAAGCGTTACTCAAGCAGTTAGCTCGACCCAGGCAACCCTACGGCACATGAGAGAGTCCGCTTAATGCTGCTTCCTTCCGGACCTGACATGGTTCACGGGTTCCCATTGCGCAGGACCCAGGTGTCAACACCACTTACTTGAGGCAGACCCTACAGTCTACTAACCTCGAGAAGGGATTCAGCCTCGCTAGAGCGGATTGCGAGTTCAGGGCACCGCTACCTCCCCGCTTAGCACGACAAAATTAAAACCATAAGTTGGTTGCGTCATTAACTCGACGCATAATTTAGTATAACGGGTAAGAGTGAAAAATGCAACCGTCTACTCCTGTAAATTATTAGGAGTTTGATTCACGGAGTTTCTTCTCTTTTTTCTGCTGACGAAGCTTTTTGAAAAAGGAGGACAGCAATTCCCCACATTCTTCTTCCATTATACCACTTACTACTTCTGTTTGGTGGTTAAATCGAGAATCTTGCAATATGTTCATTAGCGTACCTGCACAACCCGCTTTTGGATCCTTGGCACCATATACTACTTTCTTAATGCGCGATTGGATGATCGCTCCGGCACACATGGGACATGGTTCCAATGTTACATATAAAGTGGCTTCTTCTAATCTCCATGTTTGCAAAGCTTCACACGCTTGATCAATGACCATTATTTCGGCGTGGGTAATGGACCTTTGAGTGGTCTCCCGTAGGTTATATCCTTTAGAGATAACTTTTCCATCATGCACAAGAACGGCACCAATTGGTACTTCCTTTAGCGCCTCCGCTTTTTTCGCCTCTTCTATCGCCAACTTCATAAAATGTTCATCTTGCATTTTAGACCTTTCCCTTCTTTTCCTTGCATATTTATATTCTCCACCTCTTTTCCATAGACTAACCTTCAGAGGTGATTTTACATAATGAAACAAACGGCTCTATTAATAATCGATATCATCAATGATTTTCAGTTTAAACACGGAAGCATCCTTGCAGAAAAAACAACCAAGATTGTCCCAAATATTAAAGCAATCAAGGAAGTCATGCATAAGAAAGGACTTCCCGTTATCTATATTAATGACCATTATAACTTATGGCAGGCCGATTACGACAAAATCATGGATAAATGCACAAACAAATGGAGCGATCCGATCATGAAGGCATTGTATCCTTCTGGTGACGACTTTTTCCTCATCAAGCCAAAACATTCTGCCTTTTTTGGGACGGCATTGCATACCTTGCTCTCTCAACTTCATGTTAAGAAACTTATCCTTACGGGACTTGCAGGGAATATATGTGTTCTGTTCACAGCAAATGATGCCTATATGCGGGAGTTTGAGTTAGTAATCCCCAGTGATGCAATAGCTTCTGCAGATGATGACGACCATATGTACGCATTACGCATGATGGAAAATGTGTTAAAGGCCGATGTCAGTCCAACAGAGAAGTTTCTAAGTCAACAGTAAGGTTGCTTGCATGAATCCCCTGACCCGTTCATACATTGGTAAAGGATATTGAATAGGAGGGACGAACCATGCAAATACATGTCGTAAGCCAAGGACAGTCGCTAAGCGGGATTGCACAGGCATATGCCACAACCCCACAGGATATTATAGAAGCCAATGATCTTCCCAACCCCGACAGGCTCGTTGTCGGCCAGGCACTGGTGATCCCAATTGTGGGGCGTTTTTATTTTGTCCAACAGGGAGATACGATTTTTTCTATAGCCAGAAGATACAACATTACACCTGAACAGTTAATTGATATAAACCAATTAAATCCTGCCGCTCCTTTGCGAGTGGGGCTACGCCTTTATATTCCACCACAACCAAAACGAGAAGCGGAAATCAATGCGTATGTGGAGCCTCGCGGAAACACCGTATCACAAGAACTCCAACAGAGCTCGCGCAATGCCGCTCCCTATTTAACCTACCTCGCACCATTCAGTTTTCAGGTATTGCGAGATGGTTCATTAAAGGAACCACCATTGACTAATCTGCCTGCCATCGCTGCAGAAGACAATGTCATTTTAATGATGGTGTTAACCAATTTAGAAGAGGATGGTTTCAGTGACGAACTTGGTCGCATCATCCTGACAGATATGCAGGTTCAAAACAAATTCCTGGATAATGTCGTTGCCACTGCCAAAAAATATAACTTCAAAGACATTCACTTTGACTTTGAATATTTACGACCGGCAGATAAAGAAGCCTACAATACATTTTTAAGAAAGGCACGGGATCGGTTTAAAAAGGAAGGATGGCTTATCTCCACCGCCCTAGCTCCCAAAACAAAGGCCGACCAAAAAGGAAAGTGGTATGAAGCCCATGACTACAAAACACACGGCGAAATTGTTGATTTTGTCGTCATTATGACCTATGAGTGGGGATATAGCGGAGGTCCACCGATGGCAGTCTCTCCGATTGGTCCTGTCCGAGAAGTACTAGAATACGCCATTACGGAAATGCCGAGTGAAAAAATTATGATGGGGCAAAATCTCTATGGATATGACTGGACGCTTCCCTTTGTCCAAGGCGGAGAATTTGCTAAAGCGATAAGCCCGCAGGCAGCCATAGAACTTGCAGCCAACAACAATGTTGCTATTGCTTACGACGAAGAGGCACAGGCACCCCACTTTAACTATACAAAAGACGGCAAGGAGCACGAAGTCTGGTTTGAAGACGCACGGTCCATACAGGCTAAATTTAATCTCATAAAAGAACTCAACATACGCGGTATCAGCTATTGGAAGCTCGGCCTGCCTTTCCCGCAAAACTGGCTTCTGATCACCGATAACTTCAACGTCGTCAAAAACCCAACCGAACGTTACTATTACTACTACTAAGGACTGGGGAAACCCGGTCCTTTAATATTTCATGCAGTAACCTAGTTGATCGTAGTGGAAGGCGCGCAGACGCCCGCAGGCAAGCGAAGCGCCTGGAACGGAGATCGACCCGTTATATCCAATCCCTAACCTCCCTCAAATTGTTCCTCCACAACCCTCATATCTATGATAGAATACTTATTGTCTGTCAAAATATTGATGTAGTCACACGCTTATAAAGGGGGCATCCTGGTGCAAGCAACACCATTTATAACAGTTGAAGGACCCATTGGTGTTGGAAAGACCTCACTTGCAAAAAAAATTGCAGAAGAGTTCCAATATCAATTATTAAAAGAAATAGTAGACGAAAATCCATTCCTAGGAAAATTCTACGAAAACATCGACGAGTGGAGTTTTCAAACGGAAATGTTTTTCCTATGCAATAGATACAAACAACTCGAAGACATCGATCAGCATCACCTAAAGCAACATAAACCGGTAGTAGCTGATTATCATATTCTAAAAAACCTTATTTTCGCTAAACGCACACTAAAGGACAAGCAGTACGATAAATACCTTAGAATCTACGATATTCTAACAGAAGACATGCCAAGACCAAATGTCATCATTTATTTAAATGCAAGTCTGGACACGCTACTAACAAGAATCGAAAAGCGTGGCCGTGATATCGAAAAGAAAATTGATCCGCTATACCTTCAACAGCTAAGTCTTGATTATGATGAAGAAATGGATCGCCTCGAAGAACAATACCCTTCCCTGCCGATCCTGCGCTTTAACGGAGACGAGGTTGACTTTGTACAACGAGATGAAGACCTACAGCGTATCTTCCAACAGTTGAAAGATACCTTGAATAAAGGAGTTAACGTATAATGAATTTACGTCAAAAATACGGCATCCCTTCTAACGCGGTCATTACGATTGCCGGAACAGTGGGAGTCGGTAAATCTACGATGACGAATGCATTGGCAAATGCCCTTGGATTTCGTACATCTTTTGAAAAAGTAGACACCAACCCATACTTAGATAAGTTTTATGCAGATTTCGAGCGCTGGAGCTTTCATTTACAAATTTACTTTCTGGCAGAACGTTTTAAAGACCAGAAAAAAATCTTTGAATATGGCGGCGGCTTTATTCAAGACCGCTCCATCTACGAAGACACCGGCATCTTTGCCAACATGCATTATGAGAAGGGCACAATGACACAGGTCGACTATGACACGTACACCAGCCTGTTTGAAGCAATGGTGATGACACCTTACTTCCCTCATCCTGACCTTTTGATTTACCTAGAAGGAAGCCTGGATGATATCCTTGGCCGCATCCAAGAACGCGGGCGCCCAATGGAACAGCAGACTCCGATCTCCTATTGGGAGGAAATGCATGAGCGCTACGAAAAATGGATCAATAATTTCCACGCATGCCCTGTCCTGCGTTTAAACATCAACGAATACGATGTACTGAAGAATTCAGATTCCGTAGAACCGATTATCGAAAAGATCTCCCACCACATGAAGCAATCACAGTTACTAAAAAAATAAAAGATATACAAAAAGACCGGTTAAATGTCCGGTCTTTTTTTCTATAAGCAAAAAAAATAAGCCACCCTAATTGGGCAGCTTACAGATTGCCGAAAAGATGACGTCGCTTCATCTCAGGCAATAAAAAAGTCGTTACTTCTCCATAATGTAACGAACATACTCCAGTTTATGCGCTATCGGTAAAACATTCTTTAAAATCAATGGAGGAGGAAGAGGGATTCGAACCCCCGCGGGCTTTGACACCCCTGTCGGTTTTCAAGACCGATCCCTTCAGCCAGACTTGGGTATTCCTCCGTATGACAAAGAGTAATATATCATATTTCCGAAAAGGATGTCAACAAGATACAAGAGAAGGATAGAGATTTTTCATTCTATCCTTCCATTGTTCACTATTTAGTCAAAATTTCTTTCCCACCCATATATGGGCGCAATACTTCAGGAATGATGACAGTACCGTCTTCTTGTTGATAGTTTTCCATAATCGCCGCCACCGTACGTCCAACCGCAAGTCCAGATCCATTCAGCGTATGCACATGTTCTGGTTTAGCTTTTGGATCGCGACGGAAACGGATGCCTGCACGGCGTGCCTGGAAGCTCTCGAAATTACTGCAAGAAGAAATTTCACGGTATGTTTCCTGACTTGGGATCCATACTTCAATGTCATATTTCTTTGCTGCTGTAAAGCCAAGATCTGCTGTACACATGCTCAACACTCGGTAGGGAAGTCCAAGCAGTTGCAATACTTTTTCCGCATTACCAGTCAATTTCTCCAGCTCTTCATAAGATTCTTCTGGTTTTACAAATTTCACAAGCTCTACTTTATTGAACTGATGCTGACGAATCAATCCACGAGTATCACGACCTGCAGATCCAGCCTCAGAGCGGAAGCAAGCACTAAATGCCGCATAATTGATTGGCAATTGATCACCACTTAAGATCTCATCGCGGTGCATATTCGTAATCGGAACCTCTGCTGTCGGAACCAAGAAGTAATCTTCTTTCTCAATTAAGAATGCATCTTCTTCAAACTTAGGAAGCTGTCCTGTACCAGTCATGCTCGCACGGTTTACCAAGTAAGGCGGTAACACTTCTGTGTACCCATGCTCATCTACATGTAAATCCAACATGAAGTTGAATAATGCTCTCTCAAGCCTCGCACCTAAGCCACGATAGAAAACAAAACGGCTACCTGTAACCTTACCCGCTCGTTCAAAATCTATGACGCCAAGCTCATCCGCAATATCCCAATGCGCTTTCGCTTCAAATCCGAAGTTTGGAATCTCGCCCCATTTACGGATTTCCACATTGTCATCCTCTGTTTCTCCAACAGGAACACTTTGATGAGGGATGTTTGGAATAGATAAAAGTAGCAGTTCAAGCGCTTCTTCTACACTTCTTAACTCTTCATCCAGATCCTTTACTTTGTCCCCTACCTCGCGCATTTCCTTAATCAAGTGATCAGCATCCTGCTTTTCGCGTTTCATGACAGCAATCTGCTGAGAAACCTCATTTCGTTTACTTTTTAACTGCTCTGTCTGAACAAGAAGGTCTCTTCTTTTCGCATCGAGCTCTTCAAAGCGGTCCAAATCAGAAAGATCTTCCCCTCGATGCTGAAGCTTCCCCTTTATCTCCTCAAAATTCCCACGCAATAACTTCATATCCAACATGTCTTATTCCTCCTTTTTTTCTTCCAAAATAACGAATAGCCATAGGGTCATCCCCTGGTGATTGTAGTGCAAGTTATGAGACTCCGGCGGGAGGTAGCGGTAGGTTGAGACCCCGCAACGAAGTGAGGAGGCTCAAGCACACGCCCCGCGGAAAGCGAATACCTGGAACGGAAATCAGCAGGGAGTTCCGCAGAAATCTTGAGAACACAAAAAACCCCCGTCCCCTAAATAGGGACGAGAGTTATATTCCCGTGTTGCCACCCTTGTTGAAAAAGACCAAACGCCTTCTCCCACTTCATTCGATAACGGTAATAATATTACCGAATTGACTTACTATGCCTGTTAGAGGCAATTCGGCCAAGTGCTCAAGGATGGATTCGCAAATGTCATACATCGGTTCTCACCAACCACCGACTCTCTTCAAGTATGAGCAACCTGCTACTTTTTCCTATCAACGCTTTAACAATATTTTCTTATTAGATAATCTACTACAAGTTTCTCATACTTGCAATAGTTTTATACCCAAATTTATTGGGACTCTTTCACCATATTGACGAAATACTGTGTAATACGGTGGTCATCCGTCAATTCCGGGTGGAACGAACAACCTAAGAATTGATCCTGACGAGCAGCTACAATACGGCCGTTATGCTTACAGAGAACTTCCACATCTTCTCCCACTTCCACAATATGCGGAGCACGGATGAAGACACCAACGAAATCTTCTGCTATTCCTGCAATATCGAGTTCTGCTTCAAAGCTGTCCACCTGACGTCCGAATGAGTTACGCTCCACCTTCGCATCCATAAATGCCAAGTGCGGCTCATCATAGCCAACAATTTCATTTGCAATCAATATCAGTCCGGCACATGTACCAAAAACAGGCTTGCCGCTTGCACCGAATTCGCGCAATGGCTCCATGAAAGAATACTTATCAATCAGTCGGCGCATCGTCGTGCTTTCGCCTCCCGGTATAATCAGGCCGTCTAATTCAAAAAGCTGTTCTGCTCTTTTTACTACTACTGCTTCTGCTCCAGATGCTTCGATGGATCTAACATGCTCCCGAACCGCACCTTGAAGTCCTAAGACCCCAACTTTCACCATACGTTAAAACTCCTTTACTTACCAGCCACGCTCTTGCATGCGATTTTCAGGTAATAGTGTAGAAATTTCGATGCCTTTCATCGCTGTACCCAATCCTTTGGACAGGCTTGCAATCAGTTCATAATCTTGGTAATGAGTAGTCGCTTCTACGATTGCACGAGCAAATTTCGCAGGGTTTTCGGATTTGAAGATACCAGAACCAACAAATACCCCGTCAGAACCCAATTGCATCATTAACGCTGCATCAGCTGGAGTTGCAATTCCGCCTGCTGCAAAGTTTACTACCGGAAGTTTACCAGTACGCTTGATTTCAAGAAGCAACTCAAAAGGAGCACCTAATAGTTTTGCTTCTGTCATCAATTCATCTTCATTCATCCCAACCACTTTGCGAACTTGTGCGTTCACTTTACGGATGTGACGAACCGCTTCCACGATGTTTCCTGTCCCTGGCTCCCCTTTAGTACGAAGCATAGATGCACCTTCACCAATACGACGTGCAGCTTCTCCAAGATCACGGCAACCACATACGAATGGTACTTTGTATTGACGCTTGTCCAAGTGATACTCCTCATCCGCTGGAGTCAATACTTCACTCTCATCGATGTAATCCACACCCATTGCTTCCAATACGCGAGCTTCTACGATATGGCCGATACGAGCTTTCGCCATTACCGGGATGGATACAGCTTTCATTACTTCTTCCACAATCGTTGGATCTGCCATGCGGGCAACTCCACCAGCTGCACGAATATCAGCAGGAACACGCTCTAATGCCATTACAGCAACTGCACCAGCTTCTTCTGCAATTTTCGCCTGCTCAGCATTGACAACGTCCATGATAACGCCGCCCTTTTGCATTTCCGCCATTCCACGTTTTACACGATCTGTACCTGTTTGATGTGTCATCGATAAGTCCCCCTATATGTATAAAATATTTTTTCATAAAATGGAGCAAGTCCATATAATTTACTAACACGCTCTTTATTTTACCTTAAATTTTAGAAAAATCCTAATAAAATATCGAAAGATTACCCTGCCACTATTTAGAAAGATTCGGCTTTTGTGAAACCTTTTATCATAAAGTAGTATTTCCCCGATAAATGAAATTACGCGTAAGTCATCTATAAGGAAAATGCCTGAAAGTCCATCCTCTGTGAAGATGGGCCTTCAAGCATTATTAATTCTTAATTAAAATAATCCTTTAATTGCCCCAGCAACTGTGGACCAGAGATCGGAAAAGAATCCGCCAACTGCACGCATGGATAATACGAACCAGTTTGCTTTTTCCACGCCTTCTTTAGTTACCAACTCTACTGTTGAACCTTCTTGATCGTTACCGAAAAGATAGCCGTAATCCTGGCCGCCTTCCTGAGTAACTGTCATTACACCAACGCTATCTCCTTCTTTTACCGGAGCTGTTAATTCTCCTTCTTCGTTCAGAAGCTTTTCGTTGATTTCGAATTGAGGTTTAAAGTTATCTTTATTGCCATCTTTGACAAGTGTCTTGAATGGTTCTTTTGTCTGAATTTCTACACTGTCTTCTTTCCCTTTTGTTACAGGAAGAATGGACTCGCCTTCAATTTGGTACTCTCCAGGAAACAATTCTTGTACAGAGTAACTACCGAAAGCATGAGTCATTAATTTTTTCGTTTCAATAAAACGGGAAATCTCTGTGGAGACTCCTTCATCGTTTGTTGTGTTCATTACAACCGATATTACTCTCATTCCATCTCTTTCAGCAGTACCGGTAAAGTTGAAACCAGCTGCATCAGTAGAACCAGTTTTCAATCCGTCAATTCCTTCAAATTGCACCTTTAGCTCTTCGGTGAACAACATCTTATTCCAGTTCGGCATATCTATCGCATCAGGTGTACCTTCTCTGAAAACCTTAAATGGAATGCTTGCTGTATCCAAAATTTCAGGATAATCCGTAAGTAAACGATGTGCTAATTTTGCAGTGTCCTTAGCGGAAAGAGTCGTTTCTTCATTAGCATCCGTTCCTTCAGGGTGCATCGGAACCCCACCTACTGCTAGGTCTTCATTGTTTAATCCTGTAGAGTTAACGAAGTTGTAATTCTCTAATCCTATTTCTTCCGCTTTCGCATTCATCATTTCTACAAATTTCGTTTCTGAACCTGCAATAGCCTCAGCCAGTGCAATCGTAGCTCCGTTTGCAGAGTAGATTGCCATCGCCTCATAGAGTTCTTTAATTGTGTAAGGTTCTTGCTTTCTCATAGGAACATTGGATAGCTCAGGATACTTTTGAGATATCGCTTGTGCATAGTCACTTAGAATCACTTCTTTTGACCAATCCAATTTTCCAGCTTCAATTGCTTCAAGAAGTAAGTATTCCGTCATCATCTTTGTCATACTTGCAACAGGAAGTGCCTCATCTACGTTTTTCTGATAGATAATTTTCCCTGTATTAAATTCTATTAATATAGCAGCTTTCGCATTTATATTCAGAAAATCATTTTCTTCTGCTTGAGCAGATTTACCAGGAAATATTGAAACCATAAGCGTAAGTACTAATAAACTGACGAACAATTGTTTAAAGCTTCTTTTCACCTTGTCTTACCTCCAGAATTTTTTCACATAGTCGTTATTTTATCACACTATGTCCAAAAAAAATAGACAGAGAAAGACCACTTCTTTCTCTGTCTGTTTATAAGACTAAACTCCTATGACACTTACTTAAACAGAATAGTTAGGGGATTCTTTTGTGATTTGTACATCATGCGGATGGCTTTCACGAAGCCCGGCACCTGTCATTTTCACAAACTGCGCATTTTCTCTTAATGCTTGCAAGTCTTTTGTACCACAGTACCCCATGCCGGACCGCAGACCGCCCACCATTTGGTAAATAGTGTCTGCAACTGGTCCTTTATAAGGAATGCGGCCTTCAATACCTTCAGGGACAAACTTCTTATTGTCTTCTTGGAAATAACGATCTTTACTTCCTTTTTCCATTGCACCAACAGACCCCATGCCGCGGTACACTTTAAAACGTCTGCCTTGGAAAATTTCTGTCTCCCCAGGGCTTTCAGAGGTACCACCTAACATGCTGCCTAGCATTACTGCATGTCCACCAGCAGCAAGTGCTTTGACAATGTCACCGGAGTACTTGATTCCACCATCTGCAATGACGGATACTCCGAGCTTGCGTGCCTCAGTTGCACAATCATATACTGCTGTGATCTGCGGCACACCTACACCGGCAACTACTCGTGTTGTACAAATGGAGCCCGGCCCGATACCGACCTTTACTACATTCGCACCGGCTGCCACCAAATCTCGTGTAGCTTCTGCTGTTGCAACATTTCCAGCGATGATGTTCAAGTTAGGATACTTATCTCTAATTTTACTCACCGTATCCAGTACACCTTGAGAATGACCATGTGCTGTATCCACTACAATAGCATCCACGCTTTTTTGGACCAACTTCTCAACGCGAAGCATCGTATCTCCCGTCACACCAACAGCAGCACCTACAAGCAGACGCCCTTGGTTATCTTTAGCAGAGTGTGGGAATTCAATTACTTTCTCTATATCTTTAATGGTAATAAGTCCTTTTAATACGCCAGCTTCATCCACAAGAGGAAGCTTTTCAATCTTGTACTTCTGTAAAATGCTCTCTGCTTCTTCTAATGTGGTTCCTACAGAAGCAGTTACGAGGTTTTCTTTTGTCATGACATCTGAAATGGGAATCGAGAAATCCTGAATGAATCGAAGATCACGGTTTGTCAAAATACCAACCAATTTTAGTTCTTCGTTGTTATTGACGATAGGAACTCCAGATATTCTGTATTTCCCCATAAGGTGTTCCGCATCAAACACTTGATGTTCAGGAGTCAAGAAGAACGGATCCGTAATAACGCCACGCTCAGAACGCTTCACCTTATCCACTTGCTCTGCCTGCTGTTCAATGGACATATTTTTGTGAATAATACCTAAGCCTCCTTGGCGTGCCATCGCAATCGCCATCTCTGCTTCTGTCACTGTATCCATCCCTGCACTGATAATCGGAATGTTTAATTGCAATGTTTCGGTCAACTTCACTTTCAAATCTACATCCCTTGGTAAAACCTCAGACTTGGATGGAACTAAAAGAACATCATCAAATGTTAAACCTTCTTTAGCAAATTTATTTTCCCACATGACAAAATTTTCCCCCTTCTTATTCTCGATAATATTTATAGTAGAGTATCAACTGGACAAAATACTGTCAAGGACAGTAACATAAGTTTATTTTTTCTAATTATTCTAACTATAATATTTCCTATGAGGACGTGGAGTCATTGACAGCGCCATACTTACATTTATTTTACCCATTTCAATCGGTGGAAACCGCCCAGAAACTGCTAAAGTCCAGTTACCAAAAACAACAAATTGAACAATTTGAACAAAAAAGCTACAACAATGCATATAGCTTTATTTACTATGTGGAACATGGACTGACCTACCTTCAACAATCCAATAATACGCCCACTTCCATCAAACCCGTTCTCATGTTTTACGGAATGGTTCAATTAATCAAGGCCTGTTTGTTAACGGTTGATCCTTCCTATCCAGAATCTACATCTGTATTGGCACATGGGGTTTCCACAAGAAAACGGAAGAAACAAAGCTATGAATTTTTACAAGATGAAGTGAAAGTCCAGAAAAACGGCCTCTTTTCGCACTTTAGCGACAAAATGTTCCATGTGAAACAAATAGAAGGAACAAAGTACTCCATGCGGGATTTACTCTTTTCCATTCCTGAACTAGAAACAACCATTAAAATCACTAAAAATAAAACGCCTTTTTTAGCAGTTGGGAAAGTTGGAGATAGCGTTATACAAGTGCCGCAATCCATTTTAGATGACTACAAAATGACAAAAGACCGATTCATACAGCACTTCCAAAAACAAACTTCCTTTGTTTTTAACTCCGTAAAAGACGATGCTATTCTCTTTAACGAGGTTGAAAACAATAGACCTTGCCAATACTCACCACTGTTATATAACCATGAAAAGTGTGCGCTATATATCCCAAGGAAAAAAGAACAGTTAACCTTTTTCCCGGAAATACTCTCACATTATCTGTTGTTATATAACTTAAGCATGATCTGTCGGTATGAAACAGAGTGGTGGGGTGAGCTGCTCCATACTTTTAACAGTAGTGATCTTTCTTTAATTAATCACTTCCTTAATATCGCTTCTGATAAAATCCCTTTTTACTTGCACGGGTATTTGTTGAATATGTTTGGAATTGACAGGGAGGCATAGGGGGGCATGGTAAGGGCAACTAGACGGCATGGGGGGCATCTATGTAATTATGCATGCTAAAAGAAAACACAAAAAAACCAGCTCCTAAACTAATAAGCACTGGTTTTCTATCAATTTGCCTGGCAACGTCCTACTCTCACAGGGGGAGATCCCCCAACTACCATCGGCGCTGAAGAGCTTAACTTCCGTGTTCGGTATGGGAACGGGTGTGACCTCTTCGCCATCATTACCAGACATATTCAGTTGAAGGTTGATCCTTCAAAACTAGATAATGTGTTCTATCAAGATATTCATATCGTTCACTTATTTCGATACTTATTGGGTTAAGTCCTCGATCGATTAGTATTCGTCAGCTGCACGTGTCGCCACGCTTCCACCTCGAACCTATCTACCTGATCATCTTTCAGGGATCTTACTTGCCGAAGCAAAAGGAAATCTCATCTTGAGGGGGGCTTCATGCTTAGATGCTTTCAGCACTTATCCCGTCCGCACGTAGCTACCCAGCTATGCCTTTGGCAAGACAACTGGTACACCAGCGGTGCGTCCATCCCGGTCCTCTCGTACTAAGGACAGCTCCTCTCAAATTTCCTGCGCCCACGACGGATAGGGACCGAACTGTCTCACGACGTTCTGAACCCAGCTCGCGTACCGCTTTAATGGGCGAACAGCCCAACCCTTGGGACCGACTACAGCCCCAGGATGCGATGAGCCGACATCGAGGTGCCAAACCTCCCCGTCGATGTGGACTCTTGGGGGAGATAAGCCTGTTATCCCCGGGGTAGCTTTTATCCGTTGAGCGATGGCCCTTCCATGCGGAACCACCGGATCACTAAGCCCGACTTTCGTCCCTGCTCGACTTGTAGGTCTCGCAGTCAAGCTCCCTTGTGCCTTTACACTCTGCGAATGATTTCCAACCATTCTGAGGGAACCTTTGGGCGCCTCCGTTACTCTTTAGGAGGCGACCGCCCCAGTCAAACTGCCCACCTGACACTGTCTCCCAGCCCGATAAGGGCTGCGGGTTAGAATTTCAATACAGCCAGGGTAGTATCCCACCGACGCCTCCACCGAAGCTAGCGCTCCGGCTTCTCAGGCTCCTACCTATCCTGTACAAGCTGTACCAAAATTCAATATCAGGCTACAGTAAAGCTCCACGGGGTCTTTCCGTCCTGTCGCGGGTAACCTGCATCTTCACAGGTACTATAATTTCACCGAGTCTCTGGTTGAGACAGTGCCCAGATCGTTACGCCTTTCGTGCGGGTCGGAACTTACCCGACAAGGAATTTCGCTACCTTAGGACCGTTATAGTTACGGCCGCCGTTTACTGGGGCTTCGGTTCAAAGCTTCGCTTGCGCTAACCTCTCCCCTTAACCTTCCAGCACCGGGCAGGCGTCAGCCCCTATACTTCGCCTTACGGCTTCGCAGAGACCTGTGTTTTTGCTAAACAGTCGCCTGGGCCTATTCACTGCGGCTCTCTCGGGCTTTAACACCCTAACAGAGCACCCCTTCTCCCGAAGTTACGGGGTCATTTTGCCGAGTTCCTTAACCAGAGTTCTCTCGCTCACCTTAGGATTCTCTCCTCGCCTACCTGTGTCGGTTTGCGGTACGGGCACCATACTCCTCGCTAGAGGCTTTTCTTGGCAGTGTGAAATCAGGAACTTCGGTACTATATTTCCCTCGCTATCACAGCTCAGCCTTAATGAGAAGCGGATTTGCCTACTTCTCAGCCTTACTGCTTAGACGCGCATATCCAACAGCGCGCTTACCCTATCCTTCTGCGTCCCCCCATTGCTCAAACGGAGTGGAGGTGGTACAGGAATATCAACCTGTTATCCATCGCCTACGCCTTTCGGCCTCGGCTTAGGTCCCGACTAACCCTGAGCGGACGAGCCTTCCTCAGGAAACCTTAGGCATTCGGTGGAAGGGATTCTCACCCTTCTTTCGCTACTCATACCGGCATTCTCACTTCTAAGCGCTCCACCAGTCCTTACGGTCTAGCTTCAACGCCCTTAGAACGCTCTCCTACCACTGTTCGTAAGAACAGTCCGCAGCTTCGGTGATACGTTTAGCCCCGGTACATTTTCGGCGCAGAGTCACTCGACCAGTGAGCTATTACGCACTCTTTAAATGGTGGCTGCTTCTAAGCCAACATCCTGGTTGTCTAAGCAACTCCACATCCTTTTCCACTTAACGTATACTTGGGGACCTTAGCTGGCGGTCTGGGCTGTTTCCCTCTTGACTACGGATCTTATCACTCGCAGTCTGACTCCCATGGATAAGTCTTTGGCATTCGGAGTTTGACTGAATTCGGTAATCCGATGAGGACCCCTAGTCCAATCAGTGCTCTACCTCCAAGACTCTAACACATGAGGCTAGCCCTAAAGCTATTTCGGAGAGAACCAGCTATCTCCAGGTTCGATTGGCATTTCACCCCTACCCACACCTCATCCGCTCACTTTTCAACGTGAGTCGGTTCGGGCCTCCATTCAGTGTTACCTGAACTTCACCCTGGACATGGGTAGATCACCTGGTTTCGGGTCTACGACCACGTACTCATGCGCCCTATTCAGACTCGCTTTCGCTACGGCTCCGTCTCATCGACTTAACCTTGCACGTAATCGTAACTCGCCGGTTCATTCTACAAAAGGCACGCTATCACCCATTAACGGGCTCTAACTACTTGTAGGCACACGGTTTCAGGATCTATTTCACTCCCCTTCCGGGGTGCTTTTCACCTTTCCCTCACGGTACTGGTTCACTATCGGTCACTAGGGAGTATTTAGCCTTGGGAGATGGTCCTCCCTGCTTCCGACGGGATTTCTCGTGTCCCGCCGTACTCAGGATCCACTCAGGAGGGAACGAAGTTTCAACTACAGGGTTTTTACCTTCTATGACGGACCTTTCCAGATCGCTTCATTTACCCCGTTCCTTTGTAACTCCATGTTGAGTGTCCTACAACCCCAAGAGGCAAGCCTCTTGGTTTGGGCTAATTCCGTTTCGCTCGCCGCTACTCAGGAAATCGCGTTTGCTTTCTCTTCCTCCGGGTACTAAGATGTTTCAGTTCCCCGGGTCTGCCTTCCATACCCTATGTATTCAGATAAGGATACTGCTCCATTACGAGCAGTGGGTTTCCCCATTCGGAAATCTCCGGATCAAAGCTTACTTACAGCTCCCCGAAGCATATCGGTGTTAGTCCCGTCCTTCATCGGCTCCTAGTGCCAAGGCATCCACCGTGCGCCCTTAATAACTTAACCGTTGACCAATATGGTCATGTGTCGATATCAGCGATGATATCTATAAAGAAAATTACTAAGATGAACGATATTCTGTGAATATCTTGATATTAGTTACATTATCTAGTTTTCAAGGAACAACTGGGACAATTCGTAAGAATTGTCAATGGATGATTATTTTCACGATGTGAAAAAATCTTGGTGGAGCCTAGCGGGATCGAACCGCTGACCTCCTGCGTGCAAAGCAGGCGCTCTCCCAGCTGAGCTAAGGCCCCATAAAAGTTCTATAATTAAAAAATGGTGGGCCTAAGTGGACTCGAACCACCGACCTCACGCTTATCAGGCGTGCGCTCTAACCAGCTGAGCTATAGGCCCCGACTATCTATGAGAGAGATCTCTCAAAACTAAACAAAACAACAAGCGTACATTCCTTAGAAAGGAGGTGATCCAGCCGCACCTTCCGATACGGCTACCTTGTTACGACTTCACCCCAATCATCTGTCCCACCTTAGGCGGCTGGCTCCAAAAGGTTACCCCACCGACTTCGGGTGTTACAAACTCTCGTGGTGTGACGGGCGGTGTGTACAAGGCCCGGGAACGTATTCACCGCGGCATGCTGATCCGCGATTACTAGCGATTCCGGCTTCATGCAGGCGAGTTGCAGCCTGCAATCCGAACTGAGAACGGTTTTATGGGATTGGCTCGACCTCGCGGTTTTGCTGCCCTTTGTACCGTCCATTGTAGCACGTGTGTAGCCCAGGTCATAAGGGGCATGATGATTTGACGTCATCCCCACCTTCCTCCGGTTTGTCACCGGCAGTCACCTTAGAGTGCCCAACTGAATGCTGGCAACTAAGATCAAGGGTTGCGCTCGTTGCGGGACTTAACCCAACATCTCACGACACGAGCTGACGACAACCATGCACCACCTGTCACTCTGTCCCCCGAAGGGGAACGTCCTATCTCTAGGAGTGTCAGAGGATGTCAAGACCTGGTAAGGTTCTTCGCGTTGCTTCGAATTAAACCACATGCTCCACCGCTTGTGCGGGCCCCCGTCAATTCCTTTGAGTTTCAGTCTTGCGACCGTACTCCCCAGGCGGAGTGCTTAATGCGTTAGCTGCAGCACTAAAGGGCGGAAACCCTCTAACACTTAGCACTCATCGTTTACGGCGTGGACTACCAGGGTATCTAATCCTGTTTGCTCCCCACGCTTTCGCGCCTCAGTGTCAGTTACAGACCAGAAAGTCGCCTTCGCCACTGGTGTTCCTCCAAATCTCTACGCATTTCACCGCTACACTTGGAATTCCACTTTCCTCTTCTGCACTCAAGTCCCCCAGTTTCCAATGACCCTCCACGGTTGAGCCGTGGGCTTTCACATCAGACTTAAAGGACCACCTGCGCGCGCTTTACGCCCAATAATTCCGGACAACGCTTGCCACCTACGTATTACCGCGGCTGCTGGCACGTAGTTAGCCGTGGCTTTCTGGTTAGGTACCGTCAAGGTGCGAGCAGTTACTCTCGCACTTGTTCTTCCCTAACAACAGAGCTTTACGACCCGAAGGCCTTCATCGCTCACGCGGCGTTGCTCCATCAGACTTTCGTCCATTGTGGAAGATTCCCTACTGCTGCCTCCCGTAGGAGTCTGGGCCGTGTCTCAGTCCCAGTGTGGCCGATCACCCTCTCAGGTCGGCTACGCATCGTCGCCTTGGTGAGCCGTTACCTCACCAACTAGCTAATGCGCCGCGGGCCCATCTGTAAGTGATAGCCGAAACCATCTTTCAATAAAGAACCAGGAGGTTCCTTATATTATCCGGTATTAGCTCCGGTTTCCCGAAGTTATCCCAGTCTTACAGGCAGGTTGCCCACGTGTTACTCACCCGTCCGCCGCTGACCTTTCAAAAGCAAGCTTTTAAAAGGTCCGCTCGACTTGCATGTATTAGGCACGCCGCCAGCGTTCGTCCTGAGCCAGGATCAAACTCTCCAATAAAGAGTCTGAGCTTTTGCTCAAAATTTGCTAGCTTGTCTTACTTAAATCATTTGTCGTGTTCCGTAGAACCGACGTTATGACGCTGTTGTTTTGTTTAGTTTTCAAAGAACTCTTTTGTGTTGACGCCTTTCAAAAGCGACTTCACTAATATATCATTTATTTCGTTTTGAGTCAACATCTTTTTATTATCTTTTTTCGATAGTTATGTAAGATGCAACTCGTTGTCGTTGCTGACTTGATTGATTATAGCACGGGTGGAATAGGGATGCAATTACTTTTTTAATATATTTTTATTTTCTTCTTTGAAACGTTAAACACGAAGGAAACCTATTAGATTTCCCTCGTTCTTCTGTACTGAGTTAAATAGAAATGGAGTTATTTTAAAACTTCTTCTATATAGATATCTAATTCTTGACTCAATGTAAAGAATTGATCTGATTCGATTTCTCTCACCATCGGCCTGGATGGATATTGCGGGTCGATAAAGGCGACCTCTGCAACTTTATTGTTGGAGAGCTTCACTTTGTCGCCAATGCTGAAGCTGCATACATTAGAAGTAAGAGCTTGAACAATAGAGAGATCATACTTGCCAAAGGTTTCATGTTTAAGTTGCTCGATTACTTTAAACGGCGATTGCTTACTACGATACTTCCTTGGTGATGTCATTGCATGAAATACGTCTGCTACTGCCAGTATCTTCGTGTAAGTATGTATTTTGTCTTCTGATAGGCCAAAAGGGTAACCCGTTTTATCGTAGCGTTCATGATGCTGCAATACAGCTAGTTTTATTTCATCTTGAATAACCGGTTGTTTGCTTACCATTTGGTAACTGAAGATAGGGTGTTCCTTTATTTGCGCAAACTCCTCTTTCCTCAGGACCGCAACATTTTTTAAGATTTTCTGATCGATGCGCGACATCCCGCAATCCATTAAGAAACCTGCTATGCCCACTTGAATGATGTCTTTCTTTTTATAGCCAAGTGACTTTGCGATTGCAGATGCTATGATGGCCACGGCCACAGAATGATGATGGATATAGTCTTCTTCATTGGTGTAATGATAAAGGGAGAAGACTTCTTCTTGATAGTGAAGGGATTTTTCAATTAAAGGAATGATTGTTTTTCGCACGGCACTATAGTCAATCGGTGCTCCTGATCCCCATGCTTCATACATTTTTTTGTAAGCTTGGGTTGCCTTTAAGTACATCTGCAGGAAGGAATCTTCTTTTGGCTTATCTTCAATCATCGTTAATAATTGAGGATTGAATGGCTGGCCGTTGGAAAGGAATGCTTCTATTTCTACTTTTTCCACTAAGAAAGATTCTAATATTTCAATGTGTTGGTTTGTCAGGACGGTTCTCTTGGGCATAATCGGCTTTGAAGTGAGTGCTTTTATTTCTTGTGCCAGAATACATCCTTCCACCAACTGTTCGGTTTTCACTAACATGAACGCTCTCTCCTTATAAACAAAGAGGAACACATGAAAGTGCCCCTCTCTTAGAGTTGATCATTTACTTTGCTCTTCTTATTCTTCGACTTCTTCTGTGGAAATTCCTTCTTCCATTTCTGTATCTTCCGTACCATCTTCTGGCTCTTCTTCTTTATCCACTCTTGCGACTGTTGTCACAAATTCGTTCTCTGCAAGACGAATAAGCTTCACTCCCTGGGTGTTTCGACCCATTTGCGAGATTCCATCGACAGACATACGAATCAGAACGCCACTTGCGGTGATCAGCATTAGGTCTTCTTCAGTGGTTACGGTCTTAACAGAAACAAGCTCACCGTTACGATCGGTAATGTTACATGTTTTAATTCCTTTTCCTCCACGGCTTTGGACACGGTACTCTTCTGCCGGAGTACGTTTACCGTAACCGTTTTTGGTTACAACCAACACATCAAGGCCTTCATCAAGAAGTTCCATTCCTACCACTTCATCATTTTCGGAAATGGAGATTCCTTTTACTCCCGTTGCCGTTCTACCCATTGAGCGTACGTCCGTTTCATGGAATCGAATGAGCATTCCGTTTTTCGTTCCGATGATCATTTCTTTCGTGCCATCAGTTAATTTTACGGAGATTAACTCATCGCTTTCACGTAATCCTAGTGCAATCAGACCGCCTTTACGGATATTGGCGAATTGAGATAGCGGAGAACGCTTGGATATTCCATGCTTGGTTGTAAAGAATAAATACCAGTCATCCACAAAGTCTTCCACCGGGATAATGGCGTTGACCCATTCACCTTTTTCCACCTCAAGCAAGTTGATAATTGGAATTCCTTTTGCTGTACGGCTGAATTCTGGGATTTCGTAACCTTTTGCTCGGTACACTTTCCCTTTGTTTGTAAAGAATAACAGCGTATCGTGAGTGGAAGTGGTCAATAGATGTTCAACAAAGTCATTTTCGTTGGTTCCCATCCCTTGAATTCCTCGACCTCCTCGTCGCTGGCTGCGGTACGTGGAAAGAGGCAGACGCTTAATATAGCCATTATGCGTAAGGGTGATCACGACATTTTGACGTGGAATTAAATCCTCATCTTCAATATTTTCAAAGCCGCCAACCATTATTTCAGTACGGCGAGTATCGTTGAAACGTTCTTTAACTTCTGTTAGTTCCTCACGGATAATTTCAAGTACTTTCTCTTCATCTGCAAGAATGGCTTTTAGTTCAGCAATAAGCTGCATAAGTCCTTGGTATTCTTCTTCTATCTTTTCACGCTCTAAGCCAGTTAGACGTTGTAGACGCATGTCTAGTATAGCCTGTGCTTGTTTCTCAGATAGAGAGAATTCGGTCATTAATCCTTCACGGGCAATATCAGCCGTTTGGGAGCTACGGATCAAGGTGATAACCGCATCCAAGTGATCTAAGGCAATGCGCAGACCTTCTAAGATGTGTGCTCTTGCTTCCGCTTTACGCAATTCAAATGCCGTACGACGCTTGATTACGACTTTTTGATGTTCCAGGTAGTAATACAGACATTGTTTCAGGTTTAATACTTTCGGTTCCCCGTTTACTAGTGCAAGCAGGTTGATACCGAAGCTTGTTTGAAGGGAAGTCTGTTTGTATAAATTATTTAAAAGGACATTAGCATTTGCATCTTTTTTGACTTCCATGACGATACGCATACCATTACGGTCTGATTCATCGCGCAAGTCAGAGATGCCTTCTATTTTCTTATCACGAACAAGATCCGCAATTTTTTCAATCAGTTTTGCCTTATTAACTTGGTAAGGAAGTTCGTGAACAAGAATGACTTCTCTGCCATTCGGTTTTGTTTCGATTTCCACTTTCGCACGAACCGTGATAGATCCGCGGCCCGTTTCATAGGCTCTTCTGATTCCGCTTCTGCCCAGAATTTGACCTGCCGTAGGGAAGTCTGGCCCAGGAATGATTTCCATTAACTCGGGAATGGTAATGTCAGGGTCCTTACTAACAGCAAGTACTCCGTCAATGATTTCTCCTAGCTGATGAGGTGGGATATTGGTTGCCATCCCGACCGCGATACCGGAAGCACCGTTTACAAGCAAGTTTGGAAAACGTGCAGGCAGTACAACCGGCTCTCTCTCGGAACCATCATAGTTATCTTGATAGTCAATGGTGTCTTTATTGATATCGCGAAGTATCTCCATAGAGATTTTCGACATTCTTGCTTCGGTATAACGCATGGCAGCTGCTGCGTCTCCATCGACAGATCCGAAGTTTCCGTGGCCATCGATCAGCATGTAACGGAAGTTAAAGTCTTGCGCCATACGTACCATCGTGTCATAAACCGCGGAGTCACCATGTGGATGGTACTTCCCGATTACTTCCCCTACGATACGGGCGGACTTTTTATAGGCTTTATCCGCTGTCATTCCTAAATCATTCATTGCGTACAAAATACGTCGATGTACAGGTTTCAATCCGTCTCGTACATCCGGCAGGGCACGAGATACGATTACACTCATGGCATAGTCCAGGAAGGATGTTTTCATTTCCTGACTGATATTTATTTCTTTAACTGAGGACCTCTCAGACATAATAACGAACCTCCTTGCGAAATGTGAGTTCAAGACTACATTCGCTTTCGCTCTTCTCTATGTAAAAGACAGGATAGCATGACACTACCCCGCTTTTTTTATTGGATTCTGAAATTAGATATCCAGATTTTTTACATAACGGGCATTGTCTTGGATAAAGTTTCTTCTTGGCTCTACTTTATCCCCCATTAGAATCTCGAATGTTTCATCCGCTTCAATTGCATCTTGCAGGCTTACCTGAAGCAATGTTCTAGATACTGGATCCATGGTTGTTTCCCAAAGCTGTTCAGGGTTCATCTCCCCTAATCCTTTATAGCGCTGGATACCGGCTTTTGGCTGATCCGACATAGTCGCAAGAATTTCTTCCAGCTGACGGTCATTATAAGCGTACTCGATCTTTTTGCCCTGCTGTATTTTGTATAGTGGTGGCTGGGCAATGTAGATATATCCATGTTCGATGATTTGGCGCATGTAACGGTAGAAGAATGTCAATAATAGCGTTCTAATATGAGCGCCATCGACATCAGCATCCGTCATGATCACGATTTTATGGTAACGAGCACGGGAAATGTCAAAATCCTCTCCAATTCCAGTTCCAAGAGCCGTGATGATGGCACGAACCTCATTGTTGGATAAAATTTTGTCAAGACGCGCCTTTTCAACGTTAATGATTTTTCCGCGTAACGGCAGGATTGCCTGGAAGTGACGGTCTCGGCCTTGCTTAGCTGATCCTCCTGCAGAATCTCCCTCTACCACATATATTTCGCTGATAGATGGATCTTTAGAGGAGCAGTCCGCCAATTTACCAGGAAGACTGGAGATTTCCAATGCACTTTTTCTTCTTGTAAGTTCTCTTGCCTTCTTGGCTGCCATTCTTGCTCGGGAAGCCATCAATCCTTTTTCCACAATTTTCCTTGCTGCGGAAGGATTTTCAAGAAGGAAGCCTTCGAATTTTTCCGTAAAAACAGAATCCGTAACCGTTCTTGCTTCACTGTTTCCTAATTTGGTTTTCGTTTGGCCTTCAAACTGTGGATCTGGATGCTTGATGGAAACGATAGCCGTCAAGCCTTCACGAACATCTTCCCCTGTCAGGTTGCTGTCCGCATCTTTGAAAATATTGTTCTTGCGGGCATAGTCATTAATAACTCTCGTCAATGCTGTTTTAAAGCCTGATTCATGCGTTCCACCCTCATAGGTGCTGATGTTGTTGGCAAAAGAGTACAGATTGCTTGTGTAGCTATCATTGTACTGTAGTGCCACTTCGATGGAGATGCCGTCCTTTTCTCCCTCTACAAAAACAACTTCCTCATGAATGACTTCTTTTGTTCGGTTTAAATGCTCTACATATGAAGCGATACCGCCCTCGTAGTGGTATTCATTCTTTTTCGGTGTTTCTTCCCGCTTATCTTCAATGGTGATGCGTATTCCTTTATTTAAGAACGCAAGCTCACGTAGACGGTGTGCTAACGTATCGTAGTCATATTCTTTTGTTTCAGTGAAAATCTCTTCATCGGGAACAAAATGAATAATCGTTCCTGTTACATCCGTTTCGCCGATTATTTTAAGGTCCTCATTCGGTACCCCTTTATTAAATTGCTGGTAATGAATTTTGCCATCACGATGGACATAGATCTTAAGCTCAGAAGAAAGGGCATTTACAACGGATGCTCCAACCCCGTGCAGACCTCCTGAAACTTTATAACCGCCACCGCCGAATTTTCCTCCTGCATGAAGTACCGTCATGATTACTTCTACTGCAGGACGACCCATTTTTTCATGTATCCCGACTGGAATACCACGGCCATTATCTTTTACAGTAATGCTGTTGTCTTTTTCGACGATAACATTGATCTCAGAGCAATATCCTGCCAAAGCTTCATCGATACTATTATCGACAATCTCCCACACTAAGTGATGCAAACCCTTGGCACTGGTGGAACCGATGTACATACCTGGTCGCTTTCTTACGGCTTCAAGGCCTTCAAGTACCTGTATATTACTTTCATCATAGCTGTTTTCTTGCAATTCTTTTTGGTCCATCGTCATATCTATCACCTTCACTTTTTATTTCTACACAATAGACTTCGTTATTTGTTGGCGGGGGGTGTCCCTATAGGCAACAAACGCAAATATAACAGGCAGTTTCTCTAAAAGAGCAACTCCTCCATCGAGGTATCCATTCTTTTTTTCAAGGTTGTTGAGGCTAGGGGGGAAAGGTATATGTTTTCTTCGGTAATCACGATTGATTTGATGTCATGTTTACTGATATTTTTGATGGATTTGTCCGCTACTTCCGGCAAGGTATCTTTCCAGTCGGATTGCAGGAGCCTGCGATCTAAAATAGCGATAATTTTAGAAGCGCGCACCATCACTTCTTCTCCAATATGCAAATACATGAGCCTTCACCTCAATTTCGTTTCTTGATCGTACCCGAGACCACTTCATACGTAGCCGCTTGTTTCAGCGTTTGGTGGTCGATTCCATCCACACTCGTTGTTGTAACGAAGGTTTGGACCTTTCCCTGAATGGTGTTTAAGAGATGGGACTGTCGATAATCATCTAGCTCAGATAATACGTCATCAAGGAGCAGTATGGGATATTCCCCTACTACCGAGTGAATAAGATCTATTTCAGCAAGTTTCAGCGACAGTGCTGTCGTGCGCTGTTGTCCTTGTGACCCGAATGTCTGTACATCTTTTCCGTTCACTTGAAAGAGCAGGTCATCACGATGGGGACCAAATAGTGTCACGCCTCTTTCAATTTCTCTATCTTTTATTTTATCAAACTTTTCGTTATATGCTTCTATCATTTTCGACAAGTTTGTTGTTTCTGATACATAATCAATGGATGGTTTGTAGATAATAGTCAATTCTTCTAAACCACGGCTGATGCTTTTATGAATTGGCTGAGCCCAGCTTTGCAGCAATTGCACAAACTCCTGCCTCTTTTCCGTCACGCTCGCAGCCAATTCAATAAGCTGCTCTGTTAATACAAACAGCATGGTTTCATCTTTTTGCTTTCTCGTCTGTAACTGCTTTAAGTAGTGATTGCGCTGCTGAAGTACTTTTTGGTACCTTGACAGGTCATGCATATACCGAGGTGAAACCTGACCAAGTTCCATATCTATAAAACGTCGTCTCACCTGAGGACTACCTTTTACAAGCGTAAGATCCTCAGGTGCAAACATGACAATATTCATATTTCCGATATACTGACTTAACTTGGTTTGTTCAATATGATTGATCTTTGCTTTTTTCCCTTTTTTACTGATGACTAGTTGCAGCGGCAACTCTCCATTCCGTTTATGTATCCTACCTTCTATTTTACCATACTCTTCGTCCCATCTGATAAGATCTTTATCATTGGACGTCCTGTGTGATTTTGCCATCGCCAATACATAGATGGATTCCATCACATTTGTCTTTCCTTGCGCATTTTCTCCTAAAATGACATTCACACCGTCTTCAAAAACGGCATGCAAACTTTCATAATTGCGATAGTGTCTCAACGTCAATTCTTCAATATACAATCCGTATCACCAACTCATCAGGAAACAACGACATATTTTCCATGACCTTCTATTTCAATTACATCCTGAACCTTCAGTTTTCTTCCTCTTCTGTCTTCAAGCTCTCCGTTCACTTTTACTTCATATTCTGAAAGAAACCATTTTGCCATTCCGCCTGATTGGATGACATCGGCCAATTTTAAAAATTGTCCAAGGGTAATCATTTCTGTTGATATTTGAATTTCTGTCATTATTTCGCGCTCACTTTCTTTTTAGGGATCATAATTTCTTTTACTATTCCCTTATTGTCTACTTCCTATTGTACTAGAACTTCTCCATATAGAAAAGAAAGCCACTAGGAATGTCACTAGTAGCTTTCAGGGCTTATGTTTATTAGTACGTTCTGACTGGCAGGATAAGTTGAAGCATGGAATCATCATGTAATGTTTTGATGACAAACGGCCTCATTGCACCAGTGAAATTAATTAAGATCTCGTTGCCTTCAAGTGCCTTTAATGCATCCATCATATATTTTGCGCTAAAAGAAATTTTCAGCTCTTCTCCGTCGATGGAATTGCTTTGTATTTGTTCCACTACTTTTCCGACTTCTGGGGAGTTAGAGGAAACCTCAAGTGTATCAGACTCTAGAGTCGCAAGCTTAACTACATTATTTCGTCCCTCTCTTGCAAGTAGGCTCGCACGATCGATCGCCTGCAGGAACTCCTTCGTTGTTACTGTGATATCTGTTTTGCTTTCAGCTGGAATCAATCTGGACGTATCCGGATAGTTTCCATCAAGCAGACGTGAGAAGAAAAGGATATTCTTTGCTTTAAATAACACTTGGTTCTCTGTCACAACGATATCAAGCAATTCGTTCGTATCATCTAAAATTTTATTTAATTCATTCAAACTCTTACCCGGAATGACGACATTGCACGTAATGTTGTTTTCCGCTTCTACCTTCGCTTTGCGTAAAGCCAAGCGGTGGCTATCTGTTGCAATACAGATAAGTTCATGGTTTTCAAGCTTCCAGTTTACACCTGTCAAGATAGGGCGTGTTTCTGAGGTGGACACCGCAAAGACTGTTTGTCGAATAATATTTTTCAGTAGATCTGTTGGAACACGGAATACGTTTTGTTCCTCAACTTGTGGCAGGTGCGGGTATTCTGCAGCATCCTGACCGTTTAGGTTGAATTCTGATTTACCAGAACGGATGGTCGTTACATATTGGTTCTGTACCTCGATTTCGACTGTATCCATTGGAAGTTTTTTAATGATCTCACTAAAGAAACGGGCTTGCAGCACAACGCTTCCAGCTGTTTTTACTTCAACATTTTCAGATCCATCTTCTTCACAAGGAATGAAAGATTCAATAGAGATATCAGAGTCACTTCCAGTAAGAGTAACACCTTCTTCTGTAGCAACAATCTTTATTCCAGTCAAAATGGGAATGGTTGTCCGGGAAGAGACCGCTTTTAGTACGTCTTGAACGCTTTGAACCAGCTTGTCGCGTTGGATAATAAATTTCATCGTAATCCTCCTTAATGGGCAGGTCTATTTATATATATTTATTAATAAAAAACTAGTAGAAGTAATAGTAGGGGCTGTGATTATGTGGATAAGTCTCTTTTTTGTTACAAAGAGTAGATATCCACATGTGAATAACCTGTGTTTAACCAAGCACCACTTATACACAGTTTCCACTATTGTTCTATTTAACTTTTTAAAGAATCAGCAATAGATTGTATTTGTTTTTGCAAGTTTGTATCTGTTTTTACGAGATTGGAGATCTTTTCATGGGCATGAATAACCGTTGTATGATCTCGACCTCCAAATTCCTCTCCTATTTTAGGCAAAGAATAATCCGTAAGTTCCCTTGATAAATACATGGCGATTTGTCGAGGGAAAGCAATCGATTTAGTTCGCTTCTTTGCTTTGAAATCCTCTAACTTCACATTGTATTCTTCACCAACGGTCCGTTGAATGTCATGAATGGTTACCACTCTTGGTCTAGAGCTTGGGATGATGTCTTTTAGTGCTTCTGCCGCCAAATCAGCATTAATATCCTTATTGATCAAGGAAGAATAGGCAACCACTCTGATGAGCGCCCCTTCGAGTTCACGAATATTGGAATCAATTTGATTGGCAATGTAAAGCATCACTTCATTTGGAATATCCAGCCCTTCTGCTTTTGCCTTCTTACGCAGGATAGCAATACGGGTTTCCAAATCTGGTGGTGTGATGTCTGTAATCAGCCCCCATTCGAAGCGGGATCTCAGGCGGTCTTCCAATGTCGGAATCTCTTTTGGAGGCCTGTCACTGGAGATGACAATTTGTTTGCTTTCTTCGTGCAATGTATTGAATGTATGGAAAAATTCTTCCTGGGTTTGTTCTTTTCCGGCAAGGAACTGAATATCATCAATAAGCAACACATCTACATTTCGATATTTATTGCGAAAATCGACAGCCTTGTTGTCCCGGATGGAATTAATGAATTCATTGGTGAATTTTTCAGATGATAAATAGACCACCTTTGCTGCAGGATTATGCTCAATAACATAATGGCCGATTGCATGCATTAAGTGAGTTTTTCCTAATCCTACTCCCCCATAAATAAATAGAGGATTATAGGCTTTAGCCGGGGCTTCTGCCACTGCTAAAGATGCGGCATGGGCAAACCTGTTTCCAGAACCGATGACAAATGTGTCGAATGTATACTTCGGATTCAGCAT